>NZ_MKEQ01000001.1:3193266-3831920 GCF_001875655.1 Enterobacter hormaechei ATCC 49162
GTCGCGGAAATCCTGGGCCAGGGTGTCGATATTTACAGATGGCTCCTGAGGATCCTGCGTGTTTACTACATTTTCACCTTTGATATCAGCCAGGCTCATTTTCTGAACCGGTGCCGGGTTAATTTCCCTTTCGGTGGGCTGCTCAATCTCATCAGGCGTGTAAACGCCTAGGATCACGTGCGGGCAGTACAAGCGCGCCCAATATTTCACGCCGAGATAGGCTATTTGCTGGTCGGGCTTTGAAACCCACAGCGGCGAATTTCGAGTAACTACCTGCGACAGGTAAAGAGGTTTATCCCAGGTGATTTCACTTTCACCACGAAGAATTGCTCCGACTTGAACATAGAGACCTTCTTCGTCTTCATCAGTCCAGTCGCGAACGCGTTCGGCAACAGTGTACTTACCGTTCTTACCCATTTTTTCACGGGTCACTTCTTTGGTTTTGGTGCAACGTTCCCAGTCGCCGCCGTAACGATAATGAAAACGGCCATGAATGGCACTGGAACTGGTAATTACGGCGTTAACAAGCTGCGCTTCGTAACCCAACTGGCCGTTGACCAGGTGAGTTTTTTGCGCCACCGCGTAAGGGTTCATGCCCCACTGCATGGCTTGCATAACAATCGCCATGCAATCCGCAGGCTTTCCTGCCAAGTGTGCCGGTACTGTAACGACAGACTGGGCCATCAGCCCGGCGAAAGCCTGCAACTGACCCAGTGCCTGAACGTTGAAAATTGAGTTGCTGGCAGAGATAGTGTTTGGAGCCTGCTGCTCAGCAGTTACGATATTCATGTTTTCCATCATCATTCCCCTTATGCCTGAGTACGCAGCGCTTCAAGGCGGCGCAGGTCGAAGTCGTTCAGTTCGTCGATGTAATCGTCGATGATTGGCGCTGGCCATTCCCCTGTGTCGAAGCCGGTTGCTATAGCGCGCATTGCTTTTCGGTACTCGAGCATGCCCAGTTCCAGAAGGTCTGCGGATGCCTCGATGATGGCGATCCAGTGGTAGTTCTCGTCTTTGTTGACGAAAATCCAGAAGAACTGGTCCAGCGCCGCGGTTTCGCAGTACATAGCCGCGCTCAGGTGATAATCACGTTCAATGATTTCCCGGTGTAGCCTGGCGCGCAGGCTTTCCTGCTTAACGTTCCACATGCTGATGGTTTTCAGGTCAGCACCAATACGCACGCCGTCCAGGTCGATCTCAAGGTCAGGGCGCACACGAACTTCCAGGCCCGTCTCCTCATCAAAGCCGAAGTAACTCACCTCGACGGCGCGGCTCGGGTGGGTCAGCAGCATGCCAGCGGTCGGGTGTGCCAGAAGCGCTTTTTGAATATTCAGTGCGGTGCCCAGCTGCTGGCGAGTGACCAGCACTTTCCCCTCCGGGTTATCGCGCCAGGCATCCAGCAGCTCGTCGGCAAACACGGCATCTGGTTTGACTGTCTTCACGGCCTGAATCAGATCTGCCTTCGTGCCAGAGACTTTCAGCGGTTGTGGCTTCTGTGCTTCCTGCGCCACCATGTCAGGGTTGATGATCGCTAACTGCTCGAGCAGCGCGTCACGGCTGCCGCTAGTTTTAACCGGCGTCGGCAGGGTGGCGTTGTACTCTTTGATGCAGGCTTTCATTGCCGTTGCCGTCTGCTTCTGGTCTGCATCGATACGCTGGAAGTTAGCTGGCAGCGTCATATAGTTCTGCGCTGTTTCTTCCAGGCTAGCGCCCAGCGGCACCTGAGCGGGCAGGGTAGCGTTGTACTCTTCCAGTAACACCTTGATGTCGTCGGCAGACAGCAGCGCCGGCAGGCTGGCGTTGTACTCATCGATAAAGGCGCGCAGTGTCGGCGTGGTGGTGAATGCGCCTTCCGGGATAACCGGTTCAATGCTGAACTCCGCATCCAGTTGTTCAGGCTGCAACGCCAGCGCATGCACTAAGTTGCCCATGTCCAGAACAGCGGAGCGCTCTTTGACGATGGTTTTTTCAACGTGGCGCGCATTGAAGTACATCAGGCTGACGCGGGCGTCTTTTACCTGGGTTGAGCTGATGCCGTTGGCGGCGTGGTAAACCTCGTTCGGAAGACCTTCATAGCGGCCTGGCTCGAAATAAGCAGGATATTCAACAGATGGTTCTTCCTGATGCACTTCTGGTTCGTGTTGTGCCGATTCTGGTTCGCTTTGAGCAGGTTCTGGCTCTTCCTTGATGGCAGAATCTGTTTTTTGGTGATCACCGGCCTGTTCCTGATTCGCCAGGCTTGGCGCGGCAGCGGCCAGTATCTCTACCGGAGCTACGGTAACTGCTTGCGTATCAACTGCATCAGCGCCTTCGCCTGGTTGTACCGGATCAGTATTTTCGACTTTCTCTGGCTGAGTCGTTTCCATCTGCACATCGCTGGTGGTCTCCGCTGCGTTTTCCGTTTTTTCGGCTTCATTTGAGGCGTTTTGGTTGAGCAGGGCATCAATGGAAAATATGCCGTTGCCCATACTTGTGATTTTCGGTTGTCCTTTCGCTTCCTCGGCGCGGCGGCGCGCACCTTCTTCACGAATCCGTTGTAAATTCTCTTCGTGAGTAGTGGTGGCCACACGCTGGGTCATTTCCCATTTCGGATCTGTTGGGTCGCTAATACCCTCGACAAACTCACCACGTTCGGCTGCCAGCTGCTTGCCCACGTTTTCACGTGAAATACCTGGAGCGGCAGAAGGCAGCGGCATTAACTCTGTTGTCGAATTGAAATTTGTTGTCATCGTTCGATTAACAAATTCCAAGTGAGCAGCAGGCGTCTTGTGGATGTTCTCAGGAGCGATACGCACCAGGTTAAAAATTGCCGTCCGGTTAACCGCCAGAACGCCGGGCTGGTTGCGCAGAATGCTGCTCCATGATTTCCACGGCTCCTCTTTTTTAGCGACAATTTCCTTCGCGCGGCGCAGAACGCTGCCTGGTATTTCGTGTGGGTTGAAGTCCATCGGCAGCAGGGCGCAGGCGATCTCGAGATCGAGAGAGTCCAGCGTATGGTGTGCGCCTTCGCCGCGGTCAGTAACATGGCCGCCATCAGCGTTAGTGCCGGAATCAGTACGCTGCACGCTGCTGATGCGGTTTCCGGCAGCCCATTCGCGCGCCAGGATGCCACGGTCAATGTAATCAGTTTCAGTCCATATTTTGGTGAAACGAAGAACCAAAGCGAGTTCGTGACGCTTCTCCTGGCTGAACACCTTGCGAATGGCGTCGGTATAGCGCCAAAGGTCTTTGGTATCGTAACCCTTAACCTCTTCGCAGTTTTCTGCCGCCAGCAGCAGGTTCTGAACGTAGCTGTTGTCAGTGTCCATCTCGAGCGTGCTGATAGCTTCGTACTCCTCGCGGGTTACGTGGTGGCGCATTTCGTCGGTGGTGAACTGTGAAAGAAGTTGTTTGCGGAAGGGCATTCTGCACACTGGATAACGGGTGTTTTCATCGTCGTGCTCGCCGATCTGGATACCGTCATCAATAGCGATATGCTGATCAGTTTCAACCCCGGCGTCGCTGGTTCTTTCTGATTTGAGCAGAGTAAGCTTTCCGTTCTTCCACTCTCTCACTACCTCATTACGGTCACCGGCATCAACTCTCAACCAGTCGGCCATGAAAGCAGCAAGTAGCTTTACTTCGTGCTCTTCATCTGGCGCGAATACCTGCTTAATCGCCTGGACCAGTTTCCATTCAGCGCTCAGGCTGAGTTCGGCAACTTCAGGGGTGTCATTCTTCGCCAGGAGCAGATTCTGGAGATAGGTGTTGCCTTCATCCAGCGACATTTCGCTGGCAGCCAGCTGCTGCTCTTTACTGATATGCGTCTGATATTTGTCGCAGGTCAGGTGGAAGGCAAAACGGACTGCTGGAGTACGGTTTTCAAGCGTAACACTCTCGTCGATAGTTTCGACTTTAACGGTCGTTTCCGGAGCGGAAGTGTTGTCCACAGGGCTAGTCGACTCAGCAACAGCCTTTGGCAGCCAGGTGCGTCCATCGTCCTGGAGTGCGTAGCGCTCGCACCAGGTGTAATCCACAGTGCCTTCTTCCGGAAGGTCGTTATATACGGGGAAATCGGTGCGGATCGGTTTGGCGTAGTCTTTACCGCGGCCAGTTTCTTCAATGCCTGCTTCTTCCAGTGCAACATCGAGTTGGAGATTGGCGCGGGCTGCACTTTTCGCAGTGAACCAAATAACCGCATCTTTCTTGCCAGATTTCTGACTGGCTTTGAGCAGATGGAAAAATTCCATGTCAGATCCTCATTTTTGGATGTAAGATCCCCGGGCCAGAAATAGCGCCCATTGGGGGTGTTTTTGGTTTGGTATAAATTCCGGTGTAACTTTGGTCGGTGTCACCGGACGTATAGGCCCGCTTCGGCGGGTTTTTACGTTATGCTTCGTGAGCCATCTGGTCGAACGAAGCGCAACGCACAGAACAGTAATCACGTTGTTCGCGTTTCAACTGCGAGCCGTGGATGAAGAGCAGTTTGTTTTTAACTTCCTTCCCTTGCTCGATCGGCTTGCGGCAGTACGCGCATTTCTTTTCCTGCATAACGCCCTCCGTTAATGGCTAAGGCCATTTCCAACGCCGTTTAAATAGACCTCAACCAGCAAATCTTTGGTGTAGGTGCGTTCGACGCCACGGTGAAGATACAGACGGCCTCGTGCATTAGCAGACGCGGTCCAGGTTGAATCTTTGTGTTTGACGAGCATGCCTGGCATAACTGCGCCGCGGTTGACCGTCTGGGTGCCATAGTGCTGATGAACCATGATGATTCCCTCTTGTTTGCCCTTGTCGCCAGGCTGGCGGAACATTTCTTAACCTGACAACGGTGCGCTTGTTGTCGATGAATTCAATGATGCAACATTAAGTTTCGCTTGTAAAGTGATGTGAAAGTATAAATTTCGTATCGAGGCAAAAAAAAGGCACCGTTCAGGTGCCATTCGATTTATCGTGATGAAAGATTTATTTGTGGTTGTTGTTTATCAGGTCGTAGACGTCGTTCTTGAGCAGCTCTAAATCATTCAAGACGCCTTTCGTATGAAGGATAAGACGTAGCTTCTCAGCTTCGGGAAGCTGATTGAAGAGAGAAAGCATCACTAATTCAGTTTCGTCCAGCTCCCTCTGAGAGCGTTCGGAGGAGTCAATTTCTTCTATGGGGAGAAAGAACCAGTGCTCGGGTTTACCCGTGGCAGCGGCTAACCGTTTTAGTCTTTCACCACTCGCAACGTTTTTCCCTTTGGCCCAATTTTGCACAGCCGTGTGAGAGAGCATGACTTTCTTGGCAAGATCGGATTTGTTCCAGCCGTTTTCTGTCATGACCTGTTGAATTCGCTTGGCAAACACTGGGTAGTTAATCTCATTCATACGCACATTTTACAACCTAAGGTTTCGCTCAGCACTAAAACAATATCTTTCGTTTGTTGAAACATAAACTTTCGTCATGTATGCTTCGATCCATCTACAAAAGGAGAGCACATGAACAAAGAAACTCAGCAAAAAATTAGTAACGCAGCTTCCCGGGCCTCTATTGGTAAGCATTTTGGTATCAGCGGTCAGGCTGTCGGGAAGTGGATTTATAAAAATGGAATTCCACAGAAACGCATCATCCCGTTATGCCAGCTCCTGGGCTGGGTGGTTACCCCTCATGAAATTGATCCCGAAGCATATCCAAATCCCACAGACGGGCTGCCAAAACAGGAGTCCTGAACATGCACGCCATTTCATATCAACAAAATACCGGATTAACTCCGGTTGCGATGATAAATCGCAATCAGCCAGGCGCGGCAGATAAGCACGAACAGATCCGCGATGCCGTTCGTGCCTGGGCCGCGTCACTGGATAACCAGGATGTCGTTGCCGGGATCATCGTTGAGGAGTGGGAACGACAGGGCGGCGCCGGGCTGGAATTTCCCGAAGACCTGAGCCGTAAGCGTCAGAAACTCTTCCGCTGGCTCGATGGTGATACGGAGTATGCGCGCAAAAACATCAGCCAGCTGTCGCCCGCGATCATCGCCGTTCTACCGCTTGAGTTCCGTGGCCGCCTGGTACCTCAGGACTGCTTTATGACGCGTTATGCAGCGATGGAGAAGGAGATCGGGGAAGCGAAACGCGCGGTGATTCTGAGGGCGCCGCAGCACCAGCTGGTGAAAGAGGTGAGGGAGGGCATTGAACACCTGCTGGCGCTTCTGCCTGGCGAGGCTGTTGTTCAGGTTCTGAGTGGTCTCGCAGTCATGGGCCCGGGCGTCATGTGAGGTGTGCAGTGAATCATGTCGAATTTATTGAAAAGCACGTTCGCGAAGAACTTATCCGGCAGGGCTTCACCGCAGCTGTCGCGCAGGGGGGGGGCATTCCAGGCCGTCGATATGTACAAGCGAATGTCTCAGGCAAGTCGTAAGGGGAGGATTTTCGATGATGTTTTGCGTCACGCGAAGTTATGGGCTGAAAAACAGACTGTGCCGGCAGACCGGTTTGAGTCGAAGCGCATCAAGCGCGGTAAGCAGCAGGGGCTGTTCTGAAAGAGGTGAAGGCCGGGCCGCGCCAACGGAACCGACCTTCGATGTAATTCAAGGCGAAATTACGAGGGGATTATGACAGAAAAAACAGCTAGTAAAAAAGAAATACGAGATTTTTACATGTGCTCATTCTGCGGAGTTAAAAGCACCGAGTTCAATGGCTCACTTATTGCTGGGCCTGGTGGATGCATCTGTCAGGACTGCGTTTTTTTGTGCGTCGAGGTGATCTTTAAGCACTCAGCAAAAACTGACGAACCGACAGCACTTTAAGCATTCAGAGGTTTTTATGCGTGATTACGGCAAGGTGCATACATCTTTTTGGATAAGCGATGGAATGCGGCGAGTTTCTGATGATGCTCGTCTGCTTGCGCTGTACCTGCTCACGGGACAACACACGAACATGATTGGGTGTTTCCGTCTGCCTGATGGATACGTTTCAGAAGACCTTAACTGGAGTTCCGAAAGGGTTTCGAAAGGGTTTGATGAACTATCCAAGAACGGTTTCGCAACGCGTGATATTACCACGAAATGGGTTCTGATCAGGAACTTCATGAGCTGGAACCCTGTTGAGAATCCCAATCAGGGTATAGCGGCCATGCGCTTATTTTCACAGGTGCCGGATAAGTCGTCCGTCAAGCCAGAGCTGGCGCGGATTATGAATGATGCGATAGCTCATTTCGGAGGCGCAAAACTAAAGGGTTCTGAAAGGGTTTTGGAACCGTTCCTTAACCAGGAACAGGAACAGGAACAGGAACAGGAACAGGAACAGGAAGAAGAAAACATTTTGGGGCATGGCTCCGCCACACCCCCAGGTAGTGATGACTCCTCCGATGGTGTGACCTCTCAGAAAAAAAATCCCTACCCTGACGACTTCGAACAGGCATGGGCGATTTATCCAAAGCGTTCAGGCGGCAACAGCAAGGCTGACGCCTGCAAAGCCTGGAAGGCCAGGGTTAAAACAGGTGCCACAGTTCAGGAGTTGCTTGACGGCACCCGGCGTTACGCTGAGTTCGTGAGGGCTACAGGGAAGCTGAATACGGAGTACGTGAAGCAGGCGGCAACGTTTTATGGCCCTTCGAAACACTATGAGGAAGCCTGGGAAGTGACGGCGCCATCAGGTATGCGCGATCTGAATGCCATTTCTCGTCCAGATAAATCCATCCCACCAGGGGTCAGGGGGTAGCGATGAAAAATATGATTGGTACTGGAAGCGCACTTGAGCGCCTGAAGAAAATTATCCCGGCCAGCGTTCAGCCAAAATTCACCAGCGTTGAAGAGTGGCAGGCGTGGCAGGAAACCGAAGGTCGTAAGCGGTCCGGAGAAATCGACAAGATGAACCAGCGCGCCCGCTCAGAAAAGATTTTTGGTCGTGCCGGCATCCAGGCACTGCATCGCAGTTGCTCGTTCGCCAATTACGAGGTGAAAGGGCCGGAGCAGCGCCAGGCATACAGCATGGCAAAAAGCTACGCGCAGAACTTCGGCGGCGGCAGCTTCGCAAGCTTTGTATTCAGTGGAGCGCCAGGAACCGGTAAGAACCACCTTGCCGCGGCAATTGGCAATCACCTGCTGGGTGCAGGCCACTCGGTTCTGGTAGTGACCATCCCCGACCTGATGCTCCGTGTTCGCGAGTGCTACGACGACGGGCAGTCCGAATCGTCCCTGCTAAACGACCTGTGTAACGTTGATCTCCTGGTGCTGGATGAGGTCGGTATTCAGCGCGGCTCCAGTGGCGAGAAGGTCATCATCAATCAAGTTATTGACCGTCGACTTTCCTCGATGCGTCCGGTCGGCATCCTGACCAATCTGAACCACGGCGAACTGGTGAACACCCTGGGCGCTCGCGTTATGGATCGTCTTCAGATGGATGGCGGTATCTGGGTGAATTTCGACTGGGAAAGTTATCGAAAAAACGTGTCGCATCTGCGTCCTGTTAAATAATTTCAGAGGAAAAACCATGGAAACCGTAATTCAAGCACTGGAAAAAATGGGCCGGGCGACATACCGCGAAGTTGCTGCACGTCTTGATATCGACCCGGTCGATGCGCTCACCATGTTACGTGAGCAGCGTGATCAGGGGTTATGCGATTTTGGAGACGGCGGCTGGTTCCTCGGTACCGTGAAAGGTCAGTCTCAGCAGTCAACGCCAAAGGCACCTGTTCATCCGGCGCCGCGTCTGAAAGGTGAGGAGCCGGAACCCGTTGATCCTGATGTCGTCCGACAGCAGCTGCGTGAGCAAGGGGCAATGACGACAGTTTCGCTGGCTGCGGCCGTCAATCGCAATGCCCGCGGAATGGTCTCTGTTCTTCGCGCGCTGGAGCGCCAGGGCGTTGTGGTGAAGAACGGGAAGGGCAAAGGCGTTACCTGGTCCCTTGCGGTTGTTACAGAACCCCTTAAGCAAGAACCGGTACCGGAGGCACCTGCCGCGCCGGAAGAAGCAAAACCAGTCGAACAGATCGTGAGTGAAATCCCCTCGTTCACCGAAGGGTGCGACGCAGTCGAAGCGGTACCAGCGGTGCGGGACATTTCTCGCGAAATCCGCCGCACCAGAAACAAGCTGGAGCAACTGACCAAACTGCGTGACGCGGTTCGTGTTATTGGTCGCCACAGAAATCTCGTGCAGCAGCTGACAGGGAGGGAATAACCGATGGCCAGAAAGAAAACCGACAGAGAACGCGCCCTGATCATCAACCGAATTATCGAACTGGTGAAGGAGCAGGGGCGCATCACCACGAATGACGTCGTTGCGATGTTCGGCCTTCACCGGACCACAGCGGATAAATATCTCCGCGTAGCGGTGGAGCAGGGTGGTCTAGTTCGCCACGGGCGCTGCGGTATCTTCCGTGACCTGCGGGCAACAATCGACTTTGACCTGAAACGTTTTTCACACAACAAGGCGGCGGCATGATTACCGAGAAAGACAACGTTTTTTATTGTGACTGCGGATTTTCTTTTGAGAGGGGGCGCAGCGGTGCGCATAGCTGTGAACTTGGTTTGCGTAAGAAACTTGCCGAGTCAGAAGCCAAGCTCGCTGCGCTGGCTGCGGAGAATGCGGGGCTGAAAAAAGTCCCGGCAACTGACAGCGAAACAATGCTGTTGGCTTTGGACGCATTCAACACGCGCGGCTCCATGAGGCCTGATGTGGGCTTACAGCAGGCGATAAATGTCGTAATGCAACGTAGAGAAACCCCGGCCACCGATACTTTCCTAGCTGAAGTTCGGGCGCAAGCAGTGGAGATGTTCGCCAAAGAGATGCATGCAGATATCAGCGGTGATGATGCCCGCGAGTTCGCCGCCCAACTTCGCAAAGGAGCAGCATCATGAGCAATACCCTAAAAGAATAGCTCCTGAAGACCATTTCGGAGCTTGAAGAAGAGCGCGATGCAACGCCTGGCATCGTAAACGAAGATGCGGGCGCTTGCTGTGATGAAGTTAGCGCTGGAATCGCTCGAAGCGGGGACTGCCATTCTTTGCTGGCGTCGTGTGACCGTTGAGCCATACGGCCCTTAACCTTGGCATAACGGTAATTTTATCGGCTTCTCAAAACCCGTTGAGGGCATTGAGGACGAGTATTTACTCCGCCCCGCCAGCGCAGGTATCTGTTCCTGGTGAGCTGACACGCGAAGAGTACAAGTGTAGGTTCATGGAAGAGGACAACTTTGATGTCACTTTTCGTTGCGGCTGGAATGCCTGCCGCGCCGCCAATCTTCAGGGTAGCCAACCTGTAAGTAATAGTGATGAGTTGCCGCCGCAACAGCAGGTTGAATGATGGCTAAATCCCCAGCAGAGCACAGAAGTAATTCTCTATGGCCGGAGCGTAAAGGGTTTTATCCAGAAATGGCGGAATCAGTATTTTTCTGATATGGATTATGAGCTATTGTTTTAACAATAGCCCCCTCCTTTAACGTTTTTGTGAGTTAGCAGCACCTCTAACGGCACACATAAAATCACCAATACCAGCGCCGACGCTGTTCCCTTCGGCAACATAATCACCTTTGAAAGCTAACTTCCCATCCATATAGAAGAGTTTTATCTCTCCATATCCACTATCGCAGTCGGCATCTTTAATACTAACTTTGTAATACTCTACTTTTTTATTTTTTGTTTGATACATGAACAAGGCAGATGAATCACCTTTAACATTCCTGTATGTCCCTGCTTTTGCTGAAAAAACGCCATCATCAGCTGTGGTAACCTCAACCCAGTTACTTGTAGTTTCAGCAAAAGCGACACTCGCAACAAACAGAGCAGAAAAGCCCAGCGATGCGGTTTTCTTATCCATAATTAATATTCCATTTTTAATGTTTTGTTTGATTCTATCTTCGTCTCAAAAACCGTTCAACAAAACACCGCTTACCAACTTAAATGGGCACGGAGAGCCATTCAACCCCGTAGCCTTAGCAACGCAACGTGCGCGAGAATGCTTCGCTCGTGATTCGCTGTAAGAGAAGTTTCATTAGTGACGCAAAGCAAACCCGCTTCGGCGGGTTTTTTCTTTCTCATTAATCCGTTGCGGCAATGCTGTGCCTCCGCCATTCGCTGAGGCGCTGGTGAGGGCGAATCTTCCTGATCTTTGTGTGCCAAGAGAGTTGGCGGCCTGATGACAAGCGATATCGTATTGTGGTTAATATTGCTATCCTATCTGAGGAAAATCCTAATTATTAGGCTTCAGCTTTTTCTCGACACTCTGCTGAGGAATAATCTTGTCAGAAATATATCAAAGGACTAATCGTGAAAAAATTCCTTCTTCTGGGCATGGTGCTTCCAGTGTTATCAGGTTGCGTGATTAAAGAACAAACAAGATATGTAGAATCTCCAGTTGCTACCAATCTCAACAATCCGGCTGGTGCTGCCACAAAAAAATGCAGCATCACGAATTATAAAGAAGCAAAACTTGATAGCCAGTCTCCATCAGGGACTGTGATTATTGATTACGGTAATCGTTTCGATATTATGTTTGAAAATTTTGGAAACGGTGAGGTTTTCCATAGTCCTATACTGAATATTGCGAAAGAAAATATGATTATTGGCTATTCAGGGAGCATGATGTATAGCAAGGGAATAGGAAAGATGGCTGGGTTTTACGGAACCTATAATACAGAGTCAAAGTTCAACACCATATTCCAGTGCTATTAAGCAACGTATGTAAAAGCAACAAATAACCTGCCTTATTCGGCAGGTTTTTTTATGTCTAAAAGTTTATGTTTTTAACATTTTGTGCTCTTAACAGGTTGATCATTCTGAGTTTGCGGGTTACTGTATAAAAACACAGTATGCGCAAAGGAGGCCACCATGAAAGTTGAGTTAACCATTGATCGCACAAAGAAACTTCCTGATGGAGCAATGCCAGCGCTGGAAAAAGAACTGCTAAAACGGCTCCGGAATCAGTTCGAGGATTGCAGTCTGGTTGTTCGTCGTGCTGGTTCGGATGGGTTAAGCGTTTATGGTGGGGCAAAGGAAGCGAAGAAGACGGTTGAAGGTATCCTTCAGGAAACCTGGGAAAGTGCAGACGACTGGTTCTATTAAGGGTGTACTCAGGGGTAGCGCGCATTTTCAGAATACCGCAATTTGCGAATCCCTTTGATGCTGCTGCCGACAATTTCTAATCGCGTCTGTATGTCGCTCAGGGGGATTCCGTGGAGGGTGTAGTTCAGTCAGATCTGCGAGTGACCATAACCGATGGGAAGGGAGTTGCTGTCCTTCAAGTTGGGGGCGGAAGAGCGCTATATAATTTCCACCAAAGATAGCTCCATAACTCACAGAAAACTAAGTAGGGATGATCGTTACTGGTCCAAAGAAACCATTATGGAAATTGTAAGGGAAATGGCTTCTAAAAATTGACTTGTCACTACGTACGCAATCATAATTCTTGAGCTGGCCTGAACAACCAGCAACCTGACCGCGATGCGCCACGGAGTGAACACCATGGCGCAGTTACAACTCATTAAGCAGTCCTCAGGGATCCTGATCCCGGCTACGCCGGAGACCAGCGATTTGCTGCAATCAAAAATCAAGCTCGGCGCCGTGCTGGTGGCCGACTTCAAACAGGTACGCAATCCTGCGTTTCATCGCCGCTTCTTCGCTCTGCTGAATCTGGGCTTCGAATACTGGGAGCCTACCGGCGGCGCAATCTCCTCCAACGAGCGCAAGCTGGTTACCGGCTACGCTAAATTCCTGGCTTCCTATGGCGGAAACGAAAGCGCACTGCTCGATGCCGCTGAGCACTATCTTGTGCAGGTTGCGAGCCGCCGCGTAACAAACGGGATCAGCCTCTGTAAATCTTTCGATGCATACCGCGCCTGGGTGACTATTCAGGCCGGGCATTACGACGCTATCAAACTTCCGGATGGCACACTTCAGAAGCACCCACGCAGTATTTCATTCGCCAACATGGACGAAATTGAGTTCCAGCAGCTGTACAAGGCCGCGCTCGATGTCCTCTGGCGTTGGATATTGTCAAAAGCGTTCAGAGACCAGGGCGAGGCGGAGAACGCCGCTGCGCAGCTCATGAGCTTCGCGGGGTGATGGGGATGAAGCATACCTGGTTTCATCATACCGATTGCACAACCCAGCAAGCCGAAGAACTCATGGCGGAATACCGGCGCCGCGGCGTAAAGGTAGAGCGCAGCCTGAACTCCGATTACATCACCTGGACCGTCAGCGCCCGGCTGCCTGAAGGCAATAAACCACCGCGTATAAATCGCCGGTGGCAAAACCGGATATGGGGGTGAGCATGGCTATTTATCGCAGCAAAAAATGGCTTGCCGCCGTTGGGCAGATCGAGCGTTGTGTTCTTTGTGGAGCATGGGGAACGCAGGTGGCACACCGGAACGAAGGGAAAGGCATGGGATTAAAAACCGATGACTGTGCGACAGCTGCGCTCTGCGTTTGCTGTCATGACAGCATTGATAACGGAAATAAGCTGAACAGGGAAGAGCGCCGGCAGCTTATGGACCGCGCGATTGTTCTGACAGTGATTGAAGTTGCCCGCCGCGGGCTGGTGGTGCCCGCATGAAAATTTACGAAATTACGCCGATTGGCAAACCACGAATGACCCAGCGAGACCGATGGCATAAACGCCCGGCAACGGCTGCTTACTGGGCATACAAAGAGCAGGTCCGGCTGCTGGGCATTAAATTGCCTGAAGCCGGATATCACGTCACTTTCGTTATCCCCATGCCAAAGAGCTGGAGCAAGGCAAAGCGGGAGCAATATGTCGGCCAGCCTCATCAACAAAAGCCGGACAAAGACAACTTGGAAAAAGCTTTGCTGGATGCAGTGTTTGACGAGGATAGCCATGTCTGGGACGGGCGGGTTACCAAAATCTGGGGAGAAACCGGGCAAATTATCATCGGGGAGGCCACATGAAGCCAGAAACGCTTGAGGTACTACGCGCGCGCTGGCAGCGCCTTCGCATTTACCGCTACCGGGGATCGGTGCTGGTGGATTACCGCATCTTCCGTAATTACATCAGAATTGAATCAAAGCAGAGGGGCACATGAAACTGGAAGCAGCACTTAAACATTTTAGTCCTCAGGGAATGCAT
Organism: Enterobacter hormaechei ATCC 49162; assembly: GCF_001875655.1. Classification (NCBI taxonomy): domain Bacteria; kingdom Pseudomonadati; phylum Pseudomonadota; class Gammaproteobacteria; order Enterobacterales; family Enterobacteriaceae; genus Enterobacter; species Enterobacter hormaechei. Next base: position 3,207,304 of record NZ_MKEQ01000001.1, read on the forward strand.
ATCAGCGAAGATGTAAAGGGAACCTCTCCGGATCGTCTCACCGGCACTGATGTTATGGCGGCCATTGGCACCACCAGCAGCCGTGCGCGCTTCGGCCTGGCTGCTTTCTTCGGCAAAGCCGGCATTAGCAAAACAGATGAACAACTCGCAGTTCAGGCGCTGGCGCAGTTTGCCATTAAAAACGCCCCTAAAAATGTCCGCAAAGCCGCTGGCGATAAGCTCGGAGCCTGCATGTTGACGCTGGCGCAGTTTGCTTTCGCGGAGTATTCCTGTTCGGCGGCTACCAGCGTGATGTGTCACAGCTGTTGTGGTACCGGCCGGACCACTAAAGAGCAGGTCACCCGCAAGGTTTCGTACCCTTGGGGTAAAGCGCCATACTGGGCCAGCCGCTCCCGTGCCGTTCGTCCGTCTGACTGGGAGCTGTGGACAGAGGTAACAGAGGTTGTACCGGCGGTCTGTGATGTTTGCGAAGGCAAGGGAACGATAAGCGCCCGTTGTCGTTGCGGCGGCATAGGTGAAGTGGTGGACCGTAAAGCAACGAAGGAACGTGGCGTACCAGTTTTCAAAACGTGTGAACGTTGCTCTGGTATTGGCTTCTCTGCTATCTCCTCGGCGACGGTATATCGCGTCATTCTGAAGCGACTCCCTGACCTTCATCAGTCATCATGGTCGCGTAACTGGAAACCACTCTTTGAAATGCTTGTGGACACGCTGCGCAAGTGGGAATGTCAAGCGGCTGTCGAATTCGAGAAGGCAACAACTTAATAATATGATCGAAGCAAATGACGACGCATTTTTGCATGTTAGGGTTGACTTTGCATAAAAATGTCCTGTATGATTTCCACAGTTGATTATTGCGACCAAATGAAATTAAACCCGCTTTAGTGCGGGTTTTTGTAGCTAATTCATTAATTTCCACAGACAAGATCAGCTATGTAAGCGGCTGCACTTGAGCCACCTTTAACATAATCATATTTTCCAGCAACTTTTCCGCTCATTTCATACATTGTTATTTCACCAAACTCATTTTTGCATGCTTTAGAAGGAATGGTGAAATGAGAGTAGAGAATTTTCGCACTGGAGTTCTTGGAAATTGGAACTTCTTGTATGATTATTGACCGAATACCTTTGTTTTCAGTCAATGAACGTTCCTTACCATAGAAGTTGAAATTGTTTGTATTTGTCAGAAAGATCCAGCCGTCAATTTTGTCAGCTGTGTATGCAGGAAGAGAAGAAATAGCTAATAAAAATGCTCCTGCTAACTTCAATTTTTTATGCATTAATGGTTTTCCTCGTTATCCATTTTTGACTGGTACGCTTAAAGATGACACATCATCATTTGGTGATCAGGTTATCGGCACCATTCGCAAGCTATTTAATTAAAATTTCTGGTCGTGATCCGGCGTGCCTTTGCCATATCCGCGTCATGAGTTACACGATGGGTCACAGAACCTTCCGAGTGTGAGCCATAGGAATATGGCAAAGCGATTTTTTACCGCGATGCTATAGTTAAAGTGGCATTCGATAATGCTCTCGATACTGAAAATACTGGGTGGGGAGACACCCGCTTCGCAGAGACAACTGCATGACCCATGACCAGCAACCCAATGCTGGTCTTTTTTTTCCACTGGTCAGTGCACGGAGCTTCTACCTCTGTGGTTCAAGGTTCGAATCCTCGATGGTGGACCATTAAGCACTACAACATTCGTTTACTGAAGGCTACCATCCGTCGGCCTTTTATATGCTCTTGACTATGCAAGCATGTTTTACAGAAAGGTGCTTGCATATGTCAGGCGACAAGAAAGATCCAAAGGGTAAAGCTAAGGGCGGGGTTGCCAGGGCGAAGTCTCTTACTAAAGAGCAGCGTTCTGACATTGCCAAAAAGGCTGCTGCTGCAAGGTGGAGGGATAAAATTCACAAAGCCACCCATATGGGTAATTTCAAAGATGAATTTGGAATAGATGCTGAGTGTTATGTCTTAAGTGATGAATCGAAAACCGCAGTAGTTACTAAGGCTGGACTTGCTCGACTTTTAGGTATCGGCAACTTCGCAAGGGATGTCGATAAACTACTAAGCGCTGGTTACATGAAGGAGTTTGGTGGTCCAAGTTTAAAAGCGAAAATTGAAAATCCTATTAATTTTCAATATAGTGGGCAGTCCAAAAACATCAATAACGCTCATGGGTTTGATATTGATGTGATCGTTGATATCGGAAAGGCGCTGATAGATGCAAAAAGTGCCGATGCTCTGCCACCGTCTAGAATCCCTGCTGCCGATACAGCTCAAAAACTAATAAATGCTTCCGCTAAATCAGGTATAAAAGGCGTAGCCTATGCATTGGCCGGTTATCGACCTGAAGTTCAAGAGGTAATCGATGCTTTTAAGGCATTTGTACGAGAGGAAGCCCGCCAATATGAGAAAGAGTTTCCCGACGAGTTGTATGAGGAATGGTATCGGTTATATGGACTTAATCGTCCGGAAAAAGGCAGGCCGATCCGCTTTGGACAGTTGACTAATATGCAAATTTACGTCCCACTGGCTAAGAGTAAGGGGAAGATATTAGAGCAAATTCGCGCCAGTAGGGATGAGAATGGAAAGCAATCAGATAAGTTACACCTCTTCCTTTCTGAAATTGGCGTCAAGGCCTTACGACAACACATCGGCAAACTTCTTGGCGTTGCAGCAATGAGCGACAACAAAGAGGAGTATGAGGCCGGCATTGAAAAAGTTTTTGGCCGTATCAAGCCAGAATTATAAACTTTCTGCCCGGCCACCGCGCCGGGTTTTTATTGTCTAAAGTCTTTCCCAATACTGCCGATAATCTTCGTTCTGAAATTGAAAAAAATAAATATCTGCATTCGTTGCCCGCTCCCGTGCGGGCTTTTTTTATTCCCCTCATTACTGAGAGGATACACAGCTATATGAGGGGAGACCTATGTCCGATCCATTTTCCGGCACAGGGCTGGCCGGTTTAGCTTTGACTGGAGCCAGTGTTTACGGTCTATTGACCGGAACTGATTACGGTGTTGTTTTTGGAGCATTTGCAGGCGCAGTATTCTACATAGCGACAGCGGCTGACCTGAGTGTGTTACGTCGCCTGGCATACTTCTTCGTGTCGTATATCGTCGGCATTCTTTGTTCGGGGTTGTTGGGGGCAAAACTCACATCCTGGACGGGGTACACCGAGAAGCCTCTGGATGCTATTGGTGCCGTAATAGCTTCTGCGTTAGCCGTTCAAATCCTTACGTTCCTGAACAAGCAGGACATCGGCTCGCTGGTGGCGCTGATAACGCGCCGGGGAGGTTCAGGTGGTACTAAATGACCCAACAGCAACTATCAACGCGCTGCTCTGCGCCGGAGTTGTAATTACTCTGATGTTTTACCGCCGTGGTGATTCGCGGCATCGGCCATGGATTTCGCGTTTAGCCTGGCTGATTACCGTCACTTACAGCGCTGTACCGCTGGCGTACCTGTGTGGGATCTACCCGCATTCATCATGGGCCACCATTGCGGCCAATATCATATTCCTTTCCGTGCTGGTGGCCGTCAAAGGCAACGTTGCACGTCTGGTTGATCATCTGAGGCACTAATGAACCAATCACAATTTCAGAAGGCGGCTGGTATCAGCGCCGGATTAGCTGCGCGCTGGTTTCCGCATATCGACGCCGCCATGAAGGAATACGGCATCACCGCACCGCTTGATCAGGCCATGTTTATTGCCCAGATGGGGCATGAAAGCACCAGATTTACCCGACTGGTGGAGAACCTGAATTACGCGGTTGAAAACCTGGTACCGACGTTCGGCAGCCACCGCATCACTCAACAGCAATCCGCCGCACTTGGCAGAACGGCAACGCAACCGGCAAACCAGAAAGCGATCGCCAATCTGGTATACGGTGGTGAGTGGGGAAAAGAACACCTTGGCAATCAGGTCGCTGGTGATGGCTGGAAATATCGCGGTCGTGGGCTGAAACAGATTACCGGCCTGAGCAACTATCGCAGTTGTGGCCAGGCGTTGAAACTGGACCTTGTTACTCATCCGGAGCTGCTTGAAAAGGATGAATACGCCGCGCGCTCTGCCGCATGGTTCTATGCCTCCCGCGGTTGCCTTCTTCATTCCGGCGACATTGAGCGCGTGACACTGTTAATCAATGGCGGCCGCAACGGGCTGGATAAACGCCGTGCGCTGTTTAATCTGGCGAAATCAGTTTTGGTGTGAGGTGAGAGTGGGTATCGAAACGATAATCGGGCTGGCCGCACTGGTGATTTCCGCCATTGCAGGCGCTTTTGGCCTGGGCCATATTCGCGGCACCAGCAAAGCTGAAGCGAAAGCCGACCAGCAGCGCACCAAAGATAACGCAGCGGCAACGGTCGCAGCAGCCGAACGCCGGGTAGAAGCAACGAAAGAGGCCAGCAATGTACAGCAGACTGTTAACCATATGTCTGACGACGATGTTGATCGCGAGCTGCGGGACAACTGGACCCGTAAGGGTTGAGGTAGCCGATACGTCTTGCGACTGGGTTAAACCCATCTACTGCACAGCAGCGCACGACTGGGATGTACTGGACAGGCAGACGAAGCGCGACATCCTGGCGCATAACAAAGCGTGGCAGGCGAACTGCAAGTAGGCCTTAATTGAAAGATAACTAAATAAATTTTCCAAATGGTCGTTATATAGAGAGTGTGTTTAATTAAGGGGGCAAACAATGCCTTTTCTCATGGTGTTCTTTGTTGTCATTATGGTGTTACTCCTCTGGAAGGCAGGAATACCCCAGGCTATCATTATGTTAATCATACCCATCATGTTTAGTACTTTGGGAGGTATGGTTGCCGCCGTGGGAGTAAGCGCGTTCGCTACACCTATTGTTGGAGTGCCTGTTGGAATCGTTGTATTTTTAATGTTGATGGGTAAGTTTTTATCCAGAAGGTAACCTAAATCCAATACTGAGGACAGGCATGTCACATGAATAGCTATGGCTTTCTTATGCGCATTCTTCATCTATTACAAAGCTCATCTGCTGGTTGCTAATGATGATAAAATGCAGAGTCCCATGGATTTGGGTAGGAAAAGCCTGGATATAATAAAAGACCGTGAGATGCAGTATGAAAATCTTAGGATTGGATGAGTACAGAACCCTTCGTGAGGGAGGGACAATGAAGTATTTTGAACTGGAACGCATGCCTAACAGCACTTGGGTTGCCATTTTCGAAAGTTTGTTTGCCGAAAAGGATGAAAAGGCGTGGGTAGAGGGTTACTGCATTGTGACGAACTGCTCAAACAGTGAAGTATCCACCCGGTTCATATACTTGAAAGAAAAGTGCGAAGAAGCGAACTCTATATACAGGGTTAAGCATTCTGCACTATAACTAATTAAATAAACTTAAACTCCTGGTGATTTGTTTGCTGCCATTTTCACTTCTTTCAGAATTGAATTCAGGTGTATGAGTTAAAAAAAGACTTTGGATATTAAAGGTAACGTAAATCACAGGCAAAAGATTCGTCAATGTGATTGAGTGTTCATGGACTAAACTTCTCTTGTAAGGATTATGTGTAGAAGGAGATTTTATGCACAGCTATTGAATTCTTAGGCTGATGATGAGCCTGCTAAGACTTTGCTGAAAATTCGAAAGTTATCGGAGCAAGATTCTTTATCTGTATGCTAATGATGAGGTGAGGTGTTTGATGTGGATAATTTTTTTTCAACTTTTCTGAAAGGCGAAATGGAGCCATATTGGTGGCAGCCGACAGATACGTGAGCAGGAAAACGAAATTATCGAGGCTTAATGATGCTCTGATTGTTGAAAGCAGCGAGACTGGCGCGTAGCAGTAGGATGGGTCATGCTTGGTTCTATACGTCAGTGAAGAGGCTGATACAGGAGTTCATATCGGTGCAGACAGAAGCGTGATGCTACTTTAATCCAGCGGTGAGCGCTTAATATTGTCTGTCCAACGGTTCGAAAGCCATTTCTGATTACCACATTCAGGCACTGGGTCACTCGCTGGTGCTTTTTTATTGAGTGAATAATGGCAAACGCGACTGGAGAGCTTCAGCACGTTCCTAGTCCGAACATGGCGCAACGCGTATACATATTGTTTGTCCCAACGGTTCGAACCCATTTCTGATTACCACATTCAAGCCACTGCGCACTGCGCTGAAGTGCGCTTTTTATTGCGCAGATGAATAATGCGCAAAACCGGACTGGGGAGAGCTTCAGCAACGGTTCCTGTCCGAACATGCCGCAACCTGTGCGTATCACCTAAAGGAATGGTGTGAAGCGCAGGGACTGAAGCTACGCTACCGCCCGTCGATATATCAGCAAAAAACTTCTGCTGCAAAATATCACTGCGCAGAAAAATCAGTGCGCATTGCGCAGAAAGAACAAAGCGCAAATGAGCTGATGGATGATGATGGACTTACTGCTCAGCAACGCTTATTTGTTGCGGAATACCTGAAAGGATGGTGATACGCTCACACAAGCAGCTATCAGGGCGGGTATACAGCAAAAAATCCGCTGAACAAATTGGTTATCAACTCCTTCAGAAAACTGTCAGTTGCCCAGGCTATTGCACAACAACAGAAAGGCTCCATTGAAGTGCGTTTACTGAATGTTGGCCACCTGAACAGAGGTGATATGCTCACCTCAGAACAACACAGGTGTCATAATGAAAAAAAGAAATTTCAGCGCAGAGTTTAAACGCGAATCCGCTCAACTGGTCGTTGACCAGAACTACACCGTGGCAGATGCAGCCAGCGCTATGGATGTCGGCCTTTCCACAATGACGCGATGGGTGAAACAATTACGTGATGAACGGCAGGGCAAAACACCAAAAGCCTCCCCCATTACCCCGGAACAAATTGAAATCCGTGAGCTCAGGAAAAAGCTACAACGTATTGAAATGGAAAATGAAATATTAAAAGCAACGGCTACCGCGCTCTTGATGTCAGACTCCCTGAACAGTTCTCGATAATCGGGAAACTCAGGGCGCGTTATCCTGTGGCCACTCTCTGCCATGTGTTCGGGGTTCATCGCAGCAGCTACAAATACTGGAAAAACCGTCCTGAAAAGCCAGACGGCAGACGGGCTGTATTACGCAGTCAGGTACTTGAACTGCATGGCATCAGCCACGGCTCTGCCGGAGCAAGAAGCATCGCCACAATGGCAACCCAGAGAGGTTACCAAATGGGGCGCTGGCTTGCTGGCAGACTCATGAAAGAGCTGGGGCTGGTCAGTTGCCAGCAGCCGACTCACCGGTATAAGCGTGGCGGTCATGAGCACGTTGCTATCCCGAATCATCTTGAGCGACAGTTCGCCGTAACGGAACCAAATCAGGTGTGGTGCGGTGATGTGACCTATATCTGGACGGGTAAGCGCTGGGCGTACCTCGCCGTTGTTCTCGACCTGTTCGCAAGAAAGCCAGTGGGCTGGGCCATGTCGTTCTCGCCGGACAGCAGGCTCACCATGAAAGCACTGGAAATGGCATGGGAAACCCGTGGTAAGCCCGTCGGGGTGATGTTCCACAGCGATCAAGGCAGCCATTATACGAGCAGGCAGTTCCGGCAGTTACTGTGGCGATACCGGATCAGGCAGAGTATGAGTCGGCGTGGAAACTGCTGGGATAACAGCCCAATGGAGCGCTTCTTCAGGAGTCTGAAGAACGAATGGGTGCCGGCGACGGGCTATGTAAGCTTCAGCGATGCAGCTCACGCAATAACGGACTATATCGTTGGATATTACAGCGCACTAAGACCGCACGAATATAATGGTGGGTTAACGCCAAACGAATCAGAAAACCGATACTGGAAAAACTCTAACGCGGTGGCCAGTTTTTGTTGACCACTTCACTGATTCATCCGCTGATTAAAGGCAGAATCATCAGGCATATCCAGGCGAACATCGATCCAGCTGTTCACCGGCACGTCCATCGGTTCCCCTTTTGTTTTGACGATCTCCCCTTCATCGCTCAGCATGTATTTTCGCTTAAACAGGCGGATAGTCAGCCCACCGCTTTCTGCCTGCTCTGCTTCAACAATCCCAAGCTCTCCCATGCCGCCTGGGTCCATTGGCGGCAGTAACTGCCAGCCTTCTGATGCCAGGCCATCCGAACCGGTAAGAATATATACCCCAACATCCAGCCGAGAGATTTTGATCCCTTCAGCCTCGGCGTTCGCCGTACCGCAGCCGCACCAGGTGAAGCCTACTTCGTCAACATCGGTACGCTGGTTCTCGTTCTGAGATTTCACGATTCTGGCCACCGGCGAAGCTGCCTTAAGCGTGCCATCTGATGCCGTAGTGGTGTTCGCCGAGGAATAATAGACGGCCCACGGTGACCAGTTATTAAGATATCTTCGACGTGATGCCATTCGATTATCAACTGTTAGCTGTATTTGCGATACATAACCTGTGCCATCACCTCCCCCCGCACGTACGCCAGTTATCATGGTGGAATAGGGGTCATAATAATTAGAACCGCTGGCACCAGGGCCAGAACTAAAACACGAGAAAGTTACGTCATTTGCATTTAAAGTGGCGTCAGACGCATTCAGATTTGTTCTGCCTAATCCAAAGTCACCAACTTTCAGAACCCGACCTAGAGTCATATCAGTTGATGATGTGGTTAGTGCGGCTGTTGCGGCACTTCCCAAACCGACGTTTTATAGATTGCCCTGCGGCATCCATGCCGATAACTTCACCTGATTTTTTGCAGAAAATATTGGGTGAAAAACATGCTAATTGGCTACGTAAGGGTGTCAACAAATGACCAAAACACAGATCTTCAGCGACAAGCTCTCGAACGCGCAGGATGTGAACAGGTTTTTGAGGAAAAAATGAGCGGGACGGTAGCGAACCGGCCAGCGCTTAAAAAGCTTCTTCGAACGCTGAGTGAGGGCGATACGCTGGTAGTGTGGAAGCTGGATCGCCTCGGGCGAAGCATGCGAAATCTGGTACTGCTGGTCGACGAACTCCGGCAGCGCGGCATCCACTTCAAAAGCCTTACGGACAGCATCGACACTTCCAGCCCAATGGGGCGTTTCATATTCCACATCATGTCAGCCCTGGCCGAGATGGAGAGGGAGTTAATCGTGGAACGCACCCGGGCAGGACTGGCGGCAGCCCGGGAGAAAGGGCGCATAGGCGGCAGAAGGCCGAAGTTAACCCCTGAGCAATGGGCGCAGGCTGGCAGGCTGATCGCAAACGGAATGGACAGAAAGCAGGTGGCGATTATTTACGACGTTGCGGTGTGCACCTTGTATAAAAAATTTCCGGCGCGGTAGGGGTAGAGGAAAAAAATATTGAACATTTAATCCAATTTTCGTAATAAAGTATTGAAATGATGTAATAAAGTTGTTGAAATTTTGGTAAGCGGTTGGGTTGAGCATTGGGGGTATTCATGGCAAAAACAGATTCTATTACACCTGAAGAGTTTAGGGCTATTCACTTTGAATTGTCTAAAATCTCATCAACTTGGGCAGACTTATGGCTAACATTGTTTTCTCTCCGTGCTGAAGGCAGCAGGGTGATTACTATTAGATATTCCGATATCGAAGATGACATGCTGCACTTGGCTGGAACTCCAAAATTTGAGCCACGAACAATTAGATTAAATTTATTGCTTTCTAAGTTAATTGCGTACAGAAAGGATTGCAATCCTTCTGATATTTATGTTTTCCAGAGTAGATCAAATCGAGTTAAAGGGTTAGCTAGGCCTGTGACTGTAATAGCAATGAATAATGCCTTAAAACAAGCATCCAAATATGTAACAAGGAAAAACATCACCATGAAAAGTGCTTTAAGGGTAATCGGAAGGAACTAGTTGGACGAGGGTTCATACACTAAATACCCACCTGTTTATGGAAAGTTAGGACGATGGTCAATGATCACGTCCTTTATCAAGTCATTATTCTCCCTGATGATTTTCGATTTACTACTCGATTGGATGTAAGATATGTACATGCATGAATCTTAGGAGGGATTTCGAGTAAGTAAAATGAGATCCTGATCAGAATAAATCAAACCTGGCATTGAGTAGAGTAAATAATAAAGCTGCGCATGCAAGATTTAATAGTATAACAAAACGGGCAGAAACATTCACTGAACAAATCTCCTGATCATGTATTAGACAGAGAATGACTGTAATGTAAAACCATCTTACATACACCTACTAAAAAAGACAGATAAAACAAGGTGCCATCCGATGAGATAGCTAAGCATTTGCGCCTTGGATAGGTCTTACCATCGGAACATCGGGTTATGCTCGCTTGTTGAGTGCTGAGAAATGAAGAGATTAGAGGTTTATAAGAGGTAGCCAGTTTGTCAAACGAGATAGTTTATTTATGATGCTCAACATATTGAATTGTTTAGCTTTATCATGGTGGTTTAGGGGGCGTTAAAACGAACTTATCACATTGTATTAAAAGTAAACAACTATCTTTCGTTTGATGCCTGAAAGCAGATGGGGATGGTTTTTCACTTTTTCTTCTAAAGGTCCAGAGTACGTTGCCGATAGTGAACATAGCGGCGCAGGAGCCAAATGGTGGAAGCCGTAAACTTAATTTAAGTTCAGTCAAATAGGAATTACTATCATGGCACAAGTCATCAATACCAACAGCCTCTCGTTGCTCACTCAGAACAACATCAACAAAAACCAGTCTTCAATGTCTACTGCCATTGAGCGTCTGTCTTCCGGTCTGCGTATCAACAGCGCAAAAGATGATGCTGCTGGCCAGGCGATTGCCAACCGCTTCACCTCTAACATCAAAGGTCTGACTCAGGCTGCGCGTAACGCCAACGACGGTATCTCCGTTGCACAGACCACTGAAGGCGCATTGTCTGAAATCAACAACAACTTACAGCGTATCCGTGAGCTGACTGTTCAGTCTTCTACTGGTACTAACTCTGAATCCGATCTGAACTCAATCCAGGACGAAATCAAATCCCGTCTGGACGAAATTGACCGCGTATCCGGCCAGACCCAGTTCAACGGCGTGAACGTGCTGGCAAAAGACGGTTCCATGAAAATTCAGGTTGGTGCGAACGATGGTGAAACCATCACAATTGACCTGAAAAAAATTGATTCCTCTACTTTAAACCTGACTGGATTTAACGTTAACGGTAAAGGTGAAGTAGCGAATACCAAAGCAACAGCTGACGATCTGAAATTAGCTGGTTTTACTAAAGGCACTACAGATGCGAATGGTGTGACTGATTATAAGAACACCATTGCTAACAGTAAGGCATCAGCTTCTGATTTATTAGCAAATATCTCAGATAAATCCGTTATCACTGGCGGCGGCGCAAATGCGTTCGGTGTGGCTGCAACCGCAGGTTACAAATATGACGCGGCAAGCAAATCATACAGCTTCGATGCGACAGGCGCAGATTCAGCAAAGACACTAAGCATTATTAACCCAAATACAGGGGATTCTTCTCAGGCAACGGTTACGATCGGTGAAAAAGATCAGAAAGTTAACATCTCCCAGGATGGTAAAATCACTGCGGCAGATGATAACGCGACGCTGTATTTAGATAAGCAAGGTAACCTGACGAAAACCAATGCGGGTGGCGTTGCTGTTGCAACTTGGGACGGATTAATTTCAAACAGCGACTCGACTGGCGCAGTTCCTGTTGGTGTTAAGACTAAAATCACTCTTACGTCCGGTGCTGCTTCCGGGATGTCTGTGAGTTCAGAAGGTGCCGGCATTCAGACTTCAACAAATGCCCAGATTCTGGCGGATGGCGCATTTGCTGCCAAAGTGAGCATCGACGGTGGCGCGGCAACCGATATTATGGTTGCTAATAATGGTAATATCACTGCGGCTGACGGTAGTGCGCTTTATCTTGATTCATCAACTGGTGGCTTCACTGCTACTGCAGCGGGGAATACAGCTGCAACATTAGACGCATTAATTGCTAATGGTAAAACAGCGACTATGACCGTCGCATCAGGTACCAGTCAGAACACTGTTTATAGCACTACTGGCAGCGCTGACTTCACCAGCCTGGCTAAAGTTGACACTGTTAATATCACCAATGCACATGTAAGTGCTGAAGGCATGGCCAACCTGACTAAAGGTGCAAACTTCACCCTTGATCTGGGTGGTACAGGTACAGCCACTCACACCGTTACCGCAGCAGGTGTTGTTAAAGATGCTGCCAATGACGATGTTTATGTTGACGACGGTGCGCTTTCCAGCGAGCCGACAAAAGATGTGACCTACTTTGAACAGAAGAACGGTGCTATCACCAACAGCACTGGCGGTACCATTTATGAAACTGCTGATGGTAAGTTGACCACCGAAGCTACCACCGCTTCCACCTCTACTGCCGATCCACTGAAAGCGCTGGACGATGCAATCAGCCAGATCGACAAATTCCGTTCTTCCCTGGGTGCTGTACAAAACCGTCTGGTTTCTGCAGTAACCAACCTGAACAACACCACTACCAACCTGTCTGAAGCGCAGTCCCGTATTCAGGATGCGGACTATGCGACCGAAGTGTCCAACATGTCCAAAGCGCAGATCATCCAGCAGGCTGGTAACTCCGTGCTGTCCAAAGCTAACCAGGTTCCTCAGCAGGTTCTGTCTCTGCTGCAAGGCTAATTTCAAATTAAGTGTCAAAGCCCCATATATGTGGGGCTTTTTATTGGTTGAATAAGGTCGTTAAAAGTAGTCAAATCCTTTAATCAACGCTCGCACGATGATTTAGCATTTAACCAGTTTCGCTCCGTTTACACAGGTCCAGTTGTGATTAAAAAACAGGCATTCAAATTTTTGCTTGAACCTAACAAAGGTCAGTTATCAGACTTTTTGGCCTTTGCTGGCTCCTGTCGTTTTGTTTACAACAAAGGCCTTGCTCTTCTTAACGAGAATTACCGTTCTGGTAAAAAATTCATAGGCTACATTCAGCTGGCTTCTGAATTGGTTGAATGGAAGAATGAAGAGAGCCTTTCTTGGTTGAAAGAAGCCCCTTCTCAGTGTTTACAGCAATCGTTAAGAGATTTAGACAGAGCATTCAGAAACTTTTTTACCGGCAAATCACAATATCCAAAGTTTAAAAAGAAAGGTCGGCATGATTCTTTCCGTATACCATGCCAAAGGGTTAGAGTAGATCAAGAAAAAAAATTGGTATCTCTTCCTAAAGTCGGCTGGGTAAAGTATCGCAAGAGTCGTGAAATCATTGGTGATTTAAAAAACGCAACTATTTCCCTGAATCAGGGGAAGTGGTATATCAGTTTTAATACAGAGCAAACAGTCCCTGATCCAATACACCCCTCTGATATCAAATCTACAATTGTACTTAATAATGTGGATAGCGTTCATCTGTCATCTGGGGGCGGCGGTGATAACACTTACCAAGCGGAAGAAAAGAAAAAATTAATCCGTCTTAATAAAACACTGACCAGAAGAAAGAAACACAGCCAAAATTGGCTAAAAACCAAAGGTAAAATTGACAGAGTAAAATCAAAGGCAGCAAGGATAAGACTCGATAATATCCATAAAGCAACCACGGCAATTTGTAAAAATCACGCAGTTGTTGAGGTTGTGAACTTGATGGATTCTGTATCTGACAAGAACGATAACACTCTGAGTATGAGATACGAATTTGTCAGGCAGTTGATATACAAACAAGAATGGCTGGGTGGTGAAGTTATTCGCCGGGAGAGTAAACCCTTGTAAGGGGGTTCAGTGATAATGTAGTATATGATGAATTTTAAGCGGCAGGGCATGTCGTTTCTGCTTGTGGAGGAAGGTTAATTCAACTTCCGTTGAAGCAAGAATCTCTTGATTGTTATTGAGAATGTCAACGTCTGGTCCAATACTTTACAAGTAGAAGTATATAAGTATGTTGAAATGGATTTGCGAGTTTTCAGTTGTGAAAGTTAAAAGCTAACTCAAAACGTAATTTATAAACCACTCGGTATCTCAACTAGTACCGCCCCTCAATGATTCTTGAAAATAGGCTTAAAACTTACTGGGTCTGCGACAGACTCAGGTTACCAAGCTTGTTTACAAAATAGGATTACTTGACTGCTCTATTGGCTGTCTACGGAACAATGAGTGGAAATTGAAGTATAAGAGCAATTTACGAGGCAGAAAAAGAAGATAAAAAAAGCTGAGTAATACACGCATTATTCTCAATAGAACGAGTAAAGTAAACTGCCGCCTGTCGTATGCAAAACGGGCGGCGACTGGCCGGTGATGGGGCGATAGTAAGAGTTGCAGAGCGAGCTTCGAAACTGATACAGGCTTTGCGGTAATCGAACCTGTAATGAAGAAGACGCCAGGTGATGTGTTGTTGATTCTGTGCGACTGCCACACACAGTTTGCCAATCTGATGGGGCTGTCACTCATGACAGATGATGGCGAAGCGATCGAAGGTGCTGCTCTGGAAGGGGGGAGGTGCTTGGTAGAGTGACGTTCTTCATCAACCGCGCGCTGGGTGATGATGACTGCCCAACAATTTAATTTACATTGCTTAACTGTAGGCACTCGTTATCACTCAATGAACAGGAGATCGTATGCTGACGATTTGGGCGCTACAGTGTAATATGCATGCCAGTCGTTGATGGGGTAGTTACTGTGGAGTGTCCACCGCTGTGTCCATCAAGAAGATTTAATCCGCATAGCGAGTAAATAAATCCATACATATGAAAAACATAAGAAATTTCTCCATCATTGCTCACATTGACCACGGTAAGTCGACGCTGTCTGACCGTATTATCCAGATTTGCGGTGGCCTGTCTGATCGTGAAATGGCAGCCCAGGTTCTGGACTCCATGGACCTGGAACGCGAACGCGGTATTACCATCAAAGCGCAGAGCGTGACGCTCGACTATAAAGCTTCCGATGGTGAAACCTATCAACTGAACTTTATCGACACCCCAGGGCACGTTGACTTCTCTTATGAAGTGTCACGCTCACTGGCGGCCTGTGAAGGCGCGCTGCTGGTGGTGGATGCCGGGCAGGGCGTAGAGGCCCAGACGCTGGCAAACTGCTACACCGCCATGGAAATGGATCTCGAAGTGGTGCCGGTTCTGAATAAAATCGACCTGCCAGCCGCAGATCCTGAACGCGTAGCGGAAGAGATTGAAGACATCGTCGGTATTGATGCGACTGATGCCGTGCGCTGTTCGGCGAAAACCGGCGTAGGCGTTCCGGATGTACTGGAACGTCTGGTGCGTGACATTCCGCCGCCGGAAGGCGACCCGGATGCGCCGCTACAGGCGCTGATCATCGACTCCTGGTTTGATAACTACCTGGGCGTTGTCTCGCTGGTGCGTATTAAAAACGGCACCATGCGTAAAGGCGACAAAATCAAGGTCATGAGCACCGGACAGGTCTACAACGCCGATCGTCTGGGCATCTTCACGCCAAAACAGGTTGACCGTACCGAACTGAAATGCGGCGAAGTGGGCTGGCTGGTGTGTGCAATTAAAGACATCCTCGGCGCGCCAGTGGGCGATACCCTGACCGGTGCGCGTAACCCGGCAGATAAAGCGCTGCCAGGCTTTAAAAAGGTGAAACCGCAGGTTTACGCGGGCCTGTTCCCGGTTAGCTCTGATGACTACGAGAACTTCCGCGACGCGCTCGGCAAGCTGAGCCTGAACGATGCCTCCCTGTTCTACGAGCCAGAAAGCTCAACGGCGCTGGGCTTCGGCTTCCGCTGTGGCTTCCTCGGTCTGCTGCACATGGAGATCATTCAGGAACGTCTGGAGCGTGAATACGATCTTGATCTGATCACCACCGCCCCGACGGTTGTCTACGAAGTCGAAACCACGTCGAAAGAGGTGATCTACGTCGATAGCCCGTCCAAGCTTCCGCCGCTGAATAATATTCAGGAACTGCGTGAGCCTATCGCAGAGTGTCACATGCTGCTGCCGCAGGAGTTCCTCGGCAACGTGATCACTCTGTGTATTGAGAAGCGTGGCGTGCAGACCAACATGGTTTACCACGGTAACCAGGTGGCGCTGACCTATGAAATTCCGATGGCGGAAGTGGTGCTCGACTTCTTCGACCGTCTGAAGTCCACCTCCCGTGGCTATGCGTCGCTGGACTACAACTTCAAACGCTTCCAGGCTTCGAACATGGTGCGTGTGGATGTGCTGATCAACGGCGAACGCGTGGATGCGCTGGCGCTGATCACCCACAACGATAACGCGCCGTACCGTGGTCGTGAGCTGGTTGAGAAGATGAAAGATCTGATCCCGCGTCAGCAGTTTGACATTGCGATTCAGGCGGCCATTGGTAACCACATCATTGCCCGTTCAACCGTGAAGCAGCTGCGTAAAAACGTTCTGGCGAAGTGCTATGGCGGTGACGTCAGCCGTAAGAAAAAGCTGTTGCAGAAGCAGAAAGAAGGTAAGAAGCGTATGAAGCAGGTCGGTAACGTTGAGCTGCCGCAGGAAGCATTCCTTGCCATCCTTCACGTTGGTAAAGACGGTAACGGTAAATAACCTTAAGGAGTTGGCATGGCGAACATGTTTGCCCTGATCCTGGTCATCGCTACCCTGGTGACAGGTCTGTTGTGGTGCCTGGATAAGTTTATCTTCGCCCCAAAACGCCGTGAACGTCAGGCTGCCGCGCAGGCAGCCACGGGCGATGCGCTGGACGCGAAAACCCTGAAAAAAGTCGGCCCGAAACCGGGCTGGCTGGAAACAGGGGCATCGGTATTCCCGGTGCTGGCGATTGTGCTGGTGGTGCGTTCATTTATCTATGAACCGTTCCAGATCCCGTCAGGATCGATGATGCCAACGCTGCTGATCGGCGATTTTATTCTGGTTGAGAAGTTTGCCTATGGCATCAAAGATCCGATCTACCAGAAAACGCTGATCGAAACGGGTCATCCGAAACGTGGCGACATCGTGGTGTTTAAATATCCGGAAGATCCGCGGCTGGACTATATTAAACGCGCGGTCGGTCTGCCGGGCGATAAAGTGACCTACGATCCGGTGGCGAAAGAGGTGACTATTCAGCCAGGCTGTAGCTCTGGTACCGCATGTGAAAATGCGCTTCCAGTTACCTACTCCAACGTTGAGCCAGCTGATTTTGTGCAGACCTTTGCCCGTCGTAACGGCGGTGAAGCGACCAGCGGCTTCTTCCAGGTGCCTAAAGGCGAAACCAAAGAGAACGGTATTCGTCTGGTTGAGCGCAAAGAGACGCTGGGTGATGTCACGCATCGCATTCTGACCGTGCCCATCGCACAGGATCAGCTGGCAATGTACTACCAGCAGCCAGGCCAACAGCTGGCAACCTGGATTGTGCCGCCGGGACACTACTTCATGATGGGTGACAACCGCGATAACTCTGCGGACAGCCGTTACTGGGGCTTTGTGCCGGAGGCGAATCTGGTCGGTAAAGCAACCGCTATCTGGATGAGTTTTGAGAAGCAGGAAGGCGAGTGGCCAACCGGCGTTCGCCTGAATCGTATTGGCGGAATTCATTAATTTTCGTCAAAAATAACACGTAGCGGCTTTTATTCGCCGCTACGTGAATTATTTCCGCGATAAATCTCTTTGAACTAACGACATCCCCTGTCGTTGTGTATAGAATATTCCCCCGAAGTTTAAGGTTGGCCCTGCAAGGGTGCCACGGCACACGAAACCGCGTTGGTTTTCTCAGGTCGGTTTCGTGTGCTGCATTTTTGACGCATTCATTTATTGGTATCGCATGAACCCCATCGTAATTAATCGGCTTCAACGTAAGCTGGGCTACACTTTTCATCATCAGGAGTTGTTGCAACAGGCATTAACCCATCGCAGTGCCAGCAGCAAACATAATGAGCGTCTCGAGTTTTTGGGCGACTCCATTTTAAGTTTCGTGATTGCGAATGCGCTTTATCATCGTTTCCCGCGTGTGGACGAAGGTGATATGAGCCGCATGCGCGCGACGCTGGTGCGCGGCAACACCCTCGCTGAAATCGCGCGCGAGTTTGAGCTGGGTGAATGTCTGCGTCTCGGGCCGGGTGAGCTGAAAAGCGGTGGTTTCCGTCGTGAATCCATCCTTGCCGATACGGTCGAGGCATTAATCGGTGGTGTGTTCCTGGACAGCGATATCCAGACCGTAGAAAAGCTGATCCTGAACTGGTATCAGACCCGCCTGGACGAAATCAGCCCGGGCGATAAACAAAAAGATCCGAAAACGCGTCTGCAAGAATATTTGCAGGGTCGTCATCTGCCGCTGCCATCCTATCTGGTGGTGCAGGTGCGTGGCGAAGCGCACGATCAGGAATTTACCATCCATTGCCAGGTCAGTGGCCTGAGTGAACCGGTGGTCGGCACGGGTTCAAGCCGTCGTAAGGCTGAACAGGCTGCCGCCGAACAGGCGTTAAAAATGCTGGAGCTGGAATGAGCGAAGAAAAAACGTATTGCGGATTTATTGCCATCGTCGGACGTCCGAACGTGGGCAAATCCACCCTGTTGAACAATCTGCTTGGGCAGAAGATTTCTATCACCTCGCGTAAGGCGCAGACCACGCGTCACCGCATCGTCGGCATCCATACTGAAGGCGCGTATCAGGCGATCTACGTCGATACCCCGGGCCTGCATATGGAAGAGAAGCGCGCCATCAACCGCCTGATGAACAAGGCGGCGAGCAGCTCCATTGGCGACGTAGAGCTGGTGATCTTCGTTGTGGAAGGCACCCGCTGGACGCCGGACGACGAAATGGTTCTGAACAAGCTGCGTGACGGCAAAACGCCGGTGATCCTCGCGGTCAATAAAGTGGACAACGTACAGGAAAAGGCCGATCTGCTGCCGCATCTGCAATGGCTGGGCAGTCAGATGAACTTCCTGGACATCGTCCCACTGTCTGCGGAAACGGGCCTGAACGTTGATACCATCGCGGGCATCGTGCGCAAGCATCTGCCGGAAGCGATTCACCACTTCCCGGAAGACTACATCACCGATCGCTCTCAGCGTTTTATGGCCTCAGAAATCATCCGTGAGAAGCTGATGCGTTTCCTGGGCGCTGAACTGCCGTACTCTGTGACGGTGGAGATCGAGCGTTTCCAGACCAACGAGCGCGGCGGTTACGATATTAACGGTCTGATCCTCGTTGAGCGTGAAGGGCAGAAGAAGATGGTGATTGGCAACAAAGGGGCCAAGATCAAAACCATCGGTATTGAAGCCCGTAAAGACATGCAGGATATGTTCGAAGCGCCGGTTCACCTCGAACTGTGGGTGAAAGTGAAATCTGGCTGGGCCGATGATGAGCGTGCGCTGCGCAGCCTCGGTTACGGCGAAGATCAGTAACCCAAGACGACGAGCATATGGATGGATGGCAGCGCGCCTTTGTCCTGCATAGTCGTCCCTGGAGCGAAACCAGCCTGATGCTGGACGTCTTCACGGAAGAGTCCGGTCGCGTGCGCCTTGTCGCCAAAGGCGCACGTTCCAAACGTTCTAATCTCAAAGGTGCTTTACAGCCTTTCACCCCGCTGCTGGTCCGCTTTGGCGGGCGAGGGGAAGTCAAAACTCTGCGCAGTGCTGAAGCTGTCTCCCTGGCGCTTCCTCTTTCTGGTATCACGCTCTACAGCGGCTTGTATGTGAACGAACTCATCTCACGGGTTCTTGAACATGAGACCCGCTTCTCTGAACTTTTCTTTGATTACCTGCACTGTATTCAGTCACTTGCTGGCGCTACCGGCACCCCTGAGCCTGCGCTGCGTCGTTTTGAACTGGCGCTGCTCGGGCACCTTGGTTACGGCGTCGATTTTCTGCACTGTGCGGGGAGCGGAGACGAGGTAGAAGATACCATGACCTATCGCTATCGTGAGGAAAAGGGCTTTATTGCCAGCGTTGTCGTTGATAACAGCACCTTTACCGGACGCCAGCTCAGAGCACTGTATGAACGCGAGTTCCCGGACGCCGACACCCTGCGTGCGGCAAAACGCTTTACCCGAATCGCGCTCAAGCCGTATCTTGGGGGCAAGCCCTTAAAGAGCCGCGAATTATTCAGGCAGTTTATGCCGAAACGCTAATGTTTTACCCCTCACCCCAGCCCTCTCCCGGAGGGAGCGGGAGAAGGTAAATGAACAAAAATACCGAGGATTGTCATGGCTGAATTACTGTTAGGCGTCAACATCGACCACATCGCCACGCTGCGTAATGCCCGCGGCACTGCTTACCCTGATCCGGTTCAGGCGGCGTTTATTGCTGAACAGGCTGGCGCCGACGGCATTACCGTTCACCTGCGTGAAGATCGTCGCCACATCACCGATCGTGACGTGCGCATCCTGCGCCAGACGCTGGATACCCGCATGAACCTGGAGATGGCGGTAACCGAAGAGATGCTGACGATTGCCTGCGACACCAAACCGCATTTCTGCTGCCTGGTGCCGGAAAAACGTCAGGAAGTGACGACCGAAGGCGGTCTGGATGTGGCGGGGCAACTCGACAAAATGCGCGATGCCTGCAAACGCCTGGCGGATGCCGGTATCCTGGTTTCCCTGTTTATCGACGCCGATTTCACCCAGATTAAAGCGGCTGCTGACGTGGGCGCGCCGTATATTGAAATCCACACCGGCTGCTACGCCGATGCCAAAAACGATGCCGAGCAGGCCAAAGAGCTGGAGCGTATCGCTAAAGCGGCAACCTACGCCGCAAGTCTGGGGCTGAAGGTGAACGCCGGTCACGGGCTGACCTATCACAACGTAAAAGCCATCGCAGCCCTGCCGGAAATGCACGAGCTGAACATCGGCCACGCTATTATTGGTCGTGCGGTGATGAGCGGCCTGAAAGAGGCGGTTTCCGAGATGAAGCGTCTGATGCTGGAAGCGCGTCAGTAATGGCTATTCTGGGCTTAGGCACCGATATCGTTGAAATAGCCCGCATTGAAGCGGTGATCGCCCGCAGCGGCGATCGCCTCGCAAAACGCGTGCTGAGCGACAACGAATGGGCTATCTGGGAAGCGCATCAACAGCCGGTGCGCTTTCTGGCAAAGCGTTTCGCGGTAAAAGAGGCGGCGGCGAAAGCATTCGGCACAGGCATTCGTAACGGCCTGGCGTTTAACCAGTTTGAAGTGTTTAACGATGAGCTGGGTAAGCCACGTCTGCGTTTATGGGGTGAAGCGCTTAAGCTGGCGGAAAAGCTGGGCGTGGCGCACATGCACGTTACGCTTGCAGATGAACGCCACTACGCCTGTGCGACGGTAATTATCGAGAGTTAAATTTTGTCCGCGTGGTGCAGCAGGACAAACTTATCCCAGAGCTGTTCGTCGTTCTCGACGTGTGCCGGATCTTTTAAGATCGTATTGGGGATGGGGCACACTTTCTGGCAGGTCGGCGTTTCATAGTGGCCGATGCATTCGGTGCAGCGGTCGCTGTTAATCTCATAAATGCTGTCGCCCATCGAAATCGCCTGGTTCGGGCATTCGGGTTCGCACATATCGCAATTGATGCATTTTTTGGTTATTAACAGCGCCATCAGGAAATTCTCAGAAACATCACAAACAGGGCGGGCATTATACGCTCATTCCCTGCTCAAACCAGTCTTTTTACCAGCTCTTCGCTGTGACGAATGCGCTCTGGCGCATGCTCCAGATCCTGCTGAACCAGCGCCATAAACAGCAGGTCCGTCAGCATCATCTGCGCACTCGTCGACGAAATAGCCGCGCTGCGCGTGGCCTGCTCCTCGGCAATGGTGTACAGACAGCGGGTTGCCCGCTGCTGAAGCGCATTCGGGCTAAAACCGGTAATCGCCAGTATTTTTCCCCCTACGCGCAGGGCTTCGTCGGTAGCCATGTTAATTTCGCGACGCTCGCCAGAATAAGAGATAGCCAGCAGTAAATCGTCAGGATCCATGGCCTGCACGGTCGCCAGCAGCGCGTGCATGTCCTGTTCAACGATGGCGTTATAGCCAATTTTTGTCAGCTTCCAGCCAAAGTTACGCGCAACCAGCCCGGAGGCGCCGATCCCGGTCAGCACAATACGTCGCGCGTTGCGAAGCATGGCTACACTTTCCAGAAGCTTCTCTTCCGTGTTCACATCCAGCGTGGCATGCATTGCCGCCACGTTCTCCTTGATCAGCTTTTCGCCGACCAGACGCATCGGATCGTCGCCACGGATCTGGTTATGCACCGGCATGGACTGCGGATTCGGGTTGCTCACCAGTGCTTCGCTGATCGCCAGTTTTAGCGCCGGAAAGCCCTTATAACCTATCTTCTGGGCAAATTTCACCACGCTCGACTGACTCACCCCGGCTTCGCCTGCCAGCTGCTGAGAGCTGAGGTGTCGCGCCCGATCGGGTTGAGAAAGTAAAAAATCCGCCAGCTTTTTATCACTCTGGGCAAACCCTGCGTAGCGCTGGCGAATGCGAATTAAACAGTTCATACGGTCTCCTGGCGAAAATGTGATTACCCGCGCAAATACGAATTTTGCTCGCCTGAATGAATTTTATATTCCATTATAGTGCGTTTATTATGAATTAAAAATTCCAGAGGTAAATAACATGAATCTTGGCTCTCTTGTTTCTGAAACGCGTAACCCGCAAACCATGGATCTTGATGCACTATCCACGCTGGAGCTGGTAAACCGCTTTAATCAACAGGATACCCTCGTCGCGCTGGCAGTCAAAGAGACATTGCCCGAGGTGGCGAAAGCCGTAGACGCCGCTGCCGACGCCCTGAAAGCAGGAGGACGCATTATTTATATGGGGGCGGGTACCAGTGGACGCCTCGGAGTGCTGGATGCTTCAGAGTGTCCGCCGACGTTTGGCGTTCCGCATGGTCTGGTCGTTGGCCTGATCGCCGGTGGCCCCGGCGCGCTGCTGAAAGCGGTAGAAGGGGCAGAGGACAATAAACAGCTGGGCGAGGATGATCTGAAGGAGCTGAACCTGACCGCGCAGGATCTGGTGGTCGGACTCGCGGCATCTGGTCGTACGCCGTACGTCATTGGTGGACTGGAATACGCCAGACAGACGGGATGTACCACGGTCGCCATCTCCTGTAACCCTGGCTCGCCGATTGCGCAGGTGGCCGCCATTGCCATCTCCCCGGTTGTCGGGCCTGAAGCGCTCACCGGCTCCACGCGCCTGAAATCCGGGACCGCGCAAAAGCTGGTGCTCAATATGATCTCCACCGGGGCGATGGTGAAATTTGGCAAGGTCTACCAGAACCTGATGGTGGATATGCAGGCCACCAACGTCAAGCTGGTGGACAGGGCATGTCGCATGGTGATGGAAGCGACGGGGGCCGGTCGTGAAGAGGCTGAAAAAGTGCTTCAGCAGACCGATCACGATGTTAAACCGGCCATTCTGATGATATTAACCGGGCTGGATGCAGCCGCGGCCAGAGCCAGGCTCGAAGCCCATCATGGGTTTTTACGGGCGGCATTAGAACACCAATAAGAGGCGTGTATGGACAAAACAGCAGCGCTCGCCAGCGACATCCTGCTCGGGATCGGTGGGGAAAAAAATATTCAGCGTCTGGAAAACTGCATGACGCGTGTACGCGTCGAGGTGCACAACGACGAAAAGCTTGATTTAACACGCCTGAAGCAGCTTCCCGGCGTGAGCGGGTATGTTAAACAGGGGCAGCAGCACCAGCTGATTGTCGGCCCGGGCAAAGCGGCGCAAGTGGTTGATGCCATGCGCGCCCTGATGACGGGCGCTGAAACGGCTCCCGCCTTTGACGACGTCGCACGCACCAAAGCGCAGGCGAAAGCAAAATACAAAGCCCCCATGAGCGATGCGCTGCGACAGCTTGCCAACGTCTTTATTCCGCTTATCCCGGCGTTTATCGCGTCGGGGTTGATCACCGGTATTATCAATATCCTCAAGCGGCCGGATATCGTCGGGGACTTTGCCACCCAGTATCCGAACCTGCTGGGTATTCTCGCAATCTTTGGCAGCGCGGTGTTTGCCATCATGAACATCCTGGTGGGGGTGAACACGGCCAAAGTTTTCGGCGGCTCGCTGGCGATGGGCGGCGTAATGGCAGGGATCTTGTCCAGCCCGCAGCTGGCGCAAATTACGCTGTTTGGCGAGGCGCTTCAGCCCGGCCGCGGCGGGGTGATTGCCGTGCTGCTGGTGGTCATTCTGATGTGCTGGATCGAGAAAAAGCTACGCGCGTTGCTGCCAGGCTCGATTGAGCTGATCCTTAACCCACTGCTGACCACATTGATTACCGGGAGCGTGGCGATTGTGGCGCTGCAACCGTTAGGCGGGGCGATCTCTGAAGCCATCGCCCACGGCGCGTCGCTGGCGATCGATCGCGGCGGGCTGCTGGTGGGAGCCGTGCTGTCCGGGACCTTCCTGCCGTTAGTGCTGACCGGTCTGCATCAGGGGCTGGTGCCAATCCACGTCGAACTGGTGCAGGCGCACGGCTATAACGCTCTGCTGCCGATCCTGTCGATGGCCGGCGTTGGGCAGGTTGGCGCGGCCATCGCGGTACTGATGAAAACCCGCAACGCGCGTCTGAAAAAGGTCATTAAAGGGGCGCTGCCGGTCGGGTTACTTGGTATCGGCGAACCGCTGATTTTCGGCGTGACGTTGCCGCTGGGTAAACCGTTCCTGGCCGCCTGTCTCGGTGGTGCGGTGGGCGGGGCGTTAATCAGCTACTGGAAAGTGGCGACCGTCATCACCTTTGGGATCTCTGGTTTACCGCTGGCATTAACCATCGTGACCGGAAAAGTGATGCTCTATCTGTTAGGCTATCTGGTAGCGGTGATCGCCGGGTTCCTGTTTACCTGGCTGTTAGGATTCAACGACCCAGAGGAGTAAGGTTTGGCCAGTAACGAGCGTCGCGTTGTCTTTTTTGATCTGGATGGAACGCTGCATCAGCAGGATATGTTCGGCACATTTATGCGCTACCTGCTGCGGCGCCAGCCTCTGAACGCGCTGCTCGTTCTGCCGCTCTTACCCGTGATTGGCATCGCGCTGCTGGTGAAAGGCCGTGCAGCGCGCTGGCCGATGAGCCTGCTGCTCTGGGGATGCACGTTTGGTCATAGCGAAGCGCGTCTTAAGCAGCTTGAACAGGATTTTGCGCACTGGTTTCGTGGGCATGTCGCCGCGTTTCCCGTGGTCCAGGCGCGCCTGACCAGCTATCTCGACGCCAACGATGCCGATATCTGGCTGATTACCGGCTCCCCACAGACGCTGGTGGAGCAGGTCTATTTTGATACCCCCTGGCTGCCGCGCGTAAATCTTATCGCCACGCAAATCGCGCGCGGCTACGGCGGCTGGGTGCTCACTCTGCGCTGCCTCGGACATGAAAAAGTGGTGCAACTGGAGAAACGCATCGGTACGCCGCTGCGCCTGTACAGCGGCTACAGCGACAGCAAGCAGGACAACCCGCTGCTCTATTTTTGCCAGCACCGCTGGCGCGTCACGCCTCTGGGTGAACTTCAGCAACTCGAATAGTCTTATCTGTACCGGCTGTGTATAATGCCGCCCGCTTTTCGACTGGAGTATCAGCCCTTGTCCAACCCTGAACACACTCATGAATACTGGATGCGCCATGCGCTGGCGCTGGCTCAGCGCGCCTGGGAAGAGGGCGAAGTGCCCGTGGGGGCAGTGCTGGTCCATAACAATCAGGTGATTGGGGAAGGGTGGAACCGTCCGATTGGCCGTCACGATCCTACCGCGCACGCGGAAATCATGGCGCTTCGCCAGGGCGGGCTGGTGCTGCAAAATTATCGTCTGCTTGATACCACCCTGTATGTCACCCTTGAACCGTGCGTGATGTGCTCCGGGGCGATGGTGCACAGCCGAATCGGAACGCTGGTGTTTGGCGCGCGGGATGAAAAGACGGGCGCTGCTGGTTCACTGATGGACGTGCTTGGACATCCGGGGATGAACCACCAGGTGAAAACTATCGGCGGGGTACTTGCACCAGAATGTTCGGGTCTGTTAAGTGACTTTTTTCGAATGCGTCGGCAGCAGAAAAAGCAACAAAAGGCAGAATTGAAACCGCAGGGTGATTAAGCTCGTCCGGTGCGACCACCGGATAGCTTTCAGCCAGCTGTTGCGCCTCGGTCGCCTCTTTTTCTTTCTCCAGCAGATATCCCACCAGGCTTATCTGGTACTTACGAATATTTTCCACGTAGGCATACGCTTCATGCCCGCGCGCATAGCCGTACGTCAGCTTCTGGTACCACTGTTTCTGGCTAAGCAGCGGCAGACGCTGTTTTACATCAGACCAGCTGTCCGGGTTACCTTTGGTTTTCGCCGTCAGCGCCCGCGCGTCGAGCATATGCGCATAGCCCATGTTATAGGCGGCCAGCGCAAACCAGATCCGCTCCCCTTCCGGGACCGTCTCCGGCACTTTCGCCATCATATCCTGTAAATACTGCGCGCCGCCGCTGATGCTCTGTTCCGCATCGGTCCGGTCGCTGATGCCGAGGCTCTGGGCGGTATTTTTGGTCAGCATCATCAACCCGCGTACGCCTGTGGGGGAGGTAGCCTGAGCATCCCAGTGCGATTCCTGGTAGGAGATCGCCGCCAGCAGCTTCCAGTCAATCTCCTGGGCGTACTTCTCAAACAGCGGTTGCAGATCTGGCAGCACGCTGTCCACCGCGCGCAGGAAGGTGCGGGTGTCAACGTAATCAAAATCGTCACCGTGACCGAGATATTTCTCTTCCAGACGCGCCAGGGTGCCGTCTTCATTGATGGCATTAAAGAAATCGAGCATCGCCGCAGAGACGGTTTGATCGTCGTCTAACTGGGTAAACCAGGTCACCGGTTGTTCGTCGGTCACATCCAGCGCCACGGCGATTTCAGGATGAACGCGCTGGAATAGGCTGATCGCTACCGAATCAGCAATGGTATAGGCCAGCTTTTTATCTTTTACCTGCTCCAGCAATTCGGTCGTACCGAGTTTAGGATCAACTGTCCAGCTGAGGTTCGGGTATTTTTTCTCTTTCAACGCCCGCAGATCGTCAATCACCACATGGCCTGGTGCAATGGTCAACTGCTGGTCGGTGATGTCGGCCAGTGAGCGCGGGCGCAGGCTACCCACACGATAAACCACCTGCTGCGACACAGAGTAATAGGTCGGGCCTGGCTGATAGTTTTTACTGCGTTCGCTGTTGTACACCAGACCCGCGGCGAGAATATCGGCACGGTTATGGTCCAAATCATCAAACAGCTGGTTGATGTTCTGCCGCACGGTAACGTTCAGCTTCACGCCCAGATAGTCCGCAAACAGCTGTGCCAGTTCGTAATCGAGACCAATGGTTTTGCCGTTGATATCGTCGTAAATAAGCGGGGAGGAGAGGGTACTGACGCGCAACTCCCCCCGCTCCTGAATGGCGGCGATACGGTTTTCGGCCTTGCCGAACCAGGGGATAGACGGCCAGAGGGCCACTGCCAGCAGCAACGTAACAATGCCGATGAGCAGATAATTAATCTTTAATTTTTTCAATTAGTTAATTCTCTGCGACGCCGGTTGCCTCAGTGTGCTGTAGTCATGTTAAGAATAGAGTTTGCCATTGATTGAGCGGCATTTTGCGCAAAGTAGCGCCAGTTGGCAACCAATTAGAGAGACAGGTCACATCTATTGTTAAATCGAAAGGTTGATTTTATTTCGACGCAAACGGTTTCGTCGGCGCTCAGGATTCTCTATAATGACGCCCGTTTTCCCCCCTTGCGCACACTGTAAGCGCCCCGGCGCTTCGAAGACGAGAGACTTATGATGGAAATTCTGCGTGGTTCGCCTGCACTGTCTGCCTTCCGTATTAACAAACTGCTGGCACGTTTTCAGGCGGCCGACCTTCCGGTAAGCAATATTTACGCTGAGTATGTCCATTTTGCTGACCTGAATGCCCCCCTGAATGCAGAGGAGCGCGTACAGCTGGAACGCCTGCTTAAATATGGTCCAAGCCTGAGCAGCCATACGCCGACCGGCAAACTGATCCTCGCCACGCCACGTCCTGGCACCATCTCCCCCTGGTCTTCCAAAGCAACTGATATCGCTCACAACTGCGGCCTGAGCCAGATAAACCGTCTGGAGCGCGGCGTGGCGTACTATGTGGAAGCGTCAACCCTGAGCGACGCGCAGTGGCAGGCCGTCGCGGCGGAGCTGCACGACCGCATGATGGAGAGCGTGTTCGACTCTCTGGAAGATGCGCAGAAACTGTTCTCTCACCATCAGCCTGCGCCGGTACAGAGCGTGGATCTGCTGGGGCAGGGGCGTCAGGCACTGATCGACGCTAACCTGCGTCTTGGTCTGGCACTCGCAGAAGATGAAATCGACTACCTTCAGGATGCATTCGTTAAGCTGAATCGCAACCCGAACGACATCGAACTGTATATGTTCGCGCAGGCCAACTCCGAGCACTGCCGCCACAAAATTTTCAACGCCGACTGGATTATCGACGGCGAACAGCAGCCGAAGTCGCTGTTCAAAATGATCAAAAACACCATGGAGCAAACCCCTGACCACGTGCTGTCTGCCTATAAAGACAACGCCGCGGTAATGGAGGGTTCCGAGGTGGGCCGCTTCTTCGCCGATCGCGAAGCAGGGCGCTATGACTTCCACCAGGAGCCCGCGCATATCCTGATGAAAGTGGAAACCCACAACCACCCGACGGCGATTTCTCCGTGGCCGGGGGCGGCGACCGGTTCCGGCGGTGAAATCCGTGACGAAGGTGCGACCGGTCGCGGCGCGAAACCAAAAGCGGGTCTGGTCGGTTTCTCCGTTTCAAACCTGCGTATTCCGGGCTTTGAACAGCCATGGGAAGAAGATTTTGGCAAGCCAGAGCGCATCGTGACCGCGCTGGATATCATGACCGAAGGTCCCCTGGGCGGCGCGGCGTTCAACAACGAATTTGGTCGTCCGGCGCTGAACGGTTACTTCCGTACTTACGAAGAGAAAGTGGACAGCCACAACGGCGAAGAGCTGCGCGGCTACCACAAACCGATCATGCTGGCAGGCGGGATCGGCAACATTCGCGCCGATCACGTGCAGAAAGGCGAGATCGTCGTCGGCGCGAAGCTGATCGTGCTCGGCGGTCCGGCAATGAACATCGGTCTGGGCGGCGGGGCTGCCTCCTCTATGGCCTCCGGTCAGTCTGATGCGGACCTCGACTTCGCCTCCGTGCAGCGCGACAACCCGGAAATGGAGCGTCGCTGTCAGGAAGTGATCGACCGCTGCTGGCAGCTCGGCGATGCCAACCCGATTCTGTTCATCCACGACGTGGGCGCGGGTGGTCTCTCCAACGCGATGCCTGAACTGGTGAGCGACGGCGGTCGCGGCGGGCGCTTCAACCTGCGCGATATCCTGAGCGATGAGCCGGGCATGAGTCCGCTGGAAATCTGGTGTAACGAATCCCAGGAGCGCTACGTGCTGGCGGTTGCCGCCGATCAGCTGCCGCTGTTTGACGAGCTGTGCCGCCGCGAGCGCGCGCCGTATGCCGTCATCGGTGAAGCGACCGAAGAGCAGCACCTCACCTTAAGCGACACCCATTTTGACAACCAGCCGATCGATCTGCCGCTGGACGTGCTGCTCGGTAAAACGCCGAAGATGACCCGCGACGTGACAACCCGTAAAGCGGCGGGCAAAGCGCTGGATCGCCAGGGCATCACCGTGTCTGAAGCGGTAAACCGCGTCCTGCACCTGCCTGCCGTGGCGGAGAAAACGTTCCTGGTGACCATCGGCGACCGTACCGTAACCGGTATGGTGTCACGCGACCAGATGGTTGGCCCTTGGCAGATCCCGGTGGCGAACTGCGCGGTGACTACCGCGAGCCTCGACAGCTACTACGGCGAAGCGATGGCCCTGGGCGAACGTACGCCGGTGGCCCTGCTGGACTTCGCCGCGTCTGCCCGTCTGGCGGTCGGTGAAGCGCTGACCAACATCGCCGCGACGCAGATTGGCGATATCAAACGTATCAAACTTTCCGCGAACTGGATGGCTGCTGCCGGTCACCCGGGCGAAGATGCTGGCCTGTATGAAGCCGTGAAAGCGGTAGGTGAAGAGCTGTGTCCAGCCCTCGGCCTGACCATTCCGGTGGGTAAAGACTCCATGTCGATGAAAACCCGCTGGCAGGAAGGCAGCGAGCAGCGCGAGATGACCTCTCCGCTGTCGCTGGTGATCACCGCGTTTGCCCGCGTGGAAGACGTGCGTCATACCGTTACGCCACAGCTTGTGACCGAAGACAACGCCCTGCTGCTGATTGACCTGGGTAAAGGTCATAACGCGCTGGGTGCCACCGCGCTGGCGCAGGTTTACCGTCAGCTCGGCGACAAGCCCGCCGACGTGCGCGACGTTGCCCAGCTGAAAGGCTTCTACGACGCGATTCAGGCGCTGGTGGCGCAGCGCAAGCTGCTGGCCTACCATGACCGTTCCGACGGCGGTCTGCTGGTGACCCTGGCAGAGATGGCCTTCACCGGTCACTGCGGCGTTGAAGCGAACATTGCAACGCTTGGCGAAGACCGCCTGGCAGCGCTGTTTAACGAAGAGCTGGGCGCGGTCATTCAGGTACGCGCCGCAGATCGCGACGCGGTGGAAGCCATTCTGGCGCAGCACGGTCTGGCAGACTGCGTGCACTATCTGGGTAAAGCCGTTCAGGGCGACCGCTTCGTCATTGAAGCCGACGGTCACGCCGTGTTCAGCGAAAGCCGCACTACGCTGCGTATGTGGTGGGCAGAAACCACCTGGCAGATGCAGCGCCTGCGTGACAACCCGGAATGTGCCGATCAGGAACACAACGCGAAAGCGAATGACCAGGATCCTGGCCTGAACGTGAAGCTCAGCTTCGACATCAACGAAGACATTGCCGCGCCGTACATCGCGACCGGCGCGCGTCCGAAAGTGGCCGTGCTGCGTGAGCAGGGCGTTAACTCCCACGTGGAAATGGCGGCGGCCTTCCACCGTGCGGGCTTTGACGCCATCGACGTCCACATGAGCGACCTGCTGGCCGGGCGTACCGGTCTGGACGATTTCCAGGCGCTGGTGGCGTGCGGTGGTTTCTCCTACGGTGACGTGCTGGGCGCGGGCGAAGGCTGGGCGAAGTCTATTCTGTTCAACAGCCGCGTGCGTGACGAGTTCGAGACCTTCTTCCACCGTCCGCAGACGCTGGCGCTGGGCGTGTGTAACGGCTGCCAGATGATGTCTAACCTGCGCGAGCTGATCCCGGGCAGCGAAGCCTGGCCGCGCTTTGTGCGCAACCAGTCTGACCGCTTCGAAGCGCGCTTCAGCCTGGTGGAAGTGACCCAAAGCCCGTCTCTGCTGTTGCAGGGTATGGTGGGTTCGCAGATGCCAATCGCGGTTTCGCACGGTGAAGGTCAGGTTGAAGTGCGCGATGCGGCGCATCTGGCTCAGCTTGAAAGTAAAGGACTGGTGGCGCTGCGCTTTGTTGATAACTTCGGCAAGGTCACCGAAACCTATCCGGCTAACCCGAATGGTTCGGCAAATGGTATCACTGCTGTCACCAGCGAAAGCGGCCGTGTCACTATTATGATGCCGCACCCGGAGCGTGTCTTCCGTACCGTGAGCAACTCCTGGCACCCGGAAAACTGGGGCGAGGACAGCCCATGGATGCGCATTTTCCGCAACGCGCGTAAACAGCTGGGTTAAGTTTCAGCGCACGACCTCAAGGCCCGGTAAGCGTGAGCGCTACCGGGCTTTTTTGTCTCTGTCGCAAAATCGCGACAACTCTCGGGTTTGAGTGTCGCCAAAAAGAGACATTTAAGTTATTGATTTATAAAAGTCATGGCGGGTTCACGTTAAGGTGTTGCTTAATAGCGACACTTAGCCTGGAAATCATTCACCGCACAACGAACACCTTAAAAGAATAAAATTGTTATTAATCATAAAGATAATTTATTTTTTGCAATCTGGCGCGCTGGTTGCATAATAGTAACCAGTGGCTCATTCACCTTCTTATGTCAGCCCCTTCGGGACGTGCTACATAAACTTCGAATGACGCACAAAAAGGTGCCTGCCGTCCAACTACTGATTATTGCAATGCTTTATCAGGCCAGGGCGAAACGTCGAGTTAGGCACCGCCTTATTCCATGACAAAGCCGGGTTTTTACCCGGCTTTGTTGTATCTGAAGGGCCGACTCAGTTACGCTCTCCTCAAACCCGGATGAAGAGAGTAATGTGTTGAAACGCTGGCCCGCTTTCCCTCGCTCCCTGCGACAGCTCGTTATGATGGCCTTCCTGCTGATCCTGCTACCGTTGCTGGTTCTGGCGTGGCAGGCATGGCAAAGCCTGAACGCGTTAAGTGCCCAGGCGGCCCTGACTAACCGCACCACGCTTATCGATGCCCGTCGTAGCGAGGCAATGACCAACGCCGCGCTGGAGATGGAGCGTAGCTATCGTCAGTACTGCGTGCTGGACGATCGCACGCTGGCGAGGGTCTATCAGAACCAGCGTAAACGCTACAGCGAAATGCTGGACGCCCATGCCGGTGTCTTGCCGGATGACAAACTTTATCAGGCGCTGCGTCAGGATCTGAACGATCTGGCGCAGCTCCAGTGCAAAAACAGCGGTCCTGATGCCGCCGCCGCCGCCCGACTTGAAGCCTTTGCCAACGCCAATACGGAGATGGTTCAGTCCACCCGGACGGTTATCTTTTCCCGTGGGCAGCAACTTCAGCAGGAGATTGCCGAGCGCGGCCAGTTCTTCGGCTGGCAGGCGCTGGTGCTGTTCCTCGTCAGTCTCGGGCTGGTACTGCTCTTTACCCGCATGATCATCGGCCCCGTAAAGGGGATCCAGCGGATGATTAATCGCCTGGGGGAGGGTAAATCTCTCGGGGATACGGTGGTTTTTAAAGGCCCGCGCGAGCTGCGCTCGGTCGGTCAGCGCATCATCTGGCTTTCTGAACGCCTGGCGTGGCTGGAATCGCAGCGACACCAGTTCCTGCGCCATATCTCACACGAACTCAAAACACCGCTGGCCAGTATGCGTGAAGGCACGGAGCTGCTGGCCGACGAAGTGGCGGGGCCGTTGACCCCTGAGCAAAAAGAGATCGTGGCGATTCTGGATGCCAGTAGCCGCAATTTACAAAAACTTATTGAACAACTGCTGGACTATAACCGCAAGCTGGCGGATGGTGCAGTGGTGCTTGAGAGCGTAGAGATTGAACCGCTGGTAGACATGGTGATCTCCGCCCATAGCCTGCCAGCAAGAGCTAAAATGATGCATACCCAGGTGGATCTCAATGCGCCAGCCTGTCTTGCAGAACCGATGCTGTTAATGAGCGTGCTGGATAATCTTTATTCCAATGCGGTGCACTATGGTACTGAATCCGGTACCATTTATATCAGAAGCTATAACAACGGTTCGCGGGTATTTATTGACGTAGCGAATACGGGAAGCCCGATTCCGGATGATGAAAAAACGATGATATTTGAACCCTTCTTCCAGGGGAGTCATCAGCGAAAAGGTGCGGTAAAAGGAAGTGGTCTGGGGCTGAGTATTGCCCGCGACTGCATACGACGCATGCAGGGTGAGCTTAACATCGTGAGTGATGAACGCGCCGATGTCTGTTTTCGTATCGAACTGCCTCTTGAGCCGGAAAAATCAATGAAATGAATAACAACCTGGTGAGTATGTCACACGTCTTTTTCCGCGCACTGCGCGCGGTGTTTTCCAGCAAAAATGTGCGCCTGAGCCTGCCCTGCATACTGCTGGCTGGCTGTGTCACCCATGCGCCGAAAAGCGCAATTAGCCAAAAACAGGAAGATAAATGGCCGCAAAAACAGCTGGCCGATTTCCTTTCAACACCTTGCGATGATATCTGGAGCCTGTCGGGGCGTGATGTGGAATCCAATCCGCTCTTCTGGCTGCGCGGAATAGACTGCGCCCAGCGGCTGGCACCCGCCGAGGCCCGTGCCCAGGCGGCGATGCTGGTGGACGATACCTGGCAGGACGCGTTTAAACGCGGGATCGTGATGGCTGATGCCAGAATCACGCCAGTCGAACGCCGCGCTAACGTGACGCGGCTCGATACTTACGTGATCAATATTCCCCCGCAGGTGCGCCCGGTCTAT
Organism: Enterobacter hormaechei ATCC 49162; assembly: GCF_001875655.1. Lineage (NCBI taxonomy): Bacteria > Pseudomonadati > Pseudomonadota > Gammaproteobacteria > Enterobacterales > Enterobacteriaceae > Enterobacter > Enterobacter hormaechei. The sequence goes on from NZ_MKEQ01000001.1 coordinate 3,241,237, forward strand.
CAGCTCTGGCGGGACGGACAAACCCTGCAACTACAGCTGTCTGAAGAGCGTTTCCGCTACAGCAAATTGCAGCAGTCGAGCGACAGCGAGCTTGATGCGCTTCGCCAGCAGCAGGAGTCGCTGCGCGAGCAGCTGGAAACCACCACCCGCAAGCTTGAAAACCTGACCGATATCGAAAGACAGCTCTCGACGCGTAAGCCAGCAGGCAGCTATCTGCCCGATGGGTCGAAAGGCAACGCTGCCACGACGCCAGACAGTGATACGCCGAAACAAGAGGATGTGAAGCCATGACAAGCCGTAAACCTGCCCATCTGTTACTGGTGGATGACGATCCCGGGCTGTTAAAGCTCCTGGGGATGCGTCTGGTGAGCGAAGGCTACAGCGTGGTCACCGCTGAAAGCGGGCAGGAGGGGCTGAAAGTGCTCAGCCGTGAGAAAATCGATCTGGTGATCAGCGATTTGCGCATGGATGAAATGGATGGTCTGCAACTGTTCACGGAGATCCAGAAGCAGCAGCCCGGGATGCCGGTGATTATCCTCACCGCTCACGGTTCCATTCCGGATGCGGTGGCCGCGACGCAGCAGGGGGTATTCAGCTTCCTCACCAAACCGGTGGATAAAGACGCCCTTTATAAAGCGATCGACAGTGCCCTTGAGCACGCGGCGCCATCCGGTGACGACGCCTGGCGTGAGTCCATCGTGACGCGTAGCCCTGCCATGCTGCGCCTGCTCGAACAGGCGCTGATGGTGGCGCAATCAGACGTTAGCGTGCTGATCAACGGCCAGAGCGGGACCGGGAAAGAGATCCTGGCCCAGGCGATCCACAACGCCAGCCCGCGCAGTAAAAATGCTTTTATCGCCATTAACTGTGGTGCGCTGCCGGAACAACTGCTTGAATCTGAACTCTTCGGCCATGCCCGCGGCGCCTTTACCGGTGCGGTGAGCAGCCGTGAAGGGCTGTTTCAGGCGGCTGAGGGGGGCACGCTGTTTCTTGATGAAATTGGCGATATGCCCGCGCCGTTGCAGGTCAAACTGCTGCGCGTGTTGCAGGAGCGAAAAGTGCGTCCGCTCGGCAGCAACCGCGATATCGATATCAACGTGCGGATTATTTCCGCCACCCACCGTGATTTACCCAAGGTGATGGCGCGCAACGAGTTCCGTGAAGATCTCTACTATCGACTGAATGTCGTCAACCTGAAAATCCCGGCGCTGGCCGAGCGAGCGGAAGATATCCCGCTGCTGGCAAATCACCTTTTGCGTCAGGCCGCCGACCGCCACAAACCGTTTGTGCGCGCGTTCTCCACCGATGCGATGAAACGCCTGATGACGGCAAGCTGGCCGGGTAACGTGCGCCAGCTGGTGAACGTGATTGAGCAGTGCGTGGCGCTGACCTCATCACCGGTGATCAGCGATGCGCTGGTCGAGCAGGCGCTGGAGGGGGAAAACACGGCGTTACCGACGTTTGCGGAAGCGCGAAACCAGTTCGAGCTGAACTATCTGCGCAAGCTGCTGCAAATCACCAAAGGCAACGTGACCCACGCGGCGCGCATGGCCGGGCGTAACCGTACCGAGTTTTATAAATTGCTCTCACGCCATGAGCTGGAAGCGAACGATTTTAAAGAGTAATACCGCAAAATTCGCCTGAATATGATACTGTGAGCAACCGATTACGAGGCTGCTTACTGGCAAGAGTTTAAGGACCCACCATGAAAAAGATTGATGCGATTATTAAACCTTTCAAACTGGATGATGTACGTGAGGCGCTGGCAGAAGTGGGCATCACCGGGATGACCGTCACTGAAGTGAAAGGTTTTGGTCGTCAGAAGGGCCACACCGAGCTGTACCGTGGCGCAGAGTACATGGTGGACTTTCTGCCGAAAGTGAAAATCGAGATCGTGGTGAGCGATGACATCGTTGATACCTGTGTGGATACCATTATCCGCACGGCACAGACCGGCAAAATTGGCGACGGGAAAATCTTCGTCTTTGACGTGGCGCGCGTGATCCGTATCCGTACCGGCGAAGAAGACGACGCGGCGATCTAACATTCTTGCCGGATGGCGCTGCGCTTACCCGGCCTACAAAACCCTTCGTAGGCCCGTGCAAGCGAAGCGCCGTCGGGCGATTACAGCACTTTATGCGGGCCGAAACATTCGTAATGAATGTTGTCTTTGTTAACACCCAGGTCTACCAGCTGCTTCGCGGCATACTGCATAAACGCCACCGGCCCACAAACGTAGAACTGCATCCCCGGTGCGCTGAACGCCCCTTCATGCTGCCCTAAATCCATCAGTCCTTCGCTGTCAAAACGTGCCGCTGCGCGGTCGTCTTCCGTGGGTAAACGATACCAGGTATGCGCGGTAAAGTGTGGCAGACCCGCCGCCAGCGTTTTCACTTCATCCGCGAAGGCGTGGACATCCCCGTTTTCGGCCGCGTGGAACCAATTAACCTGCGCGCTGTGGTTTGCTTTCGCCAGCGTATCCAGCATCGCCAGCATTGGCGTTTGACCAACACCTGCGGAGATCAGCGTCACTGGGGTATTCGTTTCAACGGCCATAAAGAAATCACCCGCTGGCGCCGCCAGATGAACGATATCACCCACGCTGGCGACGTTATGCAGCCAGGTCGAAACCTGACCACCTTCCTCACGTTTAACCGCAATGCGATAGCCTTTGCCGTTTGGCTTGCGGGTCAGGGAGTACTGGCGGATCTCCTGGTGCGGGAAACCTTCCGGTTTCAGCCAGACGCCCAGATACTGGCCCGGCTGGTAATCAGCAACCGGCTGGCCGTCAACCGGCTCAAATTCAAAGCTGGTGATAAGCGCGCTGCGCGGGGTTTTCTCAACGATACGGAAGGCGCGCGTGCCTTCCCAGCCGCCGTTCTTGCTGGCGTTTTCGCTGTAGATCTGCGCTTCGCGGTTGATGAACACATTGGCCAGCACGCCATATGCCTTACCCCAGGCGTCCAGAACTTCCTGGCCCGGGCTGAACATTTCGTCCAGGGTTGCCAGCAGGTGGCTGCCCACGATGTTGTACTGCTCGGGTTTGATCTGGAAGCTGGTGTGCTTCTGCGCGATTTTTTCTACCGCAGGCAGCAGGGCCGGCAGGTTTTCAATGTTGCTGGCATAGGCGGCAATAGCGTTGAACAGCGCTTCGCGCTGATCGCCGTTACGCTGGTTGCTCATATTGAAAATCTCTTTGAGCTCCGGATTATGCGCAAACATGCGATCGTAGAAATGGGCGGTCAGTTTAGGCCCCGTTTCAACCAGCAAGGGGATTGTGGCCTTCACGGTAGCGATGGTTTGAGCGTCGAGCATAGCAGCTTCCTTCTGATGTTACTTTAATGATGCATTTTAGATGCATCTTATAAAAATACCCCTGCAATGTAAATGGTTCTTTGCAACGTGAAAAATTTGCATCACAAAGCTGAAAAGAAATCCGTAGAAAATGGCGAGAGCTTTATTGCTCAAACCCTTGCGTGGCGTGGAGGTAAACGTTTGCGTAAAATCGTTTGTCAAGACCTGTTATCGCAGAACTATTCAGTTATACTGTTGCCCGTCGTCCAACAGGACTGCCTTTTCAGGCCAAAAATTTACTTGTTAGCTGAGTCAGGAGATGCGGATGTTAAAGCGTGAAATGAACATTGCCGATTATGATGCCGAACTGTGGCAGGCTATGGAGCAGGAAAAAGTACGTCAGGAAGAGCACATCGAACTGATCGCCTCCGAAAACTACACCAGCCCGCGCGTAATGCAGGCGCAGGGTTCTCAGCTGACCAACAAATATGCTGAAGGTTATCCGGGCAAGCGCTACTACGGCGGTTGCGAGTACGTTGATATCGTTGAGCAGCTGGCGATTGACCGTGCGAAAGAACTCTTTGGCGCTGACTACGCGAACGTCCAGCCGCACTCTGGCTCTCAGGCTAACTTCGCTGTTTACACCGCGCTGTTGCAGCCGGGCGATACCGTTCTGGGTATGAACCTGGCGCAGGGCGGCCACCTGACTCACGGCTCCCCGGTAAACTTCTCCGGCAAACTGTACAACATCATCCCTTACGGTATTGATGAGTCCGGTAAAATTGACTACGACGACATGGCTAAGCAGGCCAAAGAACACAAGCCGAAGATGATCATCGGTGGCTTCTCGGCTTACTCCGGCATCGTTGACTGGGCAAAAATGCGCGAAATCGCTGACAGCATCGGCGCGTACCTGTTCGTTGATATGGCGCACGTGGCGGGTCTGATCGCCGCAGGCGTTTATCCTAACCCGGTTCCACACGCTCACGTTGTGACCACCACCACCCACAAAACCCTGGCGGGTCCACGCGGTGGCCTGATCCTGGCGAAAGGCGGTGACGAAGAGCTGTACAAAAAGCTGAACTCCGCCGTGTTCCCAAGCGCCCAGGGCGGCCCGCTGATGCACGTGATCGCGGCAAAAGCGGTGGCGCTGAAAGAAGCGATGGAGCCAGAGTTCAAGGTTTACCAGCAGCAGGTTGCTAAGAACGCCAAAGCGATGGTGGAAGTGTTCCTGAACCGTGGCTACAAAGTGGTCTCTGGCGGGACTGAAAACCACCTGTTCCTGCTGGATCTGGTTGATAAGAACCTGACCGGTAAAGAAGCTGACGCTGCTCTGGGCCGCGCCAACATCACCGTGAACAAAAACAGCGTGCCAAACGATCCGAAGAGCCCGTTCGTGACCTCCGGTATCCGTATCGGTTCTCCGGCTGTGACTCGTCGCGGCTTCAAAGAGGCGGAAGTGAAAGAGCTGGCGGGCTGGATGTGTGACGTTCTGGACAACATCAATGACGAGGCGGTTATTGAGCGCGTCAAAGGTAAAGTACTGGACATCTGCGCCCGCTTCCCGGTGTACGCATAATTCCTCTGCTTTGCAGAAACAAAAAAGGCCGCGCTTGCGGCCTTTTTTTATGGGCTAACGCCGGTCGAGGGAGATGGCTCCCGGCCCGGTGATCGCCAGCAAAATAAAGGCGCCAGCGATACTCACATTTTTGTAGAAGTTAATCATGTTAGGGACGACGGCATCACCCGTCATATCCCAGTAATGGTGACCAATCACCGCTGTACCCAGCGTATAGAAGACAAAGATCACCGCGAGGGGGCGGGTGAAAAAGCCCAGCACGATAAGGATCGCGGCGGGGACTTCCATCACCACCGCAATAATCGCGGCCAGCATGGGCATGGGGGCGCCGAGCGAGGTCATATACTGAACGGTGCCGCTAAACCCCGTCAGCTTGGGATAACCGAAAATAATAAACAGGACCACAATGGCGATACGGGCAATTAAAAGCAGGAGAGAACGAGAGGAGCCGAAATCGAAATAACGTAAGCTGTTCATGGCAAACGACCTCTTCAGGCGATGTCTTATTAACGTAATACAGTTTTATCGCTCTCGCCATACGCTGTCCGGCTGATGATGATGTTAATTTTTAGTTAATTTATAGCGCGCTAACGACTTGCTAAAGTCAGGGATTAACGCCAGACTATCGCCTCCATTTCGGGAGGGATTCATGGTCTTGCATTCCACGCGCTGGCTGGCGCTCAGCTATTTCACCTATTTCTTTAGTTACGGTATTTTTCTGCCTTTCTGGAGCGTCTGGCTCAAGGGAATTGGTCTGACGCCTGAAACCATCGGCATCCTGCTAGGCGCAGGGCTGGTGGCTCGTTTCCTGGGTAGCCTGCTGATTGCGCCCCGCGTCAGCGATCCCTCCTTACTGATTAAAGCGGTGCGAATTCTGGCCCTGCTGACGCTGGTCTTTGCGGCCTGTTTCTGGGTCAGCCACCAGTTTGCCTGGCTGATGGTGGTGATGGTTGGCTTTAACCTCTTCTTCTCCCCGCTGGTGCCGCTGACGGATGCGCTGGCGAACACCTGGCAAAAGCAGATCACCATGGACTATGGCCGCGTACGCCTGTGGGGATCGATTGCCTTCGTGATCGGCTCAGCGCTGGTGGGAAAACTGGTCAGCCTCTATGACTACCGTGCCATTCTGGCACTGTTAACGCTCGGCATCGCCTCGATGCTGCTCGGTATGTTGCTGCGTCCATCGGTGATGCCGCAGGGCGAAAGCCGTCATCAGGAGAGTGCCGGCTGGCCCGCCTGGCGCTCGCTGGTGGCGCAAAGCTGGCGTTTCCTGGCCTGTGTCTGTCTGCTCCAGGGGGCACATGCGGCCTATTACGGTTTCAGCGCCATCTACTGGCAGGGGGCGGGTTACTCGGCTTCTGCGGTAGGCTACCTGTGGTCGCTCGGCGTGGTTGCGGAGGTCATTATCTTCGCGCTGAGCCAAAAACTGTTCCGTCGTTTCGGGGCGCGTGACCTGCTCCTGCTTTCCGCCGTGTGCGGCGTGGCGCGCTGGGGCATCATGGGCTGGACGACGGAGCTGCCGTGGCTGATTGTGGCGCAAATCCTGCACTGCGGAACCTTCACCGTCTGCCATCTTGCGGCGATGCGCTACATTGCGGCGCGAGAGGGTGGGGACGTTATTCGTCTTCAGGCGGTCTATTCAGCGGTGGCGATGGGCGGCAGCATTGCGGTGATGACCGTATTTGCCGGTTTCCTCTATCAGCACCTGGGGCACGGTGTGTTCTGGGTCATGGCACTGGTCGCTTTACCGGCCATCGTCATCCGCCCAAAGGTGGCTGCTCGCACGTAACTACGATTCGAGCATAACGCGAATATGTTCCTGCTGCTGCGTGTTCAGGGTCTCAACGGCATGAATGAGCGGCGGCGAGAACAGCGGCAGGGCGGTTGGATAGGGCGTAATGACCAGCGCTGCTTCGCGGGGGGCGCCCTCTTTTTTAAACGCTTCCAGGCTAAGATAACGAATATTGAGCGGCAGCAGCGTCAGCTCGCGAAGCTGCTGCTCAATCAGCTCCTCACAGGCTTTATCTTCCCCCGTTAACAGGACCACCTGTTTTTCATGCAGATCGGTTTCCTGCATCAGCCAGGCACCAAAAATCACCGCCACCAGAGCCATCTCTTCACCGGAGAATCGCAGACCAAATTCGGCTTCCAGTTCAAACAGCGCCTCTTTGGTGGTGCGGAGCAGCCGGGGGTACAGACGGTGGATCTCTTCCGGCAGACTGTTGTCGATACCAATATCAAATAAGGAGCGGTCCAGCGCCTGAGCGAGATGAATGTAAAGCTGATCGGTCAGCCCTTGCTCATCGCTGAAGTTCATCCCGGTTTGCGCCCGGAAACGGGCAATCATACGCACGATGGCGCGACGCAGGCGCTGATCCTGCTGGTGTTTATCCAGCACCGGGTCGGGCGTGCGGAGCATCATAAACAGCAGCGCCAGGAACAGTTGTTCATCGCTGTGCGTTCCCTGCGGAACGCGCCGCTTCCAGTGGCGGACAATTTCCTGCGCCGTAAAGTACTCCCCTCGGGACTGCGTCCAGCTGCGCTGAACGGGGGAAAACTGCGGCGTGTTGCCCAGATGATGCTGAATCAGACAGTATTGCAGATAAAGCTGTAAAAACTGCACGTCGCGGGTCTCAAACTGACGCTGAAGCTTGCGCGCGCAAAAGTTGATAAGCGCCCGAAGATTCGCATCGTCATAAAGCGGGCGGGCAATGCCGTGCTGTTTGAGCGCGGTTTTTAAGGCCGGGGTGAACTGTTGCGCGACAAAATGCGGACACAGCCGGAGCGCCCTGCGCAGCCAGTGCAGCAGGCACAAACGCTGGTTCAGGGCGGAACCCTCAATTCGGTAGCAGCCATCGTGGTGCGTGACGATATCAAGCCGATGATAGCGCTGGATTTCATCGCGCGTCTCGGCTATATCTTGCCGTGCCATGACGTCGTCCACGCCGTTGGCAGCGATTATGCTCTGTGCGGTGATGGCAGCATCGGGCAGGTAAAGCATCAAAAGCACCTGGCAGCGGCGCTGCGAACTGGAAAGCACAGATGGAATTTCAAGCGTCGTCATCATCTGTCGGGTATCCAGTGTGAATGTTTGATAAGAATAGCTAAAGGATGGGCGCTGAAAAGCGCACCGGCAGGCCTTTCATTCAGGATTGCTGGCGAACATCACAGAATTTTTGACGTGAGGAACAGATGCAAATAGTTAAACAAAGCGCGGTAGCGTTATTTTTGGCGGTTTTCACTTTCACTGCCTGCGCACACCCTCACAGTTTTATCAGCCTGAAAACCGAGCTGGTGACGGACGGCACACAGCTTAGCGGCCTGAAAATGCGCTGGACGATGGATGAAATCACCTCCGCCGATCTGCTGTACGATGCCGGTAATGCCAGGCCTGGCGATGAGATCTGGAAAAAGCTGGCGGCGGAAGTCATGGCCAATGTGCTGGGTCAGCACTACTTCACCGAGTTCTGGCACAACGGACAAAAGGTGAAGTTTCTTAACCGTCCCACCGAGTACGGCATGACCCGCGACGGCCATCAGGCGGTGCTTACGTTTATCCTTCCGCTGGCGCATCCGCAGCCGCTGGCCGGGCAGAAATACACGTTTTCCACGTTTGATCCAAGTTACTATGTCGACATGCATTACGCGGAGGACAGTGACGTGCAGTTGCCAGAAATATTGCAAAAAAGCTGTAAAATTGCCGTTCACACCCCGACACCCAGCGAAGAGACGCTGAACTTTGCCGTTTCCCTTGATAAAGAAGATGCGCCTCCAGAAGACATGGAATTAGGTAAACAGTTTGCGCAGGAGGTGACGTTGCAATGTCAGTGATCTCCTCCCCGGCTCGAAAACCGCGCCGCTGGCTCCCTCTGTGGCCGCTGGCGCTCTTTGTGTTGTTAGCGGTTGGCGGTGCGCTCTGGCTGTGGCAGGCATGGCCGCAGGTGATGATGAAAAGCATCCTCTGGCAGCGGGAAGTCAATCAGCAGATGAGCGGTCTGCTGAAAGCCGTGGCGGAAAATCCGACGAAAGCGGGCGGATCGCTTCTGGCGTTCAGCTTCATCTATGGCGTGCTGCATGCGCTGGGGCCGGGACACGGCAAAATCGTGATCACGACCTGGCTTGCCACGCATCCTTCAAAGCTGAAATCGAGTATCGGCCTGACGCTGGCTTCCTCTCTGCTTCAGGGCGGTGTGGCGATTGCGCTGGTCGTGGTCGTCCTTTCGTTGCTACAGCTGCCTGCCCGTCAGCTGCATATGAGCAGCTTCTGGCTGGAGAAGGGGAGCTACGCGCTGGTGGGCTTGCTGGGGCTACTCCTCTGCTGGCGAGCGCTGAAAAAACTGCGCGCGTTACTGCAAAAGCCTAAATTCAAAGCCTTTACGCCGCATCACGTTCACCATGAAAACTGCGGGTGCGGGCATCAGCATCTGCCGACGCAGGAGCAGTTACAGCGCGGTGACGACTGGCGCGCGCGCCTGATGATTATTCTGTCTATGGGAATGCGTCCGTGCTCGGGCGCAATTATGGTGCTGCTGTTCAGTAAAGTGATTGGCGTATTTGGCTGGGGCATGCTCTCGGCGCTGGCGATGGCGGCGGGCACGTCTCTCACCATTTCGTCTTTAGCGCTGCTGGTTCATAGCTTCCGTCAGCTGGCGATAAAACTCAGCGGCAATAAAACGCCGGTATTGTGGCGACAGGTTGGCTGGACGACGCTAGCGCTGGCGGGTGGGGTGATCCTGCTGGTGGCTGCGGTGACGATGTGGATGAGCGCGGTGCCGGTGGGGAGGGGATTACGGCCTTTCTAGCGTACTGAGGGATTGTGTAGGCCCGGTACGCGAAGCGCCACCGGGCTTAACAAACGGGATTAACGCTTCAGCGCATCGCTCAGTTCGTCACGCATGTTAGCCAGCATGGCTTTAACAACGCGTGGGTTACCTGCAACGATGTTGCCGGTAGACATATAGTTATGACCGCCGGTGAAGTCGCAAACAATGGCGCCAGCTTCACGTGCGATCAGCTCGCCCGCCGCAAAGTCCCATGGCTTCAGGGACAGTTCGAAGTAACCGTCAACGCGACCGGTCGCCACGTAGGCCAGATCCAGCGCCGCAGAGCCGGTGCGACGGAAGTCCGCGCATTCGGTGAACAGTTTGCCCAGGATATTCATATAAGTGGTTGCGTGCTGCTTCGCCTTGAACGGGAAGCCGGTCGCCAGGATGGTGCCGTCGAGATCGCGTGCATTGCTGCAACGCAGACGGTAGCCGTTCAGCTGTGCGCCCTGACCGCGGGTAGCGGTGAATAGTTCGTTACGCATTGGATCGTAAACAACGGCGACTTCAGTACGGCCTTTAATGCGTACTGCGATAGACACAGAGAAGTGTGGCAGGCGTTTGACGAAGTTGGTGGTGCCATCCAGTGGATCGATAACCCATTGAACATCCTGATCGGTACCTTCATGTTCACCGCTTTCTTCGGTGATGATGGTGTGCTGCGGGTAAGATTTGCGGATCGTTTCGATAATAATCGCTTCTGCGGCTTTATCGACGTTAGTCACGAAATCATTGCTGCCTTTCTGGCTGGTTTCTACGGAGTCTGGGGTTTCGTAGTGTTTGGCAATTACATTACCCGCCTTGCGCGCTGCGCGCACGGCGATGGTCAGCATCGGATGCATCGGTCTCTCTCACTGGATGTTAAAGAACAGGAAAATCGGCGCAGAGTATAGCAGCGGGATCGGATTATGTCTCTCGTTTATGATAATATGCCCGAATATTCTTCAGACACTGAATCCAGACATCTAAAAATTATGCTGCAAAACATTCGAATCGTGCTGGTCGAAACATCGCACACCGGCAACATGGGCTCTGTGGCCCGCGCTATGAAAACCATGGGCTTAACGAACCTGTGGCTGGTTAACCCGCTGGTGAAACCAGACTCTCAGGCTATTGCTCTGGCGGCCGGCGCCAGCGACGTGATCGGGAATGCGCAGATCGTGGACACCCTGGATGAAGCCTTGGCCGGTTGCAGCCTGGTGGTGGGGACCAGCGCGCGCTCCCGTACGCTGCCCTGGCCGATGCTGGACCCGCGCGAATGCGGCCTGAAAAGCGTCGCAGAAGCGGAACAGGCGCCGGTTGCGCTGGTGTTTGGCCGTGAACGCGTTGGCCTGACCAACGAGGAACTACAGAAGTGCCACTACCACGTGGCGATTGCCGCCAACCCGGAATACAGTTCGCTGAACCTGGCGATGGCGGTACAGGTGATCGCCTACGAAGTGCGCATGGCATGGCTGGCGACGCAGGAGAAACCGGTCGAACCTAAAGAAGAGGCGGCCTACCCGCTGGTGGACGATCTGGAGCGTTTCTACGGTCATCTGGAGCAGACGCTGCTCTCTACCGGCTTCATCCGTGAAGGCCACCCCGGCCAGGTGATGAACAAGCTGCGCCGTATGTTCACCCGCGCGCGCCCGGAAAGCCAGGAGCTGAACATCCTGCGCGGAATTCTGGCGTCGATTGAGCAGAAGAATAAAGCGTAATTTTGCGCGTTGTTGCCCGGCGGCGCTTTGCTTGCACGGGCCTACGGTTTTGTAGGTCGGGTAAGCGCAGCGCCACCCGACAAAAAAACGGCACGGAACGTTAAATACCTGACTAAAACAGTCAAGTAAATAGTTGACCAATTTAGTCAGGAATGTCAGACTTGGCCCTGCTATGCAATACCCCCATTTTACAATAAAAAACCCCGGGCAGGGGCGAGTTTGAGGTTAAGTAAGACATGAGACTGACATCTAAAGGGCGTTATGCCGTGACCGCGATGCTGGACGTTGCGCTCAACTCCGAAGCGGGCCCGGTTCCGTTGGCTGATATTTCTGAACGACAAGGGATCTCCCTCTCTTACCTGGAACAGCTGTTCTCCAGACTGCGTAAAAATGGACTGGTGTCCAGCGTTCGTGGCCCGGGTGGCGGTTATCTGCTGGGTAAAGACGCGGGTAGTATTGCGGTTGGCGAAGTGATTAGCGCGGTTGACGAATCCGTTGACGCGACCCGTTGCCAGGGTAAAGGCGGCTGTCAGGGCGGCGATAAATGCCTGACCCACGCGCTGTGGCGCGATCTGAGCGACCGTCTGACCGGCTTCCTGAATAACATCACCCTGGGTGAACTGGTTAATAACCAGGAAGTTCTGGATGTCTCTGGTCGTCAGCATAGTCAGGATTCACAGCGCAGCACCCGCACGCAGGACGCCATCGACGTTAAACTGCGCGCGTAATTAAAAAGATAAGTATTCAGAATCAGGCCGGGGTGGTCACACCCCGCGTACTCGGTCGTACATCCAGCCGGTTGCCTGATTCCTTGCATTGAAGCGATGTACGGAGTTTATAGAGCAATGAAATTACCGATTTATCTCGACTACTCCGCAACCACGCCGGTGGACCCGCGTGTTGCCGAGAAAATGATGCAGTGTCTGACCCTGGACGGAAACTTTGGTAACCCAGCTTCCCGTTCACACCGTTTTGGCTGGCATGCTGAAGAGGCGGTTGATATCGCCCGTAATCAGATTGCTGACCTGGTCGGTGCCGACCCGCGTGAAATTGTTTTCACCTCCGGTGCGACCGAATCCGACAACCTGGCGATCAAAGGTGCAGCCAACTTTTATCAGAAAAAAGGCAAGCACATCATCACCAGCAAAACCGAACACAAAGCCGTGCTGGATACCTGCCGTCAGCTGGAGCGTGAAGGGTTCGAAGTGACTTACCTGGCGCCACAGAGCAACGGGATCATCGACCTGAAAGAGCTCGAAGCGGCGATGCGTGATGACACCATTCTGGTCTCCATCATGCACGTTAACAACGAAATCGGCGTTGTTCAGGACATCGCTACCATCGGCGAAATGTGCCGTGCGCGCGGCATCATCTACCACGTGGATGCGACCCAGAGCGTGGGCAAACTGCCTATCGACCTGAGCCAGCTGAAAGTGGACCTGATGTCCTTCTCCGGTCACAAAATCTATGGCCCGAAAGGGATCGGCGCGCTGTACGTTCGTCGTAAGCCACGTATCCGCATCGAAGCACAGATGCACGGCGGCGGTCACGAGCGCGGCATGCGTTCCGGTACGCTGCCTGTTCACCAGATCGTGGGCATGGGCGAAGCATACCGCATTGCGAAAGAAGAGATGGAATCCGAGATGGCGCGCCTGCGTACGCTGCGTAACCGTCTGTGGGACGGCGTGAAAGATATGGAAGAAGTGTATCTGAACGGCGATCTCGAGCAGGGCGCACCGAACATCCTCAACGTCAGCTTCAACTATGTTGAAGGCGAGTCGCTGATCATGGCGCTGAAAGACCTGGCCGTTTCGTCCGGCTCTGCCTGTACGTCTGCAAGCCTGGAGCCATCCTACGTGCTGCGCGCGCTGGGCATGACCGACGAGCTGGCACACAGCTCTATCCGTTTCTCTTTAGGTCGTTTCACTACCGAAGAAGAGATTGACTACACCATCAAGCTGGTTCGTAACTCCATTGGCCGTCTGCGCGACCTTTCTCCACTGTGGGAAATGTTCAAGCAGGGCGTGGATCTGAACAGCATTGAATGGTCACATCACTAATCGGTACATAAGGAGAATTCAATCATGGCATACAGCGAAAAAGTTATTGATCATTACGAGAACCCGCGCAACGTTGGCTCTTTTGACAACAGCGACGAGAGCGTAGGTAGCGGTATGGTTGGCGCGCCAGCGTGTGGCGACGTGATGAAGTTGCAGATTAAAGTCAACAATGAAGGTATCATTGAAGACGCGCGCTTCAAGACCTACGGCTGCGGTTCTGCTATCGCCTCCAGCTCCCTGGTCACCGAATGGGTGAAAGGGAAGTCTCTGGACGAAGCACAGGCAATCAAAAACACGGATATTGCTGAAGAACTCGAACTGCCACCGGTGAAAATTCACTGTTCAATTCTGGCAGAAGACGCGATCAAAGCCGCCATTGCGGATTACAAAAGCAAACGTGAAGCAAAATAATTGAGGTTTGAGTATGTCGATTACCCTTAGCGACAGCGCTGCCGCGCGAGTAAGCTCTTTTCTGGCGAACCGTGGTAAAGGCTTTGGCCTGCGACTGGGCGTACGTACCTCCGGCTGTTCTGGTATGGCTTACGTACTGGAGTTTGTTGACGAACCGGCGTCTGATGACACCGTGTTTGAAGACAAGGGCGTGAAGGTGGTGGTCGATGGCAAAAGCCTGCAATTCCTCAACGGCACTCAGCTGGACTTCGTAAAAGAAGGCCTGAACGAAGGGTTCAAATTCACGAACCCGAACGTCAAAGACGAGTGTGGTTGCGGCGAAAGCTTCCACGTTTAACCGCGCGTCATCCGAAACCCCACCGTGGCTTACCCGCTACGCGTGGGGTTTGTTCTAACAGGCTACCCCTGAGATTGTTATGGATTACTTCACTCTCTTCGGACTACCCGCTCAATACCCGATCGATCTCCAGGCGCTGACGATCCGTTTTCAGGATCTCCAGCGTCAGTACCATCCGGATAAATTCGCCAGCGGGACGCAGGCAGAGCAGCTGGCTGCGGTATCACACTCCGCAACCATCAACCAGGCCTGGCAAACGCTGCGTCATCCCCTGGCGCGCGCAGAATATCTGCTCTCGCTCCACGGTTTCGATCTGGCGAGCGAACAGCATACCGTGCGTGACACCGCCTTTCTGATGGAACAGCTGGAGCTTCGCGAAGAGCTGGATGAGATTGAACAGGCGAAAGACGAAGCGCGTCTGGAACGTTTTATTCAACGCGTGAAGGGCATGTTCGATACCCGCCATCAGCAGATGGTGGAGCAACTGAACAACGAGACCTGGGACGTGGCGGCAGACACTGTGCGTAAACTCCGTTTTCTCGATAAACTGCGAAGCAGTGCTGAACAACTCGAAGAAAAGCTGCTCGATTTTTAATTTCGGAAGCAATTATGGCCTTATTACAAATTAGTGAGCCTGGCTTAAGTGCCGCACCGCATCAGCGTCGTCTGGCGGTGGGTATTGATCTGGGCACCACCAATTCCCTCGTGGCGACCGTGCGCAGCGGCCAGGCGGAAACGCTGGCTGACGAGCAGGGCCGCCATCTGCTGCCTTCCGTGGTCCACTACCAGCAGCAGGGTCATGCGGTCGGGTTTGATGCCCGCGCTAACGCCTCGCGCGATCCGGCCAATACCATCAGCTCGGTTAAGCGCATGATGGGCCGCTCGCTGGCGGATATCCAGGCCCGCTACCCGCACCTGCCGTATCAGCTTCAGGCCAGCGAAAACGGCCTGCCGATGATTGCGACCGCTGCCGGTCTGTTGAACCCGATTCGCGTTTCCGCTGACATTCTCAAAGCGCTGGCGGAGCGCGCCACGGCGACGCTTGGCGGCGATCTGGACGGCGTGGTGATCACCGTTCCGGCCTACTTCGACGACGCACAGCGTCAGGGCACCAAAGACGCCGCGCGTCTGGCGGGCCTGCACGTGCTGCGCCTGCTGAACGAACCGACGGCAGCGGCGATTGCCTACGGCCTCGACTCCGGTCAGGAAGGGGTGATTGCGGTCTACGATCTTGGCGGCGGCACCTTTGATATCTCTATCCTGCGCTTAAGCCGCGGCGTGTTTGAAGTGCTGGCGACAGGCGGGGATTCCGCGCTGGGCGGCGACGACTTTGACCATCTGCTGGCGGACTACATCCGCGAACAGGCGGGCATCAGCGATCGCAGCGATGTGCGCGTACAGCGTGAACTGCTGGATGCGGCCATCGACGCCAAAATCGCCCTGAGCGATGCACAGTCCGTCAGCGTGAACGTCGCAGGCTGGCAGGGTGAGATCACCCGCGACCAGTTCAGCGAACTGATTGCGCCTCTGGTTAAACGCACGCTGCTGGCCTGCCGTCGCGCATTGAAAGATGCGGGCGTCGACGCCAGCGAGGTGCTGGAAGTGGTCATGGTTGGCGGCTCAACCCGCGTGCCGCTGGTGCGCGAGCGCGTGGGCGAATTCTTTGGCCGCACGCCGCTGACCTCCATCGACCCGGACAAAGTGGTTGCCGTGGGCGCCGCTATCCAGGCCGATATTCTGGTGGGCAACAAGCCGGACAGCGAAATGCTGCTGCTGGACGTCATCCCGCTGTCGCTGGGTTTAGAAACCATGGGCGGCCTGGTGGAGAAAGTCATTCCGCGCAACACCACTATTCCGGTGGCACGCGCGCAGGAGTTCACGACCTTCAAAGACGGCCAGACCGCGATGTCGATCCACGTGATGCAGGGCGAACGCGAGCTGGTGCAGGACTGCCGCTCTCTGGCGCGCTTTGCGCTGCGCGGCATCCCGGCGCTGCCAGCGGGCGGGGCGCACATTCGCGTCACCTTCCAGGTGGATGCGGACGGTCTGCTGAGCGTGACGGCGATGGAAAAATCGACCGGCGTGGAATCGTCCATCCAGGTGAAGCCGTCTTACGGCCTGACCGATGGCGAGATCGCCTCCATGATTCAGGACTCAATGAGCTACGCCGAGCAGGATGTGAAGGCACGTATGCTGGCTGAACAGAAAGTTGAAGCCGCACGCGTACTGGAAAGCCTGACCGGTGCGCTCGCTGCCGATGCCGCGCTGTTAAGCGCCGCAGAGCGTCAGGTAATTGACCAGGCTGCCGCGCATTTAAGCCTGGTGGCTATGGGCCATGACGCTGACGCCATAGAAGAAGCCATTAAAAACGTTGATAAACAAACCCAGGACTTCGCTGCTCGCCGCATGGACAAATCTGTCCGCGTTGCGCTGAAAGGCCAGTCCGTGGACGAGGTTTAATATGCCAAAGATTGTAATTTTGCCTCATGCGGACCTCTGTCCGGATGGCGCTGTTCTGGAAGCGAAGACCGGTGAAACCATTCTCGATGTTGCCCTGCGTGCAGGTATCGAAGTGGAACACGCCTGTGAAAAATCCTGTGCCTGCACCACCTGCCACTGCATCGTGCGTGAAGGTTTCGACTCTCTTGCTGAGAGCACCGAAGATGAAGACGATATGCTGGATAAAGCATGGGGTCTGGAGCCAGACAGCCGCCTGAGCTGTCAGGCCGCGGTGACCGATGAAGATCTGGTCGTGGAATTCCCACGCTACACCATCAACCACGCACGCGAGCATTGATATGGGACTGAAGTGGACAGACAGCCGTGAAATCGGCGAAGCGCTCTACGACGCGAACCCGGATCTCGATCCGAAGACCGTACGATTCACCGACATGCATCAGTGGATTTGCGATCTGGAGGATTTCGACGATGATCCAAACGCATCCAATGAAAAAATTCTGGAGGCGATTCTGTTAGTCTGGTTAGATGAAGCAGAGTAAATCACTTAACGGGCTGCCTTCAGGCGGCCCGTTTGCTAATAAGGATAAATAAAATGACCGAAGCGATGAAGATTACGCTCTCCACGCAGCCTGCGGACGCACGCTGGGGCGAGAAAGCCACGTACAGCATCAACAACGACGGTATTACCCTGCACCTGACGGGCAAAGATGATTTGGGCCTGATCCAGCGCGCCGCGCGTAAAATTGACGGCCTGGGCATTAAGCATGTGTCGCTGGAAGGCGAAGGCTGGGACACCGACCGCAGCTGGGCGTTCTGGGCGGGCTACAAAGGGCCGAAAGGCACCCGCAAAATTGAGTGGGCGAACCTCGACGAAGCCGGTCAGAAAGAGCTGGAAAGCCGCCTGCAAATTATCGACTGGGTACGCGACACCATCAACGCCCCGGCAGAAGAGTTAGGTCCTGAGCAACTGGCGCAGCGCGCGGTTGACCTGCTGTGTGGCGTGGCGGGTGAAAAAATGTCCTACCGCATCACCAAAGGTGAAGATCTGCGCGAGCAGAACTACCTGGGCATCCACACCGTGGGCCGTGGCTCCGAGCGTCCTCCGGTCCTGCTGGCGCTGGATTACAACCCAACCGGCGATAAAGAAGCGCCGGTCTTTGCCTGTCTGGTCGGGAAAGGTATCACCTTCGACACCGGCGGCTACAGCCTGAAGCAAAGCGCGTTTATGGACTCCATGAAGTCTGACATGGGCGGCGCGGCAACCATCACCGGCGCGCTGGCGTTTGCCATTACTCGCGGTCTGAACAAGCGCGTGAAGCTGTACCTGTGCTGTGCGGACAACATGGTGAGCGGCAATGCCTTCAAGCTGGGCGATATCATTCGCTACCGCAACGGCAAAAACGTCGAAGTGATGAACACCGACGCCGAAGGCCGTCTGGTGCTGGCCGATGGCCTGATTGACGCCTGTGCGCAGAAGCCGGAGCTGATTATCGACATGGCGACCCTGACCGGCGCGGCGAAAACCGCCCTGGGCAACGACTACCACGCGCTGTTCAGCTTCGACGACAAGCTGGCCGCTCGCCTGCTGGCAAGCGCGGCTGCGGAAAACGAACCGTTCTGGCGTCTGCCACTGGCCGAGTTCCACCGCAGCCAGCTGCCGTCTAACTTTGCCGAGCTGAACAACACCGCGAGCGCGGCGTACCCGGCGGGGGCAAGCACCGCAGCAGGCTTCCTGTCTCACTTCGTTGAGAACTACCATGAAGGCTGGCTGCACATTGACTGCTCCGCAACCTACCGTAAAGCGGCGGTTGAGCAGTGGTCCGCGGGGGCGACCGGTCTGGGCGTGCGTACCGTGGCGAACCTGCTGACGGCTGAGTAATCGTTACCCCTCACCCCAGCCCTCTCCCCAAAGGGGAGAGGGTGTTCAAATTCCCTCTCTCCTTTGGGGAGAGGGTTAGGGTGAGGGGGAAATGCACCATCTGGAATAACTATGTCCGAAACCAAAAACGAATTAGAAACCCTGCTGGCGCAGGCGGCGACCGAGCCCGCCCACCGCCCAGCTTTTTTCCGTACGCTGCTGGAATCCACCGTCTGGGTGCCAGGCACCGCGGCGGAAGGTGAGCAGGTTGTCGAAGACAGCTCGCTGGATCTGCTGCACTGGGAGAAAGATGACGGCACGTCGGTGATCCCGTTCTTCACCTCACTGGAAGCGTTGCAGGAGGCGGTAGAAGACGAACAGGCATTCGTGGTGATGCCGGTGCGCACGCTGTTCGAGATGACGCTGGGGCAGACATTGTTTCTTAACGCCAAACTGCCGACCGGGAAAGAGTTCACTCCGCGTGAAATCAGCCACCTGATGGGTGAAGAGGGCAACCCGCTCAGCACCCAGGAGGTGCTGGAAGGGGGCGAAACGCTGCTGCTGTCTGAAGTGGCCGAGCCGCCCGCGCAGATGATTGACTCCCTGACCACGCTGTTTAAAACCATCAAGCCGGTAAAACGTGCGTTTCTCTGCTCCATCAAAGAGAGCGCTGACGAACAGCCCGTGCTGCTGATTGGTATTGAGGCGGACGGCGATATTGAGGAGATCATCCAGGCGGCGGGCAGCGTGGCGACCGACACGCTGCCGGGCGATGAGCCGATTGATATCTGTCAGGTGAAGAAAGGTGAGAAGGGCATCAGCCACTTTATTACCGAGCACATCACCCCGTTCTACGAGCGTCGCTGGGGCGGCTTCCTGCGCGATCTCAAGACCAACCGCATTATCTGATTACGGCGGGGTGAGCTTCACCCCGTTGCTTCCAGCAGCAGTAAATCCATCAGCAGCACCAGATTCGACTCAAACGACGTCACCCCTGCGGCTTCGGCGGCGAAGTGTACCGCCTCGTCATAGAGGGCAAAGTGCACGTCCGCCATTCCCGCCAGCGTATTGGCCGACGCGCGGGTAAAGGCGACAATCGTCATGCCGACGTTTTTGGCAATCCGCGCTTTATCCAGCACCTGCTCCGTTTCGCCGCTGCGCGAAACGGCAATAAACACCTGATAACGCGCGGCGTTGCTGAGGAAAATATTCCGGCTGTCCCCCGGTCCGGAGATAAACGCCGTTTTTCCCAGCACCTGCAACTTTTTGGTCAGGTACTCGGCAAAAAGATAGGAAAACCCGGCGCCGTAGAGAAAGAAGCTCTCTTTCTGGCGCAACAGGCTGGCAAACTGCTGGCGTTTGTCCTGGGTGACCCACTGGAAGGTGTGCTGATAGTTGGCAATGAACTGAGCAAAAAGCGCGGGCAATTCTGTCTGTTGCTCAGGCTGCACGGTGATATGCGGTGTATCAGAAAGCAGTTGCTTGCAGTGCCAGATAAACTCGCTAAAGCCACTGAAGCCTAACTTCTGGCACAGCCGCATAATCGTCGCGGTGGAGACAAATGTCGCCTGCGCCAGCTCGCGCACCGTGATGTTGCCCACCAGTAACGGATGCTCCGTAAGATGGGCGAGGACGCGATACTCTGCACGGGTCAGCGACGACCCGCGCGTTAACAGCGTAGCCAGGCGGTTATCCATTATTTTGCCGGTTCAACCGGCAGATCGTCTCGTGCACCCCATTCACTCCAGGCGCCGTCGTAGAGAGTCACGTCATTCGCGCCAAGGGTTGCCAGCGCCAGAATTACCACGCAGGCCGTCACGCCGGAGCCGCAGCTGGCAATAACCGGACGATGTAAATCAACGCCCGCACGTTCAAAAATGGCGCGCAATTCATCGGTAGTTTTCAGCTCACCTTCAAACACCAGATCGCCCCACGGCACGTTCAGCGCCCCTGGAATATGACCACGCCTCAGCCCCGGACGCGGTTCATCCGCTTCAGCGTTAAAGCGCGGCGCGGGACGGGCATCGACGATTTGTGCCGTCTTTTCATGGCTCACGACCAGCACATCGGTCAGGCGTTTCACCACGTGCGCGTCGAACGTCGCGTCGAACTCCCCTTCTGGCAGCGTGACGTCGCCCTGCTGAAGCGGCAGCTCATCACGCTTCCAGCCTGCAAGCCCGCCCGCCAGAATCGACACTTTTTCCACGCCGAAGTTTTTCAGCATCCACCACGCCCGCGGCGCAGAGAAGAGATTACCTTCATCGTAAACAACAAGATGTTTATCTTTGCTGATGCCCAGCTCGCGCATCGCCACGGAAAACGCTTCCGGGCGCGGCAGCATGTGCGGCAGGGGAGAGGTGTGATCGGAGAGGGCTTCGATATCAAAAAATACCGCGCCGGGCAGATGCCCTGCGCGATATTCATCGGGAACGTCACGATGCTCCTGGCCCGGCGGGGCCATACGCGCGTCAATAATCTGGACTTCCGGGTCATCGCCGTGCTCAATCAGCCAGTCGGCGGCGACAAAATATGAGGTGGACATGGGTTGCCTCCATTCTTTTCCGTAAAAAAGGATTGTCGGTGTTTTTTCTGACACCGACAAGCTAACCACGTTCAACTCGCGAGCAAGCCCCTATTTTTTCACCGCTTCGCCGTCCTGCCAGGCTTTTTGCAGCGCAGGCCAGTAGTCGCGGTTGGCTTCAATCATCTCATCCAGAATCGCCTTCGCGTGCTCCATGGTCGGCACGGTGCGGTTGAGGGTGAACGCCTGAAGCGCTTTCTCGTAGCTGCCTTCGATGGTCGCCTCTACCAGCAGCTGTTCAGACGCCAGCTGCTGTTGCAGCAGAGTCTGATGGAACAGCGGCACTTGCCCCATGCGCACAGGCTCCGGCCCTTCGGAAGTAATATAGGCAGGCACCTCGACCACCGCATCGTACGGCAGATTGGTAATCGCCCCGCGGTTCTCCACCATTACCAGATGACGCTGGCGCAGGTTGAACGCCAGCGAGCAGGCGACGTCCACGATAAACTCGCCGTGAACGCCAACGTGGAAGGCATCCGGTAAGATCCCGGTGCGCTTATATTCTTCGGCTGCGGCAAACAGTTTTTTCTCACGCCCGTTCATCACTTCGTTGGCGCGGGTATAGTCCGGGTTCTGATGCTCCACAATCTGGTTTGGCATCAGGTAGTACTGTAAATAAGGGTTCGGCAGGTACTCCGGGAAGAGATCCATGATCGGCTTGATGTTGCGCCAGGTTTTCACCCACGACGGATCCGAGTGCTGCGGGTCGGTTTTCGCGGCATCTTCCGTCAGCAGGCCAAACTTCGCGATATGTTTACGCAGCTCCGGTAATTTGTCCTCACCGTCCACCCGCACGTGGGTAAACCAGCCGAAGTGGTTGAGGCCAAAATAGTCCACCTCCAGTTTATGACGATCCACGCCCAGAATGGCGCCCATATTGCGCATGGCGGCAACCGGCATATCGCAGATGTTCAGCACGCGCGCGTTGGGGCGCAGGCGGCGCACGCCTTCAGCGACGATCGCCGCCGGGTTGGAGTAGTTCACGATCCAGGCTTTCTCATGCGCGTAGCGTTCCACCCGATCGATCAGCTCCACCATCGGCAGGATGGTGCGCAGGCCATACGCCAGCCCACCCGGTCCGCAGGTTTCCTGGCCGACCACGCCATGACGCAGCGGAATTTTTTCATCCTGCTCGCGCATTTTGTACTGTCCGACGCGCATCTGAGCAAAAACAAAATGTGCGCCGCTGAAGGCCACTTCCGGGTCGCTGGTGACGGTAAATTTGATGCTCTGGCTGTGGTCGCGAATGACCTTCTCTACCACGGGCGCAATGGTGTTCTGACGCGCCTCGTCGATGTCATACAGGCGAATCTCTGCCAGGGGGAAATCGTGCAGGCGTACCATCAGGCTTTTCACAATACCTGGCGTGTAGGTACTACCGCCACCGGCAATCGACAGAATAAATGGGGGTGTAAACATCTTTAGCTCCTTTCAGAGAAACGTCTCAACGGCTTCTCGCATTTTTTTGACATGCAGCCCGTAGACCACCTGAACGTTGTTACCTTGTTTGATAATCCCTTTTGCGCCGGTTGCTTTCAGGCGCGGTTCGTCGATGATGGCGACGTCCTTCACCGTGACGCGTAAGCGGGTGTAGCAGTTATCCACCACCTCTATGTTTTCCCGACCGCCCAGACCCACCACGATCGATTCGCCCAGCCCGTCGTTATTGCCCTTCGCCTGGTACTCCTGCTTGCTGTAGAGGCGCGTCTCCTGGTCCTCATCCTCACGCCCCGGCGTTTTCATGTTGAAGCGCAGGATCAGGAAGCGGAACACCAGGAAGTAGAGCGCGAACATGATCAGCCCGACCACGATGTACATTGGCCAGTTGGACTTTTCCGTGCCGAGCGGCAGGTTGTAGAGGATGAAATCGATAATCCCGTTAGCGCCGATAGCGTGAACGCCAAACAGCGAGAACAGCATCATGCCGATGCCGGTCAGCACCGCATGCACCACGAACAGCAGCGGGGCAACAAACAGGAAGGAGAACTCAATCGGCTCGGTTACGCCGACCAGCAGCGAGGTCAGCGCCGCCGGGATCAGAATGGCTTTCGCAATCGCTTTACGCTCGGGCTTCGCGGTCATGTACATCGCCAGCGCGGCGGCGGGCAGGCCGAACATCTTGCTGATGCCGCGCGCATCCCACACCACGGTGCTGCTGAGCTGCTTCACGTCCGGGCAGGCCATCTCGGCGAAGTAGATATTGCGCGCGCCCTGGTAAGCCGTACCGCAGACCTCCTGCGTACCGCCCAGTTCGGTGTAAAGGAATGGCGTATAGACCAGATGATGCAGGCCCGTCGGCACCAGAATGCGTTCAAGGAAACCGTAAATGGCTACGCCGAACGGGCCGGAGCCTTTAATGGCCAGCGCCAGCGCGCTAATACCGTGCTGTGCGTACGGCCACAGTTCGCTCATGACCACGCCGAGCAGCATAGAGACGGGCAGTATCACAATCGCGACGAAGCAGTGGCCGGAGTAAATCGCCATCGCGCCGTTAAACTGGACGCTGGAATATTTGTTGTACAGATAACCGGAGAGCGCCCCGGTCAGGATCCCGGCGAAAACGCCCATCTCCAGCACCTGGACGCCCAGGACCATGCTTTGTCCGGCAGCTTTCATCTGCTCAGCAGGCGCCAGTTCCCCCTGAAGCTGTAACGTCACGTTCATGGCATTGATAAAAACAATAAAAGTCACCAGCCCAATCAGCGCCGCGTAGCCTTTGTCTCGCGTTGCCAGGCCAATCGGGATCCCGACGGCAAACACCAGCGCCAGGTTTACCAGCACCGACACGGCAGATTTGGCGATCAGCTGGCCGACACTCTGGATCAGCGGATGGCCGAGAAACGGCAGGTATTCGGCCAGATTGCCGTTACCCAGCACATTCCCGAAGGCGATAAACAGACCGACGATGGGTAAAATAAGTACAGGTCCGTAAAGTGATTTTCCGAAATTTTGTAGGGCGTTCACGGCTCGTTTCATGGCTTTCTCTCTTATTGAACCGCGCACTCGGGGTGCGTCATGGTCATAAAACTAGCAGGCTCACTGCTTGCCTTTCCAGCTATCTTCTTGTTTTAAAAACAAATGACGCGAAAGGTAACATGTTACGTTACGCTGTGTGATCGCGGTTCCATCTCGTTATAGCGGCGAGATGCTATTCTGCGAGGCGCTTTCCAGATCCTAAAAATGGACTTTTTGTATTAACGAAACTTGCGGATAATACTTATCCGGACGACGACCAACAGGCCCCCCTCAGGCCAGGGACAAAGGATGAAACCGTTTCGCTTAGCCGCGATCTCTCTCGCGCTGCTCACTACGTTTACGCTTGTCGGCTGTGATAACAGCGACGACAAACCTCAGGCCGCTGCGCCCGCAGCGTCTACTGCATCAGAACAGAAAACCCCGGCAACACCGGATCCTGAAAAGCTGGCGAAGCTGGCCGCCCAGAGTCAGGGTAAGGCGTTGACGCTGCTGGATGCCTCTGAAGTGCAACTCGACGGCGCCGCGACGCTGGTTCTGACCTTCTCTGTACCGCTGGATCCCAGCCAGGATTTTGCGAAAACAGTGCATGTGGTGGATAAAAAAAGTGGCAAAGTGGACGGCGCCTGGGAACTGGCCCCCAATCTGAAAGAGCTGCGCCTGCGCCATCTGGAGCCGAATCGTAATCTGGTCGTCACCGTTGAACGTAATTTACTGGCGCTGAACAAAGCGACGTTCGGCATTGACTATGAAAAAGCGATCACTACCCGGGATGTTGAACCGACCGTCGGATTCGCCAGCCGCGGATCGCTGCTGCCGGGTAAAGTAGTGGAAGGGCTGCCGGTGATGGCGCTCAACGTCAACAATGTGGACGTGAACTTCTACCGCGTGAAGCCGGAGTCGCTGGCCTCGTTTGTCAGCCAGTGGGAGTACCGTAACTCGCTGACCAACTGGGAATCTGACAACCTGCTGAAGATGGCGGAACTGGTCTACACCGGCCGTTTCGACCTCAACCCGGCGCGCAACACGCGCGAAAAACTGCTCCTGCCGCTCAAAGATATTAAGCCGCTCCAGCAGTCTGGCGTCTATATCGCCGTGATGAATCAGGCTGGTCACTATAACTACAGTAACGCTGCGACGCTCTTTACCTTAAGTGATATTGGGCTGTCCGCTCACCGTTATCATAACCGCCTGGACATCTTCACCCAGAGTCTTGAAAACGGTGCGGCGCAGTCAGGCGTGACCATTACCCTTCTGAACAATAAAGGGCAGACCCTGGCCGAGGCGAACAGCGACGCCGATGGTCATGCAAAACTGGAAACCGATAAAGAAGCCGCGCTGATCCTGGCCAGTAAAGATGGCCAGACCACGCTGCTTGATCTCAAACTTCCGGCGCTGGATCTGGCGGAGTTTGATATCGCCGGTAACCCCGGTTACAGCAAGCAGTTCTTTATGTTTGGCCCACGCGATCTCTATCGTCCGGGTGAAACGGTGATCCTTAACGGCCTGCTGCGCGACAGCGACGGAAAACCGCTTCCCGATCAGCCGGTAAAACTTGACGTGCTGCGTCCGGACGGACAGGTGGCACGGACGATCGTTGTGCAACCTGAGAACGGTCTCTATCGCTTTAACTATCAGCTTGATAGCGGTGCTCAAACCGGCATGTGGCATATTCGCGCCAACACGGGCGATAACCAGCAGCGCATGTGGGATTTCCACGTCGAAGATTTTATGCCTGAACGTATGGCGCTGAATCTGACCGGGCAAAAAACGCCGGTTTCCCCGCAGGAGGATGTGGATTTTAACGTGGTGGGCTATTACCTGTATGGCGCGCCAGCTAACGGCAATTCTCTGCAAGGCCAGCTTTTCCTGCGTCCGTTACGCGACGCGGTGCCTGCACTGCCTGGCTTCCAGTTCGGTGATATTGCAGAAGAGAACCTGAGCCGCAGCCTGGATGAAGTGCAGCTTACGCTGGACGAACAGGGTCGCGGGCAGGTTACCACCGAAAGCCAGTGGAAAGAGGCGCACTCGCCGCTGCAACTGATTTTGCAGGCCAGCCTGCTGGAATCGGGGGGGCGTCCGGTAACGCGACGCGCCGAGCAGGCTATCTGGCCTGCGGCTGAACTTCCGGGGATCCGCCCACAGTTCGCCAGCAAGGCCGTTTACGACTACCGTACCGATACCACCGTCAATCAGCCGATTGTCGATGAAAACGGCAACGCCAGCTTTGATATTGTCTATGCCGATGTCAGCGGGGCGAAAAAAGCGGTATCCGGTTTGCAGGTGCGCCTGGTCCGTGAGCGTCGCGACTACTTCTGGAACTGGTCTGAGAGTGAGGGCTGGCAGTCGCAGTTCGATCAAAAAGATCTGATTGAAGGCGAGCAGGAGCTTAACCTAAAAGCCGATGAAACCGGTAAAGTCACCTTCCCGGTGGAGTGGGGCTCTTACCGTCTGGAAGTAAAAGCCCCTGATGACATGGTCAGCAGCGTGCGCTTCTGGGCGGGCTACAGCTGGCAGGATAACAGCGATGGCACGGGCGCTGCTCGCCCGGATCGTGTGACGCTGAAATTAGATAAGCCAGCCTATCAGCCAGGCGATACCATCAATCTGCATATTGCAGCGCCAGCCGCAGGCAAGGGCTATGCAATGATCGAATCCAGCGAAGGGCCGCTGTGGTGGAAAGAGATCGATGTGCCGGCTAACGGTCTTGATCTCTCCATTCCGGTGGATAAGGCCTGGAAACGTCACGATCTCTACCTCAGCACGCTGGTGGTTCGTCCCGGCGATAAATCCAAATCCGCCACGCCAAAACGCGCGGTTGGCCTGCTGCATCTGCCAATGGGGGACGAAAATCGTCGCCTGAACATCGCACTTGATACCCCGCAAAAAATGCGTCCGAACCAGACGCTTTCTGTGAAAGTCAAAGCCAGCGTAAAAGAGGGGGCTGTGCCACAGAAGGTGAACGTGCTGGTCTCGGCTGTAGATAGCGGCGTGCTGAACATTACCGACTATGTCACGCCGGATCCGTGGGAAGCTTTCTTCGGTCAGAAGCGCTATGGCGCGGACATCTATGATGTTTACGGCCAGGTGATAGAAGGTCAGGGACGCCTGGCCGCACTGCGCTTTGGTGGCGACGGCGATGAACTGAAACGCGGCGGTAAGCCACCGGTGAACCATGTCACCATTATTGCCCAGCAGGCGCAGCCGGTTATGCTTGATGCCAACGGCGAAGGCACAATCACACTGCCGATTGGTGATTTCAACGGCGAGCTGCGTCTGATGGCGCAGGCCTGGACGGAAGATGATTTCGGCAGCAGCGAAAGCAAAATCATTGTGGCGGCTCCGATTATCACCGAACTTAACACGCCGCGATTCCTCGCAAGTGGCGATACCTCTCGCCTGACGCTGGACCTGACTAACCTGACGGACCAGCCGCAAACGCTGAATGTGGCCTTGACCGCAACCGGTAAACTGTCGCTGGAAGGCGCTCAGCCGCAACCGGTTGAGTTACCGCCGGGAGCACGTACCACTCTGTTTATTCCGGTGCGTGCCCTGGAGGGCTATGGTGATGGTGAAGTCACCGCGCAGGTGACGGGCCTTCAGCTTCCTGGCGAGACGTTTACACCGCAGCAGAAGAGCTGGAAAATTGGCGTACGTCCCGCATTCCCTGCGCAAACGGTCAACACCGGTACGATGCTGAACCCTGGCGAATCCTGGAGTGCGCCTGCACAGCATATCGACGGTTTCTCCCCAGCCACGCTACAGGGGCAGCTGTTGCTCAGCGGTAAACCACCTTTGAACCTGGCGCGCTACATTCGTGAACTTCAGGCCTATCCATACGGATGTCTTGAGCAGACCACCAGCGGCCTGTTCCCGTCCCTTTACACCAACGCGGCACAGCTGAAGGCATTGGGTATTAAAGGTGATACCGACGATAAACGCCGTGCAGCCATTGATATCGGGATCTCCCGTCTGCTGCAAATGCAGCGTGACGATGGCGGTTTTGCCTTGTGGGATAAAAACGGCCCGGAAGAGTACTGGCTGACCGCCTATGTCACGGACTTCCTGGTGCGGGCAGGGGAGCAGGGCTACAGCGTGCCTGCCGATGCAGTGAACAGCGCCAACAGCCGACTGCTGCGCTATTTGCAGGATCCGGGCATGATGTCCATCCGCTACAGCGACAACACTCAGGCCAGCAAATTTGCTGTTCAGGCGTACGCTTCGCTGGTGCTGGCTCGTCAGCAAAAAGCACCGCTCGGTGCGCTGCGTGAAATCTGGGATCGCCACGCTCAGGCCGCTTCCGGGCTTCCGTTGATGCAGCTGGGCATGGCACTCAAACTGATGGGGGATGCACCGCGCAGTCAGCAGGCGTTGGATCTGGCTCTCAAAACCCCCCGTAACGACAGCCGAAACTGGATGGCGGACTACGGCAGCCAGCTGCGTGATAATGCCCTGATGCTCTCCCTTCTGGAAGAGTACAAGCTGTTGCCGGATGTGCAAAACAGGCTGCTGAACGCCTTATCTGAAGACGCGTTCAGTCAGCGCTGGCTGTCAACTCAGGAGAGCAATGCGCTGTTCCTGGCCGGACGTTCACTGCAAACCTTGTCTGGCGCGTGGCAGGCAACGACCAGCCTCTCTGAACAGGCCCAGAGCAGTGATAAAGCGCAGGTTGAAAACCTGAACGGCGACCAGCTTGGCGCGGTGCAGGTGACGAATACCGGCACTACGCCGCTGTGGGTACGTCTGGACAGTACGGGTTATCCGGAGTATGCGCCTCAGCCATCCTCTCATGTCTTGCAGATTGAACGACATATTCTGGCGACAGACGGCAGCAGCAAGTCGCTCTCTTCACTGAAGAGCGGTGAACTGGTTCTGGTGTGGCTGGAAGTGAAAGCCAGCCAGAACGTGCCGGATGCGCTGGTGGTGGATCTGCTTCCGGCAGGTCTGGAACTGGAAAACCAGAATCTGGCGAGCAGCAGTGCCAGCTTGCAGGACAGCGGCAGTGAAGTGCAAAACCTGCTGAATCAGATGCAGCAGTCCGATATCCAGCACATGGAATTCCGCGACGATCGTTTTGTGGCCGCGGTGCCGGTCAATGAAGGTCAGCCGGTCACGTTGGTTTACCTGGCCCGTGCCGTTACGCCGGGCACCTACCAGGTGCCTGTTCCGATGGTCGAGTCCATGTACGTTCCGCAGTGGCGGGCAACGGGGGCGGCCAGTGGCCCGCTGATCGTTGTTCCGTAAGATGCAGATCGCACGCCTGATTCGCTCCCGCTGGCTGTGGCTGGCGGGAGCGCTTCTCGTTTTAGGGGGGCTGATTGTCGTTGCTGACCGCGTGTGGCCGTTGCCTCTGAAAGAGGTCAACCCTGCGCGAGTGGTGGTGGACGAGCAGGGCGTTCCGCTGTGGCGTTTTGCCGACAGCGAAGGTATCTGGCGTTATCCGGTTAGCATTGAGGACGTATCCCCACGCTATCTGGAAGCGCTGATCCAGTATGAAGATCGCTGGTTCTGGGATCATCCTGGCGTCAATCCGCTTTCTGTTCTGCGTGCCGCCTGGCAGGATCTTACCGCCGGGAGAGTGGTTTCCGGCGGGAGCACGCTTACCATGCAGGTGGCGCGCCTGCTGGATCCGCATCCACGTACTTTTGGCGGCAAAATTCGTCAGCTGTGGCGGGCGATGCAGCTGGAGTGGCATCTCTCTAAGCGTGAAATCCTTACGCTGTATCTCAACCGTGCCCCGTTTGGCGGCACGTTGCAGGGCGTGGGTGCGGCAAGCTGGACTTACCTGGGAAAGCCGCCGTCACAGCTGAGCTATTCCGACGCGGCGCTGCTGGCGGTGCTGCCGCAGGCACCCAGCCGTCTGCGCCCGGATCGCTGGCCGGAACGTGCCGAAGCGGCGCGGAACAAAGTGCTCGACCGCATGCTGACTCAGGGTGTCTGGTCAGAGAAGCAGGTGAAAGAATCCCGTGAAGAACCGGTGTGGCTGGCTCCCCGGCAGATGCCGCAGCTGGCGCCGCTCTTTTCCCGCATGATGCTGAGTAAAAGCCGCGACACAAAAATCGTCACCACGCTGGATGCAGCCTTGCAACGACAGCTTGAAGAGCTGGCACTTAACTGGAAATCACGCCTGCCTGCCCGCAGTTCGCTGGCGATGATCGTCGTGGATCATACGTCCATGAAGGTGCGTGGCTGGGTGGGTTCGGTAGATATCAACGATGACAGCCGTTTTAGCCACGTGGACATGGTCAATGCGATCCGATCCCCGGGATCGGTCCTTAAGCCATTCATCTATGGCATGGCGCTGGACGATGGCCTGATCCATCCCGCCTCGTTGCTTCAGGATGTTCCAAGAAAAACGGGGGATTATCGTCCCGGCAACTTTGACAGCGGCTTCCATGGGCCGGTCAGTATGAGCGAAGCCCTGGTGCGTTCCCTCAACCTGCCTGCGGTGCAGGTTCTGGAAGCGTACGGCCCAAAACGTTTTGCAGGAATGCTGAGCAACGCGGGATTACCGCTTATTCTCCCCGCGGGGGCTCAGCCCAACCTCTCCCTGATCCTGGGGGGCGCAGGCGCACGCCTGGCTGATATCGCTGCTGCCTATAGCGCCTTCGCGCGTCAGGGTAAGGCGGGACGACTGCGTTTACAGCCGGGCGATCCGCTGATCGAACGTCCGCTGTTGTCGCAGGGGGCGGCGTGGATCATTCGTCGCATTCTCGCCAATGAAGCCCAGCCTCTGCCGGACAGCGCGCTGCCCCAGGTTGCCCCGCTGGCGTGGAAAACGGGCACCAGTTACGGCTACCGGGATGCATGGGCCATCGGCCTGAATGCCCGGTATGTCATTGGAATCTGGACCGGACGCCCGGACGGCACGCCCGTCGCGGGGCAGTTTGGGTTCGCCAGCGCGATACCGCTCCTTAATCAGGTGAATAATATGCTTCAGTCCCGCTCAATGGTGGATGAAGCGCGTCTGCCGCGCGATCCGCGTCCTGCAAGCGTCGGACGGGGCGTGATTTGCTGGCCGGGCGGCCAGTCCCTTCCTGAAGGGAGCGAAAACTGTCGGCGTCGGCTGTCAACCTGGCTGCTGGAAGGCAGTGAACCGCCTACGCTGCTGCTGCCGGAACAGGAGGGGATTCGCGGGATCCGCTTCCCGGTCTGGCTGGATAAAGAAGGCAAACGCGTCGCGGCGGATTGTCCTGATGCGACGGAGAAAGTGCTGGATGTCTGGCCGCTGCCGCTGGAGCCGTGGCTGCCTGTTGCCGAAAAACGGGCTGCTCGTCTCCCCGCCCGTTCTGAGGTTTGCCCTCCGCGGGATAACCATAATGCAGCGCCGCTGATGTTGTCAGGCGTCAGAGAAGGGGCAGTAATTAAACGTCTTCCCGGTGAGAAAAATATTACCCTCTACGTTTCAACCAGCGGCGGGGAGGGGCAACGTTGGTGGTTTTTAAATGGCGAACCGCTGGACGGGCATCAAAGGAATTATTCGCTGCAATTATATTTGCCGGGTAAATATCAATTAATTGTATTAGATGAAACAGGACAAACGGCGACCGTGAATTTTGAATTCGATCGCTAAGTGTTACTCCTCAAGAGTTAGCTTGATAATTATCAATATTCGTTCCTGAAAAAAAACGAGAATGCGTTTTTATTTGAAGGAACGAGCAATGAAAAAAAATAAACATCAGGGAGAGGGGATTATTCCCGCTATATCCCGGCGTCAGTTTATTCAGGCAGGATCGGCGCTGGCTGCCCTTCCGTTTGTCGTCAAAACCGGCAACGTACAGGCACAGGGCACGGCGGTAACAGACGCGACGCCGGAAGAAAAAGTGGTGCAAACCTGTAGTACGTTTGACTGCGGCGGCAAGTGTGATATTCGTGCTCACGTCAGCGAGGGCGTCGTGACCCGAATTTCAACGCGTCCGGATAACGCGCTGGATCCGCAGATGCCAGTAATGCGCGCCTGCGTTCGTGGTCGGGCTTATCGGAAATTTGTTTATCATCCCGATCGACTGAAATATCCAATGAAACGAGTAGGTAAACGTGGCGAAGGAAAATTCGAGCGTATTACCTGGGATGAAGCCACCACCCTTATTGCGAATCAATTAAAAACTATTACGCAGAAATACGGTGCGGCTTCACGTTATGTTCATGTGGGCACTGCTGTGTCCGGCGGCACCTTTTCCGGTGATAAAATGGTTCGTCGTCTGCTCAACTTAACCGGCGGCTATCTCGAAAGCTATCACTCGGTCAGTATGGGCAACACGGCGGCTGCAACGCCGTATACCTATGGCACCGCCGCCAGCGGCAGCTCTATGGACACGCTGCTGGACACTAAACTGGTCATCCTCTGGGGACATAACCCGACGGAAACGATTTTCGGGCACAGTAACCACTTCTACCAGAAGATGAAGCAAAACGGCACTCGCTTTATCGTTGTCGATCCTCGCTATTCCGATACGGTTTCCTCCCTGGCCGACCAGTGGATCCCGCTGCTTCCTACAACGGACAACGCCCTGATGGACGCGATGATGTATGTGATCGTCACGGAGAATCTGCACGATCGCGACTTTATTCAGCGCTACACCCTGGGCTTTGACGAAGACGCTATGCCAGAAGGCGTTCCGGCCAATGAGTCCCTGATGGCTTACCTGACCGGTGCAAAAGATGGCGTGGCGAAAACGCCGGAGTGGGCAGAGAAAATCACCCATGTGCCCGCACAAGCTATTCGTCAGCTGTCGCGCGACTACGCAACCACCAAACCCGCCGCGCTGATCCAGGGCTGGGGACCGCAGCGTCATAACTGCGGCGAGCGCACCGCGCGCGGCTCGACTTTGCTGGCCACGCTAACGGGTAACGTTGGGGTGAAAGGCGGCTGGGCGGCAGGCTATGGCGGCTGCGCAAACCGCAAATTTGCAGCCGGACCAGAGATGCCGGACAACCCGGTAAAAGCCAAAATATCGGTGATGAACTGGGTGCAGGCCGCCGATGATGCTTCAAAGGTAACCGCGGAGGATGGCCTGAAAGATGCTGAGAAGCTGGACAGCAATATCCGCATCCTGTTCTCGCTGGCGGGCAATTATCTGGCTAACCAGAACCCGGATCTTCACCAGGCGACGCGCGTGCTGGAAGACGAGTCAAAAATCGAGTTTATCGTCGCAAGCGATCTGTTTATGACGCCGAGCGCCAGATACGCCGACCTTCTCCTGCCGGAAACCAGCTTTATGGAACGCTGGAATATCGGCGAAACCTGGGGTACGGCAAGCTATCTGATCTTGTCCGAAAAGCTGATTGAACCTGAATTTGAGCGCCGTTCCGATTACGACTGGCTGCGGGAAGTTGCCGCGAAGCTTGGTGTCGAGCCAGCGTTCAGCGAGGGCCGTGACGAAAAAGCGTGGATTGAGCACATCTGGGAGCAGACGCGGCTGTCCATGCCGGATGAAAACCTGCCGGACTTCGCGACGCTACAAAAAACGCGTCAGCATCTTTTCAAAAGCGCGCCGTTCGTTGCCTTTGAAGACAATATTCGCGATCCGCAAAATCATCCGTTCCCGACGCCGTCCGGGAAAATTGAGATCTTCTCGAAGCGTCTGTACGACATGCATCACCCGGAAATTCCGGCGCTGTCGCACTACGTGCCTGCCCATGAAGGGCCGGAAGACGAGCTGGCGAAAACCTTCCCGCTCCAGCTGATCACCTGGAAAGGGAAAAACCGCGCTAACTCCACCCAGTACGCCAACCCGTGGTTAATTGAGGCGCAGCAGCAAAAGCTGTGGATCAACCCGCAGGATGCGCAAAAGCGCGGCATTGCGCAGGGGGATACCGTGCGTATCCATAACGCGCGCGGCATTTGCGAGATCCCGGCGGAGGTCACGCCGCGCATTATTCCTGGCGTTGTGGCCATGCAGGCAGGCGCCTGGTGGCAGCCGGACGAACAGGGTATCGATAAAGGCGGCTGCGCGAACGTGCTCAGTTCTGCCCGTATTACCGCGCTTGCGAAAGGGAATTCCCATCAAACCATGCTGGTGGAGGTAGCTAAAGCATGAGTCAGTTTAAACATTACGCGCCGGTGAGCGACAAACAGCTGGGTTTTTATATCGACTCTTCTCGCTGCTCGGGCTGCAAGGCATGCCAGGTGGCGTGCAAAGATAAAAACAACCTTGAGGTCGGACGTCGTTTCCGTCGCGTGTACGAAGTCAACGGTGGAAACTTCATCCCAACCGGTCAGGGCGGCGTCAGCAATAACGTTTTTGCCTACACGCTCTCTATTTCCTGTAACCACTGTGCAGACCCGATCTGCACCAAAAACTGTCCGACCACCGCGATGCATAAGCGTCCGGGGGATGGCATTGTGCGCGTTGATACAGATAAGTGCGTCGGCTGCGGCTACTGCGCATGGTCTTGCCCTTACGGCGCGCCACAGCTCAACGAGCAGACCGGGCAGATGTCCAAATGTGATTTCTGCGTCGATCTACAGGCGAAGGGGGAGCAGCCCGTCTGCGTGGCAACCTGTCCACTCGAAGCGATTAAATTCGGGCCGATTGACGAACTGCGGGCGAAGTATGGTGCGGTCTGTGATGTGAAGGGTTTGCCTGATTCCTCCATCACCAAACCGAACCTGGTGATCAAAGCGCACCAGGGCGCAGAGAAAGAGGGGAAACGTCATGCATGAGTTACCGCTGCTGATTTTTACGCTGTTCCTGCAAGGGTCGGTTGGCGTTACGCTGTGGCTGGCGTTCGGAAGCACGCAACGCAGCGCGCTGCTGCCTGCTGCCGGGGCGTTTGTACTGGCGAGCCTGGGGCTGCTCGCCTCCGCGCTGCATATGGGCTATCCGCTTAATGCTCTTAACGCGCTGCGCCACGTTTCCAGCTCCTGGCTGAGCCGTGAGATTATCTTTGCCAGTCTTTATCTTGCGGCACTTGGCCTTGCCACGCTGCTGATGTTTGTCAAAAAACCAGGCTGGAAGCCGCTGTTGGTTGTGGCTGGTCTGGTCGGTTTGGTCGATGTGTTCTGCATGGCGCAGATCTACATGCATGCATCCGTGGTGACATGGCAGCACGTTAACACGCTGGTGCTGTTTATCGGCTCGGTAGGGATCATCGGTTCAGCCTGCATGGCCGTTGGCACGCGTTCCCAGACCACCGTGCGTGCGGCGGTTGTCATTATCACGCTGCTGGTGCTTGTGCGGCTGGTGATGCAGCCCGTCTGGCTGGCCGATATTACGGCCATGGACAATACCGTGGTGACGTTCCCTCACGCACCGTTACAGATGCTGGAGCAACTGCGAACCGTGCATCTGCTGAGCTGGTGCGTATCCGTTGCGGGTATGCTGTGCTTTGCTGCGGGCGGTCTGAAAGCGGCGCGAGCCACCATGCTGCTGGGGAGCGCGTTGCTGATTGTGGGTGAGCTGATGCTGCGCTTCGTTTTCTTCAGTATTGGCTGATGGGCGGATTGACCTTTGCCCCGGCGATGGACGTGACGCATGCGTGCGTCCGTCGCCGTTTTCGCCACATTTCCTGCTGCGCCTGTGCGGACGCCTGTCCTGTGCAGGCTTTTTCTTTTACCGACTCAGGCGTCTCGGTTGATGAGAGCCGCTGTATTGAATGCGGTGACTGCCTGTTTGTCTGCCCCACTGAGGCCATCACCGGCATCGCGCCGCGAAAACGCTTTCTGCGAGGCGATACGCTTGTTGGGCCGTTTACTGAGCATGCGCCTGGGGTGAATGAACTGCTACTCTGGCACGCGCAGTATCACGTTCGTTTTATCAGTATCGATGCGGAGCAGTATCCCGACTGGTTGCTGGCGATTGCCCGGCTTAATCTTGCGCTTCGTCGACGCGGTGAAGCGGCGTGGGCGTTTAAGCATATACCGGTCAACGAGGTTAATATCGCCCGCCGTGCGCTGATGCACGTTCCCCGTGAGGATGTCCGGGCCTGTAGCGTCGTGCCCGGTCAGCGTGAATTGCGCGGGGCGTTTTCTGCGTTTAGCGAGGCAGAGATAACCCTGAACGCCGATTCCTGCGTACTGTGCGGCGCATGCTGGCGGAGTTGTACGGAAAACTCGATTCGGTTTGAAAACGCTGAACTGGTCCTGGAAACCGGACGTTGTACCGGCTGCGGTGGCTGCGAAGCGGTATGCCAGCATGCGGCGATAAAAGTGACGCAAACGGAAGGGACAGCGAAACGCGTGGTCATACCGGCATATGAAGCCGTTTGTCTGACGTGCCACCGTCATTTCTGGTCATTTTCGTCTGATGAAAAGCAGTGTCCGCTCTGTTTTCATCATCAATACGGTATGCGAAATCCGGCCTGTTGCTAATCTTCGTCTCATTTTAAAAAAATGTTATGCATAACCATAGGCAATGGCGCTATTGCTCTTTATAATCCGCGCCACACCATACTCAGGTATGCAAAAACAACAGAACATTTGACAGAGGTTATCAATGGCTATTGAACGTACTTTTTCCATCATCAAACCAAACGCGGTGGCAAAAAACGTTATTGGCAGCATCTTCGCTCGCTTTGAATCAGCAGGGTTTAAGATCGTTGGCACCAAAATGCTGCACCTGACCGTTGAACAGGCTCGCGGTTTCTACGCTGAGCACGAAGGTCGCCCATTCTTTGACGGTCTGGTCGAGTTCATGACTTCTGGCCCAATCGTGGTTTCCGTACTGGAAGGCGAAAACGCTGTACAGCGTCACCGCGATCTGCTGGGTGCAACCAACCCGGACAACGCGCTGGCAGGTACTCTGCGCGCCGACTACGCAGACAGCTTCACCGAGAACGGCACCCACGGTTCCGACTCTGTTGAATCTGCTGCGCGCGAAATCGCGTTCTTCTTCGCTGAAGGCGAAGTGTGCCCGCGCACTCGCTAATAATTTCGTAAATGCCGCGTGCAAACGTGGCATCCCTGCGCCAGACTTTGTACAATGCACCGCCCCGGACGAGCAGACTGCTTACCGGGGCGTTTCTTTTCAACCCACCAAGGGCCACAACGTGTAACAACGAGGCCGGAAAAAATTATGTCTGAATTAGTGAATACCTCCGAAGTCGCCATTCCTGCGGTTCCCAATAAAAATGGAAAAATTAACCTGCTGGATCTGAACCGTCAGCAGATGCGCGAGTTCTTTAAAGAGATGGGCGAGAAGCCGTTTCGTGCCGATCAGGTCATGAAATGGATGTACCACTATTGCAGCGACAACTTTGATGACATGACGGACATCAACAAAGTGCTGCGCAATAAGCTAAAAGAAGTGGCGGAAATCCGCGCACCGGAAGTAGTGGAAGAGCAACGCTCTTCAGATGGCACCATTAAGTGGGCCATTGCCGTGGGCGATCAGCGCGTTGAAACCGTGTATATCCCGGAAGACGATCGCGCTACGCTGTGCGTCTCTTCACAGGTGGGCTGTGCGCTGGAGTGCAAATTCTGCTCTACGGCACAGCAGGGCTTTAACCGTAACCTGCGCGTGTCGGAAATCATCGGCCAGGTCTGGCGTGCCGCGAAAATCGTGGGCGCGGCGAAAGTCACCGGTACACGTCCAATCACCAACGTGGTGATGATGGGGATGGGTGAACCGCTGCTCAACCTGACCAACGTCGTCCCGGCGATGGAAATCATGCTCGATGACTTCGGGTTTGGTCTGTCCAAACGCCGCGTTACGCTCTCTACTTCCGGCGTTGTGCCTGCACTGGACAAACTGGGCGACATGATTGACGTCGCGCTGGCCATCTCCCTTCACGCGCCAAACGACGCCATCCGTGACGAAATTGTGCCGATCAACAAAAAGTACAATATCGAAACCTTCCTGGCTGGCGTGCGTCGTTACCTGGAGAAATCCAACGCGAACCAGGGCCGCGTGACCATCGAATACGTGATGCTGGATCATGTTAACGACGGTACTGAACATGCGCATGAACTGGCTGAACTGCTGAAAGATACGCCATGTAAGATCAACCTGATCCCATGGAACCCGTTCCCGGGCGCGCCGTATGGCCGTAGCTCGAACAGCCGTATCGATCGCTTCTCCAAGGTGTTGATGGAGTATGGTTTTACCACCATCGTGCGTAAAACGCGTGGCGATGATATCGACGCAGCCTGCGGTCAGCTGGCGGGTGACGTTATTGACCGTACCAAACGTACGCTGCGTAAGCGTATGCAGGGTGAGTCAATCGCGGTTAAAACCGTTTGATTATTATGCACACACGGCGCATTTTTTGCGCCGTGAAGCATTAATTTACTGAATAACCAGTCACAATCATTATGACTGATTAATAATTACGGTGCGTTTCATACAACTTTCGGGCAGTATGTAACGACGTAACAACAGTTTAGCGTGAAGGCCTGCCAGCGCTGTCATCTGCGGCCCGACAGTCTTATACTGTTTGTTCCAGGTTAACTGACCTAAAGTTTCGCGGTGCGGGTGGCATTGTGACTCACCGGCACCTGAACCCTTATTTTCACGTACCAGTAGTTGTAGCGAATGAATACTGAAGCCACTCACGATCAAAATGCAGCACTCTCCACTGGCGTTCGTCTTCGCAACGCCCGTGAACAACTCGGACTCAGCCAGCAAGCCGTTGCAGAACGCCTGTGCCTGAAGGTTTCCACCGTTCGCGATATTGAAGAAGATAAGGCACCCGCCGATCTGGCTTCAACGTTTTTGCGCGGTTATATCCGTTCTTACGCCAAACTGGTTCATATCCCTGAAGAAGAATTACTGCCGATGATGGAGAAGCAGGCGCCTGTGCGTGCGGCAAAAGTTGCGCCGATGCAGAGCTTCTCCCTGGGTAAACGTCGTAAAAAACGCGATGGCTGGCTGATGAGCTTTACCTGGCTGGTCCTGTTCGTGGTCGTCGGCCTGACGGGCGCATGGTGGTGGCAAAACCACAAAGCGCAGCAGGAAGAGATCACCACGATGGCCGATCAGTCCTCCGCTGAGCTTAATCAGTCCGGCAATAACGGCGCGCAAAGCGTGCCGCTGAGCACCGAAGGGGCAGCGACTTCCAGCGAACCTCAGGCGTCAGCACCTGCAACCGAGCCATCCACGGCGCCAGAGTCCACGGCGAATACCACGCCAGCCACTCAGGCCCAGGATCAGAACGCGGTCGTATCACCTTCACAGGCCAATGTTGATGCCGCTCCTGCGGCAACGGCACCGGCAGATAACACCGCGGCGTCACTGCCAACTGACCCGGCGGGTACGGCGGCACCTGCCGTTGACCCGAATGCGCTGGTGATGAATTTCACCGCCGATTGCTGGCTGGAAGTGACTGATGCGACAGGTAAAAAGCTGTTCAGCGGCCTGCAACGTAAAGATGGCACGTTAAATCTAACGGGCCAGGCACCTTACAAGCTTAAAATCGGCGCACCGGCAGCGGTACAGATCCAGTATCAAGGAAAACCTGTCGATCTGAGCCGCTTTATCAGAACTAACCAGGTTGCGCGTCTTACCGTTAATGCCGAACAATCAGCAGCACAGTAACAGACGGGCAATGCGGGAGATTTTACATGCATAACCAGGCTCCTATTCAACGTAGAAAATCGAAACGGATTTACGTTGGGAACGTGCCAATCGGCGATGGGGCGCCTATCGCCGTCCAGTCGATGACCAATACGCGTACTACGGATGTAGAAGCGACGGTCAATCAAATCAAAGCATTAGAACGCGTAGGCGCGGACATTGTTCGCGTCTCTGTGCCGACCATGGACGCCGCCGAGGCGTTCAGGCTGATCAAGCAGCAGGTGAGCGTTCCGCTGGTTGCCGATATCCACTTCGATTACCGTATCGCGCTGAAAGTTGCTGAATACGGTGTCGATTGCCTGCGTATTAACCCAGGCAACATCGGCAACGAAGAGCGTATCCGCATGGTGGTGGATTGCGCCCGCGACAAAAACATTCCAATCCGTATCGGTGTGAACGCTGGCTCTCTGGAAAAAGATCTCCAGGAAAAGTACGGTGAGCCGACGCCGCAGGCGCTGCTCGAATCCGCCATGCGTCATGTCGATCATCTGGATCGCCTTAACTTCGATCAGTTTAAAGTGAGCGTGAAAGCGTCTGACGTCTTCCTGGCTGTTGAATCGTATCGTCTGCTGGCAAAACAGATCGAGCAGCCGCTGCACCTCGGGATCACCGAAGCGGGCGGTCTGCGCAGCGGTTCTGTAAAATCAGCAATCGGTCTCGGTCTGCTTCTTTCTGAAGGGATCGGTGACACGTTACGCGTCTCCCTGGCCGCCGATCCGGTGGAAGAGATCAAAGTCGGTTTTGATATCCTGAAATCGCTGCGCATCCGCGCACGTGGGATCAACTTTATTGCCTGCCCAACCTGTTCACGTCAGGAGTTTGATGTGATCGGTACAGTGAATGCCCTTGAGCAGCGTCTGGAAGACATCATCACCCCAATGGACGTCTCCATCATCGGTTGCGTGGTGAACGGTCCGGGTGAAGCGCTGGTGTCAACGCTTGGCGTTACCGGCGGTAACAAGAAAAGTGGTCTCTATGAAGATGGCGTTCGTAAAGATCGTCTGGATAATAGTGACATGATCGACCAGCTCGAAGCCCGCATTCGCGCAAAAGCGACGATGATGGACGAAGCGCAGCGCATCAGCGTTCAGCAGGTTGAAAAATAACGTGATGGGAAGCAGGCTGCTTCCCATGTATGATTGAACCCATTCTTTGGGTTCTTTTTTGTATATAGAAAGAGAATAAACGTGGCAAAAAACATTCAAGCCATCCGCGGCATGAACGATTATCTGCCTGGCGAAACCGCCATCTGGCAGCGCATTGAAGGCACACTGAAGCAGGTGCTCGGCAGCTACGGTTACAGCGAAATCCGTTTGCCGATTGTAGAGCAGACCCCGTTATTCAAACGCGCGATCGGCGAAGTGACCGACGTGGTTGAAAAAGAGATGTATACCTTTGAGGATCGCAACGGCGACAGCCTGACCCTGCGTCCAGAGGGGACGGCGGGTTGCGTACGCGCCGGCATCGAACATGGTCTCCTGTACAATCAGGAGCAGCGCCTGTGGTATATCGGCCCGATGTTCCGCCACGAACGTCCGCAGAAAGGTCGTTATCGCCAGTTCAACCAGCTGGGTGTTGAAGTGTTTGGTCTGCAAGGGCCAGATATCGATGCTGAACTGATTATGCTGACCGCTCGCTGGTGGCGCGCGCTCGGAATTTCTGAGCACGTTTCCCTGGAGCTGAACTCTATCGGTTCTCTGGAAGCGCGTGCGAACTATCGCGATGCGCTGGTGGCGTTCCTGGAACAGCACAAAGAGAAACTCGACGAAGACTGTAAGCGTCGTATGTACAGCAACCCGCTGCGCGTACTTGATTCCAAAAATCCTGACGTTCAGGCGCTGCTGAACGATGCGCCAGCGCTGGGTGACTACCTGGACGAGGATTCTCGCGAACACTTTACCGGCCTGTGCAAGCTGCTTGAAGCAGCGGGCATCGCCTACACCGTGAACCAGCGTCTGGTGCGCGGTCTGGACTACTACAACCGCACCGTATTTGAGTGGGTCACCACCAGCCTCGGTTCGCAGGGCACCGTGTGTGCCGGCGGTCGTTATGAC
Source organism: Enterobacter hormaechei ATCC 49162 (assembly GCF_001875655.1). Taxonomy (NCBI): domain Bacteria; kingdom Pseudomonadati; phylum Pseudomonadota; class Gammaproteobacteria; order Enterobacterales; family Enterobacteriaceae; genus Enterobacter; species Enterobacter hormaechei. The sequence continues at coordinate 3,282,882 of NZ_MKEQ01000001.1, forward strand.
GGTCTGGTCGAGCAACTGGGTGGTCGTGCAGCACCGGCTGTTGGCTTTGCAATGGGTCTTGAGCGACTTGTTTTACTGGTTCAGGCAGTTAATCCGGAATTTAAAGCCGATCCTGTTGTCGATATATACCTGGTGGCCTCAGGTGCGGAAACGCAGTCTGCGGCGATGCAGCTTGCCGAACGCGTGCGCGATGCGCTGCCGGACGTTAAGCTGATGACCAACCACGGCGGCGGCAACTTTAAAAAACAGTTTGCTCGTGCCGATAAGTGGGGCGCAAGTATCGCACTGGTGCTGGGTGAGTCCGAAGTGGCCAACGGTGAAGTGGTGGTTAAAGATCTGCGCTCTGGTGAGCAAACTACGGTAACGCAGGATGGCGTTGCGGCGCACTTGCGCACTCTATTGGGCTAAGGAGAAGGACTGCGTGGAAATTTACGAGAACGAACACGACCAGGTTGATGCGGTTAAACGCTTCTTTGTTGAAAACGGCAAGGCTCTGGTTGTAGGGGTTATTTTAGGTGTTGGTGCGCTGGTAGGCTGGCGTTACTGGAACAATCATCAGGCTGACTCTGCTCGCGGTTCGTCCCTGAACTACGAAAATACCGTTAGCGCAATCCGTGCCGATCAGCCGCAAACGCTGACGGCTGCGGAAAAATTTGCCGCTGACAACAAGAACACCTACGGTGCGCTGGCTGCACTGGAAGTAGCTCAGCAGTATGTTGATAAAAACGAACTGGACAAAGCCGCTGCGCAACTGACTCAGGGGCTTGCTGCTGCCAGTGACGAAAATCTGAAAGCGGTAATCAATCTGCGTCTGGCGCGTATTCAGGTTCAGCAGAAAAAAGCCGACGACGCGCTGAAAACGCTTGATACCATCAAAGGCGAAGGCTTTGCTGCCATCGTTGCCGATCTTCGCGGTGAAGCACTGCTGAGTAAGGGTGATAAAGCGGGTGCGCGTAAGGCGTGGCAAGCTGGCGTGGATAGTAAAGCTTCACCTGCGCTGAGCGAAATGATGCAGATGAAAATAAATAATTTGTCCGTCTGAGAGGGACCCAATGCAATTGCGTAAATTACTTCTGCCAGGACTGCTTTCTGTTACGTTATTGAGTGGTTGTTCACTGTTCAGTGGCGAAGAAGACGTTGTCAAAATGTCCCCGCTGCCGACGGTTGAAAACCAGTTCACCCCATCCACCGCCTGGGACACCTCCGTGGGTGATGGAATTGGCGATTTTTATTCCAACCTTCATCCTGCGTATGCTGACGGCGTTGTCTATGCAGCCGATCGCAAAGGCACCGTCAAAGCGCTGAACGCTGATGACGGAAAAGAAGTGTGGTCCATTAATCTGGCGGAAAAAGACGGCTGGTTCTCCCGTAAACCTGCACTGCTTTCTGGCGGCCTGACCGTTGCCGGTGGTCACGTGTATGTAGGCAGTGAAAAAGCACAGGTTTACGCGCTGAATGCCAGCGACGGTTCGGTTGCATGGCAGACCACCGTTGCCGGTGAATCCTTATCGCGTCCGGTTGTCAGCGACGGTATGGTGCTGATCCATACCAGCAACGGCCAGTTGCAGGCGCTGAACGAAGCCGATGGTCTGGTAAAATGGACGGTTAACCTGGATATGCCAGCGCTGTCTCTGCGTGGTGAATCTGCGCCAGCGACCGCTTTTGGCGCCGCCATTGTGGGCGGTGACAACGGCCGTGTCAGCGCGGTGCTGATGCAGCAGGGTCAGATGATCTGGCAGCAGCGTATTTCCCAGGCGACCGGCTCAACCGAAATCGACCGTCTGAGTGACGTGGACACTACGCCAGTCATCGTTGACGGTGTGGTTTACGCGCTGGCGTATAACGGCAACCTGACGGCGCTGGACCTGCGTAGCGGCCAGATCATGTGGAAACGTGAGCTGGGTTCCGTTAACGATTTCATCGTCGACGGCAACCGTATTTATATGGTGGATCAGAACGACCGTCTGCTGGCGCTGAGCACCGAAGGTGGCGTGACGCTGTGGACGCAGAGCGATCTGCTGCACCGTTTGCTGACCGCACCTGCGCTGTATAACGGCAGCCTGGTCGTGGGCGACAGCGAAGGCTATATGCACTGGATCGATCCAGAGAATGGCCGCTTCGTTGCACAGCAGAAAGTGGATAGCTCAGGCTTCCTGACGGAGCCCGTTGTGGCTGACGGCAAACTGCTGATTCAGGCAAAAGACGGCACGCTGTACGCGATCACGCGTTAATTACACGGCGGTTGTAGTATACTAAACGGCTCCTGTTCACTCAGGAGCCGTTTTGACATTTTTAAAAACGCCGCGAAAGCGACGTTATTTTGAATTTTATGAGGCTTCAAACATGGTACCTGTGGTCGCGCTTGTCGGGCGCCCTAACGTTGGAAAATCCACTCTTTTTAACCGTTTAACACGCACCCGTGATGCGCTGGTTGCGGATTTCCCGGGGCTGACGCGTGACCGTAAGTACGGTCGTGCAGAGGTGGAAGGACGCGAGTTCATCTGTATCGATACCGGAGGTATTGACGGTACGGAAGACGGCGTAGAAACCCGCATGGCAGAGCAGTCTCTGCTGGCTATCGAAGAGGCGGATGTGGTTCTGTTTATGGTGGATGCTCGCGCTGGCCTGATGCCCGCGGATTCCGCTATCGCAAAACATCTGCGTTCACGCGAAAAGCCAACCTTCCTGGTGGCGAACAAAACTGACGGCATCGATGCCGATCAGGCGGTTGCGGATTTCTGGTCTTTAGGTCTGGGTGATATTTATCCTATCGCAGCCTCACATGGCCGTGGCGTAACCAGCCTGCTGGAAACCGTTCTGCTGCCGTGGGTGGATGAAGTGAACCCGCCGGAAGAGGTGGATGAAGACGCCGAATACTGGGCGCAGTTTGAAGCCGGAGAAGAGGGCGAGGAAGAGCCGGAAGACGACTTCAACCCGCAGGATCTGCCTATTAAGCTGGCTATCGTTGGTCGCCCAAACGTAGGTAAGTCTACGCTTACTAACCGTATTCTGGGTGAAGAGCGCGTGGTGGTTTACGACATGCCAGGCACAACGCGTGACAGTATCTACATTCCAATGCAGCGCGATGAGCGTGAGTACGTACTTATCGACACCGCAGGCGTACGTAAGCGCGGGAAAATCACCGATGTGGTGGAAAAATTCTCGGTAATCAAAACCCTTCAGGCGATTGAAGACGCCAACGTGGTGCTGCTGGTCATTGACGCACGTGAAGGTATCTCCGATCAGGATCTCTCTCTGCTTGGCTTTATCCTCAATAGTGGGCGCTCACTGGTTATTGTCGTCAACAAGTGGGACGGCCTGAGCAACGACGTGCGCGAGCAGGTGAAAGAGACGCTGGACTTCCGTCTGGGCTTTATCGACTTTGCCCGTGTGCATTTCATCTCTGCCTTGCACGGTAGCGGCGTAGGTAACCTGTTCGAATCCGTTCGTGAAGCCTATGACAGCTCTACCCGCCGTCAGAGCACCGCCATGCTGACCCGCATCATGAACATGGCTGCTGAAGACCACCAGCCGCCGCTGGTGCGTGGCCGTCGCGTGAAGCTGAAGTATGCCCACGCCGGGGGGTATAACCCGCCTATCGTGGTGATCCACGGTAATCAGGTTAAGGATCTGCCGGACTCCTACAAGCGCTATCTGATGAACTACTTCCGTAAGTCGCTGGACGTGATGGGTACGCCTATCCGTATTCAGTTCAAGGAAGGGGAAAACCCGTTTGCGAATAAACGCAACACCCTGACGCCGAACCAGATGCGTAAGCGTAAGCGTTTGATTAAGCACATTAAGAAAAGCAAATAATTCATCAGGCGTTAACAGAACGCCCGAAATCTTCAAAGCCCGCATTCGTCGGGCTTTTTTATTGTCAAAACATCGCAAAGGCAGACGAGCTTTTTTAAGACTATCGCATGACTATTAAATGACAAGGTCTGATAATGTCTTTTTCTGTCGTCAGCATTACTCCTTTTTTACTTTCTAACCTTGCCCTTCATCACTCTTTCAGGAGTGATTCTTGATAATTCCCACGCCTTGAAAAGTTGACTTATATCAAACTATCTTTCGTTTTATTCATCACTCAAAGAATGTTACTGCATGAAATGTTTACATTTCAATCAAAAAAGCAACCAAATTAAAACATCTTCGCGTTCATATCAAAATCCTATATCCACATAAAAAAATGCAAAAACAAGGCGCAGCTATGAGGGTTGTGGCGTGAATAAAACCATCTGAAACCTGCTACAGGTTAATGACTTATGGGTATTTAAAGACATACATAAGACTTGTGTATGATTGTATTGCTGTAAATTAATATTATTAACCCTTCAAACTTTCTCTTAACTTGGTGACTTACGTATCACTTTCACTTGAAAAATGCCTTTCTTCGTAAAATGAAGCTTTGTGACTATTTAAACTGTTTTGTAACACTTTTTTGCGCATGGACATGACTCTGTAAAGTCTGCATATTCCCTCACGAAACGTGTTCAGGTGTGTACAGAAATGCGAGACGTCATGGAGATAGCAATGAAAAAGCACTCCATCTGCGAGCAGGAACGACTCATCGGCAAAGCGGGTGAAGTTCAGCGCGAGGATTGTATAAGCGCTTTACGAATACGTCAGAAAGTTGTGCATCAGACGCAACACAGCATACAGGACATTCTGAGTGAAGCTCTCGAGCTATTCGGAGCGAAATACACCTTACCGTTGGCAACAAGAAAATTACTCAGATGAATGGCTGATCGGTTTCGTTAGTGATTTCTACCGGGTGGGGCGCAACCACCGGCAGCGAGCTAACCGAAGCCGGTCAGTGACAGAAAATACCAGACAGGGTTAATGATGAAAAAGACAATTATCGCCGGTGTAGTCGTTTCTGCACTTACTGCCAGCTCAGCGTTCGCTATCGAAGGTGGCCTGGCTTCTCAGAACGGCTTCCCGGCAGCGTTGGAAGAAATTAAAACGGCACTGAACGATCCGAATGGCGCTCAATTTGCTCGCGCTCAGGATGTAGCTATGCGCCGCCTCGGTTTGAACTTTAACGACGCTGAGGTTTTCGTTTCTGCTGTACGTAGTGGTAAAGATGTTAGCCATTTCGGTGAGCCAGCCGTTCCACCTGCGCCGACATACGTTGCGCCTGTTGCTGTCCCTCACGCAACGCCTACTGCTGTTCCGGTAGCTGTTCCACCAGCACTGGTGAAAGCACCCACTCTGCATCCACAGGCAACCCCGGCGCTGCCAGTTGCCGAGCCTGCTATTCAGAAAGTACCAGTTAAACGTCCACAGGCGACTCCGGCACTGCCACAGGCTGAGCCTTCAATCCTGACTGCGCCGACCAAACAGGCACAGGCAACCCCTGAGCTGCAACTGACTCCGGCTTTCCAGAAGGCACCGACTCTGAAACCTCAGGCAACGCCAAAACTGGATTTGACCCCAGCAGTGCAGAAAGCACCTACTCTGCGCCCGCAGGCTACTCCGACACTGCCGCAGGCTACTCCTGAGTTCCAGAAGGTTCCGACCCTGCACCCACAGGCAGCGCCGAAATTGATTCTGACTCCAGCAGTGCAGAAAACACCTACCCTGCATCCACAGGCAAACCCAGCGCAGCCGCAGCAAACACCTGCTATCCATGTGCCAGCGGCCACCGCACCAGCGAAAACCTTTGACCATGCAAGCGACAAGTGGAAAACCATCAACCACTCGCTGAACCAGCTGATCGCCACGGGTGCTGACCGTAACGATCCAACCTTCAAGGCTATCGTTAAGGATCTGAGTGCGCAGCGCAACCAGGCACGTCAGGAAATGTTAGGTCTGGCTTCCCCTGAGCAGCTGGCAAAAGTTCCACCTGTTACCAGGGCTCCAGAGCTGCACCCGCAGCCGACCAAAGCGACTCCTGTACTGGCTGGCAAAACCCCGTCAATTCAGAAAGCACCTGTTAAACAGGCACAGGCTACGCCTGCGCTGCCGCAGGCGACCCCTGAGATCCAGAAAGTGCCGGAACTGCACCCGCAGGCAACCCCAGCAGCACCTACGTTGCGTCTGGTGAGCACCCACCACCGTGAAAAAGGCGCGATGGAACCAGTCTTTACCTCGTCTGTAACCGTACCTAACGACACAGACGCGCAGGGCATCCAGTTGCACGCATCTGCTCCGGTTATTGCGGCTACTAAAACTGCCGTGGTTTATAAAGCTGCTGATGTAACGTCCTCTGCCAGCACGCCTTCACTGCCAGCAGTAACAGCACCAGGACAAAGCATCTATGACCTCAAGCAGGATCAGCGCCTGAATGATCATGATGCTGCGCTGGCTGACAAAGTAGCCACCAGCACCTACACCGCAGAAATGGCTAACAAAGCCGATAAATCAGCGCTGGGCGATAAGCTGGATGTTACCCGTTACGAAGGTGAGCAGAGACAACAGGACTTTGAAATTGCCGATGCTAACCGTGATTCAACTCTTGCCCTTCAAACCGGCAAGAAAGCACTGGGCGAAACAACCGTCCTTCATAATGAAGTGGATATTCACACGAAGGCGCTGACCAGGCTGGCTATTGATAAGGCTAACCAGACTGATCTGACTAAAGAAATGACTCGCGCTACTGGCGTAGAGGCAGGTCACGAAACCCGCATCACCACGTTGGAAAACGCACCTAAGCCTCAGGACGGCAAAGACGGTACCAACGGTAAAGATGGAATTAACGGTAAAGACGGCGCAACTGGCCCAGCGGGTAAAGATGGTAAAGACGGCCTGAATGGTACCAATGGTAAAGACGGCGCAACTGGCCCAGCGGGTAGAGATGGCAAAGACGGCCTCAATGGAACCAATGGTAAAGACGGTAAGGACGTGGATCCGGCTGTCGCTAAGCAAGTTGCTACCAACACCACAGCTATCGACACCAATGATGCCCACGCTCAGACACTGGCTAAAGGTGAACTGACTATTGGCAAACTGGCTGTTCAGAACCACCAGCAGATTGCCACCAACCAGCACGCCCTGACCAGACAGGCACAGAACTTCACTGCTCTGCAAACTGCTGTGACTCAGGCTCAGGATACCGGCACTTACGCTCACGCACGCATTGATGACGCTAACAAGCACATCGCGGCGAACCGTCAGGCACTGGCTGATACCAACAAACGTGTAGCAGACAACAGCAAAAAGCTGGCTAACCACGAAGCGCGTATCCAGGACCTGGAATCCAACAACCAGACCAACTTCAACAAGCTGCAAAGCCAGCAGAATAAGGATCGCAAAGAGTTCCGCGCGGGTGTAGCCGGTGCTGTTGCCCTGACTCAGATCCCTCAGGTACAGGCTGACCAGTCCGGTAGCTTTGGTATGGCCGTAGGGACGTTCAACGGGGAAAACGCTATCGCCGCTGGGGTTAGCTCCCGTCTTTCCGGCGCTGTAACCGTCAAATCTGGCCTGTCCTGGGACACTCAGGGCAACGTAGGGGCGGGTGCTGGCGTGTCCGTAGGCTGGTAATCATTTCGGCCTCTTCGGAGGTCTGCCAACGTTTCGGCGCTGCTTAAGGACATTGGGCAGCGTCGTTACCGGGGAGTCATTGCTCCACTCTTCATCATTATTTAAGCCTTTTGCCACTTTGGAGGCTCCCCCCACGCGATTTCAGGGGGGCTTTTTTATGAACGCCTTCGGGTAGTCATAACAAAGCTGATAGCACGTAACACACTACAATCATAAGAGAGTGATGTATGAAAAAAACAGTAGTGGCTTTGGCCGTTCTGGCCTTAGGGATCACATCCGCATACGCAGCGGAAATTTACAACAAAGACGGTAATAAACTGGATCTGTACGGCAAAGTGAAAGCCGCGCACAGTTGGTCTGACGGTGAAGATGGCGACGGTACTTATGCGCGTCTGGGCTTTCGTGGCGAAACGCAGATAAACGATAAACTGACTGGCTACGGCCAGTTTGAAGGCCAGTTTGATGCTGCACAGGCTGAAGGTGCGCAAGATGGGGTTTCGACGCGTCTGGCATTTGCTGGTCTGGACTTTGATCACAACCTATCTTTCGATTACGGTCGCAACTATGGTGTGGCTTACGATGTTGGTGCTTACACTGACGTTTTATCAGAATTCGGCGGTGACTCTTATGAAGGCACTAATTCATTCCTTACTGGTCGCGCTAGTGGCGTTGCTACACTCCGCACCGGTAATGCCTTCGGTCTAGCTGACGGCGTTCAGTTTGCTGCCCAGTACCAGGGGCAGGATGACACCAACAGCAATCCTGCCAAACAGCACGGTACCGGCTACGGCTTTTCCCTCGGTTATGATCTTGCTAACACCGGCGTGTCAGCTATAGCGGCTTACTCCACCAGTGCGATCACCGCTGACCAAAAACGCTCTGGCTGGGATGGCAAGAATGCCGAGTTTTGGGGTACAGGTCTGAAATATGACGCTAACCGCGTGTACGTCGCCACCATTTATGGTGAGTCACACAACCTGTTGCAGGATGCTGACGAAGCTAAGCACTTCGAAGCGATAGCCGCATACGTGTTTGACGTTGGTCTGCGCCCGAACGTGGCCTATGTCCACGCGCGTGATAACGCAAACCGCGACATTGTTGAATATGTTGCGCTGGGTTCCGATTACTACTTCAACAAAAATCTGGTTGCCGATGTCGGCTACAAGATCGACCTGGCTGACGGCGGTGACAATACGCTGGTGGCCGGTCTGACTTACCAGTTCTGAGTTTCCTTTACACCCTCAAGGGCGGCTTACGCGGCCCTTTTTTTCAGGCCAAAACTATGAAGCATTACATCATCGCGGCGTTAACGGCGAGCACGCTGATTGCCTTCACCGCGGGTCCGGCTTACGCCATCAGCGCCACATACCGCACGCAGCTGGAACGTTCAGGATGCAACATGACCAATGAGTCCAAAGGGTGCGACATCCACAAAACCAGGGCCGAGAATGAGGCCGCCGGTTTCTCCGATCGCGGCGTTACGCCGACCACCCGTGCTGACATAAAAAAGTACGATGGCGATTACGTCGCACGCCATCCAAACGGCCAGCGCGTTGCAAACATTCATATTGGTGCCGGGACAGTGAGAATTGCCGGGAAAAGCGTAAAAGCTACCGTGTCAGGCGATATGCTCATCATCAACGGCAGCAAAACGCTTACCTACGTGATCTACCCGAACAAAGGCAGTTTCTGGGAAGATACCGACTCGGGTAACCGCGGTCCGATTGAACGAGTCTATTTCTGACAGAGCCAGTCATTCAGAAAGCTTCCTTAGGGGAGCTTTTGCCTTTCAGGTCAACGAAAGCGGGCAAGGGGAAAGCATCCTGTTGCTTCACGCCTTTTTTGTTGGCGCATTAGTGAGATGTCAATCACTATTCGCCTTCATCCATTTTTATATCTAAGAAAGTAGACAATCGTCGAATTTTCATCTTAAAGTCCAGGGTTCGGTACTAGACAAAACTAGCGCCTGGTTATCAAATGGTTAACCAATATTTCGCCGTATGTAAAAAATCGATCGGATACGTAACCGTTCGGCGTACATACTGGTGCTTACAGGCACGACACATACCTTTCGGGAGAATTATGCAATCCTCTGTTAATCAAAAAGAGAGCCGAACCTTCTTCGGCCACCCTTATCCGCTCGGCTCGCTGTTCTTCACCGAGATGTGGGAGCGTTTCTCATTCTACGGCATCCGTCCGTTACTGATCCTGTTTATGGCCGCCACCGTGTACGACGGCGGGATGGGTCTGGCGCGCGAAAACGCCTCGGCGATTGTCGGTATCTTTGCCGGTACCATGTACCTGGCCGCGCTGCCGGGCGGCTGGCTGGCGGATAACTGGCTCGGCCAGCAGCGGGCCGTCTGGTACGGTTCGATTTTGATTGCGCTCGGGCACCTGTCGATCGCGCTGTCGGCCATCATGGGCGACAACCTGTTCTTCATCGGCCTGATGTTCATCGTGCTCGGCTCCGGACTGTTCAAAACCTGTATCTCGGTGATGGTCGGAACCCTGTATAAGAAGGGCGATGCGCGTCGTGACGGCGGTTTCTCGCTGTTCTATATGGGCATCAACATGGGCTCGTTCATTGCCCCCCTGATTTCCGGCTGGCTGATTAAAACCCACGGCTGGCACTGGGGCTTTGGGATCGGCGGTATCGGGATGCTGGTCGCCCTGATCATCTTCCGCGTGTTTGCCGTTCCGGCCATGAAGCGCTACGACAGCGAAGTCGGTCTGGACTCCACCTGGAACAGTCCGGTCGTGAAACGTAACGGCGTGGGGGCCTGGCTGCTGGCACTGGCCGTGGGTGTTGCAATTATCGTTACGTTGATTGCCCAGGGTGTGATTGTGATCAATCCGGTCGCGGTTGCCAGCGTGCTGGTGTATGTGATTGCCGCCTCCGTCGCGCTCTACTTCATCTACCTGTTCATCTTCGCCGGCCTGAATCGCAAAGAGCGCGCCAGACTGCTGGTTTGCTTTATTCTGCTGGTCTCCGCCGCGTTCTTCTGGTCCGCGTTTGAGCAAAAGCCAACCTCCTTCAACCTGTTCGCGAACGACTACACTAACCGCATGATCGGTGATTTCGAGATCCCGGCGGTATGGTTCCAGTCGATTAATGCCCTGTTCATCATTCTGCTGGCACCGGTATTTAGCTGGGCATGGCCGAAGCTGGCGAGCAAAAACATTCGTCCGAGCAGCATCACCAAGTTCGTGATCGGCATTCTGTGCGCGGCGGCGGGCTTTGGCCTGATGATGCTGGCGGCACAGAACGTGCTGAGCAACGGTGGGGCAGGGGTTTCTCCGTTCTGGCTGGTGGGCAGTATCCTGATGCTGACGCTGGGTGAGCTGTGCCTGAGCCCGATCGGTCTGGCGACCATGACCCTGCTGGCACCGGAAAGAATGCGCGGTCAGATGATGGGTCTGTGGTTCTGTGCCAGCGCGCTGGGCAACCTGGCCGCAGGTCTGATTGGCGGCCACGTGAAGGCCGACCAGCTGGATATGCTGCCGGACCTCTTTGCCCGTTGCTCGATTGCGCTGCTGATTTGTGCTGCGGTACTGATCGTCCTCATTGTTCCGGTGCGTCGCATGCTGGAAAATGCGCAGACTAAACCGGCAGCTAACGCCTCATAAACCTCAGTGTGCCGGGGCAGGCGTTACGCCCCGGCACTGTATTTCCTGAGGTGAAAATATGCAGTTAGGATTTGTTGGTCTTGGCGCGGTAGTGGAAACAGCCTATCTGCCCGCATTGCGTAACCTGTTTAAACACCCGGTTCGTTGTTTCGGGTTTGATGTTCTTCCCACGAAGCACCCTGAAGGCATTACACGCTGCGCCTCGCTTGCAGCGCTTTTAGCCACCCCGCTGGATACCCTGTTTATCACCACCGCATCGCTGCAACACCTTGAGGTGCTTGAGCAGGCGATTGCCTCGCCGGTTCCGCGGATTGTGATTGAAAAACCGATTGTCGCCACGCTTCCTCAAATTGAAAAACTCAACGCGCTGCTGGCAACGCCCGGTGTGGCGTCCCGCGTGCTGGCGCTCGACCACTGGATGGCGCGCATCGAAACGGTAAAGCAGTCGCTGGTCGGCCATTATTCAGACATTGCCAGAATCGAGGGTTTTTTGCAGGAGCCAAGCGGATATAACGCCGCAGGGGAACCCATCGCGCTCAATTTCGCGACCGGAGAGCCGGATACCAGAACGCTTCGCCACCCGGACGGCGTGATCCTGGATATCGGTACGCACGTGCTGGCGATGCTGCGTGAAACGGTACGCTATCTGGGCGGTCATGACGATATGGCATTGCAGGTGGTGACGGCAAAAGACCGTCTGGGTCGCGATATCGCCAGGGGCGATCTGACCACGGCGGAAGGTGAGGCGCATTTACAGGGACGCATCAGCGGCGTGCCGGTAGACATCCGGCTTAACAAATACGCGGGACCTGCGGGTGGACAAAAGGGCTTACGCCTCTATTTGCGCGACGGGCGCATCATCAGCCATGACCGACGGGGTGCAGAAGATGTGCTGGAGCTTATTGAGGGCAAAGATATCCAGCGCTGGCATATTCCCGGTACGATCTACGAGCACTGTCTTGCAGATCATATTCTGGGGGCAAAAAGTCTCTTTGAACGGGATCCGCATGAGGTGAGCCGCACGACGCGCCGCAGGATCGAAGAGGTGACGTTGCTGCTGACCTTGCAGCAACAGTTGCGTGGCCCGCACTGAATGCGACGTGGTAAAATTAATGCAGACCTGAACGCTTTAAAGGAGTCACCATGACGATTACCTGCCCGGATTGCCAGGCACCGCTGGAGCCGCTGAACGGGGTCGCGCACTGCGAAAACTGTAATAAAGATATCACGCTCGACGCCCTCTGCCCGGAGTGTCATCAGCCACTCCAGGTGTTAAAAGCCTGTGGTGCGGTGGACTATTTCTGCCAGAACGGCCACGGTCTTATCTCTAAAAAACGCGTGGAGTTTGTTCGGGCCGAAGGTTAATCGCACACGCAGCCTTCGCCTTTCTGCCACAGTTCGACCAGCGACTCGGGCGCTTCCTGCTCAGGCACCAGCACGATGATATCGGCGTAGTGCGCCTGATTTTGGCCGGTCCAGATAATCTGGATGCGAAAATAGCGCTGGTCACCGCTGCCGGGGGAAGAGGCTTGCCCGGGCGGCTGACCGCGCGGGAAAGCCTGCTCCAGGATGCTCACCAGGCGCTGGCGCTGGGCCTCATTTAGCGAGGAAAGCGCGATGGTGCGCTGACCGCTCAGCTTAGGAATAAAGGCGACGCCGCCTTCCCGGGCCAGCTCAACCACGGCGTCATCCGTCAGTTCCGGAACCTGCATTACAATACTCCCACCTGTTCCCAGGCTTGTTTAATGGCCGCTCCAACGTCACCCCCCGAGCGCTTCTCGCCGTGGGCGATGGTGAGTTTTGCGAAGGCATCAAAATCCGCATCCTGCGCCAGGTTTCGATCGCAAACCGTGTCGTACCAGGCATAACCCGCTTTTTCCCAGGCGTAGCCGCCGATCGCCGTCGCAGCCAGATAAAATGCCCGGTTGGGGATGCCGGAGTTCAGATGGACGCCGCCGTTATCCTCGCGCGTTTTAATAAAATCTTTCATGTGCGCGGGCTGGGGGTCTTTTCCGAGCAGAGGATCGTCATAGGCGGTGCCGGGTTCAGACATTGAGCGCAGCCCTTTCCCGTTAATGCCCGCAGCCAGCAGCCCTTCACCAATCAGCCAGTCTGCCCGATCGGCGGTTTGCTTCAGATGGTACTGTTTGACCAACGAGCCAAACACGTCCGACAGAGACTCGTTCAGCGCGCCCGACTGTTCAAAGTAGATAAGCCCGGCTTCGGTCTCCGTCACGCCGTGGCTTAGCTCATGCGCCACCACGTCGATGGCAATGGTGAAGCGGTTGAAGATTTCCCCGTCACCGTCGCCAAAGACCATCTGCTGACCGTTCCAGAAGGCGTTTTGATACTCGCGGCCATAATGCACGGTGCCGGTGAGGATCAGCCCTTTGTTATCCAGCGAATCGCGCTGATACTCCTTCCAGAAGAAATCATGGGTGATACCCAGGTAATCGTACGCTTCATCCACCGCCACATCGCCGTTGGAGGGCTGGCCTTCATAACGCACCTGGGTACCCGGCAGCTCCTGGGTCTGTTTCGCATCGTAGATGTCACGCTCAAGCTGACCGGCTTTATTCACATGCGGCGCGGCGGGTTTGCCCGGCATATGGGCCATCAGCGTCTGGACGTGGGTTAAGGTCTGACGGGCGCAGCGCTGCTGCGGCTCAGAACCGCTTTCGATAATACGACGAAGAATATACGGAGGGATAACGCTATGAAGATGGGGCATGCTGCTCTCCTTATTAAAAAAGGCAATAGCAGCAGTATAGTTTGTAACCGGCGAAGATTTATCCGCTTTTGCGCTGGCGCGTTTTTTTCACCGGTTTAATCTCTTTCACTTCACTCTCGACCCAGCCGTCTGAAAGCCGGGTGGTAAGCACATCTCCGGCTTTAACCTGTTTCGTTTGTTTCAGCACTTTGCCATCCGTCGCCGTCGTCACGCTGTAGCCGCGGGCCAGCGTGGAGAGCGGGCTGACGGCTTCCAGATGGGTCACTGCATTGCCAAAACGTTCGCGGGTGGTGCTCAGGCGTGAACGGATATTCTCCGCGAGGCGATACTCGAGCTGCTGGATCCGCGTTTGCGCACGATAGATTGTCGGCTGCGGGTTTTGCTGATTCAGACGCTGCGTGACGCGCTGCTGGCGAGATACCGCGCGCTTAAGCTGCGTATCCATCGCGAAGTTCATGCGCTGACGCAGACGTTCCAGCACGGTTTGCTGACGCGCCAGACGTAACTGCGGATGCTGCTGTTGCAGACGATGGTGAAGCTGGGTAAAGCGACGGGTACGGTTGGCGAGGAAGTAGTCCATCGCCATCTCCAGGCGCTGCTGCCCGTTCTGGATCTGCCGCAGCAGTTCCTGCTGGTTACGGCTGACCACCTCTGCCGCCGCGGACGGCGTGGGCGCGCGTAAATCCGCGACAAAATCCGCTATCGTCACATCCGTTTCGTGACCGACGGCGCTCACTACAGGGATAACGCTTGCAAAGATTGCCCGCGCCACGCGCTCGTCGTTAAAGCTCCACAGGTCTTCCAGCGAACCGCCGCCGCGCCCGACGATCAATACGTCACACTCCTGTCGCGCGTTCGCCAGTTCAATGGCGCGCACGATCTGCCATGGCGCATCGTCACCCTGAACGGCAGTCGGGTAGATAATGACGGGCAGGGAAGGGTCACGACGCTTCAGGACGTGCAAAATATCGTGCAGGGCCGCACCGGTTTTCGAAGTGATAATCCCAACGCAGTGGGCAGGTGAGGGCAGTGGCTTTTTGAACTGCTGGTCGAACAACCCCTCTGCCGAAAGCATGGCTTTTAGCTGTTCGTACTTCTGTTGCAGCAAGCCTTCGCCCGCGGGTTGCATGCTCTCGACGATAATCTGATAATCGCCGCGCGGCTCATACAACGTAATGTTGGCGCGAACCAGAACCTGCTGGCCGTGCTGAGGGCGGAACGTCACGCGACGGTTGCTGTTGCGGAACATCGCGCAGCGCACCTGAGCGGTGTCGTCTTTCAGCGTAAAGTACCAGTGACCGGAAGCGGGCTGCGTGAAGTTCGAGATTTCACCGCTGATCCAGACCTGCCCCATTTCCTGCTCAAGCAGCAAACGCACCGTCTGATTAAGGCGGCTGACAGTATAAATTGAGGGGGATTGAGAGGATAACATGTGAGCGGGATCAAATTCTAAATCAGCAAGTTATTCAGTCGATAGTAACCTGTTGTGAGGCAATCGCAAGCTTTTTTATAAAAAAGTGTAGATGCAATCGGTTACGCTCTGTATAATGCCACGGCAATATTTAACCACCCAGGTCAGAGATATTGCCCATGCTACGTATCGCTAAAGAAGCACTGACGTTTGACGACGTCCTCCTCGTTCCCGCTCACTCCACCGTTCTGCCGAATACTGCCGACCTCAGCACGCAGTTGACGAAAACCATTCGTCTGAACATTCCTATGCTCTCCGCAGCAATGGACACCGTGACTGAAGCGCGTCTGGCTATCGCCCTGGCACAGGAAGGCGGCATTGGCTTTATCCACAAAAACATGTCTATCGAGCGTCAGGCGGAAGAAGTTCGCCGCGTGAAGAAGCATGAATCCGGTATCGTGTCCGATCCTCAGACCGTTCTGCCAACCACCACGCTGCACGAAGTGAAAGCCCTGACCGAGCGTAACGGCTTCGCTGGTTACCCGGTAGTGACTGAAGACAACGAACTGGTCGGCATCATTACCGGTCGTGACGTGCGTTTCGTGACTGACCTGAACCAGCCTGTCAGCGTGTACATGACGCCTAAAGAGCGTCTGGTGACCGTGCGTGAAGGTGAAACCCGCGACGTGGTACTGGCGAAAATGCACGAAAAACGCGTTGAGAAAGCGCTGGTTGTGGACGCGAACTTCCACCTGCGCGGCATGATCACCGTTAAAGATTTCCAGAAAGCGGAACGTAAACCGAACGCCTGTAAAGACGAGCATGGCCGTCTGCGCGTCGGCGCTGCGGTTGGCGCTGGTGCGGGTAACGAAGAGCGCGTTGACGCGCTGGTTGCTGCGGGCGTTGACGTACTGCTGATTGACTCCTCTCATGGCCACTCCGAAGGCGTTCTGCAACGTATTCGTGAAACCCGTGCTAAATACCCTGATCTCCAGATCATCGGCGGTAACGTGGCAACAGGCGCAGGCGCTCGTGCGCTGGCGGAAGCGGGTTGCAGCGCGGTGAAAGTGGGTATCGGCCCTGGCTCCATCTGTACTACCCGTATCGTCACCGGCGTGGGCGTTCCACAGATCACTGCGGTTTCTGACGCGGTTGAAGCGCTGGAAGGCACCGGTATTCCGGTAATCGCGGACGGCGGTATCCGCTTCTCTGGCGACATCGCCAAAGCGATCGCCGCAGGTGCCGCAGCCGTGATGGTGGGTTCCATGCTGGCCGGTACTGAAGAATCCCCGGGTGAAATCGAACTC
This sequence comes from Enterobacter hormaechei ATCC 49162, assembly GCF_001875655.1. NCBI lineage: Bacteria > Pseudomonadati > Pseudomonadota > Gammaproteobacteria > Enterobacterales > Enterobacteriaceae > Enterobacter > Enterobacter hormaechei. The sequence continues at coordinate 3,299,446 of NZ_MKEQ01000001.1, forward strand.
TACCAGGGCCGTTCTTACAAATCTTACCGCGGTATGGGTTCCCTGGGTGCAATGTCCAAAGGCTCCTCCGATCGTTACTTCCAGACCGATAACGCCGCTGACAAACTGGTGCCGGAAGGTATCGAAGGCCGCGTGGCCTATAAAGGCCGTCTGAAAGAGATCATTCACCAGCAGATGGGCGGCCTGCGCTCCTGTATGGGTCTGACCGGCTGTGGTACCATTGACCTGCTGCGTACCAAAGCGGAATTCGTACGCATCAGCGGTGCGGGTATCCAGGAGAGCCACGTTCACGACGTGACGATCACCAAAGAGTCCCCGAACTACCGTCTGGGCTCCTGATAAATTTCCGCGCCCGGCTTCTGCCGGGCGCTCTGTTTTGTTTCACTTGCCTCGGAATTAGCGTCAATGACGGAAAACATTCATAAACATCGCATTCTCATCCTGGATTTCGGTTCTCAGTATACTCAGCTGGTGGCGCGCCGCGTGCGTGAGCTGGGCGTTTACTGTGAGCTGTGGGCGTGGGATGTCACGGAAGCACAGATTCGCGAGTTCAATCCAAGCGGCATCATCCTGTCCGGCGGCCCGGAAAGCACCACCGAAGAGAACAGCCCGCGTGCACCGCAGTACGTGTTCGAAGCGGGTGTCCCGGTGTTCGGCGTTTGCTACGGCATGCAGACCATGGCGATGCAGCTGGGTGGTCATGTAGAAGGCTCTAACGAGCGTGAGTTCGGCTACGCACAGGTTGAAGTCGTCACCGACAGCGCACTGGTGCGCGGTATCGAAGACTCCCTGACCGCAGACGGCAAACCGCTGCTGGACGTGTGGATGAGCCACGGCGACAAAGTTACCGCTATCCCGTCCGACTTCGTGACCGTTGCCAGCACCGAAAGCTGCCCGTTCGCGATCATGGCGAACGAAGAAAAACGCTTCTACGGCGTACAGTTCCACCCGGAAGTGACCCACACCCGTCAGGGTATGCGCATGCTGGAGCGCTTCGTGCGTGACATCTGCCAGTGTGAAGCCCTGTGGACCCCGGCAAAAATCATCGACGACGCTGTGGAGCGTATCCGCCAGCAGGTTGGCGATGACAAAGTGATCCTCGGCCTCTCCGGCGGCGTGGACTCCTCCGTGACCGCCATGCTGCTGCACCGCGCCATCGGCAAAAACCTGACCTGCGTATTCGTGGATAACGGACTGCTGCGTCTGAATGAAGCCCAGCAGGTGATGGACATGTTTGGCGACCACTTCGGCCTGAACATCGTTCACGTGGAAGGGGAGCAGCGCTTCCTTGACGCGCTGAAAGGCGAGAACGATCCGGAAGCCAAGCGTAAGATCATCGGTCGCGTGTTCGTTGAAGTGTTCGACGAAGAAGCGCTGAAGCTGGAAGACGTGAAATGGCTGGCGCAGGGCACCATCTACCCTGACGTGATCGAGTCAGCGGCTTCCGCAACCGGTAAAGCGCACGTCATCAAATCTCATCACAACGTGGGCGGCCTGCCGAAAGAGATGAAGATGGGCCTGGTTGAACCGCTGCGTGAGCTGTTCAAAGACGAAGTGCGCAAGATCGGTCTGGAGCTGGGTCTGCCGTACGACATGCTCTACCGTCATCCGTTCCCGGGTCCGGGTCTGGGCGTGCGCGTGCTGGGCGAAGTGAAGAAAGAGTACTGCGACCTGCTGCGTCGCGCGGACGCGATCTTCATCGAAGAGCTGCACAAAGCTGACCTGTACAACAAGGTAAGCCAGGCGTTCACCGTGTTCCTGCCGGTTCGTTCCGTCGGCGTGATGGGTGATGGCCGTAAATACGACTGGGTTGTCTCCCTGCGTGCCGTGGAAACCATCGACTTCATGACCGCGCACTGGGCGCATCTGCCGTATGACTTCTTAGGCCGCGTGTCTAACCGCATCATCAACGAAGTAAACGGTATTTCCCGCGTGGTGTATGACATCAGCGGCAAGCCACCGGCGACAATTGAGTGGGAATGATTTCGCGTCTGGCATCAGCCTGTACGTGAAACCTGCAAAGTAGCTCTAAGCCCGCGTATCTGCGGGCTTTTTTTTGGCACTTTCTGGCAGCTGTTAGCAACGAAAAGGACAATTTCTACAATGCAATGTGGCACAGAATGTGACTTAAATTTATGCTGTTTGCCTCTCGTACCATGAATCAGAGAATTGGATATTGCCATCTACAATACGCCATGTGATTTTTTCATATTGCATAGATACGGATTCCATATGATTTAACTTGTCATTGCCTGACAATTTAACATTTGGTACACCACAATTAACACCCGTTATTTTTACATTTTCCATTAAGATGGTGTAATAACACACTTCCTGGCCAGCATCATTGATATGATAAAATTTTATTTCTGCACTTTTTAATGTTTGTCCTGTGGCTGCTGCTTTGTAGAGATAGGGGCTGGAGCTATCAACTTCTTTTTCAAAATTAAACGAAGAATGCTGACGTGTTCCGGTGATCTTTCCATTGGCCGTATCGACGGGAAGATTAACACCATGACCCATACTGATTACTTCAATAGAGCCTTCACGATCCTGAACATCTACAGAACCTTTGATATCGGCACCACCATCATCTTTAAGCCACAGATAGGGAGGGATAGGCATTTTATTTACTCCTTGTTAATTTAACTAACTTCATTGTTACAATGTATAAAAAGAGAGAGATAAGAACGTTAAATACAATTAATGTATAATCATAACTATAGTAAATATCTTCGGGTGTTGGGTTGTTGCTAAAAAAATAGGAAATTCTAATAGCTGTTTCATTACTTATTAATGGATGTTCAGTTAAGTAACAAACATCTAACCATGACACACTAGCGAATATCCCTATGAATAGAATAATTCTAAGGGAACTAAGGGCAAGTTTTTTGATAGCCACCAATAATGACCTCAATTGTTCCATAGGTTTCTAAATCAATACCTTTAATCTTTTCTTTCTTTGTTCTTAATAGTGCATCTCTTAATCTATTGTAATCCGATTGGCTTGGTAAAGTTATACACCCTTCTGAAACCTGACCGGGATGTAGCCTAAATCCACCTCTGGCTATGCTTTCGTAAAATGTAGTATCATCTACATTCCCATCATCGCGAAATAATGCAAACCATTCAGAATGATCAACATGATAACTAAAAATGCTTTTATAAGTATCGACTCCCCAGGCTCTAAACCTGTTAGCTATACTTCCTTTAGGCCTGTCTACTATATAATATTTACCTTTTGGTAGCGGTCCAACGTTTGGTATGATACCACATGCTCCTTTGTTTCTGTATGCACCGTTACCAGAAAACGCCATAAATACACCAATACCATCAAATGCAAGTGGTGAGTAATCAGCATCATTTATTATAAACTTTCCATGCAAAGTCATGTATCTCCCTTTCCTTTATAGATACTTATGAATATTATCTGCATATAATGCGTTTATTAAGAAAATAAACTATACAAAAAATGCGCATTTAAATATTTTAATCTGAAAAAGGCTGACCGACCTTTGGAAGGTAGATCTATATCAACTTATAACTATACCAGATAGTAGATGCATTTAAGGAAAGTGGTCATAATTGCATGCTCGGAATAATTACAATTAAAATATAAAATGATTTACCACAGCAAATCCTGCCAAAATCATCCACTACAGGTAGTGCTCGAAATCTCGATGTAACCAGACTAAGTACAATATATAAGAAAGTCGATTATTGTGAACAGTGTGAAACCAAGATGCAGGACTGAGTTGATATGATTGATGAGCAAGAATTATAGTGCTTGAAAAATCAGTACTTCAAAACGAGATGGTAAGAATGAATATGGAAGAAGATCGAAAGAAGGCTATAGCTTCTTTATTGAAGGATATGGAATCCATTGCTGACCGAATGCGTGAGTTGATTGTCAAAATGCCTCCGCATGATTTGCTCGGGTACATCTACGCTCAACATATGATGAAAACAATGGGAAACCAAATTGGGGGCGAAAAGCAAGGCCAGGAGGATGGCCCAGATGACATGGTTAATGAAAACCAGTTCTTACTGGCGTATGTTCAAGCGGTTCTGGCATCAGATGCCGCACCTGCGGATATGGAATTCAACGAAGCACTGTGCGCTGAGCTGTTTGAACTTAGCCGAAAACTAAGAGCACAGAGCCATGCTCTTTGCTATGTTCACCTCTGCTGATATCAAAGATGGCATTTTCGGTCCTAACACGGCGACACTGAATTCCGTGCGAAATCCACTTGGGTCATGATACGCGGGGATCGTTATCAAGTTTTGGAGGGCGAGTTTAAGGGGACACCCTTTCGGTCACTGCCAGCACGTAAGAAACCTCTAATTCAGCTTGGGTCGGACTACTACGCGGTCGATCCCTGTTTTGCTCGCGATGCGAGGTATCGTGCACTCCTCTTTAATCTCCTTCAGCGAAAGCCAGATTACAATAAGGCCTTTAAAGATCGGCAGAAAAGGATGAGCGAAGCAGCCTTTGCCGACATTCCCTATGCCCAGCTTCCGGGAGCCACAGTTCTCCAGGAAATTTACTACAAGGATCCTGACAGCAAGCAGTGGTCCGAAAACGATACCTTAATCCTGCTCGATGATGTGTTGTTACTCGTTGAGGCCAGGGCTACTAACGTCATTGGCGTTGTGGCTGAGGTTAGTGTCGATGGTACTTATGTCCAGGCGCGGTCTTTCAAAACTTACACGCCGACGGAGCACACAGTAGAAAATGCACACATTTATGAAGACGCGGCGAAAATGGCCAATCTTCTAAGCGACTGTTATTTAGATTAATTTTAATTTAATTGATAGTCGAGTGGGAAAGCCCATAACCCTTCCTGCGAAGTCATAAGCAAGTAAGACTGATAAAACCCTCTGTTTACAGAGGGTTTTTCTTTTCTGGCCCATATCTGGTGAGTCACTGGCTCATCTGCCGCGATCCACGGCAGCCGATACTGCGCCGCCATGCCCCAGGCGCCTGACCGTACTGACGCTTAAAGCTGCGGTTGAAGGACTGCTGAGAGTCAAAGCCCAGCGCGATTGCCACGTTCAGAATCGGTTCATCGCTTTGGGCTAAGCGCTCGACCGATTTTTGCAGCTTTTGCGCGCGAATATATTCGGCGAGAGGGGAGCCGGTATGTTCTTTGAAGATCCGCTGGAGGTGCCATTTCGAATAGCCGGCTCGCCTGGAGACGGTTTCAATGTCCAGACGGCTATCGAGGTTGTTGTCGATCCAGTCGAGTAAATCGTGAATGAATGCACCCGTGTTCATTTTGCTTCCCCCTACGCCACGCACCCAAAAGCATCTTTGTTAGTTGCATTTAAAGGTGGCTCGTTTTTACATTAATTGCAAGTTTTATTGTTACATTTAAATCCCTTCTCAAAACACGTGATTTACCTTTGCCGCAAATAGCACATAAAGTGCAACAATTATTCTTGCACTTAGTTAAGCGCCTTCCTACAATCGCCGCGATAGTGTATTCGCAACTGTTACAGTTTTGTGGCGATGAACGACACAAATGGCCTTAAGCCAGCTACCGGACAAAGGAAGTGGCGCGGCGTCTCCCGCAGCGTCTTGCCCGGCAGCTACAATTACCGGAATAAAAATAATGAGCCTGCAAAAAACCTGGGGTTACTTTCATCTGAGCACGATGGGGGTGGTTTTACTCTCCGTGCTTCTCGTCGGGTGCGATGACAGCGTCGCGCAAAATGCCGCACCGCAAGCGCCCGTCGTCAGCGCCGCCGATGTGGTGGTGAAGTCCATTAGCCAGTGGGATAGCTTCAACGGTCGCATTGAAGCGGTGGAAAGCGTTCAGCTGCGTCCGCGCGTCTCCGGTTATATTGAGAAAGTGAATTACACCGACGGCCAGGAGGTGAAGAAGGGCGAGGTGCTGTTCACGATAGATGACCGAACCTATCGCGCGGCGCTGGAACAGGCGCAGGCGAACCTGGCGAGAGCCAAAACGCAGGCCAGCCTGGCACGAAGCGAGGCCAGCCGTACCGATAAATTAGTCAATACCAACGTGGTATCCCGTGAGGAGTGGGAGCAGCGCCGTTCCGCCGCTACCCAGGCGCAGGCCGATATTCGCGCGGCGCAGGCGGCGGTTGATGCCGCTCAGCTCAACCTGGACTTCACCAAAGTGACCGCGCCTATCGACGGTCGCGCCAGCCGGGCGTTAATCACCAGCGGTAATCTGGTGACGGCGGGCGACAGCGCCAGCGTGCTCACCACCCTGGTCTCGCAGAAGACGGTTTACGTTTACTTCGACGTGGACGAGTCAACCTACCTTCACTATCAAAATCTGGCCCGCAGCGGGCAGGGGGCATCCAGCAATCACACGGCGCTTCCGGTGGAGATTGGCCTGACGGGCGAAGAAGGTTACCCCCATCAGGGTAAAGTGGATTTTCTGGATAATCAGCTTACGCCGAGTACCGGAACGATCCGTATGCGCGCGCTGTTAGATAACGCACAACGTCAGTTCACGCCAGGGCTCTTTGCCCGCGTGCGCCTGCCAGGCAGTGCGGAATTTAAAGCCACGCTTGTTGACGATAAGGCAGTGCTGACCGATCAGGATCGTAAATACGTTTATGTCGTTGATAAAGATGGGAAAGCGCAGCGCCGTGACATCACGCCCGGGCGTCTGGCGGACGGTTTACGTATCGTACAGCAGGGGCTGAATCCCGGGGATAAAGTCATCGTCGATGGTTTACAAAAAGTGTTTATGCCGGGTATGCCGGTTAACGCGAAATCCGTTGCCATGACCGCCAGCGCCGCCCTCAACTGATCCCTTACCTGAGAATCCAATCCATGGACTTTTCCCGTTTTTTCATCGACAGGCCGATTTTTGCCGCGGTGCTGTCGATTCTGATTTTTATCACAGGATTAATCGCCATCCCGCTGCTGCCGGTGAGCGAATATCCTGACGTCGTGCCGCCAAGCGTGCAGGTACGCGCGGAGTACCCGGGCGCCAACCCGAAAGTGATTGCCGAGACCGTGGCGACGCCGCTGGAAGAGGCGATCAACGGCGTTGAGAACATGATGTACATGAAATCCGTTGCGGGCTCTGACGGCGTGCTGGTCACTACCGTCACCTTCCGTCCGGGGACCGATCCGGATCAGGCGCAGGTTCAGGTGCAAAACCGCGTCGCGCAGGCCGAGGCGCGTCTGCCGGAAGACGTGCGGCGCCTGGGCATCACGACCCAGAAGCAGTCGCCAACGCTGACGCTGGTGGTGCATCTGTTCTCGCCCAACGGTAAGTACGATTCACTGTACATGCGTAACTACGCCACGCTGAAGGTAAAGGACGAGCTGGCGCGTCTGCCCGGCGTGGGGCAAATTCAGATTTTTGGCTCGGGCGAATACGCGATGCGCGTCTGGCTGGACCCGAACAAGGTGGCGGCGCGCGGGCTGACGGCCTCCGACGTGGTGACAGCGATGCAGGAGCAGAACGTGCAGGTGTCCGCCGGGCAGCTTGGCGCCGAGCCGCTGCCGAAAGAGAGCGATTTCCTGATCTCCATAAACGCCCAGGGCCGTCTGCATACCGAAGATGAGTTCGGCAATATTGTCCTGAAAACAACGGAGGATGGTACGGTCGTCCGCCTGCGCGACGTGGCGCGTATTGAGATGGGTTCCGGCAGCTATGCGCTGCGTTCCCAGCTCAACAACAAAGACGCGGTCGGGATTGGTATCTTCCAGTCGCCGGGGGCAAACGCCATCGATCTGTCTAACGCGGTGCGCGCCAAAATGGACGAACTGTCCACACGATTCCCGGACGATATGAAATGGGCGGCGCCTTACGACCCGACGGTGTTTGTACGTGATTCTATCCGCGCGGTGGTGCAAACGCTGCTGGAAGCGGTGGTGCTGGTTGTGCTGGTGGTGATCCTGTTCCTGCAAACCTGGCGCGCGTCGATCATTCCGCTGATCGCGGTGCCGGTATCGGTGGTGGGCACGTTCAGCATTCTCTACCTGCTCGGCTTTTCGCTGAATACGCTGAGCCTGTTCGGGCTGGTGCTGGCGATTGGTATCGTGGTGGACGATGCCATCGTGGTGGTGGAAAACGTCGAGCGAAATATCGAAGAGGGGCTTGCCCCGCTTGCGGCGGCGCATCAGGCGATGCGTGAAGTGTCCGGGCCGATTATCGCCATTGCGCTGGTGCTGTGCGCGGTGTTCGTGCCGATGGCGTTCCTCTCCGGTGTGACCGGTCAGTTCTACAAGCAGTTTGCGGTGACGATAGCGATTTCCACGGTGATCTCCGCCATCAACTCGCTGACGCTCTCTCCGGCGCTGGCTGCGCTGCTGTTGAAGCCACACGGCGCCCCGAAAGATCTCCCGACCCGGCTTATCGATCGTCTGTTCGGCTGGATTTTCCGTCCGTTCAACCGCTTTTTCCATCGCAGCTCGACCGGCTATCAGGGGCTGGTGGGCAAAACGCTTGGCCGACGCGGGGCCGTGTTTGCGGTTTATTTGCTGCTGCTTTGCGCCGCGGGGGTGATGTTTAAAGCCGTTCCCGGCGGGTTTATTCCGACCCAGGATAAGCTGTACCTGATTGGCGGCGTGAAAATGCCGGAAGGCTCGTCGCTGGCGCGCACCGATGCGGTGATCCGCAAAATGAGCGAAATCGGGATGAATACTGAAGGTGTGGATTATGCGGTCGCGTTTCCTGGCCTGAATGCGCTCCAGTTCACCAACACGCCGAACACCGGGACGGTATTTTTTGGCCTGAAACCGTTCGATCAGCGTAAACATACGGCGGCGGAAATAAACGCGGAGATCAACGCGAAAATCGCGCAAATTCAGCAGGGCTTTGGCTTCTCGATTCTGCCGCCGCCGATTTTGGGGCTGGGTCAGGGGTCGGGCTATTCGCTGTACATTCAGGATCGCGCTGGTCTGGGCTATGGCGCGCTGCAAAACGCGGTAAATACTATGTCCGGGGCGATTATGCAGACGCCGGGGATGCATTTCCCTATCTCAACCTACCAGGCAAACGTTCCGCAGCTGGATGTGCAGGTCGACCGTGATAAGGCGAAAGCGCAGGGCGTGTCGCTCACCGATCTCTTCGGCACGCTGCAAACCTATCTGGGTTCGTCATATGTTAACGACTTTAACCAGTTTGGCCGGACCTGGCGCGTCATGGCACAGGCCGACGGGCAGTTCCGCGACAGCGTGGAGGATATCGCGAACTTACGTACGCGCAATAACCAGGGTGAAATGGTGCCGATTGGCAGTATGGTCACCATCAGCACCACCTACGGGCCGGACCCGGTGATCCGCTACAATGGTTATCCGGCGGCGGATCTCATTGGCGATGCCGACCCGCGCGTACTCTCTTCCGCGCAGGCGATGACGCAGCTGGACGCCATGTCTAAACAGATCCTGCCGAACGGGATGAACATCGAATGGACGGACCTGAGCTTCCAGCAGGCCACCCAGGGCAACACGGCGCTGATCGTCTTCCCGGTCGCGGTTCTGCTGGCGTTCCTGGTGCTGGCGGCGTTGTATGAAAGCTGGACTCTGCCGCTGGCGGTGATCCTTATCGTACCGATGACCATGCTGTCCGCGCTGTTTGGCGTCTGGCTGACCGGGGGCGATAACAACGTGTTCGTGCAGGTGGGGCTGGTCGTGCTGATGGGGCTGGCCTGTAAAAACGCGATTCTTATCGTGGAGTTTGCCCGCGAACTGGAAATTCAGGGCAAAGGCATTATGGACGCTGCGCTGGAAGCGTGCCGCCTGCGTCTACGCCCGATTGTGATGACCTCTATCGCCTTTATTGCCGGGACGATCCCCCTCATTCTCGGCCACGGCGCGGGTGCCGAAGTGCGCGGCGTCACCGGGATCACCGTCTTCTCCGGTATGCTGGGCGTGACGCTGTTTGGTCTGTTCCTGACGCCGGTCTTTTACGTGACGCTGCGTAAGTTCGTGACGCGTGGCAAAGCGGCAAAAGAGGTGTTGCCTGCGTAGGACGTAGCAGATGTAAAAAAGCCGCCTTGATAGTGAAGGCGGCTTTTTTTTCGCAATGCGTAAAGGATTAAGAGGTTTTTTTATGCTGTGAACAGATTTCCGGCACCGGATCGCACCCGCTGGTGTCGGCTTTTTTTACCTCTTCCAGCGCGCTGGCGACGGTATGGCGCGCTAAAACCGCTAACGAAGCCTGCTCCGCCTCATCAGCGATCGATTTAAAGTACCAGCAGGCGTTGGCGCTGACAACGCAGCGGGCCGGGACGTCAGGACGGGACGCCCACAGCTTTTTATCTTCTGTGACGGAAAGGTAGATATCGCGCAGGGTAATCTCTTCCGCCGGGCGGCCAAGGTGAATCGAGCCGTTGCGGCCAAGCGTGGAGACGATAATGCCGTCGCGGGCGAGAGGAACCATTAATTTGCGGATAAAGCTCGGATTCGCTTCCAGGCCGTAGGCCAGGATTGCACTCGTCGAACGTTCACCCGATTGCTCCGCCATCGCTACGCTGAGAACCATCTGCAAAGCTGTCGGGAAGCGGTAATCTAACATTTTTCTGTCCTGGGTTGCGGTGAATCTTGTTCTTTTTGGCACCGCAGAGGTGAATAATCAGTAAGTAACAATATAACAAATACGGTAATTTTATTGAAGCAATCTGCGGCATACGTGAAGTAACGCTGCGCTGACACATGTCAGGACGTGTAGCGCCACGTTTACGTTCATGCGAACGCCGGATTCGGGAAATCAACGGTCACCATAAGACCGCCTTCGGCTGACGTACTCAGATTGACCCTGCCGTTGTGTTGCTGCGTAACGGCTTTAACGATGGCAAGTCCCAGTCCACTCCCGCTTTGAGTCTGATTAGGATCGCGGAAAAATCTGTCGAATACGCGCTCCCGCAGTTCAACCGGAATGCCGGGACCCGCGTCTGAGACGCGCAGCTGCGCGGACTTGTCACGCGATTGCAGTTGTACCTCAATGCGTCCACCCTCAGGGCTGTACTTCACGGCATTCTCAATTAAATTGTCGATCAGCGATACCAGACGTTCCCGAATGCCTGCGATATGGATTTCATCGTCGGCGATGAATTCAAACTCAATTCTGCGCCCGGACGCCAGCGGTTCCAGGGCAGCCATTCGCTCCTGAATAAGCGTTGTCAGCGGCACAGGCGACATCACCGTGCTGATGTGCGCTTCGCTGTGCATCATCAGCAGAAGCTGATTGACGAGACGCGCAGCACGGCTATTGCTGCGAACAATGCCCGCAAGCAGTTCCTGCTGGCTTTCGCTGATGACCCAGGACTGCAATGCCTCGACGTTGATCCGCATCGCGGCCAGAGGCGTACGCAGCTCGTGAGCGGCATCGGCAATAAACATTCTTTCCCTTTCGGCGCTTTCCCGCACCCTGGCCAGAAAGTCATTAATCGCGTCCACCGTCTGGCGAAGCTCCCTGTGTCTGGGGATGGCTTTTAAAGGCGAGAGATCGTCCGGAGTGCGCAATGAAATTTCATCTACCACCTTGTTCCAGGGGCGCATCGCGATGCGGATGGACAGCCACGCGGGGAACAGAAGAAAAGGGATGCATATCATCAGCGGCATGACGTAGTAGCCGCGCGAGTTCAGATAGATAAAGAAATTCCAGCTACCGGCAGGGGTAAAAAGGGTGACTTCCACGTCAGAGTGCGCGGATTTGAGGGTACGGCTCGTCCATGTATGGTCTTCACTCTGGACATGCTGCATGACCCCCAGACGGCTATTTTTTACCCCCGTTGGCGCACCATCCGAAGAAAAAATAATCTCGTTATTCTTGCGAACAATGAGGTTGATGGACAGCTCCGGATCTTCCCCCCCACCATAGCCCTCGCGTAACGCCTTGCTGAACGTTGTCAGCACAGCATTACGCGCCTGCGGACGATCGTCCATACTCTCCACCAGGGAAAACAGGGTTTCGTAAGTCTCACTGCCCGTCAGTATGGGAGGGCTACGCAGGTCTTCCATTAAAATGAAGGTTAAAAAGAGACACCAGAGCAACGTAAGCAGCAGCATCTGGGCGACCAGCATTCGCCTGACCAGCGTGGGAAGCCTGAGGTGGTGCCAAAAATTACGCATCAACCTGCCGCCTTCTGAACGGGTACGGTATCAATGACATACCCAACGCCTCTTACCGTTCGTACAAAGCCATCGCCAATTTTTCGCCGCAGGTTACCCATATGTACGTCAAGCGCGTTGCTGAGGTTTTCTTTCGTGCCAAATATCCTTTCTTCCAGATACCGTCGTGTAAGCACGCGATCGGCGCGCAGCATTAACGTTTCAAGCAGCGCATATTCGCTTGCCGTCAGCTCAACGTGGCGTGCGCTCACCGTTACGCGACGCGTCGGAATATGAAGCGACAAACCGCGAATTTCTATTGCCTCATTTTCAAAACCGTAACTGCGTCGCGCAAGGGCTCTCACGCGCGCCAGCAGTTCGGCGAGAACAAAAGGTTTGACCAGATAATCGTCTGCACCTGCATCCAGCCCGCACAGGCGGTCCTGTAGCGTGCCTCGCGCCGTCAGGATGATGACGGGGACACTTTTAAGCTGTTGACGCAGGCGCGTCATCAGGCTCATGCCATCGCCATCGGGCAGCCCCAGGTCGAGCAAAATAAGTTCCGGCACGCAGAGCTCAAGCTGATGCAGCGCATCCTCTTTGCGGCGTACCCATATGACATCAAATCCTTGATCTGCAAGGGCGATACGTACGCCATTGCCGAGATCCAGGTCGTCTTCAATTAGTAGAATTTTCACATTGGTAACTGTATCAACAGTGCATGAAGAACAACTGAAGAAAAAACGGTAACAGGAATTCTTCAGGGTTTACAGAACCTTCACGTGCTTCAGCATTTCTTCATTTACGGCTCATAAGAACCTTAGGGTGAGTATTCAGAATTAGCGCTCTGGCGTTTAACACCGCTTGTATCGCAATTATCTGAATACAAAGGGCTTCTTTAATGAGAAACATCACACCGCGTCATAGTTTCCCCCGTTCACGCATCGGTCGCAGCATGAAAAGCATCTTGCCGGGGGCCGTCCTGGCGTTACTGGCCGCCCCGGCACTGGCGGCAGAGCAGCCTCAGGGCAACGTGTTAACCCTGGGAGGCGGCGTGGATGTTGCGCCACGCTATTCCGGTTCGGACAAGAGTCGGGTCTCTGCGGCTCAGGTGGTTGATTACGCGATGGCAAATGGTTTTTTTGTCAGCACCACGCGGGGGATCGGCTACGGCAACAGCTTTGGTAAGCTGGACTACAACGCAGCGCTGAGCTATCGCGCTGGACGTAAGGATCGCGACGTAAGCAGCGATTCGATCTCCTCCGGCAGCGACAACCTGCGAGGAATGGGTGACATTAAAGGCTCAGCTATCGTTGTGCCAGGGCTGGGGTACAGGGTGACTGACTGGCTGACCGTGCAGTTGCAGGCAGAGGTCCCGGTTTCTGAGAGAGACAATGGTGAAGCTGTGCATTTCGGCATTGCCAGCCCGCTCTATACATCTCCGAAAAATGCGTTAACGCTGGCGCTGACCGGTAGCTGGGGATCCAGTAAGTATGTGCAAACCTACTACGGGGTGAATGCCGCCCAGTCGGCCGCATCGGGTTTTGCCCGACACGATGCCGGATCGGGAATATATGCGTATTCGCTGAACCTGGACTGGACCCATAAGCTTACCTCGCGCTGGAGCCTGCTTGCCGCAGCTGGCGTTACGCAGCTGACGGGGGAGGCCGGCGATAGCCCGATTGTTCAGCGAAAAACGTCTCCTGTGGGAAGTTTGAAGGTGACGTACAGCTTCTGATGGTTCAGTGAGGGGGAAGGCGCGTTTGTGACAAAACCGCACATCACCCCGTTGCAGGAGCCTGAAGGGCATAAAGCCCGCAGGATGGCGTGGCCCGTTATCGGACCGTTCATCATGCGGGCTTTTTTATCACTGTTGACCCGATAATGCCTGTTCAATCGTATGGGTAACGATGTCCGGCTGGCTGACCATCGATACATGGCTTGCCGCTACCTCCGTGGTGTTGGCGTTGATTTTCTTCGCCATTGCGCGCTCCAGCTCAGGATTGATCATCCGATCATTTTTGCTGACCACATACCAGCTCGGTTTGTCATGCCAGGCGGCATGCGTGACTTTCTCTCCAAACGCATCGGCCTTAATGGGACCCTGGGTCGCGGCAATCACATTGCGCTCAGCGTCCTTCACGTCAGGGGCAAAATTCTCGCCGACCGCTTTTGACGGCAGATATAAATACCCCTCAGCCGTTTTAGCGAGGCTGGCGCTCCCTGGCGGAGCAGGGTAGCTGTCTGCCAGAGCTGCCGTCGACTGGCCGGAATCCGGCGCGAAAGCGGCGACATAAACCAGAGACTTCACCCGGGCATTATTGCCCGCCTCGCTGATTACCGTTCCGCCCCAGGAGTGACCGACCAGCACCACATCCCCATGAGCGCGGGCGATTGCGCGCTGCGTGGCGGCCACGTCATCTTTCAGAGACGTGAGCGGAAGTTGGACCGCAATGACCTCGGTATGGTGTTTTTGCAGCCGGGTAATCACCTTATTCCAGCTGCTGCCGTCGGCAAACGCACCGTGTACCAGCACTACGCTGGTTTTCGTCTCTGCCAGCGCGCTGGTGGAAATTGCCAGCAGCGCCGCCGTGAATACAGACAATGCTTTCATATCAGGCTCCTAAAAGTGATGGACCGCGGCATGCGGCGGCACGGTAAATTCCACGGTTTTGTGGTCGATGGGTTTATGGGTAGGGTCGGCAAGGATGATCGTCACCTTGTGCTTTCCGGCGGGCAAGCCGACCAGAATCACCGGCTCGCCGCTGGTCTCCGCCCAGTGCCAGGGGGCGTCATCCACCACAACGTGGATATGGCCGATACGCGGAGTGACTTTCAGCGCGTCTGGCCCAAATACAGGCTCAATGCGCAGGTTTTCAGCCCGGTACTGGATAAAGACCGCGCCTTTACTCAGCGGTCCCGCCAGCGGCGGATCGACAATCAGTTTTGCTGGCGGCTGGGGTTTTTCCAGCGGCGCAACGGCGGCCGGGCCATTGACATCGGCGGCACTCAGGCCACTCAGGGGGGCGGCGCAGACGGTGGACGTCATGGCGAGTAAAGGAAGCAAAAAATGGCGGCGAATCATTTTGGTATCTCCTCTTGAGGTCATGTTACGAGAGACAGAAGACCATTTTTATGTATCGCGGCTGTTTGCTTTGCGGGAATTTTTGTATCGACGCGTGTGCCAGATGGCGAAGATACAGTGTGATACATTTCTCCAGGGCGCGGTGGGCGGTATGCTGGCATGGTGTTACCAGGCGCACCCGCCGGGTGCGCATCATTACCGGAGAAAATACGATGACGCATGAAAAAGTCGCTTTGATTTTCGGCGGTGCACGCGGGATTGGCGCGGCCATTGCGGTGCGGCTGGCAAGGGAAGGGTATCGCGTTGCCGTGACCTGGGTCTCACGACCGGATCGCGCCGATGTGCTGGTTTCGTCGATTACTGATGCGGGCGGGCAGGCGCTGGCGATCAATGCTGATAGCGCAGATGCAGTTGCAATTCAGGCTGCGGTTGATGCCACGATCGCCCATTACGGCAGGCTGGATGTTGCCGTAGTGAACGCAGGCGTACTGCGGCTGGGCACGCTTGAGGATTACCGGCTGGAAGATCTGGATGCCACGCTGTCGGTAAACGTGCGCGGCGTTTTCCTCTCCATTCAGGCGGCAGTGAAAAGCATGGTGGAAGGAGGGAGAGTGATCACCATTGGCAGCAATACCGCTGTTCGGACGGGGCATGCGGGGAGTAGCGTTTATGCGATGAGTAAAGCCGCGGTGGCAGCGATGGTGCAGAACCTGGCACTGGATCTGGCGCCTAAGCGGATCACCATTAACAATATCCAGCCCGGCCCTGTCGCCACCGATATGACGGCCGGAATGGCAGAGCAGATCACGGCGCATATCCCTTTGCAACGCATCGGGCAGCCGGACGAAATCGCGTCGCTCGCCGCATGGCTTGCTGGAGAAGAATCGGGATATATGACAGGGGCGAGCCTGACGATTGACGGCGGCTTCGTGCTTTAACCACTAAGGGCAGGGAAGCCTGATATTCTGATTAGCGCTCGGAAGCGTCAACCACAAGTCCCGTTTGCTGCGACTGAATTTTGTCCTGATGGTGATACCAGGCGCCAATGGAGGAATAAACAAAGCGGCCAAAGAAAAACAGAAAACTGATGAGCAGTATGATGCGGGTCATCCGGGTGTTAAATCGATGTCGTTTTCGCATACGCGTAGCCTGACTCACTTTCTTTTCCTGAGTATACCCTTTTGGGCGATGCGGCTATTAAGGCACAGCCGCAAGTCAGGGTCAATTCGACGAAATGTAAAATAGCGTCAATGCTTACATTAATTTATGTTATTAAAAACAACGCTTTTATTTATCGCATTGATAATTACAGGAAAAATATTCAAAAAAAGCGTAAGAAAGGTTTATTCAGATAAATTAATTTGATTTAGGTCAACGGAATCCCGTCGTTGCTATTTAAAATCCCTCCGCCACTGTGCTTGCCAGGAATTTTCCGGGCAACGTGTACGTCAGGTTGGATGCCTGTCTTCAATTACCCTCTGGAGTGCAAGGGTTATAAACGAGCATCTATGAATATTCATCATTTCCTGAAGCAAAATAAAGACCGCTGGTGGGCACTTCCTCTTATTTTACCCGTCGTGTTACTGCCGGTGTTAAGTGCGGCTAATACCTTAACGCAAATGGGTGACGGTATCGTTGCGCTCTATTATCTCCCGCTCTCCTTTCTGCTGACGCTGATGTTGTTCTTTGGCGTAGAAGCGCTCCCCGGGGTGGTGGTGTCGCTGTTTTTACGTTATTACCCGTCCGTTGGGCTGTTTGAAACCCTGGCTGGCATTCTGCATTTTATCGTCCCCCTGGTGCTCAGCTGGGGCGGTTATCGTGTGTTTGCGCCCCGACGCAATATGACCGCTTACGGCGACGGACGCCTGATGGGACAGCGTATTTTCTGGCAGGTATTTTGCCCGGCAACGCTTTTTCTGGTGCTGTTTCAGTTTGCGGTTTATCTCGGCATTTATGAGAGCCGCCAGAGCCTCGCAGGATTGAATCCCCTTAATATTCGAACCCTGATTAACTATCAGGGTCTGCTGGTGAGCGGGCTGACGGGCGTGCCGCTAAGCTACCTGCTGATCCGCCTGATACGTCATCCGCGCTATATCAAGGGACTGATGTCCCAGCTCCGCGCGCAAATAGACAAAAAGGTGACGGCCGTTGAGTTTGTGGTGTGGTTTTTAGCCCTGGGCGGGTTGCTGGTCATGCTGCTGCTGCCCATGAATGCAAACAGTTCTATTTTTAGTATCAACTACACCTTGTCCCTGCTGATGCCCGTGATGCTCTGGGGGGCGATGCGTTTTGGCTACAAGCTGATGTCACTCATCTGGACGCCGGTTCTGCTGGTGTCGATTCACTTTTTTTATCACTACATCCCGGTGCAGGAGGGTTATGGCATTCAGCTGGCGATCACCTCATCCAGCTATCTGGTCTTTTCCTTCGTCGTGACGTACATGTCGATGCTGGCGACACGCCAGCGGGCCATCAATATTCGCTCCCGCCGCCAGGCTTTTCTCGATCCGGTGGTGCATATGCCCAACCTGCGGGCGCTGTCGCGCGAGCTGGCCAGTAACCCGTGGTCGGCGCTCTGTTTGCTGCGCGTGCCCGAGCTGGAGGTGCTGGGACGCAATTACGGCGTGATGCTGCGGATCCAGTATAAACAGCAGCTGGCGCAATGGATAAACGGCACCCTTCAGCCAAATGAGCGAGTCTATCACCTCACCGGCTATGACATGGCGGTGCGTCTGGAGGCGGAGTCGCATCAACAGCGCATTGAGACGCTGGACGAGCATATCAAGCAGTTCGTATTTTTCTGGGATGGCATGCCGGTACAGCCTCAGGTCGGCATAAGCTATTGCTATGTGCGCTCACCCGTCAATCACCTCTATCTGGTGCTGGGGGAGCTGGGCATCGTGGCCGATCTCTCCCTCTCAACCAACCACCCGGAAAATCTTCAGCAGCGCGGGGCTGTTCACTTGCAGCGCAGCCTGAAAGATAAGGTGGCAATGATGAGTCGGTTGCAGACAGCGCTGGAGCAGAACGCTTTTACCCTGCTGGTTCAGCCCGTTCGCGGGCTGCGGGGCGATTGTTACCACGAGGTGCTGCTGCGGATGCGCGATGATAACGGGGCGCTGATCTTTCCCGAACAGTTCCTGCCCGTGGCACAGGAGTTTGGTTTATCGTCGCGCGTCGATTTATGGGTACTGGAGCGCACCCTGAGTTTCCTGGCACAGCACCGCCAGCGTTTGCCGGGCCAGCGCTTTGCGATAAACCTCGCATCGTCTACCGTCTACCGGGCGCAGTTCCCCCTTGAAGTGAGCCGCCTGTTAGCCAAATATGCCGTTGAAGCGTGGCAGCTGATCTTCGAAGTGACCGAAAGTAGCGCCTTTGGTCATGCGGATCTGGCGGCGTCCACCCTCAGAAAATTACAAAAAATGGGCATCCGGATCGCCATTGATGATTTTGGCACCGGCTACGCCAGCTATGCGCGGTTAAAAAGCGTGGACGCCGACATTCTCAAAATCGATGGCGGCTTTATTCGCAATATTGTCAGCAACAGCCTGGATTACCAGATTGTGGCTTCTATTTGCCATCTGGCCCGGATGAAGAAAATGCTGGTGGTGGCGGAATATGTGGAAACGGAAGAGATACGTAGCGCGGTGCTCGCGCTAGGTATCGATTATGTGCAGGGCTATTTGATTGGGCTGCCGGTGGAGCTTGATACGTTGCTCGACGCGCAGCCTTCTCAGGAGAGCGCCTGAGCCGTCACGCGGCGGCTTCCTCGCTCTCTTCTTCAATCTTCAGCAGCCAGCCGGTGACGGATTCCCAGTACTGCTGCTCTTTTTCCAGGTCCAGCAGAACCAGCGCGTTCTGGCTAAACCAGTCGTGCGGGAAGCTCAGCGTCCAGTGATAGTCATCCGTTTTTAGCTTCAGCGTTGGCGGCGTGGTGGTCGCCTGTCGCTGATTATTGAGCAACACGCCCAGGCGCAACAGCTGAATGAGCGGCAGGAACTGCTTTTTCTTGAACAGCGTAAAGCGCGGCAGATCGTCGAGCTTGATGGCTTTGCGGTGATAGCGCACCAGCGTCGCCATCATGGTTTGCTGCTCCTGGTTGAAGCCAGGCAGATCGCTGTTTTGCAGAATATAGGCTGAATGGCGATGCATCCCGCTGTGGTTAATGTTCAGTCCCACTTCGTGCAGCATCGCGGCCCATTTTAACAGCGCGGCCAGCTGCGGATGCGCCAGCTTCGGATTCTGCTCCTCCCACTGCTCGTACATCTGAACCGTGGTTTCCAGCACCCGTTTCGCCTGTTCGCGGTCGATGTTGTACTGGTTAGCCAGGCTCTGCGCGGTGCGGCTGCGAATATCCTGATGACGGAAGCGGCCTTCCATCTCATACAGCACCCCTTCGCGCAGGGCACCGTCAGAGAGGCGCAGCTCTTTGATTGCCAGCGCGTCAAACACGCCGCAGAGGATCGCCAGCCCCGGGACGAACACCGCTTTACGTTCGTCGGACAGGCCCGGCAGACTCAGGGCGTCGAAGCTTTTATGCTTAAGCACCTCTTCGGTCAGTTTCACCAGACGCTCAGGCGTGATAAACCCGTCTTTTTCACCCATCGCCAGAAGCACTTCATGGGCCGCTTTAATGGAACCCGATGCCCCCAGCGCCACGTTCCAGCCCTGAATACGGTACTGCCAGGCCAGATTTTCCAGCTTCTGGACAGCCGCCATACGCGCGCGCTGGAAGTTTTCGCGGGTGATCACGCCGCCCGGGAAATACATCTGCGCGAAGCTGACGCAGCCCATACGTCGGCTTTCCACCAGACGCGGCTCGAAGTCTTCGCCAATCACCAGTTCCGTGGATCCACCGCCGATATCAATCACCAGCTTGCGGCCTTTTTCCGGCTGCGTATGCTCCACGCCCATAAAAATCAGGCGCGCTTCTTCGTTACCGGAGATGATTTCAATCGGGTAGGGGATAACCTTTTCCGCGCGCTTAAGAAACTCCGGCGCGTTTAGCGCCTGACGTAGCGTATGCGTCCCGACGATGCAGACGCTGGACGGCGAAAAACCTTGCAGACGTTCTGCGAACAGCGACAGGCAGTTCAGCCCGCGCTCCATGGCCTCTTCGCTCAGCATATTACGCGCATCAAGACCATCGGCGAGATGCACGCGCTGCTTCAGACGACCGATGATCTGCATCGCGCCATCCACCTCGCGGGCGATGACCATATGGAAACTGTTTGAGCCAAGATCGACCGCAGCAAACTCCTGCGGGCGTGGGGTATTATCGTTTATTGGCATAGGTTAATCGGGTTGCTCAAGTGATTTGATGTAATCGTAAATCGCCAGCTGGGACCGCACTTTACGGCGATTGCCGCGCGGCACATAGCGATTACTGAGTTCTTTGTCGATATAACGTGCTTTCACCGTATCGCTGAACAGGATCTCAATAATGTCCAGAATACGCTGCTTAAGGCGAGGATCCAGCAGCGGCGCCGCCACTTCAATACGGTAATCAATATTACGCGTCATCCAGTCGGCGGAAGAGAGGTATACGCGCTTATCACCGGCGTTATCGAAAATATAGACGCGATCGTGTTCAAGATAGCGATCCACAATGCTGATCACGCGGATATTGTCGCTGATGCCTTCCAGTTCCGGTATGAGCGAACACATGCCGCGAATGAGCAGATTAACCGGAACGCCGGAGCTGGAGGCCGCATACAGGCGGTCCACCAGACCTTTGTCCACCAGATTGTTAAGCTTCAGCGTGATGCCGGACGACAATCCGTTCTGCGCATTGGCAATCTCTTTGTCGATCATATCGTACAGCAGGCGTCGTGAGTTCTGCGGGGACACCAGCAGATAATCGAAACTCACCGGGCGATATGGGTTCTCAATGAAGTTGAACACCCGACGCACTTCGTTGGTGATGCGCGCATCGGCCGTCAGCAACGAGTAGTCGGTGTAAATGCGCGCGGTTTTCTCGTTGAAGTTACCCGTACCGATATGGGCATAACGCACCACGTCGTCGCCCTCTTTACGGGAGATCAGGAACAGCTTGGCGTGAATTTTCAGCCCCGGCGCGGAGAAAATAACGTGCACGCCCGCTTCCGTCAGTCGGCGCGCCCAGTGGATGTTGGCCTCTTCGTCGAAGCGAGCCTGGAGTTCAACCACCACGGTCACTTTCTTGCCGTTGTGCGCCGCGTGGATCATCGCATCGATAATGCGGGAATCTTTCGCCACGCGATAAATGTTGATTTTAATCGCCAGCACGTTCGGATCGAACGACGCCTGACGCAGCAGTTCCAGCACGTGTTCAAAGGTGTGATACGGATAGTAGAGCAGCACATCCCGTTCGCGGATGGCGTCGAACCCGTTGCGGAACTTGTCGAACCAGATATGGCGCAGGCGCGGCAGCGGTTTGTTCACCAGATTGGCTTTGCCAACGTTCGGGAAACCGATGAAATCTTTGAAGTTGTGGTAACGCCCGCCGGGAATAATGGAGTCGTAGCGGGAGATGGTCAGCTTATCGCGCAGCATCTCCACCATCGCGTCTGGCATATCGCGCTGATAGACAAAACGCACCGGCTCTGCCGTCAGGCGCTGTTTCAGGCTGGAAGACATCAGCTCCATCAGGCTGGCCTCCATCTCATGCACCAGATCGTACTCGGCGTCACGGGTCATCTTCATCGAGTAGGCGTTCAGCGCGTCGTAATCGAAGAAGCCTTTGAAGATATCGTCCAGACAGTAGCGCAGGATGTTGTCCAGCAGGATCATCGGCTTGCGTCGGCGCGGGGTTTCCGGCGGCAGGTTTACAAAGCGCGGGACTTTATCAGACGGTATTTCCAGCAGCGCATAGTTAATGGTCTCACCACGAATGATCTCTACCGCCAGATAGGTGTAATCATCTTTCAGGAACTGCACCAGATCGGTTTCACGGTTGATCAGAATCGGGGTGATATGCTGGCGCAGATAATGTTTGAAATAGTGGCGCAGCCAGTTTTGCTGATTCGCGGAGAGCTGACGTTCGTTGATCAGGAAGATTTGGTTGCGTGCCATTTCCAGCAGCAGCTCGTTATAGAGGCCATCAAATTCCTGATCGGCTTTCATGACGCGAGACTGGATTTTTCCAAGCAGATGCCGCGAGTGGGAGTTTAAGCCCTGTTCTTCGCTGATGATGATTCGGCGTTTCAGTTCGGCGAAGCGAACCTTGTAGAACTCATCCAGATTGTTGGAATAGATGCCTAAAAAACGCATACGCTCAATCAGCGGGTTGCTTTTATCGGCCGCTTCCTGAAGTACACGTTCGTTGAATGCTAACCAGCTTAGCTCTTTCTCGATGTATAACTTTTCCTGACCCATTACAGCTCACACTCCAGTTCAATCACAGGACGTGGTAAATCCGTCTCGTCCTTATTATGGCGAGCATTTCCACGATATGTCCAACAGTGCCAGAAAAGTATGACAGTTATTTTTTTTGTTGGGGATTTTAGAGGGTTGGGGGAGGGGGTGGCGCTGCGCTTACCATGACCTACGGGACCGCAGGCCTGTGCAAGCAAAGCGCCGCCGGGCAATTTAAATAGACTACTCTTCGGCCGCATAACCCTGCGGGGGCAACTTCACGCCGTCCAGCCACGCGGCGCCGTTGCGCATCTCCAGACGTCCGTCGACAAACCAGCTTACCACCAGCGGATAAATGGCGTGCTCTTGCGTCTGCACGCGTTCGGTCACGTCGTCTTCGTTGTCGCCGTCAAAGACCGGTACTTTTGCCTGCAAAATGACCGGGCCGCCGTCCAGCTCGTCGGTGACGAAATGCACGGAGGTGCCGTGCTCCTCATCGCCGTTCTCCAGTACCTGACGATGGGTGTGCAGGCCGGGGTATTTTGGCAGCAGGGAAGGGTGGATATTGAGCAGTCGTCCGGCGTAGTGTGCAACAAACGCCGGGCTGAGGATACGCATATAGCCCGCCAGCACCACCACGTCAGGCGCGTAGGCGTCAATCTCCTGCACCAGCTCACGGTCAAAGGCTTCACGCCCGGCGAACTGGCTGGCTTCCAGCGCGTGCGCAGGAATGTTCGCTTCCCGCGCGCGCTCAAGGCCGAACGCATCGGCCTTATTGCTGAATACTGCCCGAATGGTGCCATTTATTTTCTTCTGTTTGCAGGCGTCTATGATTGCCTGCAAATTGCTTCCGTTGCCGGAAATAAGCACCACGATGTTTTTCATTCAATGACCACACGCTGTTCGGAATCGGAAGCTTTAATCGTACCGATTTTCCACGCGTTTTCACCTTTTTCTGTCAGCAGCTTAACCGCTTTATCCGCTTCGCTTGCTGGCAGGGCGATAACCATGCCAACGCCGCAGTTAAAGGTGCGGTACATTTCGTGATCGCTCACGTTGCCTGCGGTTTGCAGCCAGTTGAAGACGGACGGCCACTGCCATGAGGATGCGTCGATCACCGCCTGGGTATTGTCCGGCAGCACGCGCGGAATGTTTTCCCAGAAGCCGCCGCCGGTGAGGTGAGCGATGGCGTGAACGTCGACGTTCTCAATCAGATCCAGCACGTTTTTCACGTAGATGCGGGTCGGGGCCAGCAGGTGATCGGCCAGCGGTTTGCCGTCCAGCTCGGTGGTCAGCGGATCGCTGCCGCTCACTTCGAGGATTTTACGCACCAGAGAGTAGCCGTTGGAGTGCGGGCCGCTGGAGGCCAGTGCAACCAGCACATCGCCGTCAGCCACTTTGCTGCCGTCGATAATTTCTGATTTTTCTACCACGCCGACGCAGAAGCCTGCGACGTCATAATCTTCACCGTGATACATGCCTGGCATTTCAGCGGTTTCACCGCCGACCAGCGCGCAGCCGGATTGCAGACAGCCTTCCGCGATACCGTTAATGACGCTGGCTGCGGTATCCACGTCCAGCTTGCCGGTCGCGTAGTAATCCAGGAAGAACAGCGGCTCAGCACCCTGTACCACCAGGTCGTTGACGCACATCGCCACCAGATCGATACCGATCGTATCGTGACGCTTAAGATCCATCGCCAGGCGCAGTTTTGTACCGACACCATCCGTACCCGAGACCAGCACAGGTTCACGATATTTTTGCGGCAGTGCGCACAGTGCGCCGAATCCACCCAGGCCACCCATCACTTCCGGGCGGCGGGTTTTTTTCACCACACCTTTGATTCGGTCAACCAGCGCATTACCTGCGTCAATATCAACACCGGCATCTTTGTAGCTGAGAGAAGTTTTGTTGGTCACGGCTTAAATCCCCACGCGATTGCATAGCTAGTAAGAAAAATCGGCGCAATTCTAACAGTCCAGGCAAACGTTTGCGAGCCTATTCTCGGCGCGGGGATCTTTTTTTCTGTGCGTGTTGTCCAGGTCAACAAACTTGACTCTGTTCACGAAAATGAAACCGGTTTCGGCGATCTGCTTGCAACGGCTACCCCCTTTGCACATCATCAAACTGAAACCGGTTTCTGTAACTGTTTTTGCAGAAAATAACGCAGAATGAGGGAAAGCGAATGTCAGGATTTAAAGCAGGTTTTCTGTGGGGTGGGGCCGTGGCGGCGCACCAGCTTGAAGGCGGCTGGAAAGAGGGCGGCAAGGGCGTAAGCGTTGCCGATGTCATGACGGCAGGCGCCCACGGTGTACCGCGTGAAATCACCAATGGCGTTCTTGAGGGGAAAAATTACCCAAACCACGAAGCCATCGATTTCTATCACCGTTATAAAGAAGACATCAAGCTCTTTGCCGAGATGGGGTTCAAATGCTTCCGCACCTCCATCGCCTGGACACGAATCTTCCCGAAAGGCGACGAGCTGGAGCCGAACGAAGCGGGACTCAAATTCTATGACGATCTGTTCGACGAGTGCCTGAAGCACGGCATCGAACCGGTTATTACGCTTTCCCACTTCGAGATGCCTTTCCACCTGGTCACGGAATATGGCGGCTGGCGCAACCGTAAGCTGATCGACTTCTTTGTCCGCTTTGCGAAGGTCGTTTTTGAGCGCTACCAGCATAAAGTGAAGTACTGGATGACCTTTAACGAGATCAACAACCAGGCTAACTTCCACGAAGACTTTGCGCCATTTACCAACTCCGGGCTGAAGTATGCGCCGGGAGAAGACCGCGAGCCAGTGATGTTCCAGGCGGCGCACTATGAACTGGTGGCCAGTGCCCTGGCGGTGAAAGCGGGGCGCGAGATCAACCCGTCGCTACAAATCGGCTGCATGATTGCTATGTGTCCGATCTATCCGCTGACCTGTGCCCCGGACGATATGATGATGGCGATGAACGCCATGCATCGCCGCTACTGGTTCACCGACGTCCACGTGCGCGGCAAGTATCCGCAGCATCTGCTCAACTACTTTGAACGTCGCGGCTTCGCGCTGGATATCACCGAAGAAGATAAAGCGGCGCTGACGCAGGGCTGCGTGGATTACATCGGGTTCAGCTACTACATGTCTTTCGCCACCAAAGCGACGGCGGATAACCCGACGCTGGATTACGACGAGAGCAAGAGCCTGGTCTCTAACCCGTACGTGCAGAAATCCGACTGGGGCTGGCAGATTGACCCGGTCGGGCTGCGCTACTCCCTGAACTGGTTCTGGGATCACTACCAACTGCCGCTGTTCATTGTTGAAAACGGCTTTGGCGCGATCGACGTGCAGGAGAGCGACGGCACGGTGAATGACCAGTACCGCATCGACTACCTTTCAGCGCACATCCGCGAGATGAGAAAAGCGGTAGTGGAAGATGGCGTGGATCTGATGGGTTATACCCCGTGGGGCTGTATCGACTTGGTTTCTGCCGGAACGGGCGAAATGAAAAAACGCTATGGCTTTATCTTTGTCGATAAAGATAACGAAGGGAATGGCACGCTGAACCGCAGTAAGAAGAAATCGTTCGACTGGTATAAGCAGGTGATTGCGAGCAACGGCGAGCAGCTATAATTGCCCGGTGGCGCTGCGCTTACCGGGCCTACGGGATGTGTAGGCCGGGTAAGCGTTAGCGCCACCCGGCAGAATCCCGCACCCAAGCCGGAGCCAAGCCTCCGGCTTTTTTGTCTTTGCTTGATCCCTGTCAAGCAAGATGGGTATGGCGCAATCCGAAAAAAGCGGTATAATCCCGCGATTTTTTTGCGGATGCCGCCTCAGAGGAGAAAGAGAATGAAGATTGTGGAAGTGAAACACCCACTCGTTAAACACAAGTTGGGCCTGATGCGTGAGCATGACATCAGCACGAAGCGTTTTCGCGAACTGGCTTCTGAAGTGGGCAGCCTGCTGACCTACGAAGCGACCTCCGATCTGGAAACGGAAAAAGTGACCATCGAAGGCTGGAACGGCCCGGTACAGGTTGAGCAGATCAAAGGTAAAAAAATTACCGTTGTGCCAATCCTGCGTGCGGGTCTGGGCATGATGGAAGGCGTGCTGGAGCATGTTCCAAGCGCGCGTATCAGCGTGGTGGGTATCTACCGTAACGAAGAGACGCTTGAGCCAGTCCCGTACTTCCAGAAGCTGGTATCCAATATCGACGAGCGCATGGCGCTGGTGGTTGACCCGATGCTGGCGACCGGTGGTTCGATGATTGCCACCATCGACCTGCTGAAAAAAGCAGGATGTAGCAGCATTAAAGTGCTGGTGCTGGTCGCGGCGCCGGAAGGTATCGCGGCGCTGGAAAAAGCGCACCCGGACGTTGAACTCTATACCGCGTCTGTCGACCAAGGGCTGAACGAGCACGGGTACATCATCCCGGGGCTGGGCGATGCCGGCGATAAGATTTTTGGTACTAAATAATCGAATAACGATAAAGAAGCCGACTTTGATAGTCGGCTTTTTTTTGAATAAAAACCAACAATAACACTCAGAGGAAAACACTATGACGCGCCGTGCTATCGGGGTGAGTGAAAGACCGCCGCTTTTACAGACAATCCCGCTTAGTTTGCAGCACCTG
Source organism: Enterobacter hormaechei ATCC 49162 (assembly GCF_001875655.1). Classification (NCBI taxonomy): domain Bacteria; kingdom Pseudomonadati; phylum Pseudomonadota; class Gammaproteobacteria; order Enterobacterales; family Enterobacteriaceae; genus Enterobacter; species Enterobacter hormaechei. The sequence continues at coordinate 3,326,531 of NZ_MKEQ01000001.1, forward strand.
TTCGCCATGTTTGGCGCAACCGTGCTGGTGCCAATCCTGTTTCACATTAACCCGGCTACCGTGCTGCTGTTTAACGGCATCGGTACGCTGCTTTACCTCTTCATCTGTAAAGGCAAAATCCCGGCCTATCTGGGATCGAGCTTTGCGTTTATCTCACCGGTGTTATTGCTGCTGCCGCTGGGTTATGAGGTCGCGCTGGGCGGCTTTATCATGTGTGGCGTGCTGTTCTGCCTCGTTTCCTTCATCGTGAAGAAAGCGGGTACCGGCTGGCTGGACGTCATGTTCCCGCCTGCGGCGATGGGCGCCATCGTTGCCGTCATCGGCCTGGAGCTGGCGGGCGTGGCGGCGAACATGGCTGGTCTGCTGCCTGCGGACGGTCAGTCACCGGATTCCAAAACCATCATCATCTCGCTGGTGACGCTGGGCGTGACGGTGTTTGGCTCCGTGCTGTTCCGCGGTTTCATGGCGATTATCCCGATCCTGATCGGCGTGCTGGCGGGCTACGCGCTCTCCTTCGTGATGGGCGTTGTGGACACCACCCCGATTGCCGAGGCGCACTGGTTCGCGCTGCCAACTTTCTACACCCCGCGCTTCGAATGGTTTGCCATTTTCACCATTCTGCCTGCCGCGCTGGTGGTGATTGCGGAACACGTTGGCCACCTGGTGGTCACGGCGAACATCGTGAAGCGCGACCTGATCCGCGACCCGGGCCTGCACCGCTCCATGTTTGCCAACGGTTTCTCGACCATCATCTCCGGTTTCTTCGGTTCCACGCCAAACACGACTTACGGTGAGAACATCGGCGTAATGGCGATCACCCGCGTCTACAGCACCTGGGTTATCGGCGGCGCGGCGATCATCGCCATTCTGCTCTCCTGCGTCGGCAAGCTGGCGGCAGCGATCCAGATTATCCCGGTGCCGGTGATGGGCGGCGTTTCCCTGCTGCTGTACGGAGTAATCGGCGCGTCCGGTATTCGCGTGCTGATTGAATCCAAAGTGGATTACAGCAAGGCGCAGAACCTGATCCTGACCTCCGTTATCCTGATCATCGGCGTGAGCGGCGCGAAGGTGCACATCGGTGCGGCTGAGTTAAAAGGCATGGCGCTGGCGACCATCGTCGGTGTCGGCCTGAGCCTGATTTTCAAGCTGATCTCGGTGATCCGCCCGGAAGAGGTGGTGCTGGACGCGGACGACAGCGAAAAAGCGCCACATTGATCGTCATGCCGGGCGAAGGATCGCCCGGTTCTCTCCTTGCAGGTTCCGTGTTAAACTCCATTCCGATTTTATGTAAGATCTCTGGTTGAGGTATTTCTGAACGGACCGGCACAGCTCTCTCTGCCACTTTATCTCCCTGACGACGAAACTTTCGCGAGTTTCTGGCCGGGTGATAACCCCTCTTTACTGGCTGCACTGCAAAACGTGCTGCGCCAGGAACACAGCGGATACATCTATATCTGGTCACGCGAAGGCGCGGGGCGCAGCCACCTGCTGCATGCCGCCTGTGCGGAGCTTTCGGCCCGCGGTGACGCGGTAGGCTATGTGCCGCTGGATAAACGCACCTGGTTTGTGCCTGAGGTGCTGGAGGGCATGGAACATCTCTCCCTGGTCTGCATCGATAATATTGAATGCGTGGCGGGGGATGAGCCGTGGGAAATGGCAATCTTTAACCTCTACAACCGCATTCTGGAGTCGGGCAAAACCCGGCTGCTGATCACCGGCGATCGTCCGCCGCGTCAGCTCAATCTTGGTCTGCCGGATCTGGCGTCTCGTCTGGACTGGGGACAAATCTACAAGCTGCAACCGCTGTCGGATGAAGACAAACTTCAGGCGCTTCAGCTGCGGGCAAGACTGCGCGGCTTCGAGCTGCCGGAAGACGTGGGCCGTTTCCTGCTGAAACGGCTGGACCGCGAAATGCGCACGCTCTTTGATACCCTAGATCAGCTCGATCGCGCCTCCATCACCGCCCAGCGCAAGCTGACCATTCCGTTTGTGAAAGATATTCTTAAGCTTTGAGTTTTTTGCCCGGTGGCGCTGCGCTTACCGGGCCTACGAAAACCCGTCATACCTTGTAGGCCGGGTAAGGCGCAGCCGCCACCCGGCTAAAGATCCCCCAGCAAGTGCTCTACCAGCAGCGGAATCGGTCTTCCCGACGCCACGCTCCGTCCATTTTCTCGCCACAGCGCCGTGCCGCTGATATCCAGATGCGCCCACGGGATTGTCGGCGGGCAAAAGTGATGCAGCAGCCATGCCGCCGAGGCGCTGATTGCCGCGTTGTTGGTCGGCGTGTTGCACAGATCGGCGATGGCGCTGTCGGTCTGCTTTTTCAGCCGGGCGTCCAGCGGCAGGGACCACACCTCGTCACCGCTCTGTTTTCCCGCCTGCGTCAGCGCCGCGCGCAGCGGTTCATCCTGGGTCATTAATCCGCTTAGCGCATAGCCCAGCGCTTTCACCACTGCACCGGTTAAGGTCGCCATATCAATGATATAGCGAGCCTGCGGATGCCGTTTACTGGCCCAGGCGATGGCGTCCGCCAGCACCAGCCGACCTTCAGCATCGGTATTGTTGATTTCAACGGTGGTGCCGTTGCAGGCTGTCGCCACCGTGCCGGGCTGCATGGCCTCCGGGCCTATGGCGTTTTCCGCCAGCGCCAGCACGCCCATAATGCGCACGGGTAATTTCAGCTCTGCCACGGTCAGCATCAGCCCCAGCACGTTGGCCGCACCGCACATGTCGTATTTCATGGTGTACATGCCCGCGCCCTCTTTCAGCCACAGGCCGCCGGTATCAAAGGTAATGCCTTTTCCCACGTAGCAGCGTACCGGGCCGTCGTGGGCACCCTCATAATGAATAGCCAGCAGCCGCGGCGGGCAGGTCGCCCCTTTGCCGACGGCGTGCAGCAACCCAAGCCCTTGCTCAACGATTTGCGTTTCGTCCAGTACGTCACACCGCAGGGCAGGGAAGGCGGCACACAGTTTTTGCGCCTCTTCGACGACAAACTGCGGCGTGCAGCGGTCAGACGGCGTATCCGCCAGACGTCGCGCCGCGACCATGCCGTGGGCGACAGCCTGCTGCTGGCGGAAGATTGTTTCCAGCTTCGCCTGCTGTTCCGGCAGGCAGAGGGCGGTGATGCAGGTAAGACGCACCGCTTCGTCCGTTTTCTTCAGCTTAAGGTCACTGAGCCTGTGCGCCTGGTTAAAGAGAAAACGCAGTACCTGCACCAGCACCACATCGTCGATATCCGTCACGTCCAGCAAGAGTTCGGCGCTGGTGGGGGTGGCAAGCAGCGGTCGCAGGGCGGTGAGCAACCCTTCGGTCAGGGCGTCATGCCAGAGCGCATCCGGCAGCAGAGTGATGCGGCCAAATGGCGCGCAGCCAAAGCGCGTGTCTGCAATGCCGTCAGACGCGCGCATCTCGGCGACGAGCGCTGTTTCAGGCAAAAGCGTACAGGAGGCGGATGCGATAAAATGGCATTGCGGCTTCGCGTCTGAAAGCGCGTTGATAAACTGATACGTGATCATCATGACTCCTCAATCGGCGCACGGATCCGCGCGGCATAGGCCTGCATCCACTCATCATCTACCGCGTGATAGTGCGTTTTCTCCCGCAGACGTTCGGTACGATAAACCGTGAGAGGCTGACGATCCGTCGCCACCACAAACGAGAAGGTTTTGATGTTGGTCGCGGCGCCGAACTCGCCCTTGTTGTTCATGCACACCACGGAGAGATCGCCCGCGCGACCAAAGCGCGACATCAGCTTGTCTTCCAGCTCGAACACCACCGAATCCGCAGCCTGCTGCGGCGACATACCCTGCGCCATCCGGCGAACGATTTCGTAGCTGGTGCAGCCTTTCATCAAATCTTCGCCGACGCCCGTGGCGGTGGCCGCGCCGGTTTCGCTGTCGCAGTAAAAGCCGGAGCCGATGATGGGGGAGTCACCGAGGCGACCGCGTTTTTTCATAAACAGACCGCTGGTGGAGGTGGCGACACTCATCGAACCCTGCTTATCGAGGCCGATAATACCAACAGTGTCATGTCCGTCGTAGGGGCTTAACCCCTTGTCCAGCGTCTCGCGGCAGCGCTTGCGGTAGTGCTGCATGGCCCGATCCGTGAGCATGGTTTTGTCGGCAAAGCCCTGGCTCAGCGCCCATTCGCGCGCGCCCTGGCCGACCAGCAGGCTGTTATAACGCTGGCGGCTAAGCGCGTGCGCCACGCGCACCGGGTTGGCGATATCCACCAGATTGCCCACGGCGCCGAACGCCAGCGTGTCGCCGTCCATATAGGCCGCGTCCAGCTCCACCTCGCCGTTCTCGGTCGGCAGGCCGCCGTAGCCGACGGATTTATACAGCGGAAAGTCCTCCACGGCAGCGACGGCATCAACAACCGCCGTCGCGACCGGTTTCCCTGCCGCCAGGGCAGATGCGGACTCCGTTACGCCTTCAAGCGCCATTCGCCAGGTAGCGATAATTCCCCACATGCTTTACTCCTGTTTTGCAAGGGTGGTGTCGGGTTGCGTAGCGGGAGTCAGTTCCGCGGCGCGGTACTGTTTATCCACGATACGCATGAAAGGCAGGTACAGCATGGCGCCAATCAGCAGGTTGATAAGCTGCATCACGCTGCCGCTCAGGTGTCCGGTGACGATAAAGCCGCTGATAACCGGCGGCAGCGTCCAGGGAATAAACACCCCGGTGGTGACGGCAACCGCGCCAATTTTCATCGCCAGATACTGCACGGTGACCAGCACCAGCGGCACCAGGTTGAACGGGATGAGCATGATCGGGTTCATGATCACCGGCAGGCCAAACAGAATCGGCTCGTTGATGTTAAATACCGAAGCCCCGGCGCCGAGGCGCGCCACTTCGCGCATATTTTTGCTGCGGGCGAAAATCAGCATCGCTATCACCAGCGACAGCGTGGCGCCCGCGCCGCCCATCCAGATCATGTCAAAAAACTGTTCGGTAATGATGTGCGGCGGTGTCGTTCCCGCCTGAATCGCGGCAATGTTGTCGGTCTGGTTTTCCATCCACAGCGGACGAATAATGCCGTTGATCATCGAACCGGAGTTAATGCCCACTGACCACAGAATGGTGATGCTGAATACGGTCATCAGCGCACCGAAATAAGAGGTGCCGTAGTGGCGCACCGGCGTGGCGACCACCTCATAGATAAACTGATGGATAGTGTTGTAGTGGGTGTTTTCGAAGATGATGCGGATGCCCAGCACCAGAATCATCACCAGCAGGGCCGGGATCAGCGCCGCGAAGGACTCCTGCACCGCAGGAGGCACGCCGTCCGGCATTTTGATGACCAGCTTTTTGCGCTTCAGCCAGCAGAACAGTTCTGTCCACAGCAGCGAGCCGATCATCGCCACGAACAGTCCTTTGCAGCCAATCCACTCCACCGGTATCACGGTAATGCCGCCGTTTTCCGCCACTTTGATAAAGGGCGTGAGGATCAGAAACGCGACCAGCGCCAGGATGCCGCAGGAGATGCGGTCTTCACCATAATGCTCGGCCAGGCGGTAGGCCACCAGGAAGCTGATAAACAGCGACATGGTCGAGAACACCGCGTTGAATGGAATTTCAATAATCGCGCTCCAGCTCTCACCAAAGGCATGAGACATAAACTGCTGATAGGCCTGGTTAGGGAAGGAGGAGATCACCAGCAGTATAGAGCCGACGATGATAAACGGCATGAATGAAACGTAGGCCCCACGAATGGCCCCAAGATGACGCTGCTGGGCCGTTTTCGCCGCCAGCGGCATCAGTTTTGCTTCAAGAAATCCCAGAACATTGTTCATTGTGAACTCCGTACAAGATTGAGAGGTGTTGTTTATGTTATGTCTGTGGATTATCAGTGAAGCGTGACGAGCGAAAGGTGAAATCGGTCACAAAGCGTTCGCTGTTGCACAATAAATCTCATAAGATTGGTTTCGGAGAGTTACGCGATGGAAATCAAACTGCATGCCAACGCCACCACCACGCCGCGTATCCGTCGCTATCTTCAGCAGTCAGATAAAAGCGACAGAGAGCTTGCGCTTGAGCTGGGGATCTCGGTGACTACCGTCAGGCGCTGGCGCAACCGCGACCAGGTTTCGGATAACCACACTACGCCAAAAGTGATACACAAAGCACTGAGACAAGAGCAGGCAGCACTGATAAATGCCCTGCGGGATATCACCGGGGCACCGCTGGATGAACTGCTGCTGTTAGTGAATGACGGACTCGGGATCGCCGTTTCCCGCGCAACCCTGAACCGCTACCTCAAACCGGCTTCGGCAAAACAAAAGGGCGCGTCGTTGCAGGGCAAAAAGGCGCTGAAGGCTGGTATCGTGCCGCAGAAGCTGTTCCTGCATCATCTGCCACTGTCGCTGCATATGGACGACGGTGGGGAGCAACACCTGCTCTGGGCGCGTGAACCCGTCAGCGGCTGGTGCTACGCCCGGCTTTATGCCGGTGTATCGCCGCAGCTATTGACCCACTGGACAAACGAGGTGCTGGAAGCGTGTCCGGCTGATATTCAATCTGTTGAGACTTTTGGGCTGGCGGTGACGTTGCCGGGGCACAGGGTCAGCGTGAAAGTGCATCCGCAGCAAAACCTGGCCGTGCAGGTTGCCCCGCCGTTACGCGACATCATTCCCCGGCTCAATAGTGAACCGGCGGGAGAGCTGTTGATCCAGCTGTGCGAGTTTTATAACAGCGGAAAAGCACAGAAAAAACTGGGGGAGAGTACGCCGCAGGCGTTTCTGGAAGCGCTGCGGCGTAATGATTAGACGATCTTGAGCACGTCTTCCGGCGGACGACCGATACGCGCCTTGCCGTTCGCCACCACAATCGGGCGCTCAATCAGCTTTGGATTGTCGACCATCGCCTGAATCAGCCGATCTTCTGTGAGAGTTGTATCGTTCAGATTGAGCGACTTATACAGATCTTCTTTCTGACGCATCAGATCGCGCGCGCTGCCCATGTTCAGCATCTTCAGCAGCTGGCGGATCGTCTGCGTATCCGGCGGCGTCTCCAGATACAGCACCAATTCCGGCTCGATGCCGTTAGACTTCAGCAGATTCAGCGTCTCGCGGCTCTTGGAGCAGCGAGGGTTATGGTAAATTTTTACCGCGTCTGTCATGACTTCTCCTTGATTACATCTTCTCGTACGGCTTAAAGCGTTGTTGCAGGCCGCGCAACTGGTCAATTCGCGCATCGTAGCGGGCCTGTTGCAGGCTGCCGAGCTTCACCTGCGAACTGGCGCTGCTCAACAGGGAAATGGCCTGATCGAGACGACCCGCCAGCGCCAGACCTTCCGCACGTGCGGCCAGCTCCTGATCGCGGTTACCCAGTTGCCCCTGGGCCTGGGCGAGCAGCTCCCAGCCGTTCTGATCGTCTTTATTGTTAAAGGTGTAGCGGTTAAGAATGGTCACCGCCTCACCGGGCTGGCCACCCTGTAAGTAGGCGTTCGCCAGGTTAAGCTGCAATACCGGATTGTTGCGAATGTCTTTCGCCCCTTTCAGGCGGTTGATCGCATCGGTCGCTTTTTTCTGTCCCAGATCGATATCGGTGGCGAGGTCGAGATACCATGGATTGTCAGGCGCCGACGCCAGCAGCGGTTGCAGCGCTTTACGTGCTTCATCGTACTTGCTGGCCTCCATCGCCTGGAGCGCCTGACCATACTGCGCCGCGTTCTTCTCGCGCACGTTGCCTTTCGCCAGCGCGTCCAGCAGATCGCTGGTGAGCTGATTACGTCCGGAGTTGTACATGCCAAGCGTTCTCACTTTGGCCATGTAGAAATCCTGCGAAGACTGCACGACCACCGGACGCATCTGGTTGGCACGGTTACGCGCATCCGAGAGACGGCTTTCCGGCAGCGGGTGGGTCAACAGAATTTCAGGCGGGCGCGACGAGTAGCGTGCCTGGTCGAGCAGTTTTTCCAGGAAGCTCGGCATGGCCTGCGGGTCAAAGCCGGAGCGCTGTAAAACCTGAATGCCGATGCGGTCTGCTTCCTGCTCGTTCTGCTGGGTGAAGCTGATCATCCCCTGACGCGTTCCTGCCAGCGTCCCGGTAAGCGCCGCCATCCCGGCCTGCGGGCTGGCCATCGCCAAAAGAATAGAGCCGAGCGCGCCCACCCAGGTCAGCGGGGCGTTACGCTTCTGATCTTCCATCGCACGCGCCAGATGGCGCTGGGTGACGTGCGAAATTTCGTGCGCCATGACGGACGCCAGCTGGCTTTCGTTATCGGAATAACGGAACAACGCCGAATGCAGCACCACGTTCCCGCCAAAGAAGGCGAAGGCGTTGATTTCGTCGTTATTGATTAAATAGAAGTGGAAGGGCGTTTTTACCGAGTCTGCGTGCGCCACCAGTCGCATTCCGAGACCGTTGATGTACTGCACCAGCAATGGGTCGTTGATCAGCGGAGCACTGCCGCGGAGCTGGCGTACGTAATAATCCCCCATCTGCATCTCCTGGCCGATGGAGAGCGTGCTTCCTGCCGTGGTGCCCATGTCCGGCAATGAATCGGACGAGTCAGCGAAAGCGGGCAACACCTGACCCACCGTCACGGCGGCAATCAGTGTCGCAACCAGTGTTTTTCTCAACTGCCTGAACATAACCACTGTCCTATATTTTGGATGTGCTAATTTGACCGATGAACCCGCATAACGTTCATCTCCGCTGCTCTGCGAGTGTAGCCGTGTTAAGAGATGAAGAAAATCCCATTCATCAGGGTTTTGCGAAACCTGACAGTGATACAAAAAGGAAAGTCTTTTTTGTGACAGTTAGATACAATTCACCGTCTCACTCCCGCCATTCGATTCAGGGAAGGGTTGTATGCTCGAAATGTTAATGCAGTGGTATCGGCGTCGGTTTAGCGACCCGGAAGCCATTGCTTTGCTGGTCATTCTGGTTGCCGGATTCGGTATTCTGTTTTTCTTTAGTGGCCTTCTGGCACCGCTGCTGGTGGCGATTGTGCTGGCGTATCTGCTGGAGTGGCCCACCGCGCGTCTGGAACATATCGGCTGTTCACGCCGCTGGGCGACCAGCATTGTGCTGGTGCTGTTTGTCGGTATTCTGCTGCTGATGTCCTTCGTGGTGCTGCCTGTTGCCTGGCAACAGGGGATCTACCTGATCCGCGATATGCCCGGCATGCTGAATAAACTGTCCGATTTTGCCGCTACGCTGCCGCGCCGCTATCCTGCGCTGATGGACGCGGGGATCATCGATGCGATGGCCGAAAACATGCGCGCCCGCATCATGACCATGGGCGACTCGGTGGTGAAATACTCTCTGGCTTCACTGGTGGGGTTGCTGACCCTGGCGGTGTATCTGGTGCTTGTTCCGTTAATGGTGTTCTTCCTGGTCAAAGATAAAGAGCAGATGCTGAACGCGGTGCGCCGCGTGCTGCCGCGCAATCGTGGTCTCGCCGGGCAGGTCTGGCAGGAGATGAACCAGCAGATCACCAACTACATTCGCGGCAAAGTGCTGGAGATGATTGTGGTGGGCGTGGCGACCTGGATTGGTTTTGTGATCTTCGGGCTGAATTATTCGCTGCTGCTGGCGGTACTGGTCGGATTCTCGGTTCTGATCCCGTACATCGGCGCGTTTGTGGTGACCATTCCGGTGGTGGGGGTGGCGCTGTTCCAGTTTGGTCTGGGTACGGAATTCTGGAGCTGTTTCGCCGTATACCTGATTATTCAGGGACTGGACGGAAACCTGCTGGTGCCGGTGCTGTTCTCCGAAGCAGTTAACCTGCATCCGCTGGTGATTATCTTATCGGTAGTGATTTTCGGCGGGCTGTGGGGATTCTGGGGCGTGTTCTTCGCCATTCCGCTGGCGACGCTGATTAAAGCGGTGGTGCATGCGTGGCCGGATGTGCCGGCGGTGGAAGAGAAGTCGTTGTAGTCGGGTGGCGGCTTCGCCTTACCCGACCTACACGCGGAATGTAGGCCGGGTAAGCGCAGCGCCACCCGGCACTAAAATTATCACGCGTTCTCTTTCAGCCAGTTCAACACCACGTCGTGGTGGTTGCTGGTTTTGAAATCATCAAACACGTGCTCAACTTTACCGTCAGCGCCAATCAGGAAGCTGATGCGGTGAATACCGTCGTACGTTTTGCCCATAAAGGACTTCTCACCCCAGACGCCAAACTGCTCGCAAACCTGGTGGTCTTCATCGGAAAGCAGCGTGAAGTTCAGCAGCTCTTTTTCCGCAAAACGTGACAGCTTCTCTGGCTTATCGGTGCTGATGCCCAGCACTTCCACGCCGACCTTTTTCAACTCATCCATGTTGTCGCGTAAACCGCAGGCCTGTACGGTACAGCCCGGGGTCATGGCTTTCGGGTAGAAATAGACCAGAACACGCTGTCCCTGGAAGTCGGTCAAATTTACTTGCTCGCCGTCTTGATCCGGTAAGCTAAATTTCGGTGCGATATCACCGGCTTTCAGTGGGTTCATTACTCAACTCCATCCTGTTCGTGCTGCGAATAATCGACGACGCTTATACTGCCTTGCGCGTGTAATTCTGTACAGAGGGCTTTGAACGCTTGCTCGATATTTGACGCATCCTGCGAGGCAGGGCTGTGTGCGGTAATTTGTATAAACAGCGTCGGGATTGCGTTCTCATCGCCCGGCTGCGTGCGGGAAACCAGTTCGGCAATGTTCATCTGATGGCTGTCAAACAGCGCCGTAAAACGTTCAATCAGATGAGGTGAATCAGGCACTTCAACCTGTACCCAGACCGTGGCAGGCAGAGCCGGACGCGGACGCGCGGTGGTGCGCTTCATCACAATCAGTAAATCCAGCTCTGCGCCTTTCAGCGGCAGGGTAGATTCGATGAGGGTAATGGCATTCCATGTTCCGGAAAGCAGCATAATAAACGTGAACTCTTCGCCAAGCATAGCCAGCCGGCTGTCTTCGATGTTGCAGCCGCAGCTGCTCACGTGGCGAGTGATGGTATTCACGATACCCGGCCTGTCAGCACCCAGCGCAGTGATAACCAGGTAATGTTGTGATGAGGTTGTCAAACCTGTTCTTCCTTTGCGTGGTTAAGTCTTCCTAAGGAAAGCATAAAAAAAACATGCATACAACCGCCTGAGAGCCTCAGGTCGCTTGCTTTTATTACAGTTCCAAACGTAACATTGAGGCTCTTGTTCGCACAGAGGATGGCTCATGTTCACGGGAAGTATTGTCGCGCTTGTTACACCGATGGATGAAAAAGGTAATGTCTGCCGGTCAAGCATGAAGAAGCTCATTGATTACCATGTCGCCAACGGAACCTCGGCGATCGTTTCGGTAGGGACTACCGGTGAATCCGCAACGCTGAGCCACGAAGAGCACGGCGACGTTGTGATGCTGACCCTTGAGCTGGCTGACGGGCGTATTCCGGTCATCGCAGGTACGGGCGCAAACGCAACGGCAGAGGCGATTAGCCTGACTCAGCGTTTTAACGACAGCGGCATCGTTGGCTGTCTGACGGTGACCCCTTACTACAACCGTCCTACCCAGGAAGGTTTGTTCCAGCATTTCAAAGCCATCGCTGAACATACTGACTTGCCACAAATTCTGTATAATGTGCCGTCCCGTACCGGTTGCGATATGCTGCCGGAAACCGTTGGCCGTCTCTCGAAAGTAAAAAATATTATCGGGATTAAAGAGGCGACAGGGAACTTAAGCCGCGTTCATCAGATCAAAGAGCTGGTTTCAGACGACTTTATCCTGTTGAGCGGTGATGATGCGACCGCGCTGGACTTTATGCAGCTCGGCGGTAACGGCGTGATTTCCGTGACGGCGAACGTGGCGGCGCGCGATATGGCTGACATGTGCAAACTGGCCGCAGCCGGTCACTTTGATGAAGCTCGCGTGATTAATCAGCGTCTGATGCCGTTGCACAATAAATTATTTGTCGAACCCAATCCGATCCCAGTGAAATGGGCATGTAAGGAGTTGGGGCTTGTAGCAACCGACACGCTGCGTCTGCCAATGACACCGATTACCGACCACGGTCGTGAAATTGTCGCTGGCGCGCTGAAGCATGCCGGTTTGCTGTAAAGTTTAGGGAGATTTGATGGCTTATTCAGTACAGAAGTCGCGCCTGGCGAAGGTTGCGGGTGTTTCGCTTGTTATGCTCCTCGCTGCCTGTAGTTCAGACTCGCGCTACAAGCGCCAGGTGAGCGGTGATGAATCCTATCTGGATGCGCCGCCGCTTGCTGAACTTCACGCGCCTGCCGGCATGATCCTGCCGATCCAGAACGGTGATTATAATATTCCGGTTACGAACGGCAGCGGCCTGGTGGGTAAAGCGCTCGATATTCGTCCGCCAGCTCAGCCTCTGGCGCTGGTGAGCGGTGCGCGTACCCAGTTCACCGGTGATACCGCCTCTCTGCTGGTGGAAAGCGCACGCGGTACCACGCTGTGGCCGCAGGTCGTGAGCGTCATTCAGTCGAAAAACTATACGATTGATAAACGCGACGACGCCAGCCAGACCTTAACCACCGACTGGATTGAGTGGAACCGTCTCGATGAAGACCAGCAGTACCGTGGTCGTTATCAAGTCTCCGTTAAGCCGCAGGGTTATCAGCAGGCGGTTACCGTTAAGCTGTTGAATCTTGAGCAGGCGGGTAAACCTGTTGCCGATCCGGCCGCCATGCAGCGCTACAGCACCGAAATGCTGAACGTGATTGCAGCGGGTCTGGATAAGAACGCCACCGATGCCGCAAACGCCGCGCAGAACCGTAACGGTTCAACGTTTGACGTGCAGAGCGGTGCAGACGATACCGGCCTGCCAATGCTGGTGGTGCGTGCGCCGTTTAACCAGACCTGGCAGCGTCTGCCAGCTACGCTTGAAAAAGTGGGCATGAAGGTGACCGACAGCACCCGTTCAACGGGCAGCATCACAGCGACCTATAAGCCGCTGTCTGATAGCGCCTGGCAGGAGCTGGGGGCAAGCGATCCACAGCTGCCTTCCGGTGACTACAAAATCCAGGTTGGCGACCTCGATAACCGCAGTAGTCTGCAATTTATCGATCCGAAAGGACACACGCTGACCCAGGCGCAGAACGATGCGCTGGTCGCTGCCTTCCAGGCCGCATTCAGCAAATAAATACGAGGGCGGGTTAATCCCGCCCTTTTTATTTTCGTGCCACGCAAACGTGTGCGTGGCATAATATGGCCAGTTTTGAATACAAATCATCACACCAGGAGTAATGAAGATGCAGAAGCAAGCTGAGTTGTATCGTGGCAAAGCGAAAACCGTATACAGCACGGAAAACCCGGACCTGTTGGTGCTCGAATTCCGCAATGATACGTCAGCAGGAGACGGCGCACGCATTGAGCAGTTCGATCGTAAGGGCATGGTGAACAACAAGTTCAACCACTTCATTATGACCAAACTGGCCGAAGCCGGTATCCCGACTCAGATGGAAGCGTTGTTGTCCGATACGGAATGTCTGGTAAAAAAACTGGATATGGTGCCGGTTGAGTGCGTGATCCGTAACCGTGCCGCAGGCTCCCTGGTGAAGCGTCTGGGCATTGAAGAGGGTATCGAACTGAATCCACCGCTGTTCGATCTGTTCCTGAAAAACGACGCCATGCATGACCCAATGGTCAACGAATCCTACTGCGAAACCTTCGGCTGGGTAAGCAAAGAGAACCTGGCGCGCATGCAGGAACTGACCTACAAAGCCAACGACGTACTGAAAAAGCTGTTTGATGACGCGGGCCTGATCCTGGTCGATTTCAAGCTGGAGTTCGGCCTGTACAAAGGCGAAGTGGTGCTGGGCGACGAGTTCTCGCCGGACGGCAGCCGCCTGTGGGACAAAGAGACGCTGGATAAAATGGATAAAGACCGTTTCCGCCAGAGCCTGGGTGGGGTGGTCGAAGCGTACGAAGCGGTTGCTCACCGTTTAGGCGTTAAGCTCGACTAAACTGCGCATTTGCCAAAGGATGTTGGCATCCTTTGGCGTCTTATCCTTGTTTACTATGGTAATCCTTTCATTAACCGCCTACGATCATAGCTATTATAAATGGAATAGTTCGAGGTGTTTATGCGCTGGCAAGGGCGTCGTGAAAGTGACAACGTAGAAGACAGACGCAGCAGTGGTGGCGGTGGTCCGTCTATGGGCGGGCCTGGTTTTCGTCTACCCAGCGGCAAGGGCGGTATTATTCTGCTGGTCGTCGTACTGGTGGCGGGCTACTACGGCGTCGACCTGACAGGTTTGATGACCGGTGAAACCGGGCAACAGCAGCAGTATTCTCAGCGCTCCATCAGCCCGAATGAAGATGAAGCGGCGAAATTTACGTCCGTTATTCTCGCGACGACCGAAGATACCTGGAGTCAGCAGTTCGAGAAAATGGGGCGGACTTATCAGCCGCCAAAACTGGTGATGTACCGTGGCGCAACCCGTACCGGCTGCGGCACCGGGCAGTCTGTTATGGGGCCGTTCTATTGCCCGGCGGACAGCACCGTTTATATCGATCTCTCCTTCTATGACGACATGAAAAGCAAGCTGGGCGCTGACGGCGATTTTGCCCAGGGCTACGTGATCGCGCATGAAGTCGGCCACCACGTGCAGAAGCTGCTCGGCATTGAGCCAAAAGTGCGCCAGATGCAGCAGAATGCTTCTCAGGCGGAGGTGAATCGTCTGTCCGTACGCATGGAGCTTCAGGCCGACTGCTTCGCTGGCGTCTGGGGGCACAGCATGCAGCAGCAGGGCGTACTGGAAACAGGCGATCTGGAAGAGGCCCTGAATGCCGCGCAGGCGATTGGTGACGATCGCCTGCAACAGCAGAGCCAGGGGCGCGTTGTGCCGGACAGTTTCACGCATGGCACCTCAGAGCAGCGCTATAGCTGGTTTAAGCGTGGCTTCGACAGCGGCAATCCGTCACAGTGTAATACCTTCGGCAAAGCTATGTGATGCTGGGGTTTGAACAGCTGGTTAACCAGCTTCAGCGTACCGGGCACCGTCGGCTGGTGGTGCTCAGCGGCGATGAACCGTGGACGTTAAGCCAGGCGATTATCCTGCGAAATACGTTACCCGGAGACTGGCTGTGGCTGGAGGAAAACCCCTCCAAGGCCATCAGCGGCCTGCTGGGACGTGAATACCTGCACGCGGTTTTTGACGCGCGTCGCGGGTTTGACGTCTCGGCCTTCGCCGCCCTCAGCGGGACCCTGCGCGCCGGAAGCCTTCTGGTGCTGCTGGTGCCGCCGTTTTCCGTCTGGGCTAACAGGCCCGACGCGGATTCTCTACGCTGGAGCGACAGCGCGGAGCCGATCGCCACCCCGCACTTCGTTCACCATTTTTGCCGGACGCTTGCCGCCGATGCGGATGCCATCGTCTGGCATCAACATCGTCCTCTTTCCCTTCCCGTTACGCCGAATTTACCTGCCTGGCAGCCCGCCAGCGGTGAGCCGCAGCGCCAGCAGGCTGAGATCCTCGACGCCCTTCTGACCATGCCTGCGGGCGTGGCCGCCGTCACGGCACCGCGCGGACGCGGAAAATCGGCGCTGGCGGGCATGTTGCTCAACGGCATTCAGGGGAGTGCAGTAGTGACGGCACCGGCAAAAGGGGCGACGGATGTCATCGCGCGTTTCGCCGGGGAACAGTTTCACTATATGGCCCCGGATGCGCTGCTGGCCTCCACCACAGAAGCTGACTGGCTGATTGTCGATGAGGCGGCCGCCATCCCCGGCCCGCTGCTCGAGAAGCTGGCGTCGCGCTTTCCCCGCGTGTTGCTGACCACCACGGTTCAGGGTTATGAGGGCACAGGCAGGGGATTTCTGCTGAAGTTTTGCGCCCATTTCAGCGGGCTGCGGCGATATACCTTATCCACTCCCATTCGCTGGGCTGCCGGATGTCCGCTTGAGCGGATAGTGGCGAACGCGCTGCTGTTCGACGATGCGCTCCTCGACCACAAACCGGAAGGAGAGGTGCGGTTAACTTCGCTGGCGCCTGAGATGTGGGAGAGCGATCCGGCGCGCGTGGCAAGCGTGTATGAGCTGCTGTGTGCCGCGCACTACCGCACGTCACCCCTCGATTTACGCCGGATGATGGACGCCCCCGGCCAGCATTTTGCGGTTGCACACGCGGGTGTGGATATCACGGGTGCGCTCTGGCTGGTGGAGGAGGGGGGACTCACCCCTCAACTTAGCCGCGCGGTATGGGCGGGCTTTCGTCGGCCACGTGGAAATCTGGTGGCGCAGTCGCTGGCGGCGCACGGCGGATCGCCTCTCGCCGCGACGCTGAAAGGCCGACGCGTCAGCCGCATTGCGGTTCATCCCCATCGTCAACGGGAAGGCATCGGCCAGCGGCTGATCCGCAGCGCCAGCGGTGAAGATTACCTCTCGGTCAGCTTTGGCTACACCCACGAACTGTGGCGTTTCTGGCAGCAGTGCGGCTTTGTGCTGGTGCGAATGGGCAGCCACCGGGAAGCCAGCAGCGGGTGCTATACGGCGATGGCGTTGCTGCCGCTGAGCGAGGCGGGGCGTCAGCTCTGCGAGCAGGCGCATCAGCGTTTATGTCGTGATATGCGCGTCCTGTCGGCCTGGAATGGTGAAAAGATCCCGGTGACGGATGCGTGGGAAGCTACCCTTAATAGTGACGACTGGCTGGAGCTGGCGGGGTTTGCTTTTGCTCACCGGGCGTTTTCAACTTCGGTTGCGGCGCTGACGCGGTTGTTGTCAGCCGTGGATATGCCTCTCCCGACACTGCGCGGGAAAATGGAAGGGAATACGCACGATTTTGGGCAGAAAGCGTTGCTGGCGAAGCTACGCGAGGAAACCGCTCACGCGCTTGAAAGGCTTGATTATCCCCGTTCCCGGCAGTTGAAAGCCGACATTTTGCAATGGCAATTTTTTCAATGACTTCTTCAGTAAAGTGGCATGGTCATTACCCCGCAGAGGCGTAAAATCCTGCTCATCAATTAAGGAGATCGCCATGAAACATGACCATTTTGTTGTGCAAAGTCCGGATACACCGGCTAAACAGTTACTGCTTCTGTTTCATGGCGTGGGCGACAATGCCGTCAATATGGGACAGATTGGCAGCTGGTTTGCACCCGTTTTCCCGCAAGCACTTATCGTCAGCATCGGTGGCGTGGAGCCGTGCGGTCCGAACGGGCGCCAGTGGTTCTCCGTCGAAGGCGTGACGGAGGAGAACCGTCAGGCGCGTATTGATGCCGTTATGCCTGCGTTTATCGATACCGTGCGTTACTGGCAGCAGCAGAGCGGCGTAGGGGCTGACGCGACGGCGCTGATTGGCTTCTCGCAGGGGTCAATCATGTCGCTGGAAAGCGTAAAAGCGCAGCCCGGGCTGGTGTCCCGCGTGATTGCTTTTAACGGGCGTTTCGCGACGTTACCGCAAAGCGCGACGACGCAGACCACCATCCATCTCATTCATGGGGGTGAGGATCGGGTCATTGAGCTTTCGCATGCGGTTGCTGCCCAGGACGCGCTGATACGTGAAGGCGGGGATGTAACGCTGGATATCGTGGACGATCTGGGGCATGCCATTGACGATCGCAGCATGCAGTTTGCGCTCGATCATCTGCGCTATACCGTACCGAAGCACTACTTTGATGAAGCGCTCAGCGGCGGTAAGCCGAATGATGATGATATTGTAGAGTTTATGTGAGTTGCCCCTCACCCTAACCCTCTCCCCAAAGGGGAGAGGGAACAAAACACCCCTCGCCCCTTTGGGGAGAAGGGCCGGGGGTGAGGGGTGTGTACAATTACTTCTTCTGGTCCTTCTTCGGCCAGTCGTCTTCATCGTCCCACTTGTCGTTAAAATCACGGTGCGGTGGAAGATCCGGTTTGTTGGCAAGGAACTTTTTATGGTCAACGCGCTTGAGATCTTTAATCACGTTAAGCAGCACGCCTACCAGAAACACCAACACCAGAATCCACCAGTACTTTGAAAGCCAGTCCATTCGCTAATCCTCTGTAAGCACCCGTCAGGCGACGAGCTGCTCCATAATACGTTGATACATGCGGGCCAGCAGTTGTAAATCGGCAGCGTTCACACACTCATTGATTTTGTGAATCGTCGCGTTAACCGGACCCAGTTCGACAACCTGTGCGCCCATGCGGGCAATAAAGCGTCCGTCAGACGTGCCGCCCGTTGTCAGCAGCTGTGGCTTAATCTCATTATAGTGCGCAATGGCGTTCACCACCGCATCCACCAGTTTACCGCGCTGCGTCAGGAACGGCTGGCCAGACAGCCACCAGTCGATGGTATACCGCAGCTGATATTTCTCCAGCAGTGCAATCACGCGCGCTTTAATCATCTCGTCGGTCAGTTCGGTGCTGAAGCGGAAGTTAAACTGGACGAAGAGATCGCCGGGAATGACGTTGTTGCTGCCGGTACCGGCCTTGATGTTGGCAATCTGCATGCTGGTTGGTGGGAAGAATTCGTTGCCTTTATCCCATTCAATGCCCACCAGTTCGTTCAGCATTGGCGCGGCGCGGTGTACCGGGTTATCCGCCAGGTGCGGATAGGCTACGTGACCCTGCACGCCATGAATGGTCAAATTGCAGGTCAGGGACCCGCGGCGGCCATTTTTCACCACATCGCCCACCACTTCAGTGCTGGACGGTTCGCCCACCAGACAGTAGTCCAGACGTTCGTTGCGCGCCATCAGCGCCTCCACGACCTTCACGGTGCCGTTGTGGGCGCTGGCTTCTTCATCGGAGGTGATTAAGAACGCAAGACGATTTTTATGGTTCGGATGCTGGGCAACGAAACGCTCTGCCGCCACGACCATTGCAGCCAGGGAACCTTTCATGTCCGCAGCGCCGCGTCCGAAAAGCATGCCGTCGCGAATGGTCGGCTCAAAAGGCGGGTTGATCCAGCGGTCTGCGTCGCCTGCGGGAACCACGTCGGTATGTCCGGCAAACGCCAGCGTCTCCCCCTGACCGCGCCATGCCCAGAAGTTCTGCGTATCGCCAAAATCCATGTGCTCTACGGTAAAACCGATGGCACGCAGGCGCTCAATCATTAATGCCTGACAACCTGCGTCGTCCGGGCTAAGGGAAGGACGGCGAATAAGCTGCTGAGTCAGCTCAATGACCGGGCATGACATAGACTACACCTCAACGAATAAATCTGAATAAAGGGTTTCACTGAAACCCAGCAGCATAGGCTGACCTGGCTTGCAGAGCAATGGGCGTTTGATGATTGCTGGCATTTCAAGCATCAGTCTGGCTGCGCTGTCGGCGTCGTTGATCGTGGCCCGGAGAGATTCATCCAGTT
Source organism: Enterobacter hormaechei ATCC 49162 (assembly GCF_001875655.1). Taxonomy (NCBI): domain Bacteria; kingdom Pseudomonadati; phylum Pseudomonadota; class Gammaproteobacteria; order Enterobacterales; family Enterobacteriaceae; genus Enterobacter; species Enterobacter hormaechei. The sequence continues at coordinate 3,345,761 of NZ_MKEQ01000001.1, forward strand.
TTCGCCAGGTGGTCCCGCGGGTATTCAACAGCGCTTCCCAGCCCAGTTCGTTGATGGCGGAATGGAGAAACGCAGGGTCAAGCCCGTCGGCTCGGTAATCGTGGAAGCGATAGTCGATATTGTGTGCTTCCAGCCAGCGGCGGGCTTTTTTGATCGTGTCGCAATTCTTAATGCCGTACATCACAACCATAGTGAATCCTTTTGTTCATTTGTGGATTAAATGTTCAATATTTTCGAAGATATATCCTTAAGTGGAATATATCACATTCGGAATTTTTCGTGATTTACAATTCTCCATAATTCAACGAACAGTTGTAAGCTGAATAGTCTTTCATCTTTTAAGCATAGTTGTCCAGCCTGATAAAATAGCCAATAAACTCAGGAGGAAATTAAAAATGATGTCATTTTTCTGACTATTTCAAAATATTGCTGTAGGTCACATAAAATTTACCCGGCAACGCTCATAGTGATCATAAACCTACCAGTACACCGGGGCGCAATCACAGCAATCGGTTAAAGTGGCTTCACAATGATGATACGTTTTCGTAGAATGCGCATAATAATAAGAGAGGTTGTTATGATTGAACGTGAACTGGGGAACTGGAAAGATTTTATCGAAGGCATGCTTCGTAAATGAATTTCCGGTAAGAAATGCAAGAGCACTTAATTAACTAAAATAACCATAGTGTGAAAGAATCACACAATAAAAAGGCGGCCTGTAAAGCCGCCTTTTTTTATTTGAACGGCTTATTCCGGCTTATCCTTCAGCGGAAAACGGCGGCGTACCAGCACAAAGAACAGCGGTACGAAATAGATAGCCAGGATCGTCGCAGAAATCATTCCCCCCATCACGCCTGTCCCTACTGCGTGCTGGCTGCTGGAGCCAGCGCCGGAGCTGGTGGCCATCGGCAGGACGCCAAACACAAACGCCAGCGAGGTCATCAGGATCGGACGCAGGCGCTGACGACAGGCGTGCAGCGTGGCGGTCATCAGTTCGTGACCTTTGGCATTCATCTCATTAGCAAATTCAACAATCAGAATGGCGTTTTTCGCCGACAGCCCGATGACGGTAAGGAGCCCGACCTGGAAATAGACATCGTTTTCCAGGCCGCGCATCCAGGTTGCCAGCAGCGCGCCGATAACCCCGAGCGGCACCACCAGCATCACGGAGAACGGCACTGACCAGCTCTCATACAGCGCCGCCAGGCAGAGGAACACCACCAGCAGCGAAAGGGCATACAGGGCAGGCGCCTGCGCGCCGGAAAGCCGTTCCTGGTAGGACATCGCCGTCCACTCCAGGCCAAAGCCGGTCGGCAATTGCTGAACCAGTTTTTCCATAATGTCCATTGCGGTACCGGTACTGACGCCCGGCGCGGCTTCACCGACAATCTCCAGCGCCGAATAACCGTTATAGCGCTCAAGACGCGGTGAACCGGTCTCCCAGCGTGACGTGGCGAACGCCGAGAATGGCACCATGCCGCCGGTGTTATTGCGCACATACCAGCGGTTGATATCGTCCGGCAGCATGCGGTATTTCGCGGCAGACTGAACGTAGACCTTCTTCACGCGGCCACGATCCATAAAGTCATTCACGTAGCTTGAGCCCCATGCCGTTTGCAGGGTGTCGTTGATGTCGTCGATGGAGACGCCCAGCGCCTGCGCTTTACGCTGGTCAATATCCACCTGTAGCTGAGGGCTGTCATCCAGACCGTTATGCCGAACGCGGGTGAGCTGCGGATCTTTTCCGGCCAGGTCCAGCAGTTTATCGCGTGCCGCCATTAGCGCATCATGCCCGGCGCCCGCGTGATCCTGAAGCTCCATATCAAACCCGGCTGAGCTACCCAGCCCGCTGATGGCAGGTGGACTGCTGGCGAAAACGCGCGCTTCCTTGATTTTGTTGAACGCTTTGGTTGCACGCTCAATGATGGCAAAGGAGGAGCCGGTATCGCTGTCGCGCTGGTCCCAGTCTTTCAGGCGCACAAACATGCGCGCCACGTTTTGCCCGTTACCGCCAGGGCCAGAGCCGACGGTGGAGAAGACGGAAACCACGTTATCTTTCTCCTGGGTATGGAAGTAGTTCTCAACCTTCTGCACCACTTTCAGGGTCTGCTGTTGGGTCGAGCCGCTTGGTAACTGTACGGAGGTGATAAACATGCCGCGATCTTCCAGCGGCAGAAACGAGGTTGGCAGTCGCAGGAATAAGAAGACCATGCCGCCGAGCAGCAGAACATAAACCACCAGCCAGCGCACACTGCGGTGCAGCACCTTGCCCACGCCCGCTTCATAGCGCGCCGCATTGCGGTTGAACATGCGGTTAAACCAGCCAAAGAAGCCTTTTTGACCGTGGTGTTCGCCTTTATGCAGCGGTTTCAGCAGCGTCGCGCACAGGGCAGGGGTGAGGATCATCGCCACCAGTACGGAGAGCACCATCGCAGAGACGATGGTGATCGAGAACTGGCGATAAATCGCGCCCGTGGTGCCGCCAAAAAACGCCATCGGGATAAATACCGCCGACAGCACCATGGCGATACCGACCAGCGCACCCTGAATTTGCCCCATCGATTTGCGCGTGGCCTCGCGGGGCGAAAGCCCTTCCTCGCTCATGATGCGTTCGACGTTTTCCACCACCACGATGGCATCATCCACCAGCAGGCCGATGGCGAGCACCATGGCGAACATGGTCAGGGTGTTGATGCTGTAACCAAAGGCATACAGCACCGCAAAGGTGCCCAGCAGCACCACCGGCACCGCAATGGTGGGGATCAGCGTGGCGCGGAAGTTTTGCAGGAACAGGTACATCACGAGGAATACCAGGGCGATGGCTTCGAGCAGGGTTTTCACCACATCTTCGATGGAGGCCTTAACGAACGAGGTGGTTTCGTAAGCGACTTTGTACTCCAGTCCGTGCGGGAAATAGTGGGACAGCTCATCCAGGCGGTCCAGAACCCGTTGCGCGGTCGCCATTTCGTTAGCACCGGAGGCCAGTTTCACCCCCAGCCCGGAGGCGGCATTGCCGTTAAAGCGGCTCAGGTAGTCATATTTTTCCGCCCCCATTTCCACGGTCGCGACATCACCCAGACGCACTTCCGAACCGTCCTGATTCACGCGCAGCGTGATATTACGGAACTGTTCGGGCGTCTGGAGCAGGGACTGGGAGTTAATGGTGGCGTTGAGCGCCTGGTTATCCACGGACGGCGTACCGCCCAGCTGTCCCACGGCAATCTGGGCGTTCTGCGACTCGATAGCGTCGGTGACGTCTTTGGCAGTCATCTGCACGCTGTTCAGCTTGTTGGGATCCAGCCAGATACGCATGGAATATTGCGAGCCGTAGGCGTCGATATCACCCACGCCGTTAATACGGCTAAGCGGATCCTGAATATTACTGGCGACGTAGTCCGCGATGTCCTGCTTGTCCATCGAGCCATCGGTTGAGACAAACGCGATGGTCAGGATATTGGTGTCACCGGTTTTACGCACGGTCACCCCCTGGTTCTGCACCGCCTGAGGCAGTTTACGCAGGGCCGATTGCAGCTGGTTTTGCACCTGCTGCACCGCTTCATCCGGATCCGTGCCCGCCGTAAAGCTCAGGGTTACCGTCGCCTGGCCCGTGGCGCTGCTCTGCGAGGACATGTACATCAGGTTATCGAGACCGGTCATGTTCTGCTCGATAACCTGTGTGACGGTGTTTTCCAGCGTCTGTGCCGAGGCGCCAGGGTAGTTCGCCGTGATACGCACGTTAGGGGGCGCGAGGTCGGGGTATTGCTCAACAGGAAGTGATGCAATCGCCAGGACACCCGTCAGACACAACAGGATTGCAAGCACCCAGGCAAAAATGGGGCGATCGATGAAAAAATTCGCCATGAAAAAGTGACCTCATTATGCAGCACGTTGTTATTGTCTATTGTCCGCCTAACTTTAGCGGTAAGGCCCAGGTCAAACGTGGAGAAATAAAGGAGATAATGTAAATTATCATGCGCTTTTTTCAGCGCGCCTTCTTTCTCGCTATTTTTCAGCCTGCGCCGCAGGCGTCCGGAACGTCACGCTGACCTGTGTCCCGCCCTGTGGCGGCTGAGAAAAGTGTAATGTCCCGCCGAGCCGTCCCGCGCGTTCGCGCATGATGTTCAGCCCGTAATGCCCCGGCGGTTCACTCGCCTCGCCAATACCAATACCGTTGTCGCGGATCGTAACCGTGTGTGTGCCGTCCGCGGTGGTGACGCAGCTGACCACGATCTCGCTGGCGTCGGCATGTTTAATCGCATTCAGTACCGCCTCACGCACAATCTGTAAGAGGTGCACCTGTTTTTGCGCGTCCAGCGCCAGCGACGAGAGACGGCAGTCGAGCACCAGCTTCGCGCGGGTCTGGCTTTGCAGTCCGTCGAGAGACTCCTGTAGCGCGGCAGGTAGATTGGCGTGATTGAGCGTCAGGCGGAAGGTGGTGAGCAGCTCGCGTAGCTGATGCCAGGCGTTATTCAGCTCGCGGGAGAAGTCCGTGATGATGGTCTGCGCCGGAGCATTGTCGCCCGGCACGGCATGCTTGAGCAGCGTAAGCTGAATGCGCAAATAGGAGAGCACCTGCGCCAGCGAATCATGCAGCTCGCGCGCGATGGTGGCGCGCTCCTCCATCAGCAGCAGTTGCTGATAATGTTTCTGCGCCTGGTTGAAATAGAGCCCCCGGCCCAGCATCGTCGCCACGCTTTCCATGAGCGGCAGCGGAACATCGCCCGTCGTGCTCTGCCAGCGCAATTCACCGTACAGCGTGTCCTGCATTAACACCGGTAAGTTGTGCATTTTCTCGCCTGGCGATTCCTGTCCTTCGCACAGCTGCCAGTCGTCACTGGTGCGCAATTGCAGGTAATTCATCTGCGTATAGTCATGCACAATCTGCAAAATATGCCGGAAGCAGTGGCTGTCTATCTGCCCGGTATTCAGCGCCTGTGAGCATTTGAACAGCATTTCGAGCTGCTGATGCGCTTCATTCAGGTGGCGGGTTTTTTCGGCAACGGAGTGCTCAAGGGAGCGATACAGAGTGTGCAATTCCGCCGACATGTGGTTGAAGGCGCGGGAAAGCTGGCCCAGTTCGTTGGGCAGCGCGGTATCCGGCGCGGGGGTGTCGAATTGCCCTTGTTCGATACGCTCGCTCGCCGCCACCAGATTATTCAGCGGCAGCACAACCTGACGTCGGATGCGCCGCAGGGTGAATACCGCCAGCAGCAAAATGCCCAGCCCGCCCGTCAGCGACATGAAAATCACCAGCTGAATTTTATGTTCAGTGTAGTACTGAAGCGCCAGCACAAAGGCATCTATCCGGCCAACGAAATCCTCAATGTGGTGCTGATACCACCCGGTATCGCCGCTGGCGATGCGTTTGTCCATCTCCTGCCAGCCAAGGTGCAGCTGCTGGTAACGCTGTTTGACGTCCTCGGGCACATACCAGCGGTTTAGCTTCTGCAACGCAGGCGCGCTCAGGGTTTTCTGCCAGACCGCGCGGTGCTGGGCCAGCGACGGGCTGGCGCGCTGCATTTCGTAGCCCAGGCGGTAGCTCTGCATGCGCAGCGAACCGGCGATGTTAATCGCCTCGGCGTCGCGCTGGCTGCTGGCGAGTGTCACCAGCGCAATGGCGCTGATCAGAACGGACAAGACAATCATCGAAAAGAAAGCCCGAGCCAGGCTTCCCGATACGGGGCGTTTAACGGTCACTCATCAGCTTCCTGAATTAAATTGATCTGCCACAGGTTCACTGGAAATAGTTCGTCTTCCTGGGCATTTGAACATTGCGTCGCCATGCCGCTGTGGGTAAATACGATAACAATAGAAAGAATAAGGTTATTGAACCAAAAACAGGTGTTGTTATGAATCGTTTTATTATGGCCAATGCTCAGCAGTGTATCGGTTGTCGCGCCTGCGAAGTCGCCTGTGTGATGGCGCACAATGGGGAACAGCACGTGCTGAGCGAGCGCCATTTTCATCCCCGCATTACGGTCCTTTCCTCTGGCTTGCGAAAAAGCCCAGTGACCTGCCACCACTGTGAAAACGCGCCCTGTGTGCAAAGCTGCCCGAACGGGGCCATCACGCAACACAGCGACAGCGTACAGGTCAATCAACAAAAATGCATTGGCTGTAAAGCCTGCGTGGTGGCCTGTCCGTTTGGCACGATGGACATGCTGGTCACCCCGCGGGAAAACGACAGCGTAAAGGCCTCGGCGCACAAATGCGACCTCTGTCTGGAAAGGCCGCAAGGCCCGGCCTGCGTGGAAAACTGCCCGGCGGAGGTGCTCACGCTCGCCACCCCGGCCGTACTGGATAACCTGGCTAAACAGCGCCGACAGCGCAGCGCAAGGCTGGACGCGCTGCCGTGGCACAGCGAGGCGACTCAGTCCGTACCGTCGCAAACCAAACGGCAGCAGATGCAAAACACCCCGGCGCGCGGTGAGCCGGATAAGCTCAGTCCTGAAGCGCGCGCCTGCCATTTTAACGAAATCTACCTGCCATTTCGCCCGGAACAGGCGCAGCGCGAAGCATCCCGTTGCCTGAAATGTGGCGAGCACAGCATTTGCGAGTGGACCTGTCCGCTGCATAACCACATTCCGCAGTGGATTGAGCGGGTCAGGGCGGGGGATATCACCGGTGCGGCTGAGCTTTCTCACCAGACCAACTGTTTACCGGAAATTACCGGCCGCGTCTGTCCCCAGGATCGATTATGTGAAGGCGCCTGCACCCTGCGTGATGCTTCTGGTGCCGTGACCATCGGTAATATCGAACGGTATATCTCGGATCGGGCGCTGGCGATGGGCTGGACGCCAGACGTCAGCCACGTTACGCCGGTTGGTAAGCGTGTCGCCGTTATTGGTGCCGGTCCGGCAGGGCTGGCCTGCGCCGACGTGCTGGTGCGCAGCGGTGTAGGTGTGACGGTTTACGACCGCCACCCGGAAATCGGCGGATTGCTGACCTTCGGTATTCCGGCTTTCAAGCTGGATAAATCCCTGTTAGCGCGGCGCAGAGAGATATTCAGCGCGATGGGCATCCGCTTCGAGCTGAACTGCGAGGTGGGAAAAGACGTGTCGATGGCCCAACTGCAAAACGACTACGATGCCCTGTTTATCGGTGTCGGGACCTATCGTTCCATGAAAGCGGGTATCCCTCACGAAGACGCCCCAGGCGTGTACGACGCGCTGCCGTTTTTAGTGGCGAACACGCGGAACGTGATGGGCCTTGAACCCGCCGCAGACGAGCCGTTTATCGACACGCAGGGGTTAAGCGTGGTGGTGCTGGGCGGGGGGGATACGGCGATGGACTGCGTGCGCACCGCGCTGCGACATGGCGCGGCGAAAGTAACCTGCGCGTACCGGCGGGACGAGGCCAACATGCCCGGCTCAAAGAAAGAGGTCAAAAACGCCAAAGAAGAGGGGGCGGCGTTCGAATTTAATGTTCAGCCGATTGAGCTTACGCTGGATGCCAACGGCAAGGTCAACGGCATCCGGATGTTGCGCACCCGTCTGGGCGAGCCGGACGCGCAGGGGCGGCGTCGCCCTGTCCCGGTGGCGGGCAGCGAGTTTGTGATGCCAGCGGATGCGGTGATCATGGCGTTTGGGTTTAATCCGCACGCCATGCCGTGGCTTCAGGCGCAGGGCGTCGACACCGACGACTGGGGGCGTATCAGGGCCTCCGTGGAGAGCCGTTATCGCTACCAGACCTCGAATCCGCAGATTTTTGCTGGCGGTGATGCGGTACGCGGTGCGGATCTGGTGGTCACCGCCATGGCAGAAGGGCGCCATGCCGCGCAGGGGATCATGGACTGGCTTGGCGTGCCGCCGCGCAGCATGCATTAACGCAGACGGGCGACAAAGCGGGCATCACGGCGTAGTATAAACAGACTCATTTTGCCGTGGAGCCCGTATGTCCCTGAACATTACCGTTATTAAAGACAAAATCCTTTCTGAAAATTACTTTGTCCTGCGTAACATCACTTACGATCTGACCCGTAAGAACGGGGATGTCATTCGCCACAAACGCGAAGTCTACGACCGGGGCAATGGCGCAACGATTCTGCTCTATAACCGTGAAAAGCAAAGCGTGGTGCTGATCCGCCAGTTTCGGATCGCAACATGGGTCAATGGCAACGCGGACGGGCGTCTGATTGAATCCTGTGCCGGTCTGCTTGATGACGATGAGCCGGAAGTGTGTATCCGCAAAGAGGCCATTGAGGAGACGGGCTTTGAAGTGGGGGCGGTGCAGAAAGTCTTTGAGCTATATATGTCCCCTGGCGGCGTCACCGAGCTGGTCCACTTCTTCGTTGCGGAATACACCGATGCCCAGCGCACGCACCGGGGCGGCGGCGTGGATGATGAAGACATCGAAGTGCTGGAGATGCCTTTCGCCCAGGCTGTCGACATGGTGAAACGCGGCGAGATCCGCGACGGTAAAGCGGTGATCCTGTTGCAATATCTGCAAACCAGCGGCCTGATGAACGCTGCGGCGGTAGCGTGATAAGTTGTATTTCAGATAAATCTATCCGATAAATCCGATTGAGCCAGCCCGCCCAGGGCACGAAGATACGCCCCAGATTGACCTATTCGTTTCCGGGGCTGTGCCATTCATGCGCTACTGCGTTTTTCTTCTCTTCTTCATTTGCGTGCTTCCCGCGCCTTTGGTGTGGGCTGCGCCTGCGCAGCAGTCTTTTTCAGACTGGCAGGTGACCTGCAACAACCAGAATTTCTGCGTAGCGCGGAATACCGGCGAACATCGCGGACTGGTCATGACGCTGAGCCGTAGTGCGGGGGCAAAAACGGACGCCAGCCTGCGTATCGATCTCGGTGGGCTTTCAGCGCCTCCGGTGAAAGAGCCTGATATCGCCCCGCGCCTGCTGCTCGACAATGCGCCGCTTAAACTCACGTCGCAACACTGGCAGTTAACCCCCTGGCATCTTAAGACAGACGATACGGGCACCATCACTACGTTTCTGAAAACCATTCAGGAAGGGCAGGCGCTGACCCTGCGCGGGGGGAAACAGACGATCTCCCTGGCCGGTCTGAAAGCTGCACTGCTGTTTATCGACGCCCAGCAAAAACGCGTCGGAAGTGAAACGGCATGGATCAAAAAAGGGGATAGTCCACCGCTGAGCGTGCCGCCTGCGCCGGCATTAAAAAAGGTGGCGGTGGTGAACCCGACGCCAACGCCGCTGACGCATAACGAACTCAACGATCTGCTGGATTACGGTACCTGGCGCATGAACCACAGCCAGTGCTCGCTCGATCCGAACCGGCGTGAGGTGCGCGTGACCGCGTTGACCGATGACAAAGCGCTGATGATCATCAGCTGTGAGGCGGGGGCGTACAACACCGTCGACCTGGCGTGGCTGGTGTCGCGTAAAAAACCCTTTGCGGCCAGGAGCGTGAGATTGCGCCTGCCGTTTACCCCGTCCAGCCAGAGTAGCGACATGGAGCTGATGAATGCCAGCTTCGATGAAAAAACGCGCGAGCTGACCACGCTGGCGCTGGGACGCGGGATTGGCGACTGCGGGATCCAGACCCGCTGGCGTTTTAACGGTCAGCGTTTCCGCCTGGTGCGCTACGCGGAAGAGCCAAGCTGCGATAACTGGAATGGGCCAGATGCCTGGCCCACGCTGTGGATCACAAGGTAGGGTTTTGCCGGGTGGCGGCTTACAACACCTCAAACCGTAGGCCCGGTAAGGCGAAGCCGCCACCGGGCACGAAGACTGCACTACAGCACGCTCAGCGCCTTCTCCACCACGTTCTCAACGGTAAAGCCGAAATACGGGAACAGCTTGTCGGCCGGGGCGGATTCACCGTAACCCTTCATGCCGACAATCGCCCCTTTCAGCCCGACGTATTTGTACCAGTAGTCAGCGATGCCTGCCTCAACCGCCACGCGCGCCGCGACGTTTGAAGGCAGCACCGATTCGCGGTACGTCTCATCCTGCGCATCAAAGATATCCGTTGAAGGCAGGGAAACCACGCGCACCGCGTGACCTTCGGCGGTCAGTTTCTCCGCCGCTTTCACCGTGATTTCCACCTCGGAACCGGTGGCAATCAGGATCACGTCCGGCTTGCCGCCGCTGTCTTTCAGGATGTACCCGCCGCGGGCGATATTTTTCACCTGCTCCGGCGTGCGCTCGATCTGCGCCAGATTCTGGCGCGACAGGATCAGCGCCGTGGGGCCATTATGACGCTCTACGGCCAGCTTCCAGCCCACCGCCGCTTCAACCTGATCGCACGGACGCCAGGTGCTGAAGTTAGGCGTTAAGCGCAGGCTCGCCAGCTGCTCTACCGCCTGGTGCGTCGGGCCATCTTCACCCAGCCCGATGGAGTCGTGGGTGTACACCATGATCTGCCGCGCTTTCATCAGGGCCGCCATACGCGCCGCGTTACGGGCATACTCGACAAACATCAGGAAGGTGGCGGTGTACGGCACGAAGCCGCCGTGGTGGGCGATGCCGTTAGCAATGGCGGTCATCCCGAACTCGCGCACGCCATAGTGGATGTAGTTCCCGGCAATGTCCTCCTTCAGGGATTTAGAGCCGGACCAGATGGTGAGGTTACTTGGCGCCAGATCCGCCGAGCCGCCCAGCAGTTCGGGCAGGACAGGGCCAATCGCGTTCAGGGTATTTTGTGACGCCTTACGGGTGGCGATTTTCGCCGGGTTGGATTGCAGGTTTTCAATCAGCGCCTGGGTTTTCTCTTCCCAGTCTTCCGGCAGGCCGCCGCTCATGCGGCGGGAAAACTCGGCCGCCAGCTCCGGGTACGCTTTTTTGTAGGCGGCAAACTTCTCGTTCCAGGCCTGCTGCGCTTTTTCACCTGTTTCACGGGCATCCCAGGCCTTGTAGATCTCTTTTGGGATCTCAAAGGCCGGGTGTTTCCAGCCCAGTTTCTGGCGGGTCAGCGCCACTTCCTCTTCACCCAGCGCCGCGCCGTGCGCCTCTTCTTTGCCCGCTTTGTTCGGCGAGCCGAAGCCGATGGTGGTGCGGCAGATGATCAGGGACGGTTTGTCCTTCACGCTCTGCGCTTCCTGAATCGCTTTTTTCACCGCCTCAGGATCGTGACCGTCGATCTCGTGCACCACGTGCCAGTGGTAGGCTTCAAAGCGTTTCGCCGTGTCGTCGGTAAACCAGCCCTCGATTTCCCCGTCAATGGAGATGCCGTTGTGATCGTAGAAGCCAATCAGCTTACCCAGCCCCAGCGTGCCCGCCAGAGAACAAACCTCGTGGGAGATCCCCTCCATCAGACAGCCGTCACCCATAAAGACATAGGTGTAGTGATCGACAATCTCGTGGTCGGGCTGGTTGAACTGCGCGGCCAGCGTACGCTCGGCAATCGCCAGGCCGACGGCATTCGCCAGCCCCTGACCCAGCGGGCCGGTGGTGGTTTCAACGCCCGGCGTGTAGCCGATCTCCGGGTGGCCCGGCGTTTTAGAGTGCAGCTGGCGGAAGTTTTTTAACTCCTCAAGCGGCAGGTCGTAACCGGAAAGGTGCAGCAGGCTGTAGAGCAGCATCGAGGCGTGACCGTTGGAAAGAATAAAACGGTCGCGGTCGTACCAGGTCGGATCGGTTGGGTTGTGCTTCAGGAAGTCGTTCCACAGCACCTCGGCGATATCAGCCATACCCATGGGGGCGCCAGGGTGGCCGGAATTGGCTTTTTGTACGGCATCCATGCTAAGGGCGCGAATGGCGTTGGCGAGCTCTTTACGGGACATAGTTCACTCCGTGGCAAGGTTAAAGTTTAGCGGCGAGAAGATCTTCGAGTTTGCGCTGGTCGACGGCGAACTGACGGATGCCGTCCGCCAGTTTTTCCACGGCCATGGGGTCCTGATTGTGCTCCCAGCGGAATTCCGCTTCGGTCATGGCTTTCGGTTTTGGCAGGACGGTGGAGGTCGGCACCAGCTTGCGGATCACCGTCTCTTCACTCTCCTGAAGCTTTTTCAGCAGGTCAGGGGAGATGGTCAGACGGTCGCAGCCCGCGAGCGCCAGGATCTGCTCGGTGCGGCGGAAGCTGGCCCCCATCACAATGGTCTCGTAGCGGTGCTGCTTGTAATAATCGTAGATATTACGCACTGATTTCACGCCGGGATCTTCGTCCACCACATACGGATCCATCGGCTGTTTCGCCTGATACCAGTCGTAGATACGCCCGACAAACGGTGAAATCAGGAACACGCCCGCTTCGGCGCAGGCACGGGCCTGAGCAAAGGAGAAAAGCAGCGTCAGGTTGCAGTGGATCCCCTCTTTCTCCAGCACTTCCGCCGCGCGGATGCCTTCCCAGGTAGACGCGAGCTTAATCAGAATGCGTGATTTATCGATCCCCTGCTCCTGGTAGAGTTCCACCAGGCGGCGAGCCTTGTTAATGCTCTTTTCCTGGTCGAATGAGAGGCGGGCATCCACTTCGGTGGAGACGCGTCCCGGTATGCTTTTAAGAATTTCCGCACCGATATTGACCGCCAGCTTGTCGCTGGCCTCGGCGACCTGCTGCTCCTGCGTTTTCCCGCGCTTTTTGCCATAGGCAAGGGCGTCATCAATCAGATGACTAAAGTGCGCAAGACCAGCCGCCTTCAGCAGCAGCGAGGGGTTGGTGGTCGCGTCTTCCGGCTGGTAGTGACGAATCGACTCGATGTCGCCGCTGTCTGCAACCACGGTGGTAAATTGTTTGATGCCGTCTAGCTGGTTCATAATTACTCCTTGGAAATAAAAGAGTTAGTCGAGTGCGTTAGGTCACACTTCTGAGAAAATCATGATGGACTTAACAAAAAAGCATAGCAGACGGGGGAGGCATTGCCCCCTGAGACGGGTAACATGGTTGTTATAAATTGATAACAATTTTTATTCTGCAATGGTGAGAGTTTGGCAGCCTTCAAAGTTTAGGAGCCTGCCTGCGGCGATACTATGCGGCACACCAGGGTGTGCATAGGAACGTCAACATCACCCTTTTTGACCGAAACGTGAAAGGAATAACAAGATGGATGATCAGTTAAAACAGAGCGCTCTCGATTTTCACGAGTTTCCTGTTCCGGGTAAAATCCAGGTATCCCCGACCAAACCGCTGGCGACCCAGCGCGATCTGGCGCTGGTCTACTCGCCAGGCGTAGCCGCTCCGTGCCTTGAAATCGAAAAAGATCCGCTGGCAGCGTACAAATATACCGCGCGCGGCAACCTGGTGGCCGTTATCTCTAACGGTACGGCGGTGCTGGGGTTAGGGAACATTGGCGCGCTGGCCGGTAAGCCGGTAATGGAAGGAAAGGGCGTTCTGTTTAAGAAATTTGCCGGTATCGACGTTTTCGATATCGAAGTGGACGAACTGGATCCGGATAAATTTATCAACGTGGTGGCGGCGCTGGAGCCGACCTTTGGCGGCATCAACCTGGAAGACATCAAAGCGCCGGAATGTTTCTATATCGAGCAGAAGCTGCGCGAGCGTATGAACATTCCCGTGTTCCATGACGACCAGCACGGCACGGCGATCATCAGCACCGCCGCCATTCTGAACGGCCTGCGAGTGGTGGAGAAAAATCTCTCCGACGTGCGCATGGTGGTGTCCGGCGCAGGGGCAGCGGCCATCGCCTGTATGAACCTGCTGGTGGCGCTGGGGATGCAGAAACACAACATTGTGGTCTGCGACTCCAAGGGTGTGATCTACAAAGACCGCGAGCCGAACATGGCGGAAACCAAAGCGGCCTATGCGGTGGAAGACGACGGCAAACGCACGCTTGAGGACGTGATTGACGGCGCGGACATTTTCCTCGGCTGTTCCGGCCCGAAAGTGCTGACCCAGGAGATGGTGCAGAAGATGGCGCGCGCGCCAATGATCCTGGCCCTGGCGAACCCGGAGCCGGAAATTCTGCCGCCGCTGGCGAAAGCGGTGCGTGAAGATGCAATCATCTGTACGGGTCGTTCCGACTACCCGAACCAGGTGAACAACGTGCTTTGCTTCCCGTTCATCTTCCGCGGTGCGCTGGACGTTGGCGCCACGGCAATCAACGAAGAGATGAAGCTTGCCGCCGTTCACGCTATTGCCGAGCTGGCGCATGCCGAGCAGAGCGAAGTGGTGGCCTCCGCCTATGGCGATCAGGATCTGAGCTTTGGTCCGGACTACATCATCCCTAAACCGTTCGACCCGCGTCTGATCGTGAAGATCGCGCCCGCGGTGGCAAAAGCGGCGATGGATTCCGGCGTGGCGATGCGCCCGATTGACGATTTCGATGCCTATGTCGATAAACTCACCGAGTTTGTCTACAAAACCAACCTGTTTATGAAGCCGATCTTCTCCCAGGCGCGCGCCGACGCGAAGCGCGTGGTGCTGGCGGAAGGGGAAGAGGCGCGCGTGCTGCATGCCACGCAGGAGCTGATCACCTTAGGGCTGGCGAAACCGATCCTGATTGGTCGTCCGAGCGTGATCGAGATGCGTATCCAGAAGCTGGGCCTGCAAATTAAGCCGGGCGTCGACTTTGAGATCGTCAATAACGAATCCGATCCGCGCTTCAAAGAGTACTGGAACGAATACTATTCGATCATGAAGCGTCGCGGGATCACGCAGGAGCAGGCGCAGCGGGCGGTGATCAGCAACACTACGGTGATCGGCGCGATCATGGTTCACCGCGGTGAGGCGGATGCGCTGATCTGCGGCACCATCGGCGAGTACCATGAGCACTTCAGCGTGGTGCAGGAGATCTTCGGCTATCGCGAGGGCGTCCATACTGCCGGGGCGATGAACGCGCTGCTGCTGCCGAGCGGCAACACCTTTATCGCCGATACCTACGTCAACGACGATCCTTCTCCAGAGGAGCTGGCGGAAATCACCGTGATGGCGGCGGAAACCGTGCGCCGCTTTGGTATCGAGCCGAAAGTGGCGCTGCTGTCGCACTCTAACTTTGGCTCATCTAAATCCGCGGCGGCGTGCAAGATGCGCCAGACGCTGGAGCTGGTGCGTGAGCGCGCGCCGGAGCTGATGATTGACGGCGAGATGCACGGCGACGCCGCGCTGGTGGAGAGCATTCGTAATGAACGTATGCCGGACAGCCCGCTGAAAGGCTCGGCGAACGTGCTGATTATGCCGAACGTGGAAGCGGCGCGTATCAGCTATAACCTGCTGCGCGTATCGAGTTCTGAAGGGGTGACCGTAGGGCCGGTGCTGATGGGGGTGTCGAAACCGGTACATGTGTTAACGCCGATTGCTTCCGTGCGTCGTATCGTCAACATGGTTGCGCTGGCGGTGGTGGAGGCGCAAACGCAGCCGCTGTAAGCGCTGCGTGTCGGGTGGCGCGTTCGCTTACCCGACCTACGGGACTCGTAGGCCGGATAAGCGCAGCGCCATCCGGCAGTTACACCCACTCCCGAACCTGAATAAACTCTTTCAAGGCAGCCTCCGGGCTGCCTTCTTTTGGCTCGTAGCTGTATTCCCAGCGCACCAGCGGCGGCATCGACATCAGGATTGACTCCGTGCGTCCGCCGGTTTGCAGGCCAAACAGCGTCCCGCGATCCCACACCAGGTTAAATTCCACGTAGCGCCCGCGGCGGTACAGCTGGAACTCACGCTCGCGCACCCCGTAATCGGTATTTTTACGGCGTTCGACAATCGGCAGATAGGCGTCGGTAAAGCCTTCACCCACCGCGCGCATAAAGCTGAACGCGGTATCAAAATCTGGTGTGTTGAGATCGTCAAAGAACAGCCCGCCAATGCCGCGCTGTTCGTCGCGGTGCTTCAGATAGAAATAGTCATCGCACCACTTTTTGTATTTCGGGTAAACATCTTCACCAAACGGCAGACAGAGATCGCGCGCGGTGGTGTGCCAGTGTACGGCGTCCTCTTCAAAGCCATAGTAGGGCGTTAAGTCGAAACCGCCGCCAAACCACCAGACCGGATCGGCGCCCGGTTTTTCCGCGATGAAAAAGCGCACGTTGGCGTGGCTGGTTGGCACAAACGGGTTATGCGGATGCACCACCAGCGAGACGCCCATCGCCTCGAAGCAGCGGCCTGCCAGCTCAGGGCGATGCGCCGTGGCGGAGGCTGGCATTGCATCACCGTGGACGTGGGAGAAGTTGACCCCGGCCTGTTCAAAAATGCCGCCGTTACGCAGCACGCGGCTGCGTCCGCCGCCGCCCGCTTCGCGCTGCCAGGCATCTTCCTGGAATTCACCGCCATCTGCGGCGGCCAGTTTCTGGCAAATCGCGTCCTGAAGCTGCATCAGGAACGTTTTGACCAGCTGTGCATTCGGTTTCATCAACGTTTCCTTGAGTGCGCTTTTTGGTTATCGAACCAGTTGAAATAACTGATGACCCCGGAGGCGATGGCGTTGGCGATCTTCTGGCGAAACGCCGTGGTGCCGAGCAAACGCTCTTCTTCCGGGTTGGTAATGAACGAGGTTTCAACCAGCACGGACGGAATGGACGGGGACTTCAGCACCACAAACGCGGCCTGCTCGGTGCTTTTACTGTGCAGACGGTGCACGGGCTTGATCCGTTTGAGGATATGCGAGCCGAGCGTCAGGCTGTTTTTGATGGTATCGGTCTGAACGAGATCGAACAGCACCTGCTGCAACAGATGATCTTTATCCGTAGCCTTCTTCCCCGCCACTTCATCCGCCCGGTTTTCGCGATCGGAGAGGTATTTCGCCATCGCGCTACTGGCGCCGCGGTTGGAGAGGGCGAACACCGACGCGCCTGCGGCGGAAGGGTTTGTGAAGCCATCCGCGTGAATGGACATAAACAGGTCGGCGCCGTGCTTATGGGCAATCTCCACGCGATCGTACAGCGGGATAAACGTGTCGCCTGTGCGCGTCAGGCGGGCGTCAATGCCATTGCTGCGTAAAATCGATCGCACATTTTTTGCAATTGCCAGTACGACGTGTTTTTCTTTCGAACCGTTTCGGCCAATGGCGCCGGTGTCGATCCCGCCGTGGCCCGGATCGAGCATGACCAGACGCTTTGCGCCCGCTTTTTTGGTTTTCGGCTTGCTGTGTCCGTTACTGGTTTTAAGCGTGCTCTCTTCTTTTGCCTGAGCCTGCTGTGCGATGCCCGTTAACGTTAAGGCCGCCAGCCCCGCTTTGAGAACCTGACGACGCGATGTGAGTGCTTTTAATGGTTTGAATGTGCTCATGCGGCCTGAATTGTAAAAATTGGGGTCCTGGTGTTATATCGTATCGCGTTTTGCGTGACGACATTCCTTATTGAGAAATGTTTTACTTTTCATTTCAATACGTGACAAAGTGACATTATGCCAAATTTTGGCGAGTTTTTCCCCGGTTATTGGCTAAATGCCCTGTTCACGCCATAATCACTGTTTTTGAACCCGAAAAGGCGGTTAATACCATGGAGATACGCGTTTTTCGCCAGGAAGATTTCGAAGAGGTGATCACCCTTTGGGAGCGCTGCGATCTGCTGCGTCCGTGGAACGATCCGGAAATGGACATTGAGCGGAAGGTGAATCACGACGTCAGTCTGTTTCTCGTCGCAGAGGTTAACGGCGAGGTGGTCGGGACGGTGATGGGCGGGTACGACGGCCACCGCGGGTCGGCTTACTATCTGGGCGTGCACCCGGAATACCGTGCGCGCGGCATTGCAAATGCGCTGCTTAACCGTCTGGAAAAGAAACTGATCGCCCGTGGCTGCCCGAAAATCCAGATTATGGTCCGGGAAGATAACGACGTGGTGCTGGGTATGTATGAACGTCTGGGCTACGAGCACGCGGATGTACTGACGCTGGGTAAGCGCCTGATCGAAGATGAAGAGTACTGAATTCCACCCTGGCGACTATGATGTTCACGGTCGTCTGCGTCTGCCTTTTTTGTTCTGGTGCGTTCTGCTGTTGCAGGCCAGAACCTGGGTGCTGTTCGTGATGGCTGGCGCGTCGCGCGGGCAGGGCGATACGTTACTGAATCTCTTTTATCCCGATCACGATGCGTTCTGGCTGGGATTGCTGCCCGGTGTACCGGCGGTTCTGGCGTTCCTGTGCAGCGGTCGGCGGCAGGCTCTCCCGCGATTCTGGCGCGCGCTTCGCTGGCTGTTGATCCTGGCGCAGGTTGTGCTCCTGGTCTGGCAGCCCGTGCTCTGGCTGTACGGCGAGCCGCTTTCCGGTATCGGGATTGCGCTGGTGGTGGCGGATATTGTCGCGCTGCTGTGGCTGGTCACGAATCCCCGTTTACGCGCCTGTTTTACGCAAGAGTCAGATTAAAACGGCACTTTTTGCCGATACCGCACTCCAACAAGCGTTGATTTATTACGTAAGGACGTCTCAATGAAATCGCTGCGTTTACTTTTATGCGCTCTTCCGCTGGCGTTAACCGGCTGTTCCACGCTCTCATCCATCAACTGGTCGGCGGCCTATCCGTGGAACTGGTTTGGCTCCTCAACGGAGGTGACCGAGCAGGGCGTGGGCAAAATCACCGCCGCGACGGCGCTGGATCAGGACGCCATTCAGGATGCCATCGGCAGTGATTATCGCCTGCGCAGCGGCATGAAAACCGAGAACGGCAACATTGTGCGCTATTTCGAAGCGTTGAAAGACGACAAGGTAGCGATGGTCATTAACGGCGATAACGGCACGGTCAACCGCATTGCGGTGATGGATGAAGAGATCCCGACCTCGGGTGGCGTGAAAGTGGGGACGCCGTTTGGCGAGCTGTATCAAAAAGCGTTTGGCCACTGCGCCAGTGTGCCGTCGGATGACAGCGTGGCGGTCGAGTGTAAGGCCGACGGTAGCCAGCACATCAGCTACGTTTTCAGCGGCACCTGGAACGGTCCGGA
This sequence comes from Enterobacter hormaechei ATCC 49162, assembly GCF_001875655.1. NCBI lineage: Bacteria > Pseudomonadati > Pseudomonadota > Gammaproteobacteria > Enterobacterales > Enterobacteriaceae > Enterobacter > Enterobacter hormaechei. The sequence continues at coordinate 3,364,503 of NZ_MKEQ01000001.1, forward strand.
AGGGTTAATGCCGTCTGACGACACCCTGAAAAAGTGGAAAGTGAGCAAAATTATCTGGAAGCAGTAATTTGCGCCTGAGCAAGCCGCCTCGCTGAAATCCAGGTATAATAGCCGCCATCAATGCCACGCTGTCGTGGCATCTTTTTTTCAGGAGGAGCGATGTCTCAGGTTCAGAGTGGCATTTTGCCAGAACATTGCCGCGCGGCGATTTGGATTGAAGCCAATGTCAAAGGGGACGTGGATGCCCTGCGCGCGGCCAGCAAAGTTTTCGTTGATAAACTGGCCACCTTCCAGGCCAAATTCCCGGAAGCCCATCTGGGCGCGGTGGTTGCCTTTGGCAACACCGTCTGGCGTCAGCTGAGCGGCGGCGAAGGCGCAGAAGAGCTGAAAGACTTTATTCCTTACGGCAAAGGTCTTGCGCCAGCCACCCAGTATGACGTCCTGATCCATATCCTCTCCCTGCGTCACGACGTGAACTTTTCCGTTGCTCAGGCCGCGATGGAGGCCTTTGGTGACAGCCTCGACGTGCAGGAAGAAGTTCACGGTTTCCGCTGGGTGGAAGAGCGCGATTTGAGCGGCTTTGTCGACGGCACCGAAAACCCGGCCGGGGAAGAGACGCGCCGCGAGGTGGCTGTTATCAAAGATGGCGTGGACGCGGGCGGCAGCTACGTGTTCGTCCAGCGCTGGGAGCATAACCTCAAACAGCTTAACCGCATGAGCGTGCATGACCAGGAGATGATGATTGGCCGCACCAAAGACGCCAATGAAGAGATTGACGGCGATGCGCGTCCGGTTACTTCCCACCTGACCCGCGTTGACCTTAAAGAAGACGGTAAGGGGCTGAAGATTGTTCGCCAGAGCCTGCCGTACGGCACCGCGAGCGGTACGCACGGCCTGTACTTCTGCGCTTACTGCGCACGCCTCTACAACATCGAACAGCAGCTGTTGAGCATGTTCGGCGATACCGACGGCAAGCGTGACGCCATGTTGCGCTTCACTAAGCCGGTGACTGGCGGCTACTACTTTGCGCCGTCCGTTGAGCGCCTGCTGGCGCTGTAATGCCCCTCACCCTGACCCTCTCCCCACAGGGGAGAGGGGAAAAATGCCTTATTCCCTTTTCTGCTTCTAAATCACCAAACGGTATATAAAACCGTTACTCCTTTAGACTCCGTTATAAATATTATGACTATAAGATAGTCATCACATTTATAAGGGTGCGCAATGACCGTTACTGTACTGAAAAAAGGATCGCTGGCACTGGCAGGTTTACTGCTGGTGGCACAGGCGCAGGCAACCGAGTTGCTGAACAGTTCTTATGATGTTTCGCGCGAGCTGTTTGCTGCCCTTAATCCCGCATTTGAACAGCAGTGGGCGAAAGAGAATAACGGCGACAAGCTGACCATCAAACAATCTCACGCGGGATCATCCAAACAGGCGCTGGCTATTTTGCAGGGGCTGAAAGCGGATGTGGTGACCTACAACCAGGTGACTGACGTGCAGATCCTGCACGACAAAGGCAAGCTGATCCCGGCGGACTGGCAAAGTCGTCTGCCGAACAACAGCTCGCCGTTCTATTCCACCATGGGCTTCCTGGTGCGCAAGGGCAACCCGAAAAACATCCACGACTGGAACGACCTGGTGCGTTCTGACGTCAAGCTGATCTTCCCGAATCCGAAAACCTCCGGTAACGCGCGTTATACCTATCTGGCGGCGTGGGGCGCAGCGGACAAAGCGGACGGTAACGATAAAGCGAAAACCGAACAGTTTATGACCCAGTTCCTGAAAAACGTCGAAGTGTTTGATACCGGCGGTCGGGGTGCTACCACCACCTTCGCCGAACGCGGGCTGGGCGACGTGCTGATCAGCTTTGAATCTGAAGTGAATAACATCCGCAAGCAGTACGAAGCGCAGGGTTTTGAGGTCGTTATCCCGAAAACCAATATTCTGGCCGAGTTCCCGGTGGCGTGGGTGGATAAAAACGTCAAAGCCAACGGCACGGAGAAAGCGGCAAAAGCCTACCTCAACTATCTGTACAGCCCGCAGGCGCAGACGGTGATCACCGACTACTACTATCGCGTCAACAATCCGGACGTGATGAACAAGTTGAAAGACAAATTCCCGCAGACCGAACTGTTCCGCGTGGAAGACCATTTCGGCGCCTGGCCTGAGGTGATGAAAACGCATTTTGCCAGCGGCGGTGAGTTAGATAAATTGCTGGCGGCGGGGCGTAAGTAATGTTTGCAGTCTCGACAAAACGCGTGCTGCCGGGCTTTACCTTAAGCCTCGGGACCAGCCTGCTGTTCGTCTGTCTGATTTTATTGTTACCGCTCAGCGCGCTGGTAATGCAGGTTGCTGAGATGAGCTGGTCCCAGTACTGGGAAGTGGTCACCAACCCACAGGTGGTGGCGGCATACAAAGTGACGCTGCTTTCGGCGTTTGTGGCCTCGATTTTTAACGGCGTGTTTGGCCTGCTGATGGCGTGGATCTTAACCCGCTACCGCTTTCCGGGGCGTACGCTGCTCGACGCGCTGATGGATCTGCCGTTTGCGCTGCCTACTGCGGTGGCCGGTTTGACGCTGGCGTCGCTGTTCTCGGTGAACGGGTTTTACGGCGAATGGCTGGCGAAGTTTGATATTAAAGTGACCTATACCTGGCTCGGTATCGCGGTGGCGATGGCCTTCACCAGCATCCCGTTTGTGGTGCGTACCGTGCAGCCGGTGCTGGAAGAGTTAGGCCCGGAATACGAAGAGGCCGCAGAAACCCTCGGCGCCACGCGCTGGCAGAGTTTCCGTAAGGTTGTGCTGCCGGAACTGTCTCCGGCCTTGCTGGCGGGAGTGGCGCTCTCCTTTACCCGCAGCCTCGGCGAATTTGGCGCGGTTATTTTTATCGCCGGGAACATCGCGTGGAAAACGGAAGTAACCTCGCTGATGATTTTTGTCCGTTTGCAGGAGTTTGATTATCCGGCCGCGAGCGCGATTGCCTCGGTGATCCTTGCCGCGTCGCTGTTGCTGCTGTTCTCGATTAACACTCTGCAAAGTCGCTTTGGTCGACGTGTGGTAGGTCACTGATGGCGGAAGTTACGCAATTGAAGCGCTATGACGCACCCCGCATCAACTGGGGTAAATGGTTTTTAATTGGTACCGGCGTGCTGGTTTCAACGTTAATTCTCGTCGTACCAACGGTTTATATCTTTGTTCATGCGTTCAGTGAGGGGCTGATGCCTGCGCTGAACAACCTGGCCGATCCGGACATGCTCCACGCCATCTGGCTGACGGTGATGATTGCCCTGATCACCGTCCCGGTGAATCTGGTGTTTGGCGTATTGCTGGCCTGGCTGGTAACGCGCTTTAACTTCCCGGGGCGTCAGCTACTGCTGACCCTGCTGGATATCCCGTTTGCGGTGTCGCCGGTGGTGGCGGGCCTGGTTTATCTGCTCTTCTACGGCTCCAACGGTCCGCTGGGCGGCTGGCTGGATGAGCACGACCTGCAAATTATGTTCGCATGGCCGGGAATGGTACTGGTGACGGTCTTTGTCACCTGTCCGTTCGTGGTACGCGAACTGGTGCCGGTGATGCTCAGCCAGGGCAGCCATGAAGATGAAGCCGCGGTGCTGCTCGGCGCTTCCGGCTGGCAGATGTTCCGCCGCGTCACGCTGCCGAATATTCGCTGGGCGCTGCTTTACGGCGTGGTGTTGACCAACGCCCGTGCGATTGGCGAGTTCGGTGCCGTATCCGTCGTCTCCGGTTCCATTCGGGGTGAAACCCTGTCGCTGCCGTTACAGATTGAATTATTACAGCAGGACTACAACACCATCGGCTCGTTTACTGCCGCAGCGTTGCTGACGCTGATGGCCATTTTGACCCTGTTTTTGAAGAGTGTGGTGCAGTGGCGTTTAGAGAATCAGGAAAAACGTCAGCATCAGGAGGGAAATCATGAGCATTGAGATTGCCAATATTAAGAAGTCTTTTGGTCGCACCCAGGTGCTGAATGATATCTCGCTGGATATCCCTTCCGGACAAATGGTGGCGCTGTTGGGGCCGTCTGGCTCCGGTAAAACCACGCTGCTGCGTATTATCGCCGGGCTTGAACACCAGACCAGCGGACACATCCGCTTCCACGGCACCGACGTGAGCCGCCTGCATGCCCGCGACCGTAAAGTGGGCTTTGTATTCCAGCATTACGCGCTGTTCCGCCATATGACGGTATTCGACAACATCGCGTTTGGCCTGACCGTGCTGCCGCGTCGTGAGCGTCCGAATGCTGCCACCATCAAAGCGAAAGTGACCAAACTGCTTGAGATGGTGCAGCTTGCCCATCTGGCGGACCGCTTCCCGGCACAGCTTTCCGGCGGGCAGAAGCAGCGTGTGGCGCTGGCGCGCGCGTTAGCCGTTGAACCGCAAATTCTGCTGCTGGACGAACCGTTCGGCGCGCTGGATGCCCAGGTGCGAAAAGAGCTGCGCCGCTGGCTGCGTCAGCTGCATGAGGAACTCCAGTTCACCAGCGTTTTCGTCACCCACGATCAGGAAGAGGCGATGGAAGTGGCCGACCGCGTGGTGGTGATGAGTCAGGGCAACATTGAGCAGGTTGACGAGCCAGAGCAGCTCTGGCGTGAACCGGCGACCCGCTTTGTGCTGGAGTTTATGGGGGAAGTAAACCGCCTTCAGGGCACCATTCGCGGGGGGCAGTTCCACGTTGGTGCGCACCGCTGGCCGCTGGGGTATACCTCAGCACATCAGGGGCCGGTCGATCTGTTCCTGCGTCCGTGGGAAGTGGATGTCAGCCGCCGTACCAGCCTGGATTCACCGCTTCCGGTGCAGGTGCTGGAAGCTAGCCCTAAAGGTCACTACACCCAATTGGTAGTACAGCCCCTGGGCTGGTACACCGAGCCGCTGACCGTGGTTATGCGTGACGACGTGCCGCCGCACCGGGGCGAACGCCTGTTTGTGGGTCTGCAACACGCGCGCATTTATCACGGCAACGAGCGCATCGAGACGCGCGAGGATATTGCTCTGGCGGAATCAGCCTGATAGGTTATTAGTATGTTTATCGCCCGGTGGCGCTACGCTGACCGGGCCTACAGTTATCACTGCGTCTTGTAGGCCGGGTAAGCTAAGCGCCACCCGGCTTTTTTATTGAGTAAAAATCGTGAATACACTCGAACACACCATCGGCAACACCCCTCTGGTCAAACTTCAGCGCATGGGGTGTGACAACGGCAGCGAAATCTGGGTCAAACTTGAAGGCAATAACCCGGCGGGGTCGGTAAAAGACCGGGCGGCACTGTCGATGATTGTCCAGGCCGAAAAGCGCGGCGAGATAAAGCCCGGCGACGTGCTGATCGAAGCCACCAGCGGTAATACCGGCATTGCGCTGGCGATGATTGCCGCCCTGAAAGGCTATCGCATGAAGCTGCTGATGCCGGATAACATGAGCCAGGAGCGCCGGGCCGCCATGCGCGCGTATGGGGCCGAGCTGATTCTGGTGAGCAAAGAGCAGGGGATGGAAGGGGCACGCGACCTGGCGTTAGCGATGGCCGAGCGCGGGGAAGGCAAGCTGCTCGACCAGTTCAACAACCCGGACAACCCGTACGCGCACTACACCACCACCGGCCCGGAAATCTGGCAGCAAACCGACGGACGCATCACCCACTTTGTCTCCAGCATGGGGACTACGGGCACAATCACCGGTGTGTCCCGTTTTCTGCGCGAGCAGGAAAAAGCGGTCACTATTGTGGGCCTCCAGCCGGAGGAGGGGAGCAGCATACCGGGCATTCGTCGCTGGCCAGCGGAGTATATGCCGGGCATCTTTAATGCGCAGCTTGTGGATCAGGTGCTGGATATTCACCAGCGTGAGGCGGAAAATACCATGCGTGAGCTGGCCGTGCGTGAAGGTATCTTCTGCGGCGTCAGCTCTGGTGGTGCCGTAGCGGGCGCGATCCGGGTGGCCAAGTCCACGCCGGGGGCGGTGGTCGTCGCGATTATTTGCGATCGCGGCGATCGCTACCTGTCTACCGGTGTCTTTGGTGAAGAGAGTTATTCGCAGGGGGCGGGGATCTAAGCGTCATGGAGATGATTTTATTCCGGGATAACACCCGGGCGCAGCAAACCGATATTGTCGCCGTTCAGTCGCAGGTGGTGTACGGCAGCGTGGGTAACAGTATAGCGGTGCCGAATATTCGCACCCACCGGCTGAACGTTACCGCCGTGCCGACGGTGCTGTTCAGCAATACGCCGCATTACGACACTTTCTACGGCGGTGTGATCCCGGATGAGTGGTTCAGCGGCTACCTGAAGGCGCTGGAAGAGCGCGAGATCCTGCGCGAGCTAAAAGCGGTCACTACCGGCTATATGGGCAGCGCCAGCCAGATCGTGCTGCTGGCGCAGTGGCTGAAGGCGATCAAAGTACAACACCCCGATCTCCTGGTGCTGGTTGACCCGGTAATCGGGGACATCGACAGCGGGATGTACGTGAAGCCTGATATTCCTGAAGCCTACCGTGAGCATCTGTTGCCGCTGGCCCAGGGCATAACGCCTAACGTGTTTGAGCTGGAAGTGTTGAGTGGTAAACCGTGCCGTACGCCAGAGAGCGCCATTGCCGCCGCGCAGGGGCTGCTGTCCGACTCGCTGAAATGGGTGGCTATCACCAGCGCGCCAGTGGCCGACGATCCGCAGAATATTCACGTCGTGCTGGTAAGTGAAGAGGGGGTTACCGTAAGCGCGCACCCGCGCGTAGAGACGGATCTGAAAGGAACGGGCGATCTGTTCTGTTCAGAGCTGGTCAGCGGTATTGTCGGCGGGAAAACCGTGGCTGACGCCATTCGCATGGCGGGAGATCGGGTGACTGACGTTATGATCTATACGCAGTCGAAAGGCTATGACGAGCTTATCCTGCCTGCATAAACAAAAATAGCGCCCGAAGGCGCCATTTTTCTGTGCGGCAAGAATTACTTCTTGATGCGGATAACCGGGGTTTCACCCACGGTGACGCTGCCAGACAGTTTGATCAGTTCTTTGATTTCGTCCATGTTGGAGATAACAACCGGAGTCAGGGTAGACTTCGCTTTTTCTTCCAGCAGTGGCAGATCGAATTCAATCACCGGGTCGCCAACTTTAACACGCTGGCCTTCTTCCGCGATACGTTTGAAGCCTTCGCCTTTCAGTTCAACGGTGTCGATACCGAAGTGAACGAACAGTTCGATACCGCTATCGGATTCGATAGAGAACGCATGGTTGGTTTCAAAAATTTTACCGATGGTGCCGTCAACTGGAGCAACCATTTTGTTGCCAGTTGGTTTGATAGCAATGCCATCACCAACGATTTTCTCAGCAAACACTACATCCGGCACGTCTTCGATGTTGACGATCTCGCCGGAGAGCGGAGCAACAATCTCAATAGTTCCGGAGTCTTTCTTGTCATCAGAAACCAGAGATTTCAGTTTATCGAACAAACCCATGATCTTCTCCTAAGCAGTAAATTGGGCCGCATCTCGTGGATTAGCAGATTGTTTTTTCTTCAATGAACTTGTTAACCAGCGTCATTAACTCGTCCGTTGTCGGTTGAGCAAGAGCCTGCTCTGCTAACACCTTCGCATCTTCGAAGTTCGTGTTACGGATAATCTTCTTAATGCGCGGGATGGAAATGGCGCTCATAGAGAATTCGTCCAGACCCATACCCAGCAACAGAAGTGTAGCACGTTCGTCGCCTGCAAGCTCACCACACATGCCAGTCCATTTACCTTCTGCATGAGAAGCATCAATAACTTGCTTGATCAAATTCAGTACGGACGGTGACATTGGCTGGTAGAGATGTGAAATCATATCATTACCACGGTCAACTGCCAGGGTGTACTGCGTTAAATCATTGGTACCGATACTAAAGAAATCAACTTCTTTGGCTAAATGACGCGCAATGGTCGCGGCTGCCGGTGTTTCCACCATCACGCCGATCTCAATGGATTCGTCAAAGGCTTTACCTTCGTCACGCAGTTCCTGTTTGTAGATTTCGATCTCTTTCTTCAGCGCACGCACTTCTTCAACAGAGATGATCATCGGGAACATGATGCGCAGCTTACCGAAAGCAGAGGCACGCAGAATAGCGCGAACCTGGTCACGCAGGATCTCTTTGCGATCCATGGCGATACGCACGGCACGCCAGCCCAGGAACGGGTTCTCTTCTTTCGGGAAGTTCATGTACGGCAGCTCTTTGTCGCCACCGATGTCCATGGTACGGACGATAACGGCCTGCGAGCCGCATGCTTCCGCAACCGCTTTGTACGCTGCAAACTGCTCTTCTTCCGTTGGCAGGGCGTCGCGGTCCATGAACAGGAATTCAGTACGATACAGACCTACACCTTCCGCACCGTTGCGCTCAGCGCCGTCAACGTCGCGTACGGTACCGATGTTAGCGCACACTTCAACCTGATGACCGTCCAGCGTGATGGCTGGCAGATCTTTCAGTTTAGCGAGTTCCGCTTTCTCGGTAGCAACCTGCTCCTGAACGGAACGCAGTTGCTCGATCACATCGTTAGTTGGGTTGACGTAAACCACGTTGTTTACGGCATCCAGAATCAGATAGTCGTCGTTTTTCACCTGAGAGGTGACGCTACCGGTACCCACAATAGCAGGCAGTTCCAGAGAACGCGCCATGATGGAGGTGTGGGAGGTACGGCCACCTGCGTCGGTGATGAAACCCAGCACCTTGTTCAGGTTCAGCTGTGCGGTTTCAGACGGGGTCAGGTCAGCGGCAACCAGGATCACTTCGTCCTGAATCGCGCTCAGATCGATAATGGCCAGACCCAGGATGTTGCGCAGCAGGCGCTTACCGATGTCACGTACGTCAGCCGCACGTTCTTTCAGGTATTCATCGTCCAGCTCTTCCAGGGCAGATGCCTGACCTTCGATAACTTCATGCGCAGCCGCGTCAGCCGTCATGCCTTTATCTTTAATCAGGGCTATGATTTCCTGCTCCAGCTCCTCATCTTCAAGCAGCATAATGTGCCCTTCGAAGATGGCTTCTTTTTCTTCACCGAAAGTTTCGCCAGCTTTAGTTTTAATCGCTTCCAGTTGCGCAGATGCCTTGGCACGACCGCTCAGAAAACGTTCAACTTCCTGATCAACCTTGTCGGCAGAAATTTTTTTCCGGTCAATGACGATTTCGTCTTCTTTCAGCAGCAATGCTTTGCCGAAAGCGATACCCGGGGATGCTAAAATGCCTGAAATCATAACCCTACCTTACTTGTGACTGATATTGAAAAGAACCCGGTAAACTTACTCGAGTTCAGCCATCAGCTTAACCAGATGCTCAACTGCTTTCTGCTCGTCTTCACCTTCCGCGGAGATGGTGACAACGGTACCCTGAGTCAGGCCCAGAGTTTGCAGCTTGAACAGGCTTTTTGCGCTAGCGCTTTTGCCGTTGGAAGTCACAGTGATTTCAGAAGTGAAGCCTTTCGCTTCTTTAACAAACTGAGCAGCAGGGCGGGTGTGCAGACCGTTCGGAGCGGTAATGGTAACTTCTTGCTGGAACATTGTATTTCCCCAACTTATAGGTTTAGTGTTGTGGAACTAAAGTCTAGCCTGGCGACTTAACTTTAGCCTGTATAGTTAGCGCTGACGTTTCAATCGTCATTAAACATTATGCAGTGAAAGCAAGACTTGAACCAAATCATAAAATCGATTCAGCAGCGCTATTTCGTTCACCGATTAATTTCGCGCATCAAAATAATTGCTGGTTTAAATACCAGACCCAACGGGGTGAAGCAATGCCAGGAGGGGTAAAAGTTTGAAGCAGGCCACAAAAAAGCACCTGAAAAGGTGCTTTTTTACGCGTTTTTAACATGCTGGCATCACTGTTGCAGTTCTTTCTCAGTGAAGAGATCGGCAAACAGTGCTGTGCTTAAGTAACGCTCACCCGAAGACGGTAGGATAACCACAATGTTCTTATTGGTAAAGGTTTCATCTTCCAGAAGTTTGAGGGCTGCCGCAACCGCCGCACCGGAAGAGATACCCGCCAGAATGCCTTCTTCGTCCATCAGGCGACGCGCCGTAGAAATGGCTTCTTCATTGGTAATGGCGACCACTTTATCAATTAGCTTCAGATCCAGGTTGCCTGGAATAAAGCCTGCGCCGATACCCTGAATTTTGTGTGGGCCTGGCTTAATTTCTTCGCCCGCCAGCGCCTGCGCGATAACCGGTGAGTCGGTTGGCTCAACGGCAACGGTAATCAGGTCTTTTTTACCTTTCGTGCCTTTAATATAGCGAGACACCCCGGTCAGCGTACCGCCGGTGCCTACGCCGGAGATAAACACATCAACCTGACCGTCGGTATCTTCCCAGATTTCCGGGCCGGTGGTTTTCTCATGAATTTCCGGGTTGGCCGGATTGCTGAACTGCTGAAGCAGCAGATATTTTGCCGGATCGCTGGCGACAATTTCTTCGGCTTTCTGAATCGCGCCCTTCATGCCTTTCGCGCCTTCGGTCAGAACCAGATTCGCACCCAGCGCTTTCAGCAGCTTACGGCGCTCAATGCTCATGGTTTCAGGCATAGTCAGCGTCAGCTTATAGCCGCGCGCCGCCGCAACATAGGCCAGAGCGATACCGGTATTGCCGCTGGTGGGTTCAACCAGCTCAACGCCAGGTTTCAGCACGCCACGCTTTTCAGCATCCCAAATCATATTCGCACCGATACGGCATTTCACGCTGAAGCTTGGGTTACGAGATTCGACCTTCGCCAGAATGCGTCCATTACCGATACGGTTCAGTCGAACCAGGGGCGTATGACCGATAGTCAGCGAGTTGTCTTCATAAATCTTACTCATGGCCTGTCCTTAACTGTATGAAATTGGGATACCGACCCAGCATACCTGTTGAATAAGTATGGGGAAGTAAGGAAATCGCATATCTATATGCTGCAAGGAAATAATGGGGATCAGTATGGAATAAGGGGCGGCATAAGCCACCCCTGTTTTACACATTTTTGCATTACTTCCATAACGCGTGCTTAGCACGGTAGCAGTCCACCCACATTGCCGTCGCGCCGCAAACGGCAACGGGCATGATGAATAAATTCAGGAAAGGGATCATGGTGAACAGGCTGGTGAGGGCACCAAACTGCATGTTGGCAACCTTCTGAGTGCGCAGGGCAGTTCGCATCTCTTTAAACGGCACTTTGTGGTTATCGAACGGATAGTCGCAGTACTGGATAGCAAGCATCCAGGCGCTGAACAGGAACCACAGCACGGGCGCGACCGTCTGGCCGATCCCGGGTACAAAATAAAGGATAAGCAGCACAATCGCGCGCGGCAGGTACCAGGCGAACTTCTGCCATTCACGCTTCATGATACGGGGGAGATCTTTCACGATACCCAGTACGCCCGTGTCAGGTGGCGTCGCACCGGTCAGTCGCGCTTCCAGCTGTTCGGCCAGCAGACCGTTGAACGGCGCGGCTATCCAGTTTGCTATCGTCGAAAAGAAATAGCCGAAAACCAGCAGCACGGAAATGACCGCAATCGGCCAGAGCAGGTAGTCTAGCCACTGTAACCAGTCCGGCACATAGCTCATCAGAGAAGGGATCCAGCTTTCCAGTCTGGTGAACAGCCACCAGAAGGCCCCGCCCATCAGAATAATGTTGATCAGTAACGGCAAAATAACGAAGCGTCGAATGCCCGGCAGGGAGACCAGTTTCCAGCCCTGAGAAAAGTACCAGACCCCGCTACGTGGGGCAGAAGAAGATGTTGAAACCATACCAGGCTGTACTCCTTTTTACACAACCAGTGGAATTGCCCGCCTATATTATCCAGTTATGGACCAATGACCAGTTCGGAAATGTTCGAAAAACCAGCAAAAAGCACGATTTAGTTCATCTTTATGCTGTGAATGCTCTGCATACACTTGCACTTGACGTAAACGGCAAATACTCTTAGTGAGTAAATGTTTGCCGTGGTGGCAAGGTGTTAGAACAACAGAGAATATAATGATGCAGGATTTGCGTCTGATATTAATCATTGTTGGCGCGATCGCCATAATCGCTTTACTGGTACATGGTTTCTGGACCAGCCGTAAAGAGCGTTCCTCTATGTTTCGCGATCGTCCACTGAAGCGCATGAAGTCCAGTCGTGACGACGATGACGTTGAAGACGACATCGACGGTCTGGACGACGACGGCGTGGGTGAAGTTCGTGTTCATCGGGTCAATACTACGCCCGGCGCAGCGCATGGAGAGCATGAAGCCCCCCGCGCTCCGCAGCACCAGTATCAACCACCGTATGCCTCTGCCCAGCCGCGCCAGCCAGCGCCGCCGCCAGTGGAAGAGCCTGTGCGTCATCCGCCGCAGCAGCCCGTGCAACAGCAACCCGTTGCGCCACAGCCTGTGCAGCCGCAACCTGTGCAACAGCCTGCACAGCCAGTGCAACAGCCACAGCCTGTTCAACAGCCGCAGCCGGTACAACAACCGCAGCCGCAACCTGAACCGCCTGCGCCACAGCCCGCTCCGCGCGTTGAGCCAGAGCCAGTAGCCGAGCCAGAACCGGTTGTTGAAAAGCCGCAGCGTAAAGAATCGGTGATCATCATGAACGTGGCTGCCCATCATGGCACCCATCTGAACGGTGACGTGCTGCTTAACAGCATCCAACAGGCAGGCTTTAAGTTCGGCGACATGAATATTTTCCATCGCCACCTCAGCCCTGACGGTAGCGGTCCGGCGTTGTTCAGCCTGGCCAATATGGTCAATCCAGGCACGTTTGACCCGGAAATGACCGGTGATTTCGTCACGCCGGGCGTAACGATCTTTATGCAGGTGCCGTCCTACGGTGACGAACTGCAAAACTTTAAGCTGATGCTCCAGTCCGCTCAGCACATCGCCGACGAAGTGGGCGGTGTGGTGCTCGACGATCAGCGTCGAATGATGACGCCGCAGAAACTGCGCGAGTATCAGGACCGCATCCGCGAAGTTAAGGAAGCGAACGCGTAATCGTCGCGTTAACGTCAACTCCTCCTCAACCCCCGCCTGTCGGGGGTTTTTCTCATTGATGGTGCGATATGGACTCAATCGAACAACAACTTACTGAACTGCGAACCACGCTTCGCCATCATGAATATCTCTATCATGTTATGGATGCACCGGAAGTGCCGGATGCGGAGTATGACCGCCTGATGCGTGAACTGCGTGAGCTGGAAGCGCAGCACCCTGAACTAATTACGCCCGATTCCCCAACGCAGCGCGTCGGCGCGGAACCGCTGGGCGCTTTCAGCCAGGTGCGCCACGAAGTGCCGATGCTGTCGCTGGATAACGTGTTTGATGAAGAGAGTTTTCTGGCTTTCAACAAGCGTGTACAGGATCGCCTGAAGAGCGTCGACAACCTGAGCTGGTGCTGCGAGCTAAAGCTGGATGGTCTGGCCGTCAGTATTCTTTACGAGAACGGTGTGATGGTGCGTGCCGCAACGCGCGGCGACGGCACTACCGGGGAAGATATCACCACCAACGTGCGTACCATTCGTGCGATCCCGCTGAAACTGCGTGGCGATAATATTCCTGCCCGGCTGGAAGTGCGCGGGGAAGTGTTCCTTCCGCAGGCGGGCTTCGAGAAGATCAACGAAGAAGCGCGTCGTACCGGCGGAAAAGTATTTGCTAACCCGCGTAACGCGGCGGCAGGTTCACTGCGCCAGCTCGATCCGCGTATCACCGCGAAGCGACCACTTACTTTCTTCTGCTACGGCGTCGGGATCCTGGAAGGCGGTGACCTGCCTGACACCCACCTGGGTCGTTTATTGCAGTTCAAAGAGTGGGGGTTGCCGGTAAGCAATCGCGTGCAGCTCTGCGACTCTCCGGAGGCGGTGTTGGCCTTCTATCACAAGGTTGAAGAAGATCGTCCTACGCTCGGGTTTGATATTGATGGCGTAGTGATTAAGGTCAACTCCCTGGCATTGCAGGAACAGTTGGGTTTTGTGGCCCGTGCGCCACGCTGGGCGGTCGCCTTTAAGTTCCCGGCGCAGGAGCAGATGACCTTCGTTCGCGACGTGGAGTTTCAGGTAGGACGTACGGGGGCGATTACGCCAGTGGCACGTCTGGAACCAGTGCAGGTGGCTGGCGTGCTGGTAAGTAACGCCACGCTGCATAACGCTGATGAAATTGCGCGTCTGGGTCTGCGCATTGGTGACAAAGTGGTGATTCGCCGTGCGGGGGATGTGATCCCGCAGGTGGTTAACGTTGTGGAATCAGAGCGTCCTGCCGATACCCGCGCCATCGAGTTTCCAGCCCATTGTCCGGTATGTGGTTCGGACGTTGAGCGCGTGGAAGGTGAAGCGGTAACGCGCTGTACGGGCGGCTTAATCTGTGGTGCGCAGCGTAAAGAATCCCTGAAGCACTTTGTCTCCCGCCGGGCGATGGATGTCGACGGAATGGGTGACAAGATAATCGACCAGTTGGTTGAGAAAGAGTACGTTCATACGCCAGCGGACCTCTTTACCCTGACGGCAGGTAAGCTAACCGGGCTTGATCGTATGGGTCCGAAATCTGCCCAGAACATCGTCAACGCGCTCGAGGCGGCCAAAAACACCACCTTTGCCCGTTTCCTTTATGCGCTCGGCATTCGTGAAGTCGGAGAGGCGACGGCGGCCGGGCTGGCGGCCTATTTCGGCACGCTGGACGCGCTGGAGAAAGCCACCATCGACGAGCTACAGAAAGTCCCTGATGTCGGCATTGTGGTCGCCACCCATGTCTATAACTTCTTCGCCGAAGAGAGCAACCGTGAAGTGATCGGTAAATTACTGGAGCAGGGGATTCACTGGCCTGCGCCGGTGGTGGTTAATGCCGAAGAGATCGACAGCCCGTTTGCCGGTAAAACGGTGGTGCTGACCGGCAGCCTGAGCCAGCTCTCGCGCGATGACGCAAAAGCGCGCCTGGTGGCGCTGGGGGCAAAAGTAGCAGGCAGCGTGTCAAAGAAAACCGACCTGGTGATTGCCGGGGAAGCGGCCGGTTCGAAGCTGGCAAAAGCGCAGGAGCTTGGCATCGAGGTGATCGATGAAGCGGAAATGATGCGCCTGTTAGGAGAGTAACGTGGAAAAAGAGCAGCTCGTTGAGATCGCCAATACGGAGATGCCGTTCGGTAAATATAAGGGCCGCAGGCTTATTGATTTACCCGAGGAGTATCTGCTGTGGTTTGCTCGTAAGGACGAGTTCCCCGCCGGGCGTCTGGGCGAGCTGATGGCAATCACGTTACTGATCAAAACTGAGGGGCTGACCCAGCTGGTGCAGCCCCTGAAACGCCCTTAAACTTTCGCGGCGCGGGTCTCTTCCTGCGCCAGCTTTTCAGTCTGCGCCTTGTAACGCCGCGCCAGTACCGCACACACCATCAGCTGGATCTGATGGAAAATCATCAGCGGCAACACCATCATTCCAATTATGGACGTCGGGAACAGAATATTGGCCATTGGGATCCCGTTGGCGAGGCTCTTTTTCGAACCGCAAAATACAATGGTGATTTCATCGGCCTTATTGAACCCGCATTTGCGGGCCACAAAAACGTTAACCGCGATGACAATGGCCAGCAGAACGATGCTCACCACCACAATAAACAGCAGCGATCCTGCGCCCACCCTGTGCCAGATGCCGTTCACCACGGCTTCGCTGAAGGCCGTATAAACCACCAACAGAATTGAGCTTTGATCCGTTTTCCCGATCCATTTTTTATGTTTCGCCACAAACGCCCCAGTCCAGGGACGGGATAAGTGTCCGAGCACAAACGGCAGCAGCAGTTGCAGACAAATTTTACCTACCTGCTCCAGATTACCTTCTGCACCGTGCATGTTCATCAGCAGACCGACCAGCAGCGGTGAAACAAAGATCCCCAGCAGGCTGGAAGCGGAAGCAGAACAGACCGCAGCCGCGACGTTACCGCCTGCCAGCGAGGTAAAGGCAATAGCGGACTGCACGGTAGCTGGCAAAATGCACAGATAGAGGAAACCGGTATACAGCGCCGGATCGACATTCACCGGTGCCCACCAGGCAAACAGCACCCCCAGGACCGGGAAGAGGATGAAGGTGCTGCACATGACCCACAGGTGGAGACGCCAGTGGCTGCCACCTGCAATAATGGCTTCCCGGGAGAGTTTGGCACCGTGCATAAAGAACAGCAGGGCGATGGCGGCCGTTGTCAGCCCTTCAATAACCGGAACGAAACCGCCCCGCGCCGGGAAGAACGAGGCCAGCAAGACGACACCGATCAGGGTCAGCGTAAACGGATCAAGGATACGAAAAAGTTTCATAATCACTCCTGAAAACAGATGCCGCTATTGTGCTGTCTTCCCTTTGAGAAATAAAATTGATTTATTGCATCCATTCATGAATTTAACAGATGAATTATTCCTTACGTCAGCTTCGCGTTTTTGTCACCGTCGCGCAGGCCCGCAGCTTTAGCCGGGCAGGGGAGATGATTGGCCTCAGCCAGTCGGCCGTCAGTCACAGCGTTAAAGAGCTGGAAACCCAAACCGGCGTGAAGCTGCTCGACCGCACGACGCGAGAAGTGGTCCTCACCGAAGCGGGACAGCAGCTGGCAACGCGTCTGGAGAGGCTGCTGGATGAACTGAACAGTACGTTGAGGGATGTGGGACGGCTCGGGCAACAGCTTTCCGGCACCGTGAGAGTGGCGGCGAGCCAGACGATTTCGGCGCATCTTATTCCCCAATGCATCGCAGAAAGTAACCACCGCTATCCGGATATCGATTTTGTTTTACACGACAGGCCGCAGCAGTGGGTACTGGAGAGCATTCGTCAGGGGGACGTGGATTTCGGGATTGTTATTGATCCCGGCGCGGTAAGCGACCTGGAATGTGAAGTGGTGCTCTCGGAGCCCTTTTTATTGCTCTGCCGCGATGATGATCCTCTGGCATCGCTGCCACAGGTGACCTGGCAAGCCTTGCAGGGGGCAAACCTGGTGCTACAGGATTATGCATCTGGCAGCCGCCCGCTGATAGATGCCGCACTGGTCGCTCAGGGCGTTAAGGCAACCATTGTGCAGGAGATTGGGCATCCTGCCACGCTTTTCCCCATGGTCGAGGCAGGGATTGGGATCAGCGTGCTACCGGCGCTGGCGCTGCCACTCCCGCAGGGGAGTCGTTTAACGGTGAAGCGTTTCGTGCCCTGTGTCGAACGCCAGCTGATGCTGGTACGCCGTAAAAACAGGTCTCTTTCTGGAGCAGCCCATGCCTGCTGGGATGTGGTGCGTATGCAGGCCAGATGTTTGATGGAGGCCCGCACACGCGATCCACTCTTCAACGAAACCAATAATCAGATGTAGATATCAATCTGATGCTCCGCGGAGGGCTTATTAACGCCTTCCGCGACTGCCTGACCTTTTTCCTGTTTTGGCATCGCCTCTTCGGCCTGCTGACGCTGCAACTGCGCCAGCTGTGCCTGCAACATAGCCAGCTGGGATTCGAGTAATTCTTGCTGCTTTTGTTTTTCTTCTGCTGAGGCATCACCCATGGCGACTTCTTTGAGTTGCTGAGTGACTTTCGTTATCTGTTTGGTCAGCCGGTTGATTTGTGAGGCAATGTCGTTTCCGCCGGAGCTGTTATCTACGCTGCCGATTTCCATCGCCGACAGAGAAACGGGCTTAAGTGTTGTCATTTTGAGATCCTTTTCGCCATAAAATAGGGGTATCGGCAAAAAAGGCGTGAGCTTGAGTAAAACAAGCGATGTGGCTGCAAGGGGAATTTACTGTATCGCAGATAGCAAAAAAGCGCCTTTAGGGCGCTTTTTTACATTGGTGGGTCGTGCAGGATTCGAACCTGCGACCAATTGATTAAAAGTCAACTGCTCTACCAACTGAGCTAACGACCCGAAATGGTGGGCGATGACGGGCTCGAACCGCCGACCCCCTCCGTGTAAAGGAGATGCTCTACCAACTGAGCTAATCGCCCATTTCGGAACTGCTACGATAAGGTTGAGAATGGTGGGCGATGACGGGCTCGAACCGCCGACCCCCTCCGTGTAAAGGAGATGCTCTACCAACTGAGCTAATCGCCCAATCTCAATTCTTATCTACACTGCGGGTCTACCGAAGTAGATGGTGGGTGATGACGGGCTCGAACCGCCGACCCCCTCCGTGTAAAGGAGATGCTCTACCAACTGAGCTAATCACCCCCGCTGTGTGGAGTCGCATTATAGGGAGAGTTGAAAATGAGTCAACGCATTTTCTAAAGTTTTTATTCGTTCGTCGTAAAATTAGTCAAAACGATCGCAAAACGGACTGTGGCGCATAATTTCTAAACAAAAACAGCAATCTCGAACCGGATAAAGTGATCGACATTGAGGAATCGGCCCACAGTGATAGAATATTGCCCATTGTTTTCTTCCCAGGATTTGCCGATTACCGGCATCTATATAACGTAAGGCCATTTCATGAAAATCAAAACTCGCTTCGCGCCGAGCCCGACAGGCTATCTGCATGTCGGTGGTGCACGTACCGCTCTCTATTCCTGGCTTTTCGCACGCCACAACAAAGGTGAGTTTGTGCTGCGTATAGAAGACACCGATCTGGAGCGCTCAACGCCGGAAGCAATTGAAGCCATTATGGATGGGATGAACTGGCTGAATCTGGCGTGGGACGAAGGCCCCTACTTCCAGACCAAACGTTTTGACCGCTATAACGCCGTCATTGACGAGATGCTGGTCGCAGGCACGGCCTATAAGTGCTACTGCTCCAGGGAGCGTCTGGATGCGCTGCGCGAAGAGCAAATGGCAAAAGGCGAAAAACCGCGTTATGACGGTCGTTGCCGCCATGACCACAGCGAGCATGCTGCTGATGAGCCTTGCGTAGTGCGTTTTGCTAACCCGCAGGATGGCTCTGTTATCTTTGATGATCAGATCCGTGGCCCGATCGAATTCAGCAACCAGGAGCTGGATGACCTCATCATTCGTCGTACTGACGGATCGCCAACCTATAACTTCTGCGTGGTTGTAGACGACTGGGATATGGAAATCACTCACGTGATCCGTGGTGAAGACCATATCAATAACACCCCGCGTCAGATCAACATTCTGAAAGCGCTGAACGCGCCTGTACCGGTGTATGCGCACGTATCGATGATCAACGGTGACGACGGCAAAAAGCTGTCCAAACGTCATGGCGCGGTGAGCGTAATGCAGTACCGTGACGATGGCTATCTGCCGGAAGCGCTGCTGAACTACCTGGTGCGTCTGGGCTGGGCTCACGGTGACCAGGAGATCTTCAGCCGCGAAGAGATGATCGAGCTGTTCTCTCTGAACTCAGTGAGCAAATCCGCCAGCGCGTTCAACACTGACAAACTGCTGTGGCTGAACCATCACTACATCAATACCATGCAGCCAGAATATGTGGCGACTTATCTGCAATGGCACATTGAGCAGGCAAACATTGATACCCGTACGGGCCCGGAACTGGCAGATCTGGTGAAGCTGCTTGGCGAGCGTTGCAAAACGCTGAAAGAGATCGCCGAGAGCTGCCGCTACTTCTATGAAGAGTTTGACGCGTTCGATGCCGACGCGGCCAAGAAACACCTGCGTCCGGTTGCGCGTCAGCCGCTGGAAGTGGTGCGCGACAAACTTGACGCTATTACCGAATGGACGGCGGAAAATGTTCACCACGCGATTCAGGCTACTGCTGATGAGCTGGAAATTGGCATGGGTAAAGTCGGTATGCCGCTGCGCGTTGCGGTGACGGGTGCAGGCCAGTCACCGGCGCTGGACGTGACCGTTCATGCAATCGGCAAATCACGTAGCGTTGCGCGAATCAACAAGGCTCTGGGATTTATTGCTGAGCGCGAAAGCCAGCAGTAATGCTCGTGTAATATAAAAAACGGCAGGGTGACCTGCCGTTTTTTATGCCTGTTATTCAGCAATACCGAGACGCGTGAGAAAACCCTGCAAACCTTCACGAGCGAGCAATGTGCGCAAACGTTCCTGTTCGACAGTCGTCATGTTTTCAAGTGAGTCAATAATTTGTGGGAGCAAGCTGGATGAGGTTGCCACGCCGTAGTGGGAGGGGCTTTCCTCTACATGGTAAACAGCCCGACGGTTACGAATGGCGGGGAGACTTATGATGTGTTCCTTAACGTGCGCATCAATACATATCACCCTCGCTCTTCCGCCTTTTACGCCATTAATACCCTCCGTTTTCCATCCTTTTTGTCGTATCCAGCGATTAACGGTTTGTCGGGCTACACCCAGACTGTCCGCCAGCTCTTCCGTGGTCATTTTACTGCGTAATCTTTTCATATCAGCGTTGGTCGCGAATCCCTAGACGTTGTAACAAACCGGTAATCCCTTCCCGCAGTAACAGCGAAGTCATCTGCTTTTGCTCTTCCGGCGTCATTTCATTCGCCAGCGTCAGGAGCAGGGCGTGAAGTGAACCTTCCTGGTATGCCTTATCTGGCATTTCCGGCGACTCTGTTGCCCTGCGTGCGCTGCGAATAAAGTCGCGCACTTTTTCATTGACGTGTACCAGACGTGCCTTGCCACCCTGAACGCCTGGTTTTGGCGATGTAATCCAACCCTCTTTGCGTACCCATTTATTGATGGTCTGTCGGCTATAGCCAGTCAGCAGGGCTAACTCCTCTGGCGTCATTCGTTCCTTGATCATACAATTTCCTGAATATCTGTGGGGTTAATTAGTGGTTCATTTTATAGCACCGTTTTACGTGAAAACGTGACAAGCTTAACTCCTGGCTGCGAGCAGGCTCGCAAAGTGATTCATTTGCATGATTTTTCGGCGGTTGAAAGGGGGAGGCTGAATTTGCCGTTGACACTTTGCGGCGGAATTCATATTATGCCGCCCGTCAACATGACAGCTTTACGACGGGGCTATAGCTCAGCTGGGAGAGCGCCTGCATGGCATGCAGGAGGTCAGCGGTTCGATCCCGCTTAGCTCCACCAAACTCTGAACCCAACAGAGTGCGGTAGTAAAGTAACATGTGGGGCTATAGCTCAGCTGGGAGAGCGCTTGCATGGCATGCAAGAGGTCAGCGGTTCGATCCCGCTTAGCTCCACCAAAATTTAAACCCTCGTCGCAAGACGGGGGTTTTTTTATATCTTGTAAAATATTTAGACTGTTTTTGTTGCAATTAACGTCGTTTTCTACACCTCACCTCAATCCAAATCAATAAATAAGTCTATAAATAGACCTGAACTTGATTCGAGTAATTAATAAACCTATTATCCATCCGGTCAATGAGACGATGGTAAAATAGATTAACTGGATTAATGAATAGAAAACTTTACAATAATGTAAAAATATTTATGATTGCCCTGGCACTCAGCCTGATTGCAATACCTTTTTCTCGTTATATCTCTCCACGTGCCATCGTCAGCGAAAATGATGTTTATTTAGCGTGGTTGCCCTTAAGTGCCATGCTCGCCATCGTGTTGTTATTTGGACGGCAGGCAATCATTCCTTTGCTGTTAGCATTTAGCGTTACTAATATTTATAATCTTGATTTAGCACCGCTACAATCCGTCGTGTTATTATGCTGTCAGACGTTTTCCGTCTTCGCCGCCTGTGGCGTTATGCGTCTGGTGCTGGGCAAGCGCTGGCGGCACAGCATACCGAATAAGTATATTGGCATCCGTATTTTCTGGCTCGGATTTATGGTGCCTGTAGGCATCAAATTATCGATGTATCTGGCGGGATATTTATTTGATTTCCCGGTGACAATCTCCTCCTATTTCGGCGAAGGCTCTGCAATTTATAACGTTATCGATATTCAGAGTCTGATTTGTGCCGCCCTGATTTTCACCATGATGTTCTATTACCCGTTAAGAATGATGATTAATCCTCGCTATGCCCGAACATTCTGGCGGCGAAGCGTGAAGCCCCTCTTTTGTAAGAAAAAAGCGTTATTTATCGTTGTATGGCTGATGCTGTTGGTCTCGATGATCGCTATTCTATGCGCGCCTTTTGAGTCGCAGTTTATTGCCGGTTATTTGATGCCGATCGTTTTTATTCTTTTTACCCTGGGTATTGGTCGTCTGAGCTATGCGCTCATCTCTTTATTCTGGGCGGCGTCGGCGCTCATGCTGTTGACCTATAATTATAATTTTCTCAATGGCGTTGAATCGGGCCATTCGCTCTCCTTTATTCTGTCGGTACTCATCTCTTTCGCCATCTGCCTGCTTTACATGTCGCGGATCTACCAGAAGAGTGAATGGCTGAAACAGGGGTGGCAGGAGAGGGCGCTCACCGATCCGCTCACCGGTCTGCCTAACATTCGTGCGCTGGAAGTGTTTCTACAGCACCATCCTGAGGCCAAAGTGTGCTGCCTGCGCCTGGACAATCTGGAATTTCTGAGCCGCCACTACGGCATTCTCATGCGTGTGCACTGTAAAAAGATGATCACCGCGTCGCTGCAACCGTTATTGCAAAAAGACGAGAAGCTCTTCCAGCTGCCAGGCAGTGAGCTGGTGGTGGTCCTGCTGGGGCCGGGCACGGCTGAGCGTTTGCAATATATGGTTGACCATCTGAACAGCCGTAAGATTATCTGGAACAAGACTGAGCTCGACATTGAGTTTGGTGCCTCCTGGGGGGAAGTGCCGGACGGAGAAAGCCTGCATCACACGCTGGGTCAGTTGAGCTGGCTGTCCGAGCAGTCCTGTGCCGGGCATAACGTCCTGGCGTTAACCAACAGTCTGGATGATGTCTCCGGTCAGACGACGGACAGGGTGCTGATGCTGGCCCGCATAAAACGCGCCCTTGATATCGGTGGGCTTCACCTTTACGCCCAGCCAATCCATAACGCGCGGGGAGAAGGGTACTTTGAAATCCTTTCAAGGCTGGAAAGCGATGGCGAAATCATCACGCCTGACCGCTTTATTCCGCTGATTGCTCAGTTCAACCTGAGCCACCGATTTGACCTGAACGTGGTGGAAAAATTGCTGATGTGGATGCGCAGCCATCCGTCCGAACGTGCCGGAACGCGGTTCTCGGTGAATCTGATGCCGCTGACGCTGATGCAAAATGAGATCGCAGCTGAAATCATCGCGCTTTTTGAACGTTACGCCGTTTCGCCGGAGGATATCGTCATTGAGATTACCGAGGAACAGGCTTTCTCTGACTCGGGAAGCAGCATCAACAATATCCAGCAGCTACGGGATTACGGCTTCCGCATTGCTATCGATGACTTTGGCACTGGCTATGCCAACTTTGAGCGCCTGAAGCGGCTGGAAGCCGATATCATTAAGATTGATGGCTGCTTCGTGAAGGATATCTGCACCGACAGCATGGATGCGATGATCGTCCAGTCCATTTGCAACATGGCAAAAACGAAATCGCTTTGTGTGGTGGCTGAATATGTGGAATCGGCTGAACAACGCGAGATGTTGCTGCGATTCGGCGTGGATTATTTGCAGGGCTATTTGATTGGCAAACCACTGCCCCTGACGGCGCTGGAGACATAAAAAAACCGGGAGCGATGACTCCCGGTTTTTATTGCGCGGTATGAATTACAGAACCAGTGCTGCGATAGAGGCAGACAGGACGCTCACCAGCGTTGAACCGTAAACCAGCTTCAGGCCAAAGCGAGAAACGACGTTACCTTGCTCTTCGTTCAGGCCTTTAATCGCGCCAGCGATAATACCGATGGAAGAGAAGTTCGCGAAGGAGACCAGGAAGACGGACAGGATCCCTTCCGCACGCGGGGAGAGTGTGCTGGCAATCTTCTGGAGATCCATCATCGCCACGAACTCATTGGAAACCAGTTTCGTAGCCATAATACTGCCCACCTGCAACGCTTCGTGAGCGGGCACACCCATCACCCAGGCAATCGGGTAGAAGATGTAGCCGAGGATCCCCTGGAAGGAGATACCGAGTACGGCGGCAAACAGGGCGTTCAGCGCAGCGATCAGCGCGATAAAGCCAATCAGCATCGCGGCCACGATAATCGCAACCTTGAAACCCGCCAGAATGTATTCACCCAGCATTTCGAAGAAGCTCTGTCCTTCATGCAGGTTTGACATCTGAATGTTCTCTTCGCTGGCATCAACACGGTATGGGTTAATCAGCGAAAGCACGATAAAGGTGCTGAACATGTTCAGAACCAGCGCCGCAACCACATATTTTGGCTCCAGCATGGTCATATACGCCCCCACGATAGACATGGAAACGGTAGACATTGCGGTCGCCGCCATGGTGTACATGCGGTTACGGGACATTTTGCCGAGGATATCTTTATACGCAATGAAGTTCTCAGACTGACCCAGGATCAGCGAGCTGACTGCGTTAAAGGATTCCAGCTTGCCCATGCCGTTAACTTTCGATAACAGGAAGCCGATTGCACGGATAACCACCGGCAGAACGCGGATGTGCTGGAGGATACCGATCAGGGCAGAGATGAAGACGATAGGGCAGAGTACCTTCAGGAAGAAGAAGGCCAGACCCTGATCGTTCATGCTGCCAAAGACGAAGTTTGTCCCTTCGTTGGCAAATCCGAGCAGTTTTTCGAACATTTCGGAAAAGCCTTTCACGAAGCCGAGGCCTACGTTGGAGTTCAGGAAGAACCACGCAAGTAAAACTTCAATGACCAGCAGTTGGACAACATAGCGAATACGAATTTTTTTGCGGTCTGTGCTGACCAGCAATGCAAGTGCAGTAACGACAACGAGTGCCAGGACAAAATGAAGGACGCGGTCCATATTTGCTCCAAATATGAGGCAGGTTTAATTTCCGTGCACATTCTATGTAACAAGCACAAAGAAAACGAGATCAAGCCCACACTATAGTTACATCCTGTGACGAGTCTCAAAAATAGTGATCAACAATACATTTTTGTTATGTTAGGTAAATGAGTGAAAAGTTAAGTTTGTGTGCTACGCTTCACAAATGTCTGCGCATTTTCACATTCTGTGACCTTGCTCCACCTGCCTGTCTATCGTTCCTGGCTATCAGAGAAATCATGTTAACCGTTACAAATGAACTTGATAATCATTCTCATTTTGATAGCATTAAACATAGCAAAGGCTATATTTCCAGAGGCAGAAATGACGAATAGTCGCGTAGAGAGTAGCAGCGGCAGAGCGGCACGCAAGCTGCGGTTCGCATTAATGGGACCTGCATTCATTGCCGCGATTGGCTACATCGATCCGGGTAATTTTGCGACCAATATTCAGGCCGGGGCCAGTTTCGGCTATAAACTGCTGTGGGTTGTGGTTTGGGCCAATCTGATGGCGATGCTGATTCAGATGCTCTCCGCGAAACTCGGTATTGCCACCGGGAAAAACCTGGCAGAGCAAATCCGCGATCACTATCCGCGACCGGCAGTTTGGTTTTACTGGGTTCAGGCGGAAATCATCGCCATGGCCACCGATCTCGCCGAATTTATCGGGGCGGCGATCGGCTTTAAGCTTATTCTGGGCGTCTCTCTGCTTCAGGGAGCCGTGCTGACCGGGATCGCTACTTTCCTTATTCTGATGCTCCAGCGGCGGGGACAAAAACCGCTGGAGAAAGTCATCGGCGGCCTGCTGCTGTTCGTCGCCGCCGCCTATATCGTTGAACTGGTTTTCTCCCAGCCGAATCTGGTGCAGCTGACGAAAGGGATGGTGATCCCTTCGTTACCGACCTCTGAAGCCGTATTTCTGGCCGCCGGGGTGCTGGGGGCGACTATCATGCCGCACGTGATTTATCTGCACTCTTCGTTAACTCAGAATCTGCATGGCGGGACAAGCAAAGAGCGCTACTCCGCCTCGAAATGGGATGTGGCTATCGCGATGACCATTGCCGGATTTGTGAATCTGGCGATGATGGCGACCGCCGCCGCCGCGTTCCACTTTAACGGGCATACCGGGGTTGCCGATCTTGACCAGGCTTACCTGACGCTGGAGCCGCTGCTGAGCCATGCCGCTGCCACTATTTTTGGTTTAAGCCTGGTTGCTGCGGGTCTTTCATCTACGGTTGTGGGGACGCTGGCCGGGCAGGTGGTGATGCAGGGGTTCGTACGTTTCCATATTCCACTGTGGGTTCGCCGCTCGGTCACGATGCTGCCTTCCTTTATTGTGATTCTGATGGGGCTGGATCCGACCCGCATTCTGGTGATGAGTCAGGTGCTGCTGAGCTTCGGCATTGCGCTGGCGCTGGTGCCGCTGCTGATATTCACCAGCAACAAATCGCTGATGGGCGATCTGGTGAATTCGACGTGGGTGAAACGCGTCGGGTGGGCCATTGTGATGGTGGTGGTGGCGCTGAACCTGTGGCTGTTGGTCGGCACCGTTGCAGGACAATAAAAAAGGAGCCTCGCGGCTCCTTTGTGGTATTCATTATTAATGTCGGCCATGCCCGTGGCCGCCGCGGCCTTTGCCGTGGCCCCAGCCGCCGCGACGGTCATCGCGGTCATTCCAGCCTTCACGGTAGCCGCGTTCATACGCGTTGTTTTTATACCACCCGCGATGCAGACCATTATCATGCCTGCGCCAGCGGTCGCCACGCCATTCATAATGACGATGCCAATAATCACGGTCGCGCCAGTAGCCGCCGTCCCAGTATCTGCCGTAGTCATCACGATCGCCAATTTGTAATTTAATCGATGGCAACAGGGTGATTTCGCCAGCGTTGGCGACCAGCGGGGCCGAAGCCAGTAATACCGCTGCAAGAATCAGTGACCTGAACATACTCTTCTCCTTCACGATCGGGGCCGCTGTGCGACCTGTTAACGCAATTTTACGAGTTGGTAAACATTCGTTTCATCGCCTCAACTCCTAAATCATGAAGGAGAGCACTTTTTGCTAAAAGTGACGTTAATCTGAGCTGGACAGGATCGCGTCTATCGCCTTCAGCTCTTCTGCGGAGAACCGACAATTCTCCAGCATGCCCGCAGCATCATCAATTTGCCCGCTTTTGCTGGCGCCGATGAGCACGGATGTCACCGCATCGTGGCGCAGGATCCAGGCCAGTGCCATTTGCGAAAGTTTTTGCCCCCGTTTTTCCGCCAGCGCATTCAGCTTGCGTACCTTTTCCAGCTTTTTATCGGTGATCTGCTCCGGATTCAGGAACTTACTGCCGCTTGCTGCGCGAGAATCCGCCGGGATGCCGTTCAGGTAGCGATCGGTCAGTTGCCCACCTGCCAGCGGGGAGAAGGGGATGCATCCCACCCCTTTTTGCTGCAACACGTCCAGCAAACCCTCTTCTGGCGCACGTTCAAACATGGAGTACTTCGGCTGGTGGATCAGACATGGCGTGCCCAGATCCTCCAGTATCTCAATCGCCCGTCGTGCCACTTCTGCCGGGTAGTTGGACAGACCGATGTACAGCGCTTTGCCCTGACGCACTACATGGTCAAGCGCTTTCATGGTTTCACGAAGCGGCGTTTCTGGATCGGGACGGTGGTGATAGAAAATATCAACGTACTCCAGTCCCATACGCCTGAGGCTTTGATCCAGGCTGGAAATCAGATATTTACGCGATCCCCAGTCGCCGTAAGGCCCGTCCCACATGGTGTAGCCCGCTTTCGTGGAAATGATCAGCTCATCGCGCCAGGGCAGGAAATCCTCCTGCAAAATACGCCCGAAATTACGTTCGGCCGATCCAGGAGGCGGGCCGTAATTATTGGCAAGGTCAAAATGCGTAATACCCAAATCGAAAGCGCGCTGTAAAAGTTGACGGCTGTTTTCGAGCAGCGTCGCGTCACCAAAATTGTGCCATAGCCCCAGCGAGATGGCGGGAAGCTTGAGTCCGCTTTGCCCACAGCGGCGGTATTGCATTGTCTGGTAACGATTTTTGTCAGGCTGATAACCCATTGGCGAGACCTCTGGCGCTGGAAAGAAAAATCAGTGTATACGTTTACACTAACCTGAAGAAAATGAGCATAGCTCAGCTTTTTTCGTAAAGCATTCTTTCCAGAGCCTGATTGTCGCCAATTCTGGACACGCTTCACGCTTATTTAATACTCAGAGTGAGGTCAACGTCAGAAGGACACCTATAAAATGCGTACCCCCTATTGCGTCGCCGATTACCTGCTGGACCGACTAACAGATTGCGGTGCCGATCATCTGTTTGGCGTGCCGGGCGACTATAACCTGCAATTTCTCGACCATGTGATCGACAGCCCGGACATCTGCTGGGTGGGCTGTGCCAACGAATTAAACGCGTCTTACGCCGCTGACGGCTATGCCCGCTGTAAGGGCTTTGCCGCGCTCCTGACGACATTCGGCGTTGGGGAGTTAAGCGCCATGAACGGTGTGGCGGGCAGCTTTGCCGAACATGTCCCCGTGCTCCACATCGTGGGGGCACCGGGTATGGCGGCACAGCAACGTGGAGAGTTATTGCACCATACGTTAGGCGACGGCGAGTTCCGCCACTTCTATCATATGAGCGAACCCATCACCGTTGCACAGGCGGTGCTTACCGAACAAAACGCCTGTTATGAAATTGACAGAGTCCTGACCACCATGCTGCGGGAGCGTCGTCCGGGCTACCTGATGCTGCCCGCCGATGTGGCGAAAAAAGCCGCTACGCCTCCTGTAAGCGCTCTCACTTTGCACCCCGCGCCAGCCGATTCAGCCTGCTTGCAGGCGTTCCGTGAGGCTGCCGAAAAGCGTTTGTCCATGAGCAAACGCACTGCGCTGTTAGCGGACTTCCTCGTACTCCGCCACGGACTGCGTGCGGCCCTCCAGACGTGGGTGAAAGAGGTGCCGATGGCACACGCCACCATGCTGATGGGCAAGGGCATTTTTGACGAACGACAGCGCGGTTTTTACGGCACCTATAGCGGGTCGGCGAGCGCCGCGCCGGTCAAAGAGGCCATCGAGGGGGCTGATACGGTGCTGTGCATCGGTACCCGCTTTACCGATACGCTCACTGCCGGGTTTACCCACCAGCTGACGCCAGCCCAGACGATAGAGGTTCAGCCCCACGCGTCCCGCGTCGGTGACGTCTGGTTTACGGGTATACCGATGAGGGAGGCTATTGAAACGCTGACAGCGCTGTGTAAAACGCATGTTCGTGATACGCGCGCGCCATCGGATCACAGCGGCTTTGCCTTCCCGACTATCGAGGGGGCGCTGACCCAGGAGAGCTTCTGGCGTACCCTGCAAACGTTTATTCGCCCCGGAGATATTATTCTGGCTGACCAGGGGACGTCTGCTTTCGGCGCTATCGATCTGCGTTTACCGGCGGACGTGAACTTTATCGTCCAGCCGCTGTGGGGTTCAATTGGCTACACGCTGGCAGCGGCGTTTGGCGCACAAACGGCGTGTCCGAACCGACGCGTAATTGTCCTGACGGGTGACGGTGCCGCACAGTTGACCATTCAGGAGTTGGGATCGATGCTGCGCGACAAGCAGCGCCCGATTATTCTGGTGCTTAACAACGAAGGGTATACGGTCGAAAGGGCCATTCACGGGCCGGAGCAGCGCTATAACGATATTGCCCTCTGGAACTGGACGCAGATCCCGCAGGCGCTGAGCCTGGCGCCTCAGGCAGAGTGCTGGCGGGTCAGCGAAGCGGAGGCGCTGGCGGAGGTGCTGGATAAAGTGGCACACCATGAACGGCTTTCGCTGATCGAAGTGATGCTGCCGAAAGCCGATATTCCGCCGCTGTTGAGCGCGCTGACCAAAGCGCTGGAGGCGCGCAATAACGCCTGATTACCTGTCGTTTCGCCAACCCATCAGCATCGGTTTGCCCGCCAGCAGGAGCCAGGCGGGCAACATCACGATACAGAGCAGCGGCAGAAGCGTGGTATCCGGCACCACAACGGCCGCCATAAACAGGCTCAGCCACGCATCGCGCGTGACTACCAGTACCAGCCCCAGAATGGAACAGGAGACGGTAATCGCCGCAGGGACAGCATCGACATGCTCATGCAGCATCAGCCCCAGCGCGACACCAACAAACACCGCCGGGAAGATACGACCTCCCCGGAAGCCACAGGCCGAAGCGACCACCAGCGCCGCCAGTTTTACCAGCGCGAACAGCAAATAATCCGAGACGCTAAAGACCTGGCTGAAGGCCAGCTGCTGCATCTCGTCCAGACCTTTAAACAACGTAACCGTCCCGCCGATGGCGCCTAATACGCCCAGAATAAAACCGCCCATGCCCAGAATCAGCACCGGATGCTTCAGCCTGTGCATCAGGCGATGCAGACGCGGGAGACACCACACCGCAACCATCCCCAGCGCAATGGCGATCGCGACGACCACGGCACCGCTGAAAATATCTGTGAGATGCATCTGACCGTAATGGGGGATGGGCAGCGAAAAATGGGGATGGAAAAACAGGCTGGTGGTGAGAGCCCCCGCAGCGGCGGCCATCAGCGGCGCGAAAAGTTTATCCCACAGCGGCACCTCATGGTCACTGCTGAGCGTTTGCGAAAAGATGAGCGCAGCCGCGACCGGGGTGCCAAACAGCGCCCCGATGGTGCCTGCTGACGCCAGGATCGTCCAGTCCAGCGCGCCAACGCGCGGGAAAAGACGCCCCCCCAGAAAGACCGCCAACGCGATATTAACCGCCATAATGGGATGTTCAGGCCCGAGGCTTACGCCGCCCGCAAGCCCGACAATCAGCGCGATGATAAGCCCCGGCAGAGCAGAAGGAGAAACCGGCGCGCCAATCAAGGGCTCCAGCGCCGGGTCCGGCCCGGCATGGCCCGGGCTATAGCGGATCACCAGGCCGACGACAATCCCGGTCAGGGTCAGCATCATCATGATCCAGCCCGGCGAGTCAATGCTGATGCCGAGTTTTACCGGAAGCGCGGTCCATAAAATTGTTTGCAGCACCGCCGCCACTTTCATGACAACGATGAGCACCAGGCTCGACGCTACGCCAATAATCAGCGCCGGGACAGCCAATAACAGCATGGTTCTGGCTCGCGGATGGAGCATGATGATTTCCTTGTACAAAACGGCTTAACGTTACTTTGCACAATCAGCATTGTGGCAATAGTGCAAAAGGTGCTGAAACGGTAAAGTTATTATGTGACGAAGATCGATAATCCATGGGCAGTCACCTTCTGGTCGTTGTTGTTATCACGCCTTGAATTTACAGTGTCCCAAAGATTTATTCTGACTTTAGCGGAGCAGTAGAAGAATGACAAAGTATGCTTTGGTAGGTGATGTAGGCGGCACCAACGCGCGCCTTGCCCTGTGCGATGTAAACAGCGGTGAAATTTCTCAGGCGAAAACCTATTCAGGGCTGGATTACCCAAGCCTGGAAGCGGTGGTTCGCGTCTATCTGGAAGAGCATAAAGTGAGCGTGGAAGACGGTTGTATCGCCATCGCCTGTCCGATCACCGGCGACTGGGTGGCGATGACCAACCACACGTGGGCCTTCTCAATTGCCGAAATGCAGAAAAACCTCGGCTTCTCGCATCTGGAAATTATCAACGACTTCACTGCGGTTTCCATGGCTATCCCAATGCTTAAACCAGAGCATCTGATTCAGTTCGGCGGTACAGCGCCGGTTGAAGGCAAACCCATTGCCGTTTACGGTGCTGGCACCGGTCTGGGGGTGGCGCATCTGGTCCACGTCGACAGACGCTGGGTGAGCCTGCCGGGCGAGGGCGGTCACGTGGATTTTGCGCCGAACAGCGAAGAAGAGGGCATTATTCTTGAGGAGCTACGCGCCGAGATTGGACACGTGTCGGCCGAGCGCGTGCTTTCTGGCCCGGGTCTGGTGAACCTGTACCGGGCGATTGTGAAATCAGACGGTCGTCTGCCGGAAAATCTGCAACCAAAAGATGTGACCGAACGCGCGCTGGCCGATAGCTGTATTGACTGCCGCCGTGCTCTGTCGCTGTTCTGCGTCATCATGGGACGTTTCGGTGGCAACCTGGCGCTGAATCTTGGCACCTTTGGCGGAGTCTACATTGCGGGCGGGATCGTGCCGCGCTTCCTTGATTTCTTTACCGCCTCCGGCTTCCGTGGCGGCTTCGAAGACAAAGGCCGCTTCAAGAGCTATGTCCAGGACATTCCTGTTTACCTGATTGTCCACGACAACCCAGGCTTACTGGGCTCCGGCGCGCATCTGCGTCAGGTACTGGGTCAGATCCTCTGATGCCCGTCCCCCTCTCCTGCGGGAGAGGGAACGCACTACAGGTGCATGAGCTGGCGGAACTCTTTCACTCTGCTGCGGCTTACAGGTACCTGAAAATCCAGATCCTTCAGACGCAAAATATAGGTGTTATTAAACCAGGGTTCGATTTCGCGGATCTTGTTCAGATTGACGCAGAACGAGCGGTGGCAGCGGAAGAAGTGAGCGGCCGGGAGTTTATTGCAAAATTCGGTGATGTTCATTGCCATGACGTAGGATTCACGCCGCGTATAGACAAACGTCATTTTTTCGTGCGCTTCAGCATAGTAAATATCGTCGACAGGCGTGACGATGATCCGTTCGTCTTTCACCAGATTAATGGTGTCGTTTTCCCGCGCTACCGGGCTGGCGCTGGCGGGTAGTGTCTGCTGTTGCCACGCGGTTTCCAGCTTATGCAGCATGCTGATGATCCGCGACTCCTGGTACGGCTTCAGAATATAGTCAAAAGCTTCCAGCTCGAAGGCTTCCACGGCATGCTCTTTCCACGCGGTGACAAACACAATAAATGGCTTGTGGGCGAACTGATTAATATTTTGCGCCAGCAGGACGCCGTCCAGCGACGGAATATTAATATCGAGGAAAATCGCGTCGACCCGGTTATGCTGCAAAAATTTCAGCACGTCCAGACCATCCTCAAAACAGCCAACAATCTCCATCTGGCTGTGGGTTTTGATAAGCCAGCTCAACTCCTGTTGAGCCAGAATTTCATCTTCTACGATGATGACTTTCATCTGTTACTCCGGCCTACGGCAACAAGGGCAGGGGGGCATTAACGGGCGTTCGTTCATTCGGAACATAAAAAGCAATCTCGGTGCCCGGCTCAAGGCGGTGAATGTGCAGACCATCACCGTACAACAGCTTGACCCGATGGTGTACATTCAGCAGCCCAATCTTATTGCCCGGCATTTCGTTTGATTTGACGCGCTCGATGACTTTCGGATCGATGCCGTGCCCGGTGTCGCGCACGGCGATGCGCACGCGGTTACCGCTTTCCGTTACGCTAATTGTTACCACGCCTTTGCCCTTACACGGCTGAATACCGTGAACAATGGCGTTTTCTACCAGCGGCTGGATCAGCAGGCTTGGGATCACGCAGTTGACCTCTTCATCAATATCGTAAATGACCGTCAGCTTATCGCCAAAGCGTGCCTGCTCAATCGCGATGTAATCCTTGATTTGATACAGCTCTTTTTTGATGTCGATCTGCTCGTCGTCTTTTAACTCAATGTTGTAGCGCAGATAGCGCGACAGATTAAAAATTAACTGCCGGGCGGTATCCGGATTCAGACGGATAGAGGACGAAATAGCGTTCAGCGCGTTAAACAGAAAATGGGGATTGATTTTGCTTTGCAGGGCACGCAGCTCTGCCTTATTTGCCATCTCACGCAGTTGCTCCGCACGCGAAACTTCGAGTTGGGTGGAGATGATCTGCGACAGGCCAATCGCCATCTCCTGGAGGGTGGAGGTGATTTGGTGTGCATGGCAGTAGTAAATTTTCAGCGTGCCCGTGACCACGCCCTTTTCCCACAGCGGGATCACCAGCATCGAGTGGATCTCTGGCGTTCGATGGGCTTCATCATTGTTTTTAATGATGATTTTTCCGTAATTAATCGCCTGTCTGGTGGTCGGGCTGATGGTATCGTCGCTGTCGCGATAATTGTGCTCACCGACGCCAACGTAGGCCAGCACGTGGTCAATATTGGTGATGGCGACCGCATCGGCGTGAATATCCCGGCGGATGATATCGCAAACCTGACGTAAAGATTCGGCGTTAACGTGTCGGAAAAGCGGCAGCGTTTTGTTGGCAATATCGAGTGCCAGCTTGGCCTGACGCGCGGCGCTGGCCTCTTTTTCGCCTTCCACGCTTTGCACCAGCAGCACGATAAAACCGATACAGACGCTCCCGAGGATCATCGGAATACCGATCTTCGAGACGATATCCAGCCCCAGCGCGATGGTTGGCGCCCAGACGATAACCAGGATCATGGTCAGCGTTTCGCAGATCATCCCCGCGATAATCCCCGCACGCCAGTGCTGCTTTTTCGGGATTTTGCGGTTAATCCAGCCCGAAAGCAGCCCCGCAATAATACTGGTGATAAAGCAGGGGACGGCCGTCACGCCGCCAATATCAATCAGGTATCGATGGGTGCCAGCGATAATGCCTGTGATAATCCCGACCCAGGGGCCAAAGAGGATCCCGCCTGACATCACCGCAATGATGCGCACGTTCACCAGCGAGCCTTCTACCGGCACGCCGGACCAGGTGCTGAACAGGGCAAACATCGAAAAGATAAACGTGACGGCCAGCAGCTCTTTTGGCGAATGAGCAGATTTATGCAAAAGTTCGCGGAACAAGCGGATGCGGATGAGGAAAAAGAGACAGATCAGCATTAATGCCGCGCGGTCGAACACCGCCAGGAGCATATTGAAGATTTCGTGCACGGTCAGGCCTGGGAAAACGGGAAAAATCTATGATAGAAAACATGGGGCCTGATGACCAGCTATCCGTCAGATTTATCAAATGCGGAAAAACCATAATTCTCAAAGGGGATTGCTGGCGTTTGCCCGAAAGACGGTGCTTTTCCGTTCAGGGGGAAAAGTCAGGTAACAATACTGAAAATACCGTGTTAAATCGTAGCGCTAAAAACTGCCTGTTCGCGATAAGAGTTCCGCTTTTCACTACTATCGCATTCCCGTTTTAGCGCAATATCGTGTTTTGGCGTTATCCTCTCGACAGCGCCTTTTTCTTCAGGTTATTTTCTCAGCATGCCACACAGGTGGCAGCGTCGCTCGGACGGTCCGGGCGCTAACGTGACTCTGAGGAATCTATGGCTGAATTCAGTCCTGAACGCCGTTTTACGCGTATCGATCGTCTCCCCCCTTATGTTTTCAATATCACTGCTGAACTGAAAATGGCTGCGCGTCGGCGCGGCGAAGACATTATTGATTTCAGCATGGGTAACCCTGACGGCCCAACGCCGCCGCATATCGTTGAGAAACTCTGCACGGTGGCTCAGCGTCCTGATACGCACGGGTATTCAACCTCACGCGGCATTCCCCGGTTACGTCGGGCGATCTCTCGCTGGTATCAGGATCGTTATCAGGTGGATATCGACCCTGAAAGTGAAGCAATTGTCACCATCGGCTCCAAAGAGGGGCTGGCCCACCTGATGCTGGCGACGCTGGATCACGGCGATACCGTGCTGGTGCCGAATCCGAGCTACCCGATCCATATATATGGGGCGGTGATTGCCGGCGCGCAGGTTCGCTCTGTCCCCCTGGTGGAAGGCGTCGACTTCTTTAACGAGCTGGAACGAGCGATTCGTGAAAGCTATCCGAAGCCGAAAATGATGATCCTCGGTTTCCCGTCCAACCCAACGGCACAATGCGTCGAACTCGAATTTTTTGAGAAAGTGGTTGCGCTGGCTAAGCGTTACGACGTGCTGGTGGTACACGATCTCGCCTATGCCGATATCGTTTATGATGGCTGGAAAGCGCCGTCAATTATGCAGGTGCCGGGTGCCCGTGATGTGGCGGTTGAGTTTTTCACCCTGTCGAAAAGCTACAACATGGCGGGCTGGCGAATTGGTTTTATGGTGGGAAACAAAACGCTGGTGAGCGCCCTGGCGCGGATTAAAAGTTACCATGACTATGGCACCTTTACGCCGTTACAGGTTGCAGCCATCGCCGCGCTGGAAGGGGATCAGCAGTGCGTGCTTGATATTGCCGCCCAGTACAAACGCCGCCGTGACGTGCTGGTTAAAGGGCTTCATGAAGCTGGCTGGATGGTGGAAATGCCTAAAGCCTCCATGTACGTCTGGGCGAAAATCCCTGAGCCGTATGCGGCGATGGGGTCTCTGGAATTTGCCAAAAAACTGCTTCAGGACGCGAAGGTTTGCGTTTCTCCAGGCATTGGCTTTGGTGACTACGGTGATACGCACGTGCGTTTCGCGCTGATCGAAAACAGCGACCGTATCCGTCAGGCAGTGCGGGGGATTAAAAGTATGTTCCGCGCGGATGGCCTGCTTGCAGGGAAGAGCGTCGCGGAACAACCCGAGTCGTAACGGACACCAAAAAAAACAGGCGCCAACGGCGCCTGTTTTTTTGACTGCATTTTCTTAACTAGATCATCAGAGCAAACGTTCCGGCCCAAACTAAAACAATAACCGAAATGCCCATAAAGAAATATTTCACGTTTCATCGCTCCGCGTATCTTCCGGTACGCATTAAAAAAACAGAGTCCAACTGAGTATAGAGAGTTGAAATCATACGAAAGGGGAAATCGGAATTATCCCGTTACGTCGCTAACTTCAGCTCTGAATTCTGTGCTTTCCTGTCGCCAGACGGCGCTAATGTACGCCTAAATTTCAGGGGTGACAAGAGGCATTTTTTTAAATAATTTCCTATACTTACGGGTGTCGTGGAACGGCGACAGTTTGATTTCAGCACGCAATAAATGCCTGTTGAGCGACGGTTGATAAAAGCCGTGACGCACTGCGATTACAGGTGTTTGAAAAGGTTAGTTTCTTAGCGAAACTAACCTCCAGGAGGGGTCAGATATAGAGTGAGGCTTCGCCCAGTGGACGGGTTTTAAAGCGGCGGTGCATCCACAAATACTGCTCAGGTGCGCGCATAATCTCAAACTCAATGACCTTATTGATAAAGGTCGCGGCTTCACTCTCATCTTCAGGATAGTTCGCCATTTCTGGGGAGATGTGCAGGCGATAGCCTGACTTATCCGCTTTTCTGACCATGGTCACCGTTAACATGGCGGCGCCTGAGAGACGTGAAATCACAAAGGTGCCGTTCGTCGTAGCGACATCTTTAACCGCAAAGAAAGGAGCAAAGCTGCTGCCTTTAGGGCCGTAATCCTGATCCGGAGCAAACCAGACGGCTTCCCCTTTTTTCAGGGCGCCAACCATACCGCGCAAATTGTTACGGCTGATCATCGCCTTATTTGAACGCATGCGACCCCGCGTTTGTACCCATTCCATCAGCGCGCTGTTGTGCGGGCGATAGGTTGCCATCATTGGCTGACAAAGACCCATAACGCGGCCGCCCAGCTCAAGCGACATAAAATGCACACCCACAACCATCACACCGCGTTTTTGCAGCTGGGCACGTTTCAGGTTATCCAGACCTTCCACGTCGAACCATTTACGGACACGCTCGTCAGGCCAGAACCAGGCCATACCGGTTTCAAGCAGCGCCATACCAATAGATTTAAAGTTTTCCGCGATCAGCGTTTCACGCTGCTGCGCATTGTAATGCGGAAAGCAAAGTTCGAGATTTTTTCGGGCAATGGACTCACGACGCTTAAGGAAGTGACGCGATGCGCTGCCGAGCTTCGAACCCAGGAAACGGATCACGGGATAAGGAAGTTGAACCAGCAGCCAAAGCACGCCAAGGCCGAACCATGTAAACCAGTAGCGCGGGTGCAGAAACGCCCGCTGAAATTTGGATTGAGACAAAATAGTGGAACCTATGTGAAGCCTGTGAAGGTAGCGCAGACTTCGCGATACCACGTGCCATTGAGACCGTAGGACGAGGTCATGGTTGCAGGCTTTACCGTTCTTTACGACGTTGCCTGGCCATTGCTGACTTGGGTGGGCGGCATAATGTAGCACCGTTATACATTATGAGCTATCACTCGTTTTTGATTAAAAAAGCGGCAGTTACGGAGTGGGTTGATTTTGCTCAGGTAATAAATAATGAAGAACCACGCCACGGAAGAGGGGGAAGGCAATCGTAGCCGGAAGCAATGTGGGAATCGGCATGCTAAGGACTGGGTGAATCTGAATAGAGAAGTATAAGGATAAGCAGAAGTGTCCCCTGCAGGAATCGAACCTGCAACTAGCCCTTAGGAGGGGCTCGTTATATCCATTTAACTAAGGGGACGAAGCGGCAAGAGTATAGCGTTATTTACACTTTTCGTTAAGCGCATTGCCGCCTGACTGGTCAAAGAGTCACCGTTCACGCCGATTTTTCGGCTGTTTTATCCTTTTTTTCCTGCGCCTTAAGCTCGGCCTTCCGTTTGTTGGACATGTCATTACGGATTTGCGCATGGCTCAGTAGTGCAAAAATAAAGGTGCCGCCACAAATGTTGCCTGCGAGGGTAGGCAGGGCGAACGGCCAGAAAAAGTCGCTCCAGTGGAGTGTGCCGTTAAATACCAGATAAAGGATTTCAACGGTTCCGACAACAATGTGCGTGGTATCGGCGAGTGCGATAAGCCAGGTCATCAGGATAATCACCACGATTTTCGCGCTGCCCGCTGACGGGAACATCCAGACCATCGTGGCGATTATCCAGCCGGAGATAATGGCATTAGAGAACATTTCAACCGGCGTGTTTTTCATCACATCCATCCCAATCTTGACGAATGCATCACGGGTCGGTTCATCAAATATTGGCATATACTCGAAGGCCCAGGCAGCGATGCCCGTACCGATGAGGTTCCCCAGCAGTACGACGCTCCACAGGCGCATCAGTAAGCCGAAATTACCAAGGGTCGGATTTTGCATGACGGGCAGTACGGCAGTGACGGTGTTCTCCGTGAAAAGCTGCTGTCGCGCCATAATGACGATAATAAAGCCGAACGTGTAGCCTAAATTCTCCAGCAAAAAACCGCCCGGCACGCCTTCAAGCTGAACGTGAAATATCCCTTTTGCGAGCAGTGACGCGCCCATAGACAGACCGGCTGCGATGGCCGACCACAGCAGGGCCATTGCATCGCGCTCCATCTCTTTTTCACCGTCCTGACGAATATGCTCATGAATAGCCATGGCGCGCGACGGCAGGCGATCTTCATCGACTTCTATCTCTTCTCCCCGGTCTTTCTCCTCACTTTCAATCTCATGTTCCTCTTTGCTTTCGCCAATTTTCTCTTCGCTAATGTCTTTCATAACAACTCCTTCGGGGTAATCGCTCATTTAAGCGTAGCGGCTTTTAGCGCCTTGCCCGTGGGGATGCTCTTAAATTGCTGAAAATGGCAATAAAGGTGAGACATCGCTTTCAAAGCCAATATAAAATTGCCAGCGAAACGAATTCTTAAAGACAGGCTATGCTGAAATTAGCGTGATGACACGAGCGGGTCGTCATCGTCCTCGTAGACATCGGTAAGCGTGCTGTTACAATCACTTGCACGTTTCAGACGGAGCGTCACAGGCTCCGTCACAGATGGCATTCAACGATAGCCATATTGAACAGGGAGAAATTTATGAAGCTTCGGCTGTCGGCGCTTGCGCTGGGCGTAACAATGCTTGTGGGCTGCGCCAGCTCTGGCGAGCAAACGGGACGCTCCGATCCTCTCGAAGGATTTAACCGTTCAATGTACAGCTTTAACTATAATGTGCTGGATCCGTATCTGGTTCGTCCGGTTGCCGTGGCATGGCGTGACTACGTTCCGCAGCCAGCGCGTAACGGGCTGAGCAACTTTACCAGTAACCTGGAAGAGCCAGCGGTCATGGTGAACTACTTCCTCCAGGGCGACCCGTATCAGGGGATGGTGCATTTCACCCGCTTCTTCCTGAACTCCCTGCTGGGTATGGGCGGCTTAATTGACGTCGCAGGCATGGCAAACCCGAAACTACAGCGTGAACAGCCGCACCGTTTCGGCAGCACGCTGGGGCATTATGGCGTAGGCTATGGTCCGTATGTGCACCTGCCATTCTACGGCAGCTTCACCGTGCGTGATGATGGCGGCGACATGGTGGATACCCTCTATCCGGTGCTGTCATGGCTCACCTGGCCGCTGTCGATTGGTAAATGGACCGTGGAAGGAATTGAAACCCGTGCGCAATTGCTGGACTCTGACGGTCTGCTGCGCCAGTCTTCCGATCCTTACATCATGGTGCGCGAGGCCTACTTCCAGAACCATGACTTTATTGCCAACGGCGGTAAGCTGAAGCCGGAAGATAATCCGAACGCGAAAGCCATCGAGAATGAATTAAAAGATATCGATTCGGAATAAATAAAAAAGGTGAGCAACGCTCACCTTTTTTAATTGTGTCGGGATTAGAACGCGTAGTTGAAGTTGGTACCAAACAGCCAGGCTTTACCTTCAGAGGTAAACTCGTAAGGGCCTTCCTGGAAGGTCACTTTCTGTCCATGCATGTACGACACACCCGCGTCGATAGAAGCATTCTCGTTGAACGCGTAGGTTGCCCCCGCACTCACCCAGAAACGGTCCTGATCCGGAATCGAGATAGAACGTTTATCTGCCGGTACCGGACTGTCATCAAATGCTACGCCGGTACGGAACGTCCAGTTGTCATCCATATAATAGGTCGTACCGAGCGCGATACGGTAAGCATCATGGAAGCTTTCGTCTTTATAGAACAGCGTCTGGCCGTTGGTGCCGGTGGCTTTCAGCTCCTCGAACTGGCTCCAGCTGGTGTACGCCAGGCTGTAGTGAATTGCCCACTGCGGCGCAACGCGGTTGTAACCGGAGACTTCCCACATTTCTGGCAGATGCAGCGACAGTGAACCCGGTACGGTTTGATTCGAGGTACCCCATGGAATGGTGGTGCCTGCGCCCGGCACCATGCCGTTGACTGGGCTCAGGATGCCGCTTTTGTAATCGCCATCGAAATCAATTTTCACTTCTGAGCGATAGGTCAGACCCCAGCGGTTGTTTTTATCCAGTTCGTACAGGATACCGGCGTTCCAGCCGTAACCCCATTCATCACCTTTCAGGCTGGCAATTTTATTGCTGTTTTTCGGCAGTGCAGCGGTTTGCTCACCGGAATAACGCTCGATTTTGGCATCGGCGTAGACAGCATCAAAGCCCAGACCAAAGCTCCAGTTATCGTTCAGACGATAAGCGCCGCTCAGGTTAAGGTTCAGGGTGGTCAGGTCGGTTTTACCGCCGTATTCCCCGGCTGGATAGTTGTTATTGAACTCCGTTGCCAGGCCATAGTTAGAGGTAACAGAGGCACCCCAACCAAACTGTTCGTTAATCGGCGCAACAAAGTGCAGGTTAGGTACCCACGCCGTCGGCGCAATGTTATCCGCCTTCAGATCTGCGCCGGTGAACTGTGATTTGCCAGAAATGTTGACATCAGGATCGATGTAAACCGCACCGGCAGAGAAGGTAGGGCGATCAAACATCATGATCAGCGCCGGGTTACGACTCGCATTGCCTGCGTCATCGGCAATCGCACCTTCCCCGGAATACGCACGGCCAAGGCCAGAGGAAGAAAATTCGTTTAACTGGAAGCCCGCTGACCAGGCGGACGTTGAGACGATTGCCACTGCAACTGCTAAAGCAGTTTGTTTGAACAGGGTTTTCTGGCTCATGACCATAACCTCATTGAGTTATTTTTATTCAATAATTGTTACATACCGTAACAGGAGCGCGAAGTGTAGGGTCTGAGGTATGACATACAAATCAGACCAGTGGCGAGAGTATAGGTCTGACCAGCTGTGATGTTGCAAGTTTGTTTATTAATATTTTCAGATATGTTTCTTGAAACGAGATCTGGTTGGCAAAATTGTGACCAGTGCGATTCATCTGAAAAGGTGAATTTTGTTTTAGATCATTTTTTAGTGTGATATTGGTCACTTATCCGATTTTGCGCCATTAACGGCTGGAGGGGGCTCGCGAGGGGGCGTAAAATAGCTGCATCGTGTTTTTCTCGCGCCCTGCGCGAATACAGAGGAAATTGAGCTATGAGTAAATGCAGTGCTGATGAAACCCCGGTTTGCTGCTGTATGGATGTTGGCACCATCATGGACAACACCGATTGCACCGCTTCTTACAGCCGCGTATTCCCTAACCGCGCCGAAGCGGAAGAGACGCTGGCCGCGCTGAGCCAGCGCGCGCGTGAAGTTGAATCCGATCCGTGCGAAATCAAATCCACCTTCACGGAAGTGGATGGTGGCGTGCAGCTGGATATCGACTTTGTGTTCGCCTGCGAAGCGGAAACGCTGATTTTCCAGTTAGGCCTGCGTTAATTCCTGCGGCCTGGTGCCCTCACCCCAACCCTCTCCCACGGGAGAGGGCGCAAACACTAAAAACGGTAACCTACGGGTTACCGTTTTGCTTTTACCTCGGGGCATTTTCTTTTTCTTCTCTGTGCCTTAGCTCGCAATTTTTCGCTTCCCCGATTGGCTGAATGTAAAAAAATAGTTAAGACTATTATCAGGTCAGACCACTTAGTGTGCGCGCAAAATTTTTTTACAGGGGAGTGTTATGAGTCAGGCATTACCGCTTATCACCCGACACGGTGACCGCATTGCCATTGTCAGCGGGTTACGTACGCCGTTTGCGCGTCAGGCAACAGCCTTTCACGGTATACCGGCTGTCGATCTGGGAAAAATGGTGGTGGGGGAGATGCTGGCTCGCAGCGAGATCCCGCCAGAGGTTATTGAGCAACTGGTATTCGGCCAGGTGGTGCAAATGCCGGAAGCGCCCAATATCGCGCGTGAAATCGTGCTGGGCACAGGCATGAATGTTCACACCGATGCCTACAGCGTCAGCCGCGCCTGCGCCACCAGTTTCCAGGCAGTGGCGAACGTGGCGGAAAGCCTGATGGCGGGAACCATTCGCGCGGGGATCGCCGGAGGCGCGGATTCCTCATCCGTGCTGCCCATCGGCGTCAGCAAACAGCTGGCCCGCATCCTGGTGGATGCTAACAAAGCCCGCACTACCGGCGCGAAACTCAAACTCTTTTCGCGTTTACGCCTGCGCGATCTCATGCCCGTGCCACCTGCCGTTGCGGAATACTCCACCGGCCTGCGCATGGGGGATACCGCTGAACAGATGGCAAAAACCTACGGTATCACCCGAGAGCAGCAGGATGCGCTGGCGCATCGTTCACATCAGTTGGCAGCGAAAGCCTGGTCGGAAGGCAAACTGACCGACGAAGTGATGACCGCCTATGTGCCGCCTTACCGTGAACCACTCTCAGAAGATAACAACATTCGCGGCACCTCCACGCTGGCGGATTATGCGAAGCTGCGCCCGGCCTTTGACCGTAAACACGGTACAGTTACCGCAGCTAACAGTACGCCACTGACGGACGGCGCCGCCGCCGTGATCCTGATGACTGAATCCCGGGCGAAAGAACTGGGCATCACGCCGCTGGGCTATTTGCGCAGCTACGCCTTTACCGCCATTGATGTCTGGCAGGACATGCTGCTCGGTCCGGCCTGGTCCACGCCGCTGGCGCTGGATCGCGCAGGGCTAACGCTCTCCGATCTCACGCTGATTGATATGCACGAAGCCTTTGCCGCGCAAACGCTGGCAAACGTGCAGCTTATGGCGAGCGAGCGCTTTGCCCGCGACGTGCTGGGCCGCGCACATGCCACAGGTGAAGTGGATCAGAGTAAATTTAACGTGCTGGGTGGCTCCATTGCCTACGGTCATCCGTTTGCGGCAACCGGGGCGAGAATGATCACCCAGACTTTGCACGAGCTGCGTCGGCGTGGCGGCGGTTTTGGTCTCGTCACCGCGTGTGCGGCGGGCGGCCTGGGTGCAGCAATGGTTCTGGAGGCTGAATAATGGAAACGACATCTGCATTTAACCTGGCTGTTCGCCTCGATAACGTGGCCGTTATCACCATTGATGTGCCCGACGAAAAGATGAATACCCTGAAGGCCGAGTTCGGCGTTCAGGTGCGTGCGATGCTCAGACAGATCCGCGAAAACAAAGCCATTTGTGGTCTGGTGTTTATTTCGGGCAAGCCGGACAACTTTATTGCCGGGGCGGATATCAACATGATCGCCCGCGCGACAAGCGCTCAGGAAGCCGAAGATCTGGCGCGTCAGGGACAGCAGGTGATGGCGGAGATCCATGCGCTGTCGATACCCGTTGTCGCCGCGATCCACGGGGCCTGTCTGGGCGGCGGG
Source organism: Enterobacter hormaechei ATCC 49162 (assembly GCF_001875655.1). Classification (NCBI taxonomy): domain Bacteria; kingdom Pseudomonadati; phylum Pseudomonadota; class Gammaproteobacteria; order Enterobacterales; family Enterobacteriaceae; genus Enterobacter; species Enterobacter hormaechei. Next base: position 3,408,389 of record NZ_MKEQ01000001.1, read on the forward strand.
CTTGAGCTGGCGCTGGCCTGCCACAGCCGCATTTGTACCGACGATGCGAAAACGGTGCTCGGACTGCCGGAAGTACAGCTTGGGTTGCTGCCCGGTTCTGGTGGAACGCAGCGCCTGCCGCGTCTGGTGGGCGTCAGTACGGCGCTGGAGATGATTTTAACCGGTAAACAGCTGCGCGCCCGTCAGGCGTTAAAGGCGGGTCTGGTTGATGAGGTCGTTCCGCACACAATCTTGCTTGAAGCCGCCGTTGAGCGGGCGCTGAAAGGTCGTCAGGCGAAACGTCCCCTGCCGGTGCGCGAGCGTATCCTCGCCGGGCCGCTGGGCCGCGCGCTGCTGTTCAATAGGGTGGGTAAAAAAACCGGGCAAAAAACCAAAGGGAACTATCCGGCAACGACGCGCATTCTGGAGGTGATTGAAACCGGTTTATCCCAGGGGAGCAGCAGCGGTTATGCCGCGGAAGCGAAAGCGTTTGGCGAGCTGGCGATGACGCCGCAGTCGCAGGCGTTGCGAAGTATTTTCTTTGCCAGCACAGAGGTGAAAAAAGATCCGGGCAGCGAAGCTGAACCGGCTCCGCTGCGCGCCGTTGGCGTTCTGGGTGGTGGGCTGATGGGCGGCGGCATCGCGTTTGTCACCGCCAGCAAAGGCAAATTGCCCGTACGTATCAAAGATATCAACCCTAAGGGCATCAACCACGCGTTGCAGTACAGCTGGCAGAACCTTGATCGCAAAGTGAAACGCCGCCATATCAAGGCCAGTGAACGCGATAAAACCCTCGCGATGATCACTGGCACTACCGATTACAGTGGGTTCGCACATCGCGATCTGGTTATTGAAGCCGTGTTCGAAGATCTGGCCCTTAAGCAGCAGATGGTGGCGGACGTTGAGCAGCACTGCGCGCCGCACACCATTTTCGCGTCAAACACCTCATCTTTACCGATCGGCGACATCGCGGCGAAAGCTGCGCGCCCGGAGCAGGTGATAGGGCTGCACTATTTCAGCCCTGTCGAAAAAATGCCGCTGGTGGAGGTGATCCCGCATGCCACAACCAGTCCACAAACTATTGCCACCGTGGTGAAGCTGGCGAAAAAGCAGGGCAAAACCCCCATTGTGGTCGCGGATAAAGCTGGCTTCTACGTTAACCGCATTCTGGCGCCGTACATTAACGAAGCGATGCGGTTGCTGACGGAAGGGGAGAAAATCGAGCACGTCGACGAGGCGCTCGTAAAGTTTGGCTTCCCCGTCGGTCCAATCCAACTTTTGGATGAGGTGGGAATAGACACCGGCACTAAAATTATACCTGTGCTGGAAGCCGCATATGGCGATCGTTTTGCGCCGCCTGCAAACGTTGTTTCTGCAATTTTGAAGGACGATCGCAAAGGCAGAAAAAATGAACGCGGTTTCTATCTTTACGCCGCGAAAGGGCGTAAAAGCAAGAAACAGATCGACCCTTCAGTTTATGCGCTTATTCCTGTTACGGGTCAGGGAAAACTGTCGGCGGTTCAGTGTGCTGAGCGCTGTGTGATGATGATGCTCAATGAAGCGGCGCGCTGCTTTGGTGAGCAGGTTATCAAAAGCGCGCGCGACGGCGACATCGGCGCCGTGTTTGGTATCGGTTTTCCGCCATTCCTTGGCGGCCCGTTCCGGTATATGGATACCCTCGGGGCGGGTGAAGTGGTTGCGATCCTGCAACGTCTGGCCTCGCAATACGGTCCACGGTTTACCCCGTGTGACGAATTATTGCAGATGGCGGAACGGGCTCAGACATTCTGGCCCGCAAGGGAAACTGATTGCGTAAACTGAAGTCAAAGAAGGGTAAATCCTGTGGTGAATGAACCTGTTCTGGCGAAATTGTAAACAGAGATTGACTATACTTACGCCATTGAGGTAAAAAACAGCGTTTCATTCACCGAATGGATCAGGCACAATGCCCGACCATCGGGTTTTCTACCTCAGAGCATTAATCGCGGGTAGTTAACGCCGGTGATTCTGGTTAACAAAAGCGGTGCAATATGCAAGTTTTTATCATGCGTCACGGCGACGCGGCACTCGATGCCGCCAGTGACTCAGTACGTCCTTTAACCGTCTGTGGCTGTGACGAATCCCGTCAGATGGCGACATGGCTTAAAGGTCAAAAAGTGGACATTGAACGCGTTCTGGTGAGTCCGTTCCTGCGGGCAGAACAGACGCTGGATGTGGTAGGGGAGTGTATGAACCTGCCTTCCAGTGTGGATGTTCTCCCTGAACTCACGCCGTGTGGCGATGTCGGTCTTGTCAGTGCTTATCTTCAGGCGCTGTGCAATGAAGGTGTCGCTTCCGCACTGGTCATTTCCCACCTGCCGCTGGTCGGCTATCTGGTATCTGAGCTGTGCCCGGGCGAAACGCCACCGATGTTCACGACGTCCGCCATTGCCAATGTCACCCTCGACGAAACCGGCAAAGGGGTCTTTAACTGGCAAATGAGTCCGTGCAACCTGAAGATGGCAAAAGCGATCTGACGTGACGTGCGATATGGCGGGGTGCGACGGCGCCTCCCGCCATCCTGTCAGGGCAATTCCGGCGGCTGCCACTCCTCCACTTCAATCAGTACCAGCAATGCGGCATCTCCGCCGTACTCTTTTGGCGCCTGATGAAAAGCCATGACGTGTGGATGCTGAGCCAGCCACAGCGGTGTCTGCTGCTTGAGAATATGTTTGCCGTGGCCGTGCATCACGCAGGCGCAAAAAACATGCTCGCGACGACATGCCGCGATCAGCGCCCCCAGCTCCTGTTTCGCCTGCATCTGGGTCAACCCATGCAGATCGAGGAACAGCTCCGGCGAATAATCTCCCCGGCGTAATTTTTTCAGTTCAAAATGGCTGACGTCTTCGCGCACGTATTTCACCGCACCCTGAGTATTAAGCAGCGGCTGAAACTCATCTGAAAAATAGTGGCTGTTATCGACCTGCTCCTGAAGCAACCGTTTGACCGGTACCTCGCTGACTTTTTTACGCTGCGGGCGATGGACAATGGTGTCGTGCGTGATTTGACGCGTCCCGGTCATCAGCTGACGGAAGAGAGCCTGATCCTCCTCGCTGAGCGATGTTTTCTTTTTCATTCGTCATTCTCATCTCGTATTTCCGATAGTGTACCCGACTAAACGCATTTTTTAACCTCAAGCGGTACGTGTCATTGCTGATTTATCGCCGTCTTCATGGCAAACTAGCCGCCGAAAATTATGCGAGCATGCCCTGGAGGAAAGAGTGGATAAAATTTTTGTCGATGAAGCAGTAAACGAGCTGCATACCATACAGGACATGTTGCGCTGGTCGGTTAGCCGCTTCAGCGCCGCCAATATCTGGTACGGTCACGGTACGGATAACCCGTGGGACGAAGCCGTTCAGCTGGTGCTGCCGTCTCTCTACCTGCCACTGGATATTCCGGAAGACATGCGCACCGCGCGCCTGACCTCCAGTGAAAAACACCGCATCGTTGAGCGCGTGATCCGTCGCGTGAACGAGCGTATTCCGGTAGCTTACCTGACCAACAAAGCCTGGTTCTGCGGCCACGAGTTCTATGTCGATGAACGCGTGCTGGTGCCGCGCTCGCCGATTGGTGAACTGATCAACAACCACTTTGAAGGCCTGATTAACCATCAGCCGCAGCACATTCTCGATATGTGCACCGGCAGCGGCTGCATCGCGATTGCCTGCGCGTACGCCTTCCCGGAAGCGGAAGTGGACGCCGTCGATATCTCCACCGACGCGCTGGCCGTCGCCGAACACAATATCGAAGAGCACGGGCTGATCCATCACGTCACGCCTATCCGCTCTGACCTGTTCCGCGACCTGCCGACGCTGCAATACGACCTGATCGTCACCAATCCGCCGTACGTGGATGCAGAAGACATGTCCGATCTGCCGAACGAGTACCGTCACGAGCCGGAGCTGGGCCTGGCGTCAGGTTCTGATGGCCTGAAGCTGACCCGTCGCATCCTGGCCTGCGCGCCGGATTATCTGACCGACGACGGCGTTCTGATTTGTGAAGTGGGCAACAGCATGGTACATCTGATAGAGCAGTACCCGGATGTGCCGTTCACCTGGCTTGAGTTCGACAACGGCGGTGACGGCGTCTTTATGCTGACTAAAGCGCAGCTGCTTGATGCACGCGAATACTTCAGCATTTACAAAGATTAATCCAGCGGGCTTCGGCCCGTTTCACAACGCTCAAACACAAACAACAACATCGGAGCCGTGATGGCAGGAAACAGTATTGGACAGGTATTCCGTGTGACCACCTTTGGCGAGTCGCACGGTCTGGCACTGGGTTGTATCGTTGATGGCGTCCCGCCAGGCATCGAACTGACCGAAGCCGATTTACAGCATGACCTCGATCGTCGTCGTCCCGGAACCTCTCGCTACACCACGCAGCGTCGCGAGCCGGACCAGGTCAAAATTCTCTCTGGCGTCTTTGAGGGCCGCACCACCGGCACCAGCATCGGTCTGCTGATTGAAAACACCGATCAGCGCTCTCAGGACTACGGTGCGATTAAAGACGTCTTCCGCCCGGGCCACGCCGATTACACCTACGAGCAAAAATATGGTTTTCGCGACTATCGCGGCGGCGGGCGCTCTTCCGCACGTGAAACCGCGATGCGCGTGGCGGCAGGGGCGATTGCCAAAAAATATCTCCAGCAGAAATGCGGCATCGTTATCCGCGGCTGTCTGACCCAGATGGGTGACATTCCACTGGCGATCAAAGACTGGGATCAGGTAGAACTTAACCCGTTCTTCTGCGCCGATGCGGATAAGCTGGACGCGCTGGACGAGCTGATGCGTGGCCTGAAAAAAGAGGGCGACTCCATTGGCGCGAAAGTCACCGTGGTAGCCGACGGCGTCCCGGCGGGCTGGGGCGAGCCGGTATTTGACCGCCTCGACGCCGATATCGCCCACGCGCTGATGAGCATCAATGCGGTGAAGGGCGTAGAGATTGGCGACGGCTTCGACGTGGTGGCGCTTCGCGGCAGCCAGAACCGCGACGAAATCACGAAGGCGGGTTTCCAGAGCAACCATGCGGGCGGTATTCTCGGCGGTATCAGCAGCGGACAGCAGATTATTGCCAATATTGCGCTGAAGCCAACCTCAAGCATTACCGTGCCGGGCCACACGATTAACCGCGCTGGCGAAGAAGTTGAGATGATCACCAAAGGGCGTCACGATCCGTGTGTGGGGATCCGCGCGGTGCCGATCGCCGAAGCGATGCTGGCGATCGTGCTGATGGATCACTTCCTGCGCCAGCGCGCGCAGAATGCGGATGTGACGACCACCCTTCCACGCTGGTAACTATGAAAAAAACCGCAATCGCGCTGCTGGCGCTGTTGGCCAGTGGAGCAAGCCAGGCCGCCACGCCGTGGCAGAAAATCACTCACCCGGTGGCGGGGAGCGCGCAGTCCATTGGCGCTTTCTCCAACGGGTGTATCGTCGGTGCGCAGGCGCTGCCGTTGCAGTCAGATAGGTATCAGGTGATGCGTACCGATCAGCGCCGTTATTTCGGTCATCCCGATCTGCTGCTGTTTATTCAGCGTCTTGGGAACCAGGTGCATAACCTGGGGCTGGGGACGATGCTGATTGGCGATATGGGGATGCCTGCCGGTGGTCGCTTCAACGGCGGTCACGCCAGCCACCAGACCGGACTGGATGTGGATATCTTCCTGCAATTGCCGAAAACGCGCTGGAGTTCGGCGCAGTTACTGAAACCGCAGGCGCTGGATCTGGTCTCGGCCGACGGTAAACGGGTCGTCGCCTCGCGATGGTCGCCGGAAATTTCCAGCATGATTAAGCTGGCGGCAGAGGATAACGACGTCACGCGGATCTTTGTTAACCCGGCTATCAAGCAGCAGCTTTGCCTCGATGCGGGAACGGATCGCGACTGGCTGCGTAAAGTGCGCCCGTGGTTCCAGCACCGGGCGCATATGCATGTTCGCCTGCGCTGCCCGGCGAACAGCCTGGAATGTGAAGATCAGCCGCTGCCACCGCCTGGCGATGGTTGCGGTTACGAACTGCAAAGCTGGTTTGAACCGGCTAAGCCTGGAACCTCTAAGCCTGAGAAGAAGACACCGCCTCCGTTGCCGCCTTCCTGCCAGGCGCTACTGGATGAGCATGTACTTTAATGGATAATTTCGTCGATCTGTTCATGGTGTCACCGCTGCTGCTGGCGGTGCTCTTTTTTGTTGCGATGTTAGCCGGATTTATCGATGCCCTGGCAGGCGGCGGCGGGTTGCTCACCGTGCCCGCGCTGCTGGCGGCAGGCATGAGTCCAGCCCAGGCGCTCGCCACCAACAAACTCCAGGCGTGTGGCGGCTCGCTCTCCTCCTCGCTCTATTTCATTCGGCGCAAAGTGGTGAATCTCGCCGATCAGAAGCTCAATATCCTGATGACGTTTATTGGCTCGACGGCGGGTGCGCTGCTGGTCCAGCACGTGCAGTCCGATATTTTGCGCCAGATCCTGCCGCTGCTGGTTATCTGTATCGGCCTCTATTTCTTACTGATGCCAAAGCTCGGGGAAGAAGATCGACAGCGTCGTCTTCACGGCCTGCCGTTTGCGCTGATTGCCGGTGGCTGCGTCGGTTTTTACGACGGATTCTTTGGCCCGGGGGCTGGCTCGTTTTATGCGCTGGCGTTCGTGACGCTGGCCGGGTTTAACCTCGCCAAATCCACCGCCCACGCTAAAGTTCTCAACGCGACCTCCAACGTTGGCGGTCTGCTGCTGTTTATCATTGGTGGCAAGGTTATCTGGGCGACCGGCTTTGTGATGATGGCAGGGCAGTTTTTGGGCGCGCGCGCAGGCTCGCGTCTGGTATTAAGCAAAGGGCAAAAGCTGATCCGTCCGATGATTGTTGTCGTCTCGGCGGTGATGAGCGCCAAACTTCTTTATGACAGCCATGGACAGGAGATCCTCACCTGGCTGGGGATGAACTAATGAACAGTACGCATAAATATGAACAGCTGATTGAGATTTTCGATAGCTGTTTTGCTGAAGATTTTAATACCCGTCTGATTAAAGGCGACGACGAACCGATCTATCTTCCTGCTGATGACGAGGTTCCGTATAACCGCATCATCTTTGCCCACGGCTTTTACGCCAGCGGTTTGCACGAAATTTCGCACTGGTGCATCGCGGGGAAAGCGCGTCGCGAGCTGGTGGACTTCGGTTACTGGTACTGCCCGGACGGTCGCGACGCCGCCACCCAGGGGCAGTTCGAAGATGTGGAGGTGAAACCCCAGGCGCTGGAATGGCTGTTCTGCGTGGCGGCGGGTTTCCCGTTCAATGTGAGTTGTGACAATCTCGAAGGCGACTTCGAGCCAGACCGTATCGTCTTCCAGCGCCGCGTTCATGCGCAGGTGATGGAATATCTTGAGAAAGGCATCCCGGAACGTCCGGCGCGCCTGATCGGGGCTTTACAGAATTATTACCACACGCCGGAGATCACGGCGGAATGCTTCCCTTGGCCGGAAGATCTTTAACAGAGGAAAGAAGATGATCGCAGAATTTGAATCACGCATTCTGGCGTTAATTGATGACATGGTGGAACACGCCAGTGACGATGAGCTGTTCGCCAGCGGTTATCTGCGTGGTCACCTGACGCTGGCGGTCGCCGCGCTGGAAGCCGGGGACGATCACTCTGCCGACGCCGTTCACGCGGAAGTCACTCGCAGCCTGGAAAACGCTATTCAGGCCGGGGAACTCTCTCCGCGCGACCAGTCTTTAGTGCTGGGCATGTGGGACAACTTGTTCCAGCAAGCCAAACGCTAAATCTTCCCTCTCCCCTTTGGGGAGAGGGTCAGGGTGAGGGGCACAAACCGCACCCTACTTAACCTTCTTCCCCTTCAGCAATTTACGTACCCACAGTCGGTTCGGATTCAGTCCTGCGAGCGTAACCCTGTCCAGTGGAATCGGCTCATCGCTCATTTGCGCGGCCAGCACTTCAGCCAGCAACGGCGCGGAACACAATCCCCGCGAGCCTAAGCCACCCAGCATAAACAGTTCTGGATAAACGGGCGCACTTACCGCCGTTTCTTTGTTGTCTGCAAGATCCTGATAGACTTCAAGCGTGGCGTCATAGTCCGGTACGTTTCCCGCCATCGGTAGATGATCGCGGGTCGCACAGCGCACGCCGCAGCGCGCCTGACCCTCGCTGACATCCACCTCTTTTGCCCACGCCGCATGCGGGAAACAATCAATCAGCCGCTGGCGGTTTTGCTGCTGATCCGCTTCGCTGTACTGCATATCTGTTTCACCGCGATGGTAGCTGGCACCGATGCAGTGATGGCCGTTGGACGGATTTTGCGGCGTCAGGTAGCCGTCGTAACACAGCACCTGGCGCAGCTTGCTCAGTTGGGGCGCGGCAGGGATATGGCTCACCTGGCCGCCGACTGGATAGACCGGCAATGTTTCGGTCTGCATAAACTGGCTGATGTTGTGCCCGTTTGCCAGCACAACGCTGGCATGCAGCGCCGCTTTGCCATCAGCAAAATGAAGCTCCCACCGCTCTGACCGGCTAAGTGATTCAACCTTGTGGCCATAGCGCACCGCCAGCCCGCGTGACTGGGCCAGGGCCATCACCGCAGCGGTCAGTTCAGCGGGGCACAGCCAGCCGCCGAGAGGATACTGAATGCCGCCACAGCCGGTGTCGACGCCAGTGGTCTCAGCAACCTGCTGCGCCGTCACGGCATGGGCGATGGCCTCCGGCAGACCCAGCGACAGCATTTGTGTGATCTTCTGCTGGCTCTTCTCATCCCAGCCGAGCTGCGTCACGCCGCACCAGTCGTGATCAAACTTAACCGGCAGGCTATCGTAAAGGCGACGAGCAAACGTAAACGCCGCCGGGAAGAACTGGAACAGGGCCGGATCGTGTGAACTTAATAAGGGATAAAGAGCGCCCTGGCGGTTGCCTGATGCACCCGTCGCTGGGGCCTCGTCAGCGCAGTAGAGCGTCACCTGCCAGCCACGGTGCAGCAGCGCCAGCGAGAGCAGGGCGCTGGCAATACCGCCGCCCACTATGGCGACCTCACGCGACGTGCTGGGGCGACGGGCAAACCAGGAGGCCTGCGCCGGGATCGCCAGATCCTGTTCCATCTCCCCGACCAGCATGTCGCGTTTGCGGCCAAAGCCTTTGGTTTTCCGCATGGTAAACCCCGCCTCCTGCAACCCACGGCGGACAAAGCCCGCGGAGGTGAAGGTGGCAAGCGTCGCGCCCGGGCGCGCCAGACGTGCCATGGCGCTGAACAGGTGTGGACTCCACATATCCGGGTTTTTGGCGGGCGCAAAACCGTCCAGGAACCAGGCGTCCACCTTCTGATTCATGGTGTCATCGAGCTTATCGGTCAGGTCGTTAATGTCGCCCAGCCACAGGTCGAGCGTGACGCGTCCGTCGTCCAGAACCAGACGATGACAGCCACCGATGTGAGACGGCCACTGGGCCTGAAGCTGTTCCGCCCAGTGGGCAAGCTCCGGCCAGCGCTGATGGGCACGCCGCAGATCGTGCGCGGTAAGCGGAAATTTTTCGAAACTGATGAAATGTAATCTTTGTAAGGTAGCCTCGGGGTGTGCAGCGCGAAACTGGTCGAACGCCTGCCAGAGTGTCAGAAAATTCAGTCCGGTGCCGAAACCGCTCTCCGCTACGACAAACAGGCTGCGCGGATGAACAGGGAAGCGGGTGCTGAGATGATTTCCTTCGAGGAAGACATAGCGCGTCTCTTCCAGTCCGTTATCATTAGAAAAGTAGACGTCATCAAAATCTCGGGAAACAGGTGTACCCTCAGCGTTGAATTCGAGGTTGGCAGGTTGTATGGCGTTTTGTTTCACGTAAGTTACTCGTCCGACAGGCAGTGGCACGATCTTAACGATGTGAGCCTGTCGGTGCAAATTTCCACAGAAAATGGCTGATCGGACTTGTTCGGCGTACAAGTGTACGCTATTGTGCGACTCGAAACTTTTTATAGTGCGACTTACAGAGGTATTGAATGAAACGTGCAGTGATTACTGGCCTGGGCATCGTTTCCAGCATCGGTAATAACCAGCAGGAAGTCCTGGCATCTCTGCGTGAAGGACGCTCCGGGATCACTTTCTCTGAAGAGTTTAAAGATTCTGGAATGCGTAGCCACGTATGGGGTAACGTTAAACTGGACACCACCGGTTTAATTGACCGTAAAGTGGTTCGTTTCATGAACGATGCCTCTATCTACGCCTATCTTTCCATGCAGGAAGCGATCAAGGATTCTGGTCTGAGCGAAGACGTTTACCAGAACAACCCACGCGTGGGCCTGATTGCAGGTTCCGGCGGTTCCTCTAAAGCGCAGGTGTTCGGTGCTGACGCTATGCGTAGCCCGCGCGGCCTGAAAGCGGTCGGTCCATACGTTGTGACCAAAGCGATGGGTTCTGCGGTATCTGCGTGCCTGGCAACGCCGTTCAAAATCCACGGCGTGAACTACTCCATCAGCTCCGCGTGTGCGACCTCCGCGCACTGTATCGGTAATGCGGTTGAGCAGATCCAGCTGGGCAAACAGGACATCGTCTTTGCTGGCGGCGGCGAAGAGCTGGGCTGGGAAATGGCCTGTGAGTTCGACGCAATGGGCGCACTGTCTACCAAATACAACGAAACGCCAGACAAAGCATCCCGTACCTATGACGCACACCGCGACGGTTTTGTTATCGCGGGCGGCGGCGGCATGGTCGTGGTTGAAGAGCTGGAACACGCGCTGGCGCGTGGCGCCCACATCTACGCTGAGATCGTGGGCTACGGCGCAACGTCTGACGGCGCTGACATGGTTGCTCCATCCGGCGAAGGCGCGGTGCGCTGCATGAAGATGGCGATGCACGGCGTTGATACCCCAATCGACTACCTGAACTCCCACGGTACCTCTACTCCGGTAGGCGACGTGAAAGAGCTGGGTGCGATCCGCGAAGTGTTCGGCGACAACAGCCCGGCTATCTCTGCCACCAAAGCCATGACCGGTCACTCTCTGGGTGCGGCGGGCGTGCAGGAAGCGATCTACTCTCTGCTGATGCTGGAAAACGGCTTTATCGCCCCGAGCATCAACATCGACGAGATGGACGAGCAGGCGGCTGGCCTGAACATCGTGACCGAAACCACCGAACGTGAGCTGACGACCGTTATGTCCAACAGCTTCGGCTTCGGCGGCACCAACGCCACGCTGGTGATGCGCAAGCTGAAAGCGTAAGCGTTTGAAGGTATAGTAGAAGGGAGCCGCGCGGCTCCCTTTTTTATGCCTGAACACGGAGTTATGCATGAAGGCTGCTACCCCTGAGAAGATCGCTCCTTCCGGGAACCTTTCCCTTTTCCGCATCGCCTTTGCGGTGTTTCTGACCTATATGACCGTTGGCCTGCCGCTGCCGGTGATCCCCTTGTTTGTTCACCAGGAGCTGGGCTATGGCAACACCATGGTCGGTATTGCGGTGGGCATTCAGTTTTTAGCGACGGTATTAACCCGGGGCTACGCCGGTCGCCTGGCGGATCAGCACGGTGCAAAACGCTCGGCGTTGCAGGGCATGTTTGCCTGCGGGCTGGCGGGGGGAGCCTGGCTGCTGGCGGCACTGTTACCGATTGAGGCAGCGTATAAATTCGCGCTGCTGGTGGCAGGGCGCCTGATCCTCGGCTTTGGCGAAAGCCAACTGCTGACCGGCACCCTGACCTGGGGAATGGGGCTGGTGGGGCCTGCACGTTCCGGTAAAGTGATGTCCTGGAACGGGATGGCGATATACGGCGCGCTGGCGGCAGGCGCACCACTGGGGCTGCTGATCCACAGCCAGTTTGGTTTTGCGGCGCTGGCAGGTACCACCATGGTATTGCCGCTGCTGGCGTGGGCATTTAACGGTTCGGTGCGTAAAGTGCCTGCCCATAAAGGCGAACGTCCTTCGCTGTGGAGCGTGGTGGGGCAAATCTGGCAGCCGGGGCTGGGGCTGGCGCTTCAGGGGGTGGGCTTCGCGGTTATTGGTACCTTCGTCTCCCTCTATTTCATGAGCCGCGGCTGGGCGATGGCGGGCTTTACGCTGACGGCCTTTGGCGGTGCGTTTGTGTTGATGCGCGCGCTGTTTGGCTGGATGCCGGATCGCTTTGGCGGCGTGAAGGTGGCCGTGGCGTCGCTGGTAATTGAAACCGTTGGACTGGTGCTGCTCTGGCAGGCGCCGTCCGCATCCGTTGCGCTGCTGGGCGCGGCGTTAACCGGCTGCGGCTGCTCGCTGATCTTCCCGGCGCTGGGCGTGGAGGTGGTAAAGCGCGTGGCTCCGCAGGTGCGTGGCACGGCGCTGGGCGGCTACGCGGCGTTTCAGGATATCTCCTACGGCGTCACCGGGCCGCTGGCCGGGCTGCTTGCAACGTCGTTTGGCTATCCTTCCGTATTCCTCGCCGGTGCAGTTTCTGCGGTGGTGGGGATTGTGGTGACGCTGGTGGCGTTTCGCAAGCGGTAGTATGTTGCCGGGTGGCGGCTACGCCTTACCCGGCCTACAACCGCGCGAACCGTAGGCCGGGTAAGGCGTAGCCGCCACCCGGCAGTTTTAAGCAACCAGCCAGAAAATCGCCAGCGCAATCACCAACGCGATAAACATCAATCCCGGACGGGCAGAAAGCGTTTTAAACGTGTCGACTACGGGGGCAAACAGCGGGTTGTAGATCGGCTGAATGTTTCGTACTTCCGGCACGCCGCCTTCCCGCTCGGCGCGGCGAACGAAGATCTGATTGAGCACATCCTGCACCTGCGCGGTGGTCAGCACCGTTTGCGGCGTAGCCTGCCAGTTCTGCTGAGCGTAATCCCGAATCATATCGAACTCGTGCGGTTCCAGCGGCTGTTTCAGCGCCGCCTGGACGCTGTGCAGGGTAGGGGCGCTCTGGGTGCTGAGCGTCTGACGCGCCTGGAGCCAGGTGACCAGATGGGTAAACTGTTTTGCCGGGATCATCTCGCCCGCTTTCACGCCGGAAAGTTCCAGCATGGATTGCCAGATGAGCTTTGTTGGTTCGCCGGTGGCGGCAGCCAGCTTAGTGACCATCTGCTTGAGCGTATTATGCTCCGCAGGCTGCAACGGACGCTCTGTCGACGGGCGCTGTTGCGGCTGTGGGATAGAAAGCTGATTGCTTTGCAGCAGGGTCAACACGGTTTTCAGCTGTTCCGGCGAAAGCTGGCTCAGGGCGGTATGACCGTACTGTTGACGGATAAAATCACTCACCGCCTGACGATTATTCCCCTGGCCCAACAGCTCGGTCAGCTGCGAGATAATCTGACGGGTAGTATGTTGCTGCTGTGCGCTGGCAAGACGCTGGTTCAGGTTTTGTTCAGCGGCAGGGAAATGGCGCGACTGTAGCGGCGCATCGTTTCTGACGCCCAAATCGTGCTTAACGCCCGCCCATACCTCTGCGTTTTGCTGTGAGGTCAACGCAATAAGGCGCGTGATCAGCCGCTCCAGTACGGTGCGTTGCTGCGTGGAGAGCGGTTGTTCGCCTGGGGTGTTGGGCGTTACGGGGCCTTCACCCGGAGGGCGCGGAGGCGTACCTGAAATGGGCTGCATCGTCAAAAATCCTTAAAGTCAAACTCTGCGTAACCGGGTGGAGATATATGCCCGGCGGCGAGATTATGGCACACTTGGCAGGTTTACTTCCTCTCAAACAGGTACTCAGACGTGAAAATCCTCGTTGATGAAAATATGCCTTACGCCCGTGAGCTGTTCAGCCGCCTGGGTGAGGTTAAGGCTGTCCCTGGTCGCCCGATCCCGGTCAGCGAACTGGACGATGCAGACGCCCTGATGGTGCGCTCGGTGACCAAAGTAAATGAGGCACTGCTCTCCGGCAAAGGGGTTAAATTTGTCGGGACGGCAACGGCCGGGACCGATCATGTGGATGACCAGTGGCTTAAGCAGGCAGGGATTGGTTTTTCCGCGGCGCCAGGCTGTAACGCCATTGCCGTCGTGGAATATGTCTTTTCCTCACTATTGATGCTGGCCGAGCGTGATGGATTTGCGCTGAAAGACCGCACCGTAGGAATTGTGGGGGTGGGCAACGTGGGTGGACGTCTGCAAAAGCGTCTTGAAGCCTGGGGTATTCGCACCCTGCTGTGCGATCCGCCGCGCAAGGATAACGGCGATGAAGGCGACTTCCGCGCGCTGGATGAGCTGGTCGACGAGTGCGATGTCATCACCTTCCACACGCCGCTCTTTAAAGAGGGACCGTACAAGACTCTGCACCTGGCCGATGAAAAACGGATCCGCCGTCTGAAGGCTGGCACTATTCTGATAAATGCCTGCCGGGGGCCGGTGGTGGACAACGCGGCGCTGCTGAAATGTCTCGACGCGGGACAAGATCTGAGCGTCGTGCTGGACGTCTGGGAGCCAGAGCCGGATCTTAACGTCGCGTTGCTGAATAAGGTGGACGTGGGTACCGCGCATATCGCGGGGTATACTCTCGAAGGCAAAGCGCGCGGCACAACCCAGGTGTTTGAGGCTTACAGCGCCTTTATCGGCCATCCGCAGCAGGTGGCGCTGGATACGCTGCTACCCGCGCCTGAATTTGGCCGCATCACCCTGCATGGCCCGCTCGATCAGGCAACGCTGAAAAGGCTGGTACATTTGGTGTATGATGTGCGCCGCGACGATGCGCTGCTGCGTAAAGTGGCGGGGATCCCGGGTGAGTTTGACAAGCTGCGCAAGCATTACGTTGAGCGCCGCGAGTGGTCTTCCCTGTATGTGATGTGCGATGACGCAGCGGCTGCGACGCTGCTGAAAGCGCTGGGTTTTAACGCCGTCCATCACCCGGCGCATTAATGTCTTCTTAATGCTCCCTGTCGGATACTCTGACAGGGACGCTTTTTTATTTCTGGAGTAAACCACCATGTCTGAAGGCTGGAACATTGCCATTTTGGGTGCCACTGGCGCCGTGGGCGAAGCCCTGCTTGAAACCCTTGCTGAGCGTCAGTTCCCGGTGGGTGAGATTTACGCGCTGGCGCGTACCGACAGCGCAGGAGAACATCTGCGTTTCGGCGGGAAATCCGTGATGGTGCAGGATGCCGCCGCGTTTGACTGGACGCAGGCTCAGCTGGCGTTTTTTGCCGCAGGAGCGGAAGCCACGGCGTCTTATATTGAAGAAGCGACCAATTCAGGCTGTCTGGTTATCGACCTGAGCGGCCTGTTCTCCCTGGAGCCGGATGTGCCGCTGGTGGTGCCGGACGTCAACCCATTTGTGCTGGCTGACTACCGCAATCGCAACGTCATTGCAGTACCGAACAGCCTCACCAGCCAGCTGCTGACCGCGCTGAAGCCGCTGATCGACGACGGTGGTCTGTCGCGTATTTCCGTGACCAGCCTGCTGTCTGCCTCCGCTAACGGCAAAAAGGCTGTTGATGCGCTGGCAGGGCAGAGTGCTAAGCTGCTGAACGGCGTCCCGATCGACGAAGATGATTTCTTTGGCCGCCAGCTGGCGTTTAACATGCTGCCGCTGCTGCCCGATCGTGAAGGTTCGGTGCGGGAAGAGCGTCGTATCGTCGATGAAGCGCGCAAAATTTTGCAGGATGACGGGCTGATGATCTCCGCGAGTGTCGTGCAGTCTCCGGTCTTTTACGGCCACGCGCAGATGGTCGGCTTTGAAGCCCTGCGTCCGCTGGCGGCTGAAGAAGCCCGCGACGCGTTTGGCCGCGGTGAGGACATTGTCCTTTCCGAAGAGAGCGAATTCCCGACCCAGGTGGGCGACGCCACCGGCAGCGCGCATCTCTCCGTGGGCTGTGTGCGTAACGATTACGGAATGCCGGAGCAGGTGCAGTTCTGGTCCGTTGCCGACAACGTGCGTTTTGGCGGCGCGCTGATGGCGGTCAAAATCGCGGAAAAACTGGTGCAGGAGTATCTGTACTGATGTCTGATGTGGAACAAAAGCCGGTCCACAGAATTGCCCTCGGCATTGAGTACGATGGCAGTAAATACTATGGCTGGCAGCGTCAGAATGAGGTGCGTAGCGTCCAGGAGAAGCTGGAGAAAGCGCTCTCTCAGGTGGCGAATGAACCGATAAGCGTCTTCTGCGCGGGCCGCACCGATGCCGGCGTTCACGGCACGGGGCAGGTGGTGCATTTTGACACCACCGCCGTGCGCAAAGACGCGGCCTGGACGCTGGGTGTAAATGCGAATTTGCCTGGTGACATTGCCGTGCGTTGGGTGAAAGCTGTGCCGGATGATTTTCACGCGCGATTCAGCGCGACGGCGCGGCGCTACCGTTATGTCATCTACAACCAGCGCCTGCGTCCGGCGGTGTTAAGCCAGGGCGTGACGCATTTTTATGAACCGCTCGATGCAGAACGTATGCAGCGTGCGGCGCAGTGCCTGATTGGAGAGAATGATTTTACGTCGTTTCGTGCGGTGCAGTGTCAGTCCCGTACGCCGTGGCGTAACGTCATGCACATTAACGTCAGTCGTTATGGCGCGTATGTGGTGGTGGATATCAAAGCCAATGCCTTTGTACATCATATGGTGCGGAATATTGTGGGCAGCCTGATGGAAGTGGGCGCCGGACACCAGCCGGAGAGCTGGATTGCAGAACTGCTGGCAGCGAAGGACAGAACGCTTGCGGCAGCAACGGCGAAAGCGGAAGGGCTGTATCTGGTTTCGGTGGATTATCCGGATCGGTTCGACCTGCCAAAACCGCCAATGGGCCCGCTGTTTTTAGCGGACTAAACAAAGGTGCAATTAGGGCTTAGACAATATGGACGTAATACGTTTTCTGATTGATTTCATCCTGCATATTGATGTTCACCTGGCGGAGCTGGTCGCGCAGTACGGCGTCTGGGTGTATGCCATTCTGTTCCTGATCCTGTTCTGTGAAACCGGTCTGGTGGTGACTCCGTTCCTGCCGGGCGATTCGCTGCTGTTTGTGGCGGGTGCGTTATCCGCGCTGCCAACGAATGATCTGAATGTCCACCTGATGGTCGTCCTGATGATCATCGCCGCTATTATCGGTGATGCGGTCAACTACACCATCGGGCGGGTATTTGGCGAGCGGTTGTTCAGTAATCCGGACTCGAAGATTTTCCGTCGCAGTTATTTAGATAAAACCCATGCGTTCTATGAGCGCCATGGCGGTAAGACCATTATCCTTGCCCGTTTTGTGCCTATTGTGCGTACATTTGCACCGTTTGTGGCGGGAATGGGCCACATGTCCTATCGTCATTTTGCAATGTATAACGTGGTGGGCGCACTGCTGTGGGTGCTGCTCTTTACCTATGCGGGCTACCTGTTTGGCGATCTGCCTGTGGTTCAGGAAAATCTTAAATTATTGATTGTAGCGATTATTGTGCTGTCCGTTCTGCCGGGGGTGATCGAAATCATTCGTCACAAACGCGCGGCGGCAAAACAAGCGAAGTAAATGCACGCTGGCGGTTCGACCACTTTTTTATCCAAAGTTTCGGGCTGTTATGTTTTAATGTGCAACATTCATGGTCTGTTGGAGGCAAAAATGGCATTATTCGCCTCTTACAGCAAAACTGGCATACGACCAGGTTCAGGCAGAAAGGTTATCAATGAGCTGGATTGAACGAATTAAAAGCAACATTACCCCGACGCGTAAAGCGAGCATTCCTGAAGGGGTATGGACGAAGTGTGATAGCTGCGGCCAGGTTCTGTATCGCGCAGAGCTGGAACGCAATCTTGAGGTGTGTCCGAAGTGTGACCACCACATGCGTATGTCGGCGCGCAACCGCCTGCATAGCCTGCTGGACGAAGGTTCTCTGGTAGAACTGGGTAGCGAACTGGAGCCAAAAGATGTGCTCAAGTTCCGCGACTCCAAAAAATACAAAGATCGTCTGGCCTCTGCACAGAAAGAGACCGGCGAGAAAGACGCGCTGATCGTCATGAAAGGCACCCTGCATGAGATGCCAGTGGTTGCCGCCGCGTTTGAGTTCTCCTTCATGGGCGGCTCAATGGGCTCTGTGGTGGGTGCGCGTTTCGTGCGTGCCGTTGAGCAGGCGCTGGAAGACAACTGCCCGCTGATCTGCTTCTCCGCCTCCGGTGGGGCACGTATGCAGGAAGCACTGATGTCCCTGATGCAGATGGCGAAAACCTCTGCGGCGCTGGCGAAAATGCAGGAGCGCGGTCTGCCGTACATTTCGGTACTGACCGACCCAACCATGGGTGGCGTCTCCGCAAGCTTCGCGATGCTGGGCGACCTGAACATCGCCGAGCCAAAAGCGCTGATCGGCTTTGCCGGTCCTCGCGTTATCGAGCAGACCGTGCGTGAAAAACTGCCGCCGGGCTTCCAGCGCAGTGAGTTCCTCATCGAGAAAGGCGCCATCGATATGATCGTCCGCCGTCCGGAAATGCGCCTCAAACTGGCCAGCATTCTGGCGAAGCTGATGAATCTGCCAGCGCCGAACCCGGACGAGCCGCGCGAAGGCGTGGTGGTACCGGATCAGGAACCCGAGGCCTGATAACTGAAAAGGGCAGGGCCGAATGGCGCTGCCCTTTTGCTTTCTAAACCGTTAATGACAACCGGGCATCATGGAAAATAAAAGCATTCCTCAAGCCACGTCGCCCCTGGCCGCGTGGCTTTCTTATCTGGAAAATCTGCACAGTAAAACTATCGACATGGGCCTTGAGCGCGTAAGCCAGGTTGCCGCGCGTCTTGACGTGCTGAAACCCGCGCCTTTCGTGTTTACCGTCGCCGGCACTAACGGTAAAGGCACCACCTGTCGCACCCTGGAATCTGTCCTGATGGCGGCGGGGTACAAGGTTGGCGTATACAGCTCGCCGCATCTGGTGCGCTATACCGAGCGCGTGAGGGTGCAGAACACCGAGCTGGCGGAATCGGCCCATACGGCGTCGTTTGCGGCTATTGAAGCTGCGCGCGGGGAAACCTCATTAACCTATTTTGAATACGGCACCCTGTCGGCGCTGTGGCTGTTTAAACAGGCGCAGCTGGACGTGGTGATCCTGGAAGTGGGGCTGGGCGGGCGTCTGGATGCCACCAATATGGTGGATGCGGATGTCGCCGTCGTCACCAGCATCGCGCTGGATCACACCGACTGGCTGGGTCCGGACCGCGAAAGCATTGGTCGCGAGAAGGCCGGTATTTTCCGCGCCAACAAGCCCGCCGTGGTCGGTGAGCCGGACATGCCGCACACCATTGCTGATGTCGCAAACGAGAAGGGCGCACATCTGCTGCGTCGCGGCGAAGACTGGCAATATGAGGTGCAGGACAACGGCTGGCGCTTTAGCGACGCCCACGGGGTGCTGGACAACCTGCCGCTGCCGCAGGTGCCACAGCCTAACGCGGCGACCGCGCTGGCGGCACTGCGCACCAGCGGATTAGCGGTAAGCGAGCAGGCGATCCGCGATGGCATTCAGAACGCACTGCTGCCGGGGCGTTTTCAGATTGTGAGCGAGTCGCCGCGTCTGATTCTGGACGTGGCGCATAACCCGCACGCGGCGGCGTACCTCGCAGGACGTCTCAAATCGTTACCAAAAACCGGGCGCGTGCTGGCGGTTATCGGTATGCTTCATGATAAAGATATTGGCGGTACGCTGGCCTGCATGGAGAGTGTGGTCGATAGCTGGTATTGTGCTCCTCTGGAAGGGCCGCGCGGCGCGACTGCTGAGCAGTTGATGGAACATCTCGGCAAAGGCGAAATCTACAGCAGTGTGGTTTCGGCCTGGCGTGCTGCGATGGCGGAGGCTAAACCAGAAGATACCGTGCTGGTGTGTGGATCATTCCACACGGTGGCACATGTCATGGAAGTGATGGACGCGGGGAGAACCGGTGGCGAGTAAGTTTCAGAACCGTTTAACAGGAACCATTGTGCTGGTCGCGCTCGGGGTGATTATTCTCCCGGGTCTGCTCGACGGGCAGAAAAAGCATTACCAGGATGAATTTGCGGCCATACCGCTGGTACCCAAGCCGGGCGATCGCGAGGAGCCCGACATGCTGCCAGCGGCAACGCAGGCGCTGCCTGCCCAGCCGCCGGAAGGCGCAGCGGAAGAGGTGCGCGCAGGTGATGCAGCCGCGCCGTCGCTCGATCCTTCGCGTCTGGCGACGAACAATAACATCGAGATTGATCCGGTGCCGGTAGAACAGCCTAAGCCTGTTGAGAAGCCGAAACCGGTGGAGAAGCCGCAGCCGAAACCGCAGCGGGATAAAGCGGCCGAGCAACTGGCAGCCGCCTCAGAAACGCCACCGCCAGCAAAACAAGACGCGGCACCGACCGGTAAAGCCTACGTTGTTCAGCTCGGTGCGTTGAAAAACGCTGATAAGGTCAATGAGATCGTGAGTAAACTGCGCGGCGCGGGATACCGTGTTTACACTTCACCCACCACACCGGTGCAGGGTAAAATCACCCGTATCCTTGTGGGGCCGGATGCGTCGAAGGATAAGCTCAAAGGTTCGCTGGGCGAGCTTAAGCAGATCTCCGGGTTGAGCGGTGTGGTGATGAACTACAGCGCGAACTGATAAGATCTACCCTCCTCACCCTAACCCTCTCCCCAGAGGGGCGAGGGAATGGTTTGCTCCCTCTCCCTTGAGGGAGAGGGCTGGGGTGAGGGGGAATGGCAGGCGTCCAAAGAGACGTAATAAGCCAACGGCGTTGAGCATTTTTTCAGCGCCTTTTTTATTTACGCGTGGGAAGGAAATCCCTACGCAAACGTTTTCTTTTTCTGTTAGAATTCGCCCCGAACTGGATGACAGGGCGTTAAATCGTGGGACACATATGGTCTGGATTGATTACGCCATCATTGCGGTGATTGGTTTTTCCTGTCTGGTTAGCCTGATCCGTGGCTTTGTTCGTGAAGCGTTATCGCTGGTAACCTGGGGTTGTGCTTTCTTTGTTGCCAGTCATTACTACACTTACCTGTCTGTCTGGTTCACGGGCTTTGAAGATGAACTGGTCCGAAACGGAATCGCCATCGCGGTGCTGTTTATCGCGACGCTGATTGTCGGCGCTATCGTCAATTACGTGATAGGTCAACTGGTCGAGAAAACCGGTCTGTCAGGAACGGACAGGGTGCTCGGCATCTGTTTCGGGGCGTTGCGAGGCGTGCTGATTGTGGCCGCGATCCTGTTCTTCCTGGATACCTTTACCGGGTTTTCCAAAAGTGAAGACTGGCAAAAATCGCAGCTCATTCCGGAGTTCAGCTTCATCATCAGATGGTTCTTTGACTATCTGCAAAGCTCGTCGAGTTTCTTGCCCAGGGCATAAACCCTGAGATGTGGCTTAACGAGGAAAAGACGAATGTGCGGTATTGTCGGTATCGCCGGTTTCATGCCGGTAAACCAGTCGATTTATGACGCGTTAACGGTGCTTCAGCACCGTGGGCAGGATGCTGCGGGTATCATCACCATTGATGCAAACAACTGCTTCCGTTTACGTAAGGCGAATGGCCTGGTAAACGATGTGTTTGAAGCCCGCCATATGCAGCGTCTGCAAGGTAATATGGGGATCGGTCACGTTCGTTATCCTACTGCTGGCAGTTCCAGCGCCTCTGAGGCTCAGCCTTTTTACGTTAACTCCCCGTATGGCATCACGCTTGCCCACAACGGCAACCTGACCAACGCCCACGAGCTGCGTAAAAAGCTGTTTGAAGAGAAACGTCGCCACATTAACACCACTTCTGATTCTGAAATCCTGCTCAATATCTTTGCCAGCGAGCTGGATAACTTCCGCCACTACCCGCTGGAAGCAGACAACATTTTTGCCGCCGTTGCCGCGACTAACCGCCTGATCCGTGGCGCGTACGCTTGCGTAGCGATGATCATCGGTCACGGTATGGTAGCCTTCCGCGATCCAAACGGCATCCGCCCGCTGGTGCTCGGCAAACGTGACCTCGGCGATGGACGTTCCGAGTATATGGTTGCCTCCGAAAGCGTGGCGCTGGATACCCTGGGCTTCGAATTCCTGCGTGATGTCGCACCAGGCGAAGCGGTCTACATCACTGAGAAGGGCCAGCTGTTTACCCGCCAGTGCGCCGACAACCCGGTGAGCAACCCGTGCCTGTTCGAATACGTTTACTTCGCGCGTCCGGACTCGTTCATCGACAAGATTTCCGTTTACAGCGCGCGCGTCAACATGGGCACGAAGCTGGGCGAGAAGATTGCCCGCGAGTGGGACGATCTCGACATCGACGTGGTGATCCCAATCCCTGAAACCTCCTGTGATATCGCGCTGGAGATTGCCCGCATTCTGGACAAGCCGTACCGTCAGGGCTTCGTAAAAAACCGCTACGTGGGCCGCACCTTTATCATGCCTGGCCAGCAGCTTCGTCGTAAATCCGTACGTCGTAAGCTGAACGCTAACCGCGCCGAGTTCCGCGACAAGAACGTGCTGCTGGTGGATGACTCCATCGTGCGCGGCACGACGTCTGAGCAGATCATCGAAATGGCGCGCGAGGCCGGGGCGAAGAAAGTGTATCTTGCCTCCGCAGCCCCAGAAATTCGCTTCCCGAACGTGTACGGCATTGATATGCCAACCGCTAACGAGCTGATTGCGCATGGTCGTGAAGTGGATGAGATTCGCCAGATCATCGGGGCCGACGGCCTGATTTTCCAGGATCTGAACGATCTGATCGACGCGGTGCGCGCCGAGAACCCGGATATTCAGCAGTTCGAATGCTCGGTGTTCAATGGGATCTACGTGACGAAAGACGTTGACCAGCAGTATCTCGACTACCTTGATTCGCTGCGTAACGACGATGCGAAAGCCGTCCAGCTGCAAAACGATCTCGAAAGTTTAGAGATGCACAACGAAGGTTGATGCGCATGCAGGTGAGGGCGCTCGCCCTCACTTGCAACTCCCCGTAAAATCCTGCACAGTCTGCCCTGAAATCAGCAAGGGCAAAAATCATGAAACGACTCATTGTAGGGATCAGCGGTGCCAGCGGCGCGATTTATGGCGTCCGGCTGTTACAGGTGCTGCGTAACGTTCCAGGCGTAGAAACCCATCTGGTGATGAGCCAGGCGGCGCGTCAGACCCTCTCTCTTGAAACCGATCTCTCGCTGCGCGACGTGCAGGCCCTGGCTGACGTTGTCCACGATGCCCGCGATATCGCCGCCAGCATCTCCTCAGGCTCGTTCAAAACGGCCGGTATGGTGATCCTGCCCTGTTCCATTAAAACCCTCTCCGGCATTGTGAACAGCTATACCGACACGCTGGTGACGCGCGCGGCGGATGTGGTGCTGAAAGAGCGTCGGCCGCTGGTGCTCTGCGTGCGGGAAACGCCGCTGCATCTTGGGCATCTGCGCCTGATGACCCAGGCCGCCGAACTGGGAGCCGTGATTATGCCGCCGGTCCCCGCGTTCTATCATCGCCCGCAGTCGCTGGATGATGTTCTTAACCAGACCGTTAACCGCGTGCTGGATCAGTTCGATATCGACCTGCCGGAAGATCTCTTTACCCGCTGGCAGGGGGCGTGAAACTGTGCACACACAAGGTGCATGAAAAGACAATTTGCCCTGTTTCAGGGCAAAACTGCAACCGCGATCATATCCTCGACATTTAATTCGCTTTTTCCCTTTTTCTCTTTCCGGTTCGTTCGGCAGACCTGCTATCTTTCACCATTAAGGCAGTATCGCAACGTTTTATTAACATATTTAACGTCGTAGTTTTTACCCGACGACAATGTGGCATAAGACCTGCAAGAGCAGCCTGCAACACAACACACAACATAAACCATAATAAAATCACGGTTCTTGAGGGTAAATGTATGAAGAAGACGGTTCTGGCTCTGTCTTTGCTCGTGGGCTTGAGTGCAGCAGCAGGCAGCTATGCAGCGCTTCCACAGACAGTTCGTATCGGTACAGACGCAACCTACGCGCCATTCTCATCCAAGGATGCGAAAGGCGATTTCGTAGGGTTTGATATCGATCTGGGAAATGAGATGTGCAAACGCATGGAAGTGAAATGCACATGGGTGGGCAGTGACTTTGACGCGCTGATCCCGTCGCTGAAAGCCAAGAAAATTGATGCCATTATCTCTTCTCTCTCCATCACGGAAAAACGTCAGCAGGAGATCGCCTTCTCTGAGAAGCTCTACGCTGCCGATTCACGTCTGATTGCCGCGAAAGGTTCCCCCATCCAGCCGACCATCGACTCGCTGAAAGGCAAGCATGTTGGTGTGCTTCAGGGCTCGACTCAGGAAGGTTACGCGAATGCCAACTGGCGCGAGAAGGGCGTCGATGTGGTTGCCTACCAGAATCAGGATTTGATCTATTCTGACCTGGCGGCAGGCCGTCTGGATGCCGCGTTCCAGGATGAAGTCGCCGCGAGCGAAGGCTTCCTGAAACAACCTGCGGGTAAAGAGTACGCCTTTGCTGGCCCGTCGGTAAAAGACAAAAAGTACTTTGGCGACGGCACCGGTATTGGCCTGCGTAAGGATGATACCGAGCTGAAAGCCGCCTTCGACAAAGCGTTTAATGAGCTGCGTAAAGACGGTACCTACGACAAACTGGCGAAGAAATACTTCGATTTTAACGTCTACGGTGATTAATGGCTGAATGATATGCACCGAATTGGTGCATATCAGGCGGAAATGTTCCAGTATGGTGCAGCACATGCACCATACTGGATCGTTGTGTGCATAGTTAAGCATTTAAAATGCAAAAATTCCCGTTCAGAGGCATTAATCTTTGCCTGAATGAGGGGATTAATGGCACATTAACACTACCCCGTCGTCGTAAAAATCTCGTATTAAGACAGTTTGTTGAGGACAGATATGAAAAAACTGGTGTTGTCACTTTCTCTGGTACTGGCCTTTTCCAGCGCCACCGCGGCATTCGCAGCCATTCCGCAAAAAATTCGTATTGGAACTGACCCAACCTATGCACCTTTCGAATCGAAGAATGCGAAGGGGGAACTGGTCGGTTTTGACATTGATCTGGCTAACGAGCTGTGCAAACGCATTAAAGCGCAATGTACCTACGTTGAAAACCCGCTGGATGCGCTGATCCCGTCTCTGAAAGCGAAAAAAATCGACGTGATCATGTCCTCCCTGTCCATCACAGAAAAACGCCAGCAGGAGATTGCCTTTACGGACAAACTCTACGCGGCAGATTCCCGTCTGGTGGTAGCGAAATCCTCTGACATTCAGCCAACCCTTGAATCTCTGAAAGGCAAACGCGTGGGCGTGTTGCAGGGGACTACGCAGGAAACCTACGGCAACGAGCACTGGGCACCTAAAGGGATTGAAATTGTCTCTTACCAGGGCCAGGAAAACATCTACGCAGACCTTACGGCAGGCCGTATTGACGCGGCATTCCAGGATGAAGTGGCGGCAAGCGAAGGCTTCCTGAAACAGCCTGTGGGTAAAGATTACAAATTCGGCGGTCCATCCATTAAGGATGAAAAACTCTTTGGCGTCGGCACCGGTATGGGCCTGCGTAAAGAAGACAATGAACTGCGTGAAGCCCTGAACAAAGCGTTCGCCGAAATGCGCGCGGACGGCACCTACGACAAGCTGGCGAAAAAGTACTTCGATTTTAATGTTTACGGCGGCTAATCGCCCCGTCTGATAACGTGCGGCCCCTCCCGTTTCGGGAGGGGAAAAGACACGGTTCCACCACTCACGAGACGACAGGGCACGCGGTATGCTGTACGGATTTTCTGGCGTTATTTTACAGGGCGCGCTTGTCACCCTTGAGCTGGCTATCAGCTCCGTGGTGCTGGCGGTGCTGATAGGCCTGGCGGGCGCGGGGGCAAAATTATCCGCCAACAGACCGCTGGCGCTGATATTTGAAGGCTATACCACGCTGATTCGCGGCGTTCCTGACCTGGTGCTGATGCTGCTGATCTTTTACGGTCTGCAAATCGCACTTAATGGCGTGACGGATGCCATCGGCATGGATCAGATCGATATCGACCCCATGGTGGCCGGTATTATTACCCTTGGCTTTATCTACGGCGCCTACTTTACAGAGACCTTCCGCGGCGCTTACATGGCCGTGCCAAAGGGGCACATTGAAGCGGCGACCGCCTACGGTTTTACCTCTTCACAAACGTTTCGCCGGATCATGTTCCCGGCCATGATGCGCTACGCGCTGCCGGGTATCGGTAACAACTGGCAGGTTATTCTCAAGGCAACGGCGCTGGTCTCTCTGCTGGGGCTGGAAGATGTGGTGAAGGCCACCCAACTGGCAGGTAAAAGCACCTGGGAACCGTTCTATTTTGCGGTGGTCTGCGGTGTGATCTATCTGGTCTTTACGACCGTCTCCAATGGTGTGCTGCTTCTGCTCGAACGTCGCTACTCCGTGGGTGTGAAGAGGGCTGACCTGTGATTGAGATTATTCAGGAGTACTGGAAATCCCTGCTGTGGACGGATGGCTACCGCTTCACCGGCGTGGCGATCACGCTGTGGCTGCTGATTTCCTCGGTGGTAATGGGCGGCATTCTGGCGGTGTTTCTCGCCATCGGTCGCGTGTCGAACAACAAATTTATCCAGTTCCCGATCTGGCTGTTCACCTACGTGTTTCGCGGTACGCCGCTGTATGTGCAGCTGCTGGTGTTCTATTCGGGGATGTACACGCTGGAGATCGTGAAAGGCACCGAGATGCTGAACGCGTTCTTCCGCAGCGGTCTGAACTGTACGGTGCTGGCGCTGACCCTCAATACCTGCGCCTACACCACTGAGATCTTCGCCGGGGCCATTCGTTCCGTGCCGCACGGTGAGATTGAGGCGGCGCGCGCGTACGGCTTCTCCTCCGTGAAGCTTTACCGCTGTATTATTCTGCCTTCAGCGCTGCGTATTGCACTGCCGGCGTACAGCAATGAAGTGATTTTAATGCTGCATTCCACGGCGCTGGCGTTTACCGCCACGGTACCGGATCTGTTAAAGATTGCCCGCGATATTAACTCTGCCACCTACCAGCCGTTTACGGCGTTTGGCATTGCGGCAGTGCTCTATTTGATCATTTCTTACGTTCTGATCAGCCTGTTCCGTAAGGCTGAAAAACGCTGGTTGCAGCATATAAAACCGTCGACGCACTGAGAATTTATGATGGCTGAGAACAAATTAAACGTAATTGATTTGCACAAGCGCTACGGCGAACATGAAGTGCTGAAAGGGGTGTCGCTGGAGGCTAACGCGGGCGACGTGATCAGTATTATCGGCTCATCAGGTTCGGGTAAAAGTACCTTCCTGCGCTGCATCAACTTCCTCGAAAAGCCGAGCGAAGGGTCGATTGTGGTGAGCGGACAGAACATTAACATGGTCCGTGATAAAGACGGTCAGCTTAAAGTGGCGGATAAAAACCAGCTGCGCCTCCTGCGCACACGCCTGACGATGGTGTTCCAGCACTTCAACCTCTGGAGCCACATGACGGTGCTGGAGAACGTGATGGAAGCGCCCATTCAGGTGCTCGGCTTAAGCAAGCAGGAAGCCCGTGAGCGTGCGGTGAAATATCTGGCGAAAGTGGGTATCGACGAGCGTCAGCAGATCAAATATCCGGTACACCTGTCAGGGGGTCAACAGCAGCGTGTTTCCATCGCCCGTGCGCTGGCGATGGAGCCGGAAGTGTTGCTGTTTGATGAACCGACCTCCGCGCTGGATCCTGAACTCGTTGGCGAAGTGCTGCGCATCATGCAGAAGCTGGCCGAAGAGGGCAAAACGATGGTCGTGGTGACGCACGAGATGGGCTTCGCCCGTAACGTTTCTAACCACGTTATCTTCCTGCATCAGGGCAAGATTGAGGAGCAGGGGCACCCGGATGAGGTGCTGGCGAACCCGCAAAGCCCGCGTTTGCAGCAGTTCCTGAAGGGCTCGTTGAAGTAGGTTTTGCCTTCCCCCCTCTCCCTGTGGGAGAGGGCCGGGGTGAGGGCATCACACCGCACCACACTCCAGCCGATACCCCCAGTCGTCATACCGCACGCCGTTAATCTCATACGCCTTTTCCAGTACCTGCGTACGTACAAAACCGGCTTTCTCCAGTACCCGCACCGACCCGCTGTTATCCGCCAGCACCCAGGCGTTAATCGCCTTTACGCCCGCCTGGTTAAAGGCGTAATCACACACCGCACGCAGCGCCTCGCTGGCAATGCCTTTGCCCTGCGCGGCAGGTACAACCGTGTAGCCAATATCCGCCTCTTCACGGTTTGCCGGGCTGATTTGCAGGCCGATATCGCCCAGCGGCGTATTGTCATCCCGAAAGCGGATCACGAAGACGTGCTCGGCCATCAGGCGTGCGGCAAATACGCGGCGCGTCTCTTTTTCCGGTGTGATTGCGGCCATGTAGCGCATGATGGTGGGGTCTTCACGCAGAGAGCGGAAGAATGCCCAGTCAGAAGGTTCGAAAGGGGTGAGATGGAGCCGGGGAGTGGTGATGGTTGCCATAGTTACGCCATATCATCCAGAGATGGCGTATAACTGTAACATATTCACTGCACCACATCCCCCAGCGCCTCTTCTAAGTCATACCAGCGGAACGTAAACCCGGCCGCTTCCAGCCGTTTTGGCAGCGCGCGCTGCCCGCCCAGCACCAGCACGGAAGACTCGCCCATCAGCAGCCGGATCGCTGTTGCAGGCACGCGCAGCACCGCCGGGCGATGCAGGGCATGACCCAGGGCGTGGGCAAACTGTTCATTACGTACCGGATAGGGAGATACCATGTTAAACGGCCCGCGCAGGTCGTTATCCAGCAGCCAGAGAATGCCGTTGACCATATCGTCGATATGGATCCACGCCAGATACTGACGGCCGTTGCCGATAGGCCCGCCAAGCCCCATTTTAAACGGCGGCAGCATTTTACCGAGAATACCGCCTTTTGGCGCAAGCACCACGCCGGTGCGCAGCAGGCAGACGCGGGTACGATTGCTCTGCGCCGCGCAGGCGATGCGTTCCCACTGGGCGCAAAGTTTATGGGTAAATTCGTTGTGCGGCGGCTCCTCTTCGGTCACCACCACTTCACCGAGATCGCCATAGTAGCCTGTAGCAGAGCCGGAAATCAGCACCGAGGGCGGCGTCTCGCTGTTACGAATCAGCTCCACAAGCTTTTCGGTCATGTTCCAGCGGCTGTTGCATAAACGCTGTTTTTGCTCTTCAGTCCAGCGTTTATCGGCGATAGGTTCACCTGCGAGGTTGATGACGGCGTCAAAACCGTTCAGATCCTGCCGTTCCGCCAGGCCTTTCCAGATCTCAACCCCAGCGCCCAGCACCTGACGGGCTTTCTCCGGGCTGCGCGTGACCACGGTAATATCGTGATGCAACGCCTGCAAGCGTGGAATGAGATGGCGACCAATCAGGCCCGTACCGCCGGTGAGCAGGATCTTCATACAACCTCCAGGTTTACGCCTGGCGCTGCCAGCTTAACGTCATCGAGACGGAGTCGGCGTAACGCAGGGCGTGAAGTTTATCGATCTCCACTTCAGCATAAGTGACCCAGTGGTGTTCGCGTGCGATGTCGAGCACATCCTGAGTTAATTTTTCCAGTAGCGCAAAACGGTTATTCTCAACGTACTGGATGATGCTTTTGGTGATCGTGCGATAGTTCAGCGCGTCATTGATGTCCTCGCTGGCGCGCGCCTTGTCTGCCGGGTAGTGGATCACCACATTCACCACGATGTCCTGGCGATTAGCGATCTCCTCCTCTTTGATACCAATGAACGTGCGTAAGCGTAAATTTTTTATACGAATAACAGCGTCATGCTGGGACATTGCAGGTCTTCTCCGTGTCAGTATTTTCGCCTCATCATACATGAGGAGAACACCTGCACCCAACGGGGCGCAGGCTCAAATCTGATGGATTTTTTGCATGGCGCGTTCGGTGGCCGGGCGGGTCCGGATGCGCTCAAACCAGTTGTTCACCGCCGGATAGGAGGCCAGATCGATCCGGTGACGTTCATGGGTGTTGATCCACGGCCAGCAGGCAATATCTGCGATGCTGTAATGTTCGCCTCCCAGCCACGGTGATTTTTCCAGCCGACGGTTCAGAACTCCGTACAGGCGCTGGGTCTCGACCTGATACCGCTCAATGGCGTAAGGGATCGTCTGCGGCGCATAGGCGGTAAAGTGGTGGTTCTGCCCCAGCATCGGCCCGAGGCCGCTCGACTGCCAGAATAACCATTGCAGCGTGTGATGACGTTCGCGCAACTCCCCGCTCAGCAGCTTGCCGGTTTTCTCCGCCAGATAGAGCAAAATCTCTCCGGACTCAAACAGGCTTAACGGTTTGCCGCCGTCGGAGGGCAGGTTATCAATGATGGCCGGAATTTTATTGTTGGGGGATATGGCCAGAAAAACGGGGCGGAACTGGTCGCCTTTACTGATATCCACGCGAATGATCCGGTAGTCCACTTCGGCTTCTTCGAGAAAGAGGGTGATCTTATGGCCATTAGGGGTGGGGGCATAATAGAGATCTATCATTCTCAACTCCTGTCAGTGCGAATAGTGTTGCCATGAAAAATCAGTATAGGTGCTTGGTGTAAATCGTGAGTTTTCATCAAGTGACAGCGAGGCAAAGAGATTATATGTTGAGTGAAAACCGATCAGCCGATGAGGATGTCATGAGCCAGCCTGTAATAACGTTGTGGTCCGATGCGAACTTCTTTTCTCCTTATGTCATGAGCGTTTATGTGGCGCTGGCAGAAAAGGGGCTTGCTTTTAGTCTGAAAACCGTTGACCTGGACAGCGGCGAACATCTGAAGCCCCAGTGGCAGGGCTACGCGCTCACCCGCCGTGTCCCTGTACTGGAGATAGACGGTTTTGAGTTGAGTGAATCCTCGGCGATTGACGAGTACCTTGAGGACCGTTTTGCCCCGCCAGAGTGGGAACGCATCTATCCTCACGATCTGCAAAAGCGCGCTCGCGCCCGTCAGATCCAGGCATGGCTGCGTAGCGACCTGGTGCCGATTCGTACCGAACGCTCTACGGACGTGGTGTTCGCTGGCGTCAAAAAGCCCGCCCTCAGCGAAGAAGGCTTATCCAGCGCCCGGAAGCTGATTGATACCGCGTCATCGCTGCTGGCGCAGGGTAACCCCAACCTGTTTGGCGAGTGGTGTATTGCCGATACCGATCTGGCGCTGATGCTCAATCGCCTGATCCTCAACGGCGATGCCGTCCCACAGCTGCTGGTGGATTACGCCACATTCCAGTGGCAACGCGCGTCGGTACAGCGCTATCTGGCACTCTCTGCTAAGCGCGCGGGCTGATAAGACGGGGCGCTTGAGGTATGATAGGGGCAGTCTGAATTCCCGAGGAGTAACTGATGAAACTGATGTTTGCGTCGGATATTCATGGATCGCTGCCCGCGACCGAACGCGTGCTTTCTCTGTTTGCCCAAAGCGGGGCGCAATGGCTGGTGATCCTGGGCGATGTGTTAAACCACGGCCCACGTAATGCGTTGCCGGAAGGCTATGCCCCCGCGCAGGTGGCGGAAAAACTCAATCCTTTTGCCTCGCGCATCATCGCCGTTCGCGGCAACTGTGACAGCGAAGTTGACCAGATGCTGCTGCATTTTCCCCTCACCGCTCCCTGGCAACAGGTGTTGATGGAAAACAGCCGTCTGTTCCTGACCCATGGGCACCTGTTCGGCCCGGATAACCTGCCATCACTCGCCGCTGGCGATGTCCTGGTTTATGGTCATACTCATATTCCGGTGGCGGAAAAACGTGGGGCGTTTTATCACTTTAACCCCGGGTCTGTCAGCATTCCTAAAGGCGGCAACCCGGCGAGCTACGGCATGTATGAAGACGGCACATTAAGCGTTATCGCACTTAATGATCAGCAAGTTATTGCGCAGATAGCGATTAATCCGTAAGTTACACCACAACTGCAAACGCGCCGAAAGAGCGCTTAGACGAGAAGGTTTCCCGATGGTGGAGCAGAATCATTTGGCAAGTACTGAATGGGTTGACATTGTCAGCGAAGAAAATGAAGTGATCGCGCAGGCCAGCCGCGAACAAATGCGTGCGGAGCGTCTGCGTCACCGCGCGACGTACATCGTTGTTCATGACGGCATGGGCAAGATCCTGGTCCAGCGTCGCACCGACACCAAAGATTTTCTTCCTGGTATGCTGGATGCCACAGCGGGTGGCGTCGTGCAGGCCGATGAAGTACTGCTGGATTCCGCACGTCGTGAAGCGGAAGAAGAGTTAGGCATTGCTGGCGTGCCGTTTGCCGAGCACGGGCAATTTTATTTCGAAGATGAACATTGTCGCGTCTGGGGCGGGCTGTTTAGCTGCGTTTCCCACGGACCTTTCGCCTTGCAGGAAGAGGAAGTGAGCGAAGTGTGCTGGATGACGCCGGAAGAGATCACCGCGCGTTGCGACGAGTTCACGCCAGATTCCCTGAAAGCACTGGCGCTGTGGATGACCCGCAACGCCAAAAACGAATCCGCTAAACCGGAAAATAAAGCCGAAAAAGAGGAAGAGGCTGAGTAAGCCTTAACAGCTTTCCCGCAGGCACAGGCTGGACGCGATGGGTTTATGGTCGCGCCAGTCTCCATCATTCAGACGTTCCAGTAACGCTTTCCCGGCTTCAATGCCAATCTTGCGATGCGGCACCGCCATCGTCGTCAGCGGCGGCTGACAGACGCGGCTCACGTCGCTATCGCCAAAGCCCACTACCGCTAAATCGTCAGGGACTTTAATGCGCCGACGCTGGCACTCATACAGCGCGCCGCAGGCCAGCTCATCTGAAACACACACCAGCGCATCCAGCTCCGGCCATGCCAGCAGGAACTCAGGCAGCTGTGCCGCGCCCGTCGAAAAGCTTGGCGTCATGGCCGCGTTGATCACCCGGTTCGGCGACAGATGGTGGCGCAGCATCGCTTTGTACCAGCCCTGCAAATGCTGCTGGAAAATCCACTGCTCCTGGTTGGCGCACAGCAGGCCGATATTCTGGTAGCCGCGCTGAATCACCATTTCTGTGAGTTCATACATGGCGGCGACGTTATCGATCCCAATATTCATATCAATCGGGTCGGCGCGCATGGCACCCATTTCCATCACCGGAATCGAGGCATTTTTCAGCCAGTGGCGAACGGTATCGGTGTGCTCGACGCTGAGCAAAATCGCGGCGGCGATATTTGACGCCAGCAGCGTTTCGAGCAGTTTCTCTTCCTGTTCAAGCCGATGCTGAGATTCCGCCAGCATGATCTGATATCCGGCTGGCTGGAGCACCTGCTGTAGCCCGGCGAACATCTCGGAACAGCCCGCTTCAGAAAGATTGGGAACAACCATCGCAATCGTCCATGACGACGCCGATGCCAGTGCGCTGGCGGCAAGATTGGGCATGTAACCCAGCTCCTGCACCGCGGCTTCAATTTTTTCACGCAGTTTATCGGAAACCTGTTCGGGCGTGCGGAGGGCACGGGAAACAGTCATCGTGCCGACTCCGGCAAGCTGTGCGACATCCGCGAGCGTTACTTTTCCGGTACTGCGCCGTTTTCGGGTTAAAGACATACATCTTCCTGCTGACAGGACGCGATTCAGTTTCATCCTTCATTTTACGTGACTGGCAGTATACGCCTTAAATCCCTTTTTTTGCTGTGATTTCACACCATGATAGCAATTTGATAGCGCTATCACAGTTCTGCATGTTAGTCGTTGGTAGCGCTATCTTTGTGATCGCGATCGCAGTCATTGATTGATGGGTTGAATAAAGTTTGCCCATGTCTGGTCTTTAGCGGGAGTGAAAAGTGCTCAAAAAATGGATATATGATACAACCATCACCCTACAGGATAGCGTTGTAAACTGGCCCCAGGCGCTGGAACTGTGCGCGAAACCGCTGCTGGATTTGCAGGTCATTGCGCCGGAATATGTCACGGCTATCATCGAGCAGCACCATACGTTAGGTCCCTACTATGTGCTGGCTCCGGGGCTGGCCATGCCACATGCGCGGCCGGAAGAAGGGGCGAAAGGACATGGCCTGTCATTATTAAAACTGAAACAGGGCGTCTCTTTTGGTGCCGGTGAGTTTGACCCCGTCGATGTGATTGTGATGCTGGCGGCGCCGGACAAACATAGCCATATCGAAATGATATCCGCCTTAGCAGAATTATTTTCCAGCGACGAAGATATGGCTGAATTACATCGGGCGAACACGCTGGAGGAGATAAAAACCGTCATCGACCGCTTCTGATTTAATTATTTAATCCGATTCATCTCAACATTACGCGTCAGCGTGATGGGGCGTACTCTACTCAAAAAAGGGGATAACAATGAAAATCATGGCTATTTGCGGCTCCGGTCTGGGCAGCAGTTTTATGGTTGAAATGAATATTAAAAAGGTGCTCAAAAAACTGGAGATTGAGGCCGAGGTTGAACACTCCGATCTCTCCTCGGCCACGCCGGGTGCGGCGGACCTGTTTGTGATGGCGAAAGACATTGCCGCCAGCGCCAGCGTGCCGGAAAGCCAGCTGGTGGTAATCAACAATATCATCGATATCAATGAACTCGAAGCGCAGCTGCGCGCCTGGTTCGAAAGACAATAATCCTGATAAGGCGAGGTGGATATGTTTATCCTTGAAACGCTGAATTTCGTTGTTGATATTTTAAAAGTCCCTTCAGTGCTGGTCGGGTTAATTGCCCTGATTGGTCTTGTGGCGCAGAAAAAAGCCTTTTCGGATGTGGTAAAAGGCACAATTAAAACCATTCTCGGCTTTATTGTGCTGGGCGGCGGCGCAACCGTGCTGGTGGGCTCTTTAAATCCCCTGGGCGGTATGTTTGAGCACGCTTTTAATATTCAGGGCATTATTCCCAATAATGAAGCTATTGTGTCGATTGCCCTGGAAAAATATGGCGCTTCCACCGCGCTCATTATGGCCTTCGGGATGGTGGCAAATATTATTGTCGCGCGCTTTACCCGCCTGAAGTACATCTTCCTCACCGGGCACCACACCTTCTACATGGCATGCATGATTGGCGTGATCCTGACGGTCGCAGGCTTCGAGGGGGTAGGGTTGGTCTTTACCGGTTCGCTGATCCTCGGCCTGATTATGGCCTTCTTCCCGGCGATTGCGCAGCGCTATATGAAGCGTATTACCGGCAACGATGAGATCGCCTTCGGTCATTTCGGTACGCTGGGCTACGTGCTCTCCGGCTGGATTGGCAGCAAGGTCGGGAAAGGTTCGCGCTCCACCGAAGAGATGAACCTGCCGAAGAACCTTAGCTTCCTGCGCGACAGCTCTATTTCCATCTCTCTGACCATGATGATTATCTATCTGATCATGGCGGTGAGCGCCGGACGTGAGTACGTGGAGGCCACATTCAGCGGCGGCCAGAACTACCTGGTGTACGCCATCATTATGGCCATCACCTTCGCGGCAGGCGTGTTCATCATCTTGCAGGGCGTGCGCCTGATTCTGGCGGAAATTGTCCCGGCCTTTACCGGCTTCTCGGAAAAACTGGTGCCCAATGCGCGACCTGCGCTGGACTGCCCGGTGGTCTACCCGTATGCGCCAAACGCGGTGCTGATTGGTTTTCTGTTCAGCTTCCTCGGCGGGATTGTGGGCTTGTTTATCTGCGGTCAGTTTAGCTGGGTGCTGATCCTGCCGGGCGTCGTGCCGCATTTCTTCACCGGTGCGACGGCGGGCGTATTTGGTAATGCCACCGGCGGACGTCGCGGGGCGATGATTGGCGCGTTTGCCAACGGCCTGCTGATTACCTTCCTGCCGGTCCTGCTGCTGCCTGTTCTGGGCGCGATTGGCTTTGCCAATACTACCTTCTCGGACGCTGATTTTGGTGCGGTCGGGATTGTGCTGGGCAACCTGGCACGCTTCCTCTCACCGCTTGCCATCACCGGACTGGTTGTTGTGTTGTTCGCGCTGCTGGTGGCCTACAACGTCTTCGCTAAAAACAAACCTGCGAACGGTAACGCGCAGGAAAACCCCGGAGCCAAATCATGAATGAGAATGAAATAACCGAGCTGGCACGTCAGATTCGCCTTGAGACCCTGAAATCCCTGACGCAGCTGGGCTTTGGCCACTACGGCGGCAGCATGTCAGTCGTTGAAACACTGGCCGTGCTGTATGGCGCAGTGATGAAAATTGACCCGGCCGATCCAGACTGGCCAGAGCGCGACTACTTTGTGCTGTCGAAAGGCCATGCTGGCCCGGCGCTGTACAGCACGCTGGCGATTAAGGGCTACTTCCCGACTGAAGAGCTGAGCACGCTGAACCAGAACGGGACGCGTCTGCCAAGTCACCCGGATCGCCTGAAAACGCGCGGCGTGGATGCCACCACCGGTTCGCTGGGGCAGGGGATCTCCATCGCTGGCGGCATGGCGCTGTCGCACAAGCTGGCAGGAAGGCCAAACCGGGTGTTTTGCATCGTTGGCGACGGGGAACTGAACGAAGGCCAGTGCTGGGAAGCCTTCCAGTTTATCGCTCACCATCGACTGAACAACCTGACGGTATTCGTAGACTGGAACAAACAGCAGCTCGACGGCGAGCTGGACGAAATTATCAGCGCCTTCGACCTGGAAGGGAAATTCCGCGCCTTTGGCTTTGACGTGGTGACGGTGAAAGGGGACGACATCCCGGCGCTGCTGGAAGTGACTGCGCCGATCCCTGCGGCCGATGCGCGTCCGCGGGTGGTGATCCTCGACAGCATCAAAGGGCAGGGAGTGCCTTACCTGGAACAGCTCAGTAATTCGCATCACCTGCGATTAACCGAGGAGAGCAAAGCCGCGCTCAACGAGACGATTCGCCAACTGGAGGCTTCACATGATTAAGGTTGCACCGACAGGACAGAAAGATGCCGTTGAGATGCGTAAGGTCTATGCGGGTTTTGTGGCAAAGCAGATTGAGGCCGGGAGCGAGATCATTGCCCTCGAAGCGGATCTGATGAGTTCAATGGCGATGGACGGCGTAGCGCGTGATTATCCACAGCACGTCATCAACTGCGGCATTATGGAGGCCAATGTCATCGGCACCGCGGCGGGGCTGTCGCTCACCGGCCGTAAGCCGTTCGTCCATACCTTTACCGCTTTTGCCAGCCGTCGCTGTTTTGACCAGCTGTTTATGTCCCTGGACTACCAACGCAATAACGTGAAGGTGATAGCTTCTGACGCGGGCGTGACGGCCTGCCACAACGGCGGAACGCATATGTCATTTGAGGATATGGGCATCGTGCGCGGTCTGGCGCATTCAGTGGTGCTGGAGGTGACCGACGCGGTGATGTTCGAAGATGTGCTGCGTCAGCTTATCGACCTGGAAGGCTTCTACTGGGTGCGCACCATCCGCAAGCAGGCGCCGAGTGTCTATGCCCCAGGGTCAACCTTTACCATTGGCAAGGGCAACGTGCTGCGTGAGGGAACCGATATTACCCTGATTGCTAACGGCATCATGGTGGCGGAGGCGCTGGAGGCGGCGCGCCAGCTTGAACAGGAGGGGGTAAGCGCAGCGGTCATCGACATGTTTACCCTGAAGCCCATCGATCGGATGCTGGTGAAAAACTATGCCGAGAAAACCGGACGCATCGTGACCTGCGAAAACCACAGCATTCACAACGGCCTCGGGTCAGCGGTGGCGGAAGTGCTGGTGGAAAGCTGCCCTGTGCCGATGCGGCGAGTGGGTGTGAAGGAACGGTATGGCCAGGTCGGGACGCAGGACTTCTTGCAGAAGGAGTATGGCCTGACGGCACATGATATTGTGTCGGCGGCGCGGGAGCTGCTGTAATAAAAAAGGCGACCGGTTAAGTGGTCGCCTCTCTTGCCGGATGGCGCTTCGCTTATCCGGCGTACAAAACCGTAGGCCCGGTAAGCGCTAGCGCCACCGGGCTTTTTAGCTTACTGCTGCTGCGAAGACTGGATCGCCGTCAGCGCGATGGTGTAGACGATATCGTCTACCAGCGCACCACGGGACAGATCGTTCACAGGTTTGCGCATACCTTGCAGCATAGGCCCGATGGAGATCAGGTCTGCTGAACGCTGTACCGCTTTATAGGTGGTGTTACCGGTGTTCAGATCCGGGAAGATGAACACGGTAGCGCGACCTGCAACCGGCGAGTTCGGCGCTTTGGATTTCGCCACGTCAGCCATGACGGCGGCATCGTACTGGAGCGGGCCGTCGATCATCAGATCAGGACGTTTTTCCTGCGCAATACGGGTCGCTTCACGCACTTTCTCTACGTCGCTGCCTGCACCAGAGGTACCGGTGGAGTAGGAGAGCATTGCGACGCGCGGTTCGATACCGAAGGCAATCGCGGAGTCCGCAGACTGGATTGCGATTTCAGCCAGCTGCTCTGCGGTTGGGTCCGGGTTGATCGCGCAGTCGCCGTAAACGTAAACCTGTTCAGGCAGCAGCATGAAGAACACGGAGGAGACCAGAGAGCTGCCCGGTGCGGTTTTGATCAGCTGCAACGGTGGACGGATGGTGTTCGCGGTGGTGTGAACCGCACCGGAAACCAGACCGTCAACTTCGTCCTGCTCCAGCATCAGCGTACCCAGTACAACGTTGTCTTCCAGCTGCTCGCGCGCAACGGCTTCGGTCATGCCTTTGTTCTTACGCAGCTCAACCAGACGGGCAACGTAGCTTTCGCGAACCACTTCAGGATCAACGATTTCGATGCCAGCGCCCAGCTCAACGCCCTGAGACGCCGCCACGCGGTTGATCTCGTCCGGATTACCCAGCAGCACGCAGGTCGCGATACCGCGCTCTGCACAGATGGCCGCCGCTTTAACGGTACGTGGTTCGTCGCCTTCTGGCAGAACCACGCGTTTGCCCGCTTTACGCGCCAGCTCGGTCAGCTGGTAACGGAAGGCTGGAGGAGACAGACGAC
The DNA here is from genome assembly GCF_001875655.1 of Enterobacter hormaechei ATCC 49162. Taxonomy (NCBI): domain Bacteria; kingdom Pseudomonadati; phylum Pseudomonadota; class Gammaproteobacteria; order Enterobacterales; family Enterobacteriaceae; genus Enterobacter; species Enterobacter hormaechei. The sequence goes on from NZ_MKEQ01000001.1 coordinate 3,447,092, forward strand.
GGCTGCGCTCGGAAGTTGCCGTCAGGGATTCGATCCAGTCTGCGTTGATGTAGCCTGCAACGTATTCCTGAACTTTCTCGATACGCTCGTGGTCATCAACCGGCACTTCGAGGTTGAAGCTTTGCAGGCTCAGGGAGGTCTGCCAGGTGTTGGTGTTCACCATGAAGACGGGCAGGCCAGTGGCGAACGCGCGCTCGCACAGCTTGCTCACGCGTGGGTCCATCTCATAGGCACCGGTCAGCAGGATCGCGCCGATCTCCACGCCGTTCATCGCGGCCAGACAGGCTGCAACCAGCACGTCCGGACGGTCTGCGGAGGTCACCAGCAGGGAACCTGCACGGAAGTGCTCCAGCATGTGTGGAATGCTACGTGCGCAGAAAGTGACGGACTTCACGCGGCGGGTGTTGATATCGCCTTCGTTAACGATGGTAGCGTTCAGGTGACGCGCCATATCGATTGCACGGGTAGCAATCAGATCGAAGCTCCACGGCACCGCGCCCAGAACAGGCAGCGGGCTGGAATCCTGCAACTTAGCCGGGTCAACTTTGATGACTTTCGCTTTGGAAGAGTCGTCGAAAATTTCGGACAGGTCAGGACGCGTACGGCCCTGTTCATCTACTGGTGCGTTCAGTTTGTTAACAATTACGCCAGTGATGCTGGTGTTTTTCGCACCGCCGAAGCTGCTGCGCGTCAGTTCGATACGCTCTTTCAGCTGCTCTGGGGTATCCGTGCCCTGAGACATCACGAAAACGATCTCTGCGTTCAGGGTTTTCGCGATTTCAAAGTTCAGAGACTGGGCAAACTGGTGTTTACGGGTCGGGACCAGGCCTTCAACTAGCACCACTTCCGCGTCCTGCGCGTTAGCGTGATAGTTGGCGATGATCTCTTCCATCAGCACGTCTTTCTGGTTGCTGGAGAGCAGAGACTCAACGTGGCTCATCTTCAGCGGTTCAGCCGCTGGCAGATTAGAGTTTTTACGCACGATGGTGGTGGTCTGGTCTGGCGCATCGCCACCGGCACGTGGCTGGGCGATAGGCTTAAAGACGCTCAGACGAACGCCTTTGCGTTCCATAGCGCGGATCACGCCGAGGCTGACGCTGGTCAGGCCGACGCTGGTTCCGGTAGGGATCAGCATAATAGTACGGGACACGGTTTATCCTCTTTCGTTACCGCCGCGACTGGGCGGGTTACAAAACAGCACCGCCAGCAATGCTGGCGGTGTGGAATCAGGCAGTCAGGCGGTGCGCGTCTTGCGCGATGACCAGCTCTTCGTTAGTTGGGATAACGATAGCAGGGCGGGTGCCTTCTTTGTTGATGAAGCCAGACTTGCCGAAGCGGGCAGCCAGGTTACGCTCGTGATCAACTTCGAAGCCCAGAACGCCCAGTTTGCCCAGGGACAGTTCACGCACCATCGCTGCGTTTTCACCGATACCACCGGTGAAGATCACCGCGTCCAGACGACCGTCCATCAGTGCAGTGTAGGAACCGATGTACTTCGCCAGACGGTGGCAGTAAACGTCCATTGCACGTTTAGCGTCAGCTTTCTCTGCGTAGTTGTCTTCAACATAGCGGCAGTCGCTGGTGACTTCGGTCAGACCCAGCAGGCCAGACTCTTTGGTCAGCATTTTGTTGATGTCATCAACGCTCATGCCCAGGGTGTCGTGCAGGTGGAAGATGATCGCCGGGTCGATGTCACCGGAACGGGTACCCATCACCAGACCTTCCAGTGGGGTCAGACCCATGGAGGTATCAACACATTTACCGTTGCGGATAGCGGAAACAGAACCACCGTTGCCCAGATGGCAGGTGATGATGTTCACTTCTTCAACCGGCTTGTTCAGAACTTTTGCGGCTTCCTGAGTCACATAGAAGTGGCTGGTGCCGTGTGCGCCGTAACGACGAACGCCGTGCTCTTTGTACAGGCTGTACGGCAGGGCATAGAGGTAAGACTCTTCCGGCATGGTCTGATGGAACGCAGTGTCGAACACAGCCACGTTTTTCTCTTTCAGATTCGGGAAGGACTTCAGTGCTTCAGCGATACCGATCAGGTGAGCCGGGTTGTGCAGCGGTGCGAAGGATGCAGAGTCTTTGATGCCCTGAATCACAGAGTCGTCGATCACGACGGAGCTGGTGTATTTTTCGCCGCCGTGGACGATACGGTGACCAATCGCAGTCAGCTGAGCAGACAGTTCTGGTTTTTGTGCCAGAATAGTGTTAACGATAAAGTTCAGCGCTTCACTGTGAGCGGCGCCTGCACCTAAAGCCGCTTCTTGTTTGCTGCCGTCCATCTTCCACTTGATACGTGCTTCAGGCAGATGGAAACATTCGGCCAAACCAGAGAGGTACTCGTCACCGTTGAGCGCATCGATGATGGCGAATTTCAGTGAGGAGCTACCGCAGTTTAGAACCAGTACTAACTTACTCGACATGGAAGTACCTATTATTGATACGTGGCTAAAAAAACGTCAGTGAGTCTAAAAGCGTAACGCATGCTGACCCAGACATTTATGATTAACATCATGCCAAACGAACATTCTGGCAGGATGGAAGAAATACCTATGATTTTAAGCCATTTTGAACATTTTTCAGACAATGGCATAATATGCGATAATTTGACGAGCTAACGCTTATCGTCTACGGCCCTATCAGGCTGGCACAGGATACCCGATACGGGGTAGCGATGACAAAATATTTTGAACGTTGTCATAGCCTGTTGTGGTTTTGCACGAAAATTTTAATTTTTATATGTGAAGTTGAGGTACAGCCATGTCGACACCCGAAATCCCGTCCGTGAACTTCTTCAGTCTGTTTCGCCGGGGGCAGCATTATTCAAAGACGTGGCCAATGGAAAAGCGCCTCGCGCCGATGTTTATTGAGAATCGCACTATCCGCGCCACGCGCTATGCGATTCGCTTTATGCCCCCGATTGCCGTTTTTACCCTGTGCTGGCAGATTGCGTTAGGTGGACAGCTTGGGCCTGCCGTCGCGACGGCGCTCTTTGCGTTAAGCCTGCCGATGCAGGGGTTATGGTGGTTAGGTAAACGCTCCGTCACGCCACTTCCTCCCTCTATTTTACACTGGTTTTATGAAGTGCGTGGAAAACTGGAGGAGGCCGGCCAGGCGCTTGCGCCGGTGGAAGGCAAGCCGGATTACCAGGCGCTGGCGGACACCCTCAAGCGCGCATTTAAACAGCTTGATAAAACATTCCTCGATGACTTGTGATTGATCATCGAAACGACGACCAAAAGAAGGCACAGTAACACACCGTTACCGTGTCTTTTTTTTACAGTGCAATGCGCTACAGGAGTCGAAAGATGGAAATGACCCATGCTCAACGTCTGATTTTGTCTAACCAGTACAAGATGATGACTATGCTTGATCCCGATAACGCTGCGCGCTACAGCCGCCTGCAAACCATTGTCGAACGCGGCTTTGGCTTGCAAATGCGCGAACTGGATCGCGAATTTGGCGAATTGAAAGAGGAAACCTGCCGTATCGTTATCGACATCATGGAGATGTACCATGCGCTGCATGTGTCCTGGACCAATCTGAAAGACCAGCAGACCATTGACGAGCGCCGCGTGACGTTCCTGGGCTTTGATGCCGCGACGGAAGCGCGCTATCTGAGCTATGTGCGCTTTATGGTGAATACCGAAGGGCGCTACACCCATTTTGATGCGGGTACGCACGGCTTCAACGCCCAGACCCCCATGTGGGATAAATATCAACGGATGCTGAGTGCGTGGCACGCCTGTCCGCGTCAGTACCATTTAAGCAGCAACGAAATTCAACAAATCATTAATGCCTGACGGAGGTGCGTGTGCAGTGTAAAGGTTTTCTGTTTGATCTGGACGGTACGCTGGTGGATTCACTGCCGGTGGTGGAGCGCTCGTGGTGCCATTGGGCCGACCGGCACGGTATTGACCATCAGGACGTACTGAATTTCATCCATGGCAAACAGGCCATTACCTCATTGCGACACTTCCTGGCGGGACGTTCTGAGGACGAGATTCAGGCGGAGTTCCGCTATCTTGAGCAGATTGAAGCCACCGACACCGAGGGTATCACTGCGCTGCCCGGTGCGCGCGAACTGCTGGAGCACCTGAATGAAGCGCAGATCCCGTGGGCTATCGTCACCTCCGGCTCGATTCCCGTCGCGCATGCCCGTCATAAGGCGGCAGGTTTACCGACGCCGGACGTGTTCATTACCGCTGAGCGCGTGAAGCGCGGCAAGCCTGAACCGGATGCGTTTCTGCTCGGCGCGGAACTGCTTGGCCTTGGGCCAGCGGCGTGCGTCGTGGTGGAAGACGCGGCGGCAGGCGTGCTGGCCGGGCTGAACGCGGGATGCCACGTCATCGCAGTAAACGTTCCGGCGGATTCCCCCCGACTGAATGAGGCGGATTTTGTGCTAAACACCCTGACCGCCCTCGACGTCTCGAAGGCTTCTGACGGCATTGTAACCGTCTCACTAAAAATGTAATCCCATGATATCGCCCCGTATTACCGGGGCTTTTTTATGGCAAAATTGCTTCTCCTCCACTGACAAGGACATGTTGTGAACGGTGAACTGATTTGGGTCCTGAGCCTGCTGTTAATCGCCATCATTCTTTTTGCCACGGGCAAGGTGCGCATGGATGCCGTCGCCCTGTTTGTGATTGTCGCTTTCGTTCTGAGCGGTACGCTTTCCCTGCCGGAAGCCTTTTCCGGGTTTAGCGATCCCAACGTTATTTTGATTGCCGCCCTGTTTATTATTGGCGACGGGCTGGTACGCACCGGCGTGGCGACGATGATGGGGTCGTGGCTGGTTAAGGTGGCGGGCAGCAGCGAAACCAAAATGCTGATTTACCTGATGCTGACGGTCGCCGGGCTGGGCGCGTTTATGAGCTCTACGGGCGTCGTGGCTATCTTTATTCCGGTGGTGCTTAGCGTCTGCATGAGAATGCAGATCTCCCCGTCGCGGCTGATGATGCCGTTGAGCTTTGCCGGGCTTATCAGCGGTATGATGACGCTGGTCGCGACGCCGCCGAACCTCGTTGTGAACAGCGAGCTGATCCGTGAAGGGCTTGAGGGGTTTAGCTTCTTTAGCGTGACGCCGATCGGGCTGGTGGTACTGGTGCTGGGCATTATCTATATGCTTTTGACCCGTTTCGCGCTGAAAGGGGAGAAGCAGGACAAAGCCAAAGAGGGCTGGAAGCGGCGCTCTTTTCGCGATCTGATTAAAGAGTACCATCTGACCGGGCGTGCCCGGCGTCTGGCTATCCGCCCGGGGTCGCCTATGGTGGGGCAGCGGCTGGATGACCTTAAGCTACGCGAACGCTATGGCGCGAACGTCATCGGGGTTGAGCGCTGGCGTCGTTTTCGTCGGGTGATCGTTAACGTAAACGGGGTGTCCGAGTTTCGCGCGCGTGACGTCCTGCTGATTGATATGTCCACGGCGGACGTGGATCTGCGCGAGTTTTGTAGCGAACAGCTGCTGGAGCCGATGGTGCTGCGCGGTGAGTATTTCTCCGACCAGGCGCTGGATGTGGGAATGGCCGAGGTGTCCCTGATCCCGGAATCGGAGTTATTGGGTAAAACCGTGCGTGAAATCGGCTTTCGTACCCGCTATGGCCTCAACGTGGTGGGCCTGAAACGCGATGGGGTCGCCCTTGAAGGGGCGGTGGTGGATGAGCCGATCCTGCTGGGGGATATTTTTCTGGTGGTCGGCAACTGGAAGCTGATTAGCCAGCTCGGGCAGAAAGGCCGTGACTTTGTGGTGCTGAATATGCCGATTGAAGAGAGCGATGCCTCACCGGCGCACAGTCAGGCGCCCCACGCGATATTTTGTCTGGTTTTGATGGTTGCCCTGATGCTGACGGACGAGATCCCTAACCCGGTGGCGGCGATCATCGCCTGTCTGTTAATGGGCAAATTCCGCTGTATCGACGCCGAAAGCGCCTACAAAGCGATTCACTGGCCGAGCATCATTCTTATTGTCGGGATGATGCCTTTTGCTCTGGCGCTACAGAAAACCGGCGGGGTGGATTTGATCGTGAAAGGCTTAATGGACGCGGGCGGGGGATATGGTCCGTACCTGATGATGGTTTGCCTGTTTGTCATGTGCGCCACCATTGGTTTGTTTATCTCCAATACCGCCACGGCGGTGCTGATGGCACCCATTGCGCTGGCGATGGCGAAATCCATGGGCGTCTCACCGTATCCATTTGCGATGATGGTTGCGATGGCGGCGTCCGCGGCATTTATGACGCCGGTCTCTTCCCCGGTGAATACGCTGGTGCTGGGGCCTGGGAATTACAAATTCAGTGATTTTGTGAAGCTGGGCGTGCCGTTCACCGTGCTGGTGATGCTGGTATGCGTGGTGTTGATTCCGGTGTTATTTCCGTTCTGAGAACTTCGCCGGGTGGCGGCTGCGCCTTACCCGGCCTACATAACTCGTAGGCTCTGCAAGCGCAGCGCCGCTGGGCGAACTGTTAAAGCGGCGAATCCTGGCTGATCTCATCCAGCGACAGATGGAAGCTCGGCACAAATACCTGCATGAAGTAATCCATCTCCTCGCTACGGCGGGCGTCCAGCGTTTTCTCCAGACGCGATTTCGCCAGCAGGAACTCGTTATTCCCGGCGGATAACTCTTCCAGGCACTTCAGGTAGGCGCACAGCGCATCGGCCTGCTTAACCAGGGATTTTTCCTCTTCCGTATACTGATGCTCGTCAATCAGCGGCTCAAAGATATCACGCAACTCTTCAGGCACCATGTCGATCAGCTTCTGTTGGGCAATCTTCTCAATGGCCTTATATTCCTGGGCAATCTGCGAGTTGAAATATTTCACCGGCGTCGGCAGATCCCCGGTCAGCACTTCCGATGCGTCGTGGTACATCGCCAGCAGGGCGATACGTTCGGCATTCACCTGCCCGTTGAATCTGCGGTTTTTAATCGCGGCCAGCGCATGAGCGACCATGGCAACCTGCAAACTGTGCTCAGACACATTTTCGGTGCGCACGTTGCGCATCAGCGGCCAGCGGTTGATGAGTTTCAGGCGGGAGAGGTGGGCAAAGAAATGACTCTGACTCATAGGTTACCTTATGTCTTCACTGCGACAGACTGCATTGTGCGGGGAGGGGAGGGAAGATGCAAATTTGTGGATTTTATAGGCCGGGTAAGCGCAGCGCCACCCGGCAGAAAGGCAAGGTTACTGATGATACCCGGAGAGGAAGCGCCCGAAGCGGCTGATGGCCATTTCGAGATCGTCTTCGCGCGGCAGGGTGACGATACGCACGTGATCCGGCCACGGCCAGTTAAACGCCGTCCCCTGAACCAGCAGCACTTTTTCCTGCAACAGGAAGTCGAGCACCATTTTCTGGTCGTCGTGAATATTGAAGCGCTTTGCGTCGATTTTCGGGAACATATACAGCGCGCCGTTAGGCTTCACGCAGGAGACGCCCGGAATATCGTTAATTAATTCCCATGCGCGGTTGCGCTGCTCATACAGTCGGCCACCTGGGACGATAAACTCGCTGATGCTTTGATAGCCTCCGAGCGCTGTCTGGATCGCATGTTGCGCCGGTACGTTGGCGCACAGACGCATGGATGCCAGCATCTCCAGCCCTTCAATGTAGCCTTTCGCATGTTTTTTCGGCCCGTTCAGTACCATCCAGCCCTGACGGAAACCAGCCACGCGGTAAGTTTTAGACAGTCCGTTAAAGGTGACCGTCAGCAGGTCGGGCGCCAGCGCGGCGATAGAGTGGTGCTGCGCCGCGTCGTACAGGATCTTGTCGTAAATCTCATCGGCAAAGATGATCAGGTTGTGCTGGCGGGCGATCTCGACGATCTCCATCAGCAGCTCTTTTGAGTAGACCGCGCCCGTCGGGTTATTCGGGTTAATAATCACGATACCCCGGGTGCGTGGGGTGATTTTGGCGCGAATATCATCCAGATCCGGGAACCAGTCAGACGATTCGTCGCACAGGTAGTGCACCGCTTTACCACTGGATAAGGACACCGCGGCCGTCCACAACGGATAGTCCGGGGCAGGAACCAGCATTTCATCACCGCTGTTGAGCAGCGCCTGCATCGCCTGAACGATCAGTTCCGAGACACCGTTGCCAATGTAGATATCTTCAACGGTGACGTCGCGCATGCCGCGAGCCTGATAGTGCTGCATAATGGCTTTACGGGCAGAGTAAAGCCCTTTTGAATCGCAGTAGCCTTGTGCAGTGGGCAGGTTACGGATCACATCCACCAGGATCTCATCCGGCGCTTCAAAACCAAATGGCGCGGGGTTGCCGATGTTGAGTTTCAGAACCTTATTGCCTTCCTCTTCAAGGCGTTTTGCCTCTTTGAGTACCGGGCCACGGATGTCGTAACAGACGTTGTCGAGCTTGCTGGATTTTTCGATAGGGGACATGAACCTTTAACCTTTTCGCTATTATTGCAACTTCCTGCCGTGGAAGTGAGCACGGAACAATGTACTCCCACCGCGCTTCGTTTTGAAGGGTGCACAGAAGAAGATTTTGTACAACCGGGCAGCACCGCTGTGATCGCTTAATCTAACGAGGGAGTGATTTTGTGCCTGAACTTACCGTAATAAAGGGAATTGCTGGGTTGTTTATGCTGAAAATTTCATATAATGATGAATATTATTCTGGGGTAAATAAAAAGACGATCCTGACTGAAGGGTTCGTACCCCTGAGTAATCATTCGTAAAACCTGAATGCTGAGATACCGATTGCCATATTAGCGAAGCCAGGTTAAAAGTTACTCATGTGAAATTAATGTTAAGGGGTATTAATGAATGGCCTGAATCTAAATTAAACTTTATTTATTATTAACGACGAAAATGCAACTTTCGTTAATTTTAATAAAATGAGTGTAGTTGCTTATCATTGGCGGTAAATCCTTAATATTGCAATAAGACTTATAAATATAGTGGATTTGGGTTAAGATGTGTTTCGGGAATGCAGCATAGCGATAGGCCTGTTACGTATAACGCGGTCTGCTTTCCTGTATTAATCGATTGTTATTGTTAAAGTTATCTCTGGCTGATTGGGTAAGTCACATCTTGCTACGTTAGCAACGCTGCGATATAGATGGCAGAAAACATGTCTTACTCTTAATGGTATTTACATCGACCTGCAAACAACGAAATATCCTGAATGCAAGAGAATAAAAATAACGTCATGAAACGTGATTTCTGACTGTTGATATACCGCAGTACAATAACTATCTGTCAGGCAGTCTGCCGGGCCGGGATGCGAGGGAAACTCTTCAGAAGGAATTGCTTAACTGTTACACACAGCTTCAACCCGGGCAGCTCCGCACGAGCAACCTGAAAGTGAAAAGATATGATAAATGCAAATCGTCCGATAATGAATCTCGACCTCGATCTGCTGAGAACGTTTGTTGCGGTCGCCGATCTCAACACTTTTGCAGCAGCTGCTGCCGCCGTTTGCCGTACCCAGTCCGCCGTGAGTCAGCAAATGCAGCGGCTGGAACAACTGGTTGGTAAAGAGCTTTTTGCGCGTCATGGGCGTAATAAGCTTTTAACAGAACATGGTATTCAGCTTCTGGGTTATGCCAGAAAGATACTGCGCTTTAATGATGAAGCCTGTATGTCATTAATGTTTAGCAACCTTCAGGGGGTGTTAACATTAGGGGCGTCAGATGAATCAGCAGATACCATTTTACCCTTCCTTCTCAACCGAATTAGCTCGGTTTATCCGAAGCTTGCCCTGGACGTTAGCGTTAAACGCAATGCCTTCATGGTTGAGATGCTGAAAGAAAACGAGGTTGACCTGGTGGTCACCACGCATCGACCCGGCCAGTTTGACTGCCTGACGCTGCGTACCTCTCCTACGCACTGGTACTGTGCCGCGGAGTATGTATTGCAAAAAGGTGAGCCAATACCCCTGGTCCTGCTGGACGATCCCAGTCCGTTCCGCGATATGGTGCTAGCTGCGCTCAACGAAGCCAGTATCCCATGGCGTCTGGCGTATGTGGCGTCAACGTTGCCCGCGGTACGAGCGGCAGTGAAGGCCGGGCTTGGCGTAACGGCCCGTCCGGTGGAGATGATGAGTCCCGACCTGCGTGTGCTGGGTCACTCTGAGGGACTCCCGTCGTTGCCGGATACGGAGTACCTGCTGTGCCATAACGCCGCCAGCAATAACGAGCTGGCGAAAGTGGTATTCGAGGCAATGGAAAACTACCACAATCCATGGCAGTACGCGGCTGTTACTCCCGAAGGAGGGGATGACTCCCTGATCGTGGAAGGGGATTTTGAGTGATCACTCTCTCAAAATTCTCGTAACAAAATGTAAGTGCAAAAAAGAGCCACTCGCATGATTTTTTCCTGCGAGTGGTTTTTTTTGCTATTCATAACCGCGAGTTGAGAAGGGATAAAGAAAATACTGCTTATTTATCAACGTGGAAAATGTTTATGGTTAAGATGTGAACAATAGCTGTTCTAACTTCCCTCATCCCCCGCCGATGTTAAAAAAAGAGGAAATATGTTGCTGTTTTTTTGATTGAATTAACAAAAGCGTGTCTCAGATCAAGAAAATACTCCTATTTGGGGGGAGGAATCGTTGGCAAATCCTGTCAAAATAGGAGGGTTATTTTTTTTACTTCCAAAACGGACACGATTCAACAAGATGCATTTGACGGAAAGTCATGTACCCACCAGGGTTAAAGGGCACCAAATGTTAATGAGAATCGCACGTTGTAATTTAATGTGAAGAAACCTTTGTTAAAGTTGACAAAAGGTTATAGAAAGGAGTAAAAAACCCCATCATTTTGCTGTCTATGTCTCATTTCTGACAGTTAGTGTAAGGTTATTTTGTTCCTCCCCATGAATCGATGTGATGCCCATCTGCCAGCAAGAGCAGTGTCGTTGGTATCACTTTTGATGAGTAAGCAATGAGTATGTCAACATCCACAGAAGTCATCGCTCATCACTGGGCATTCGCAATCTTTCTTATTGTAGCCATTGGCCTGTGCTGCCTGATGTTAGTCGGCGGCTGGTTCCTGGGCGGTCGCGCCCGCGCAAGGCACAAAAACACACCTTTCGAATCAGGTATTGATTCAGTAGGTACCGCTCGCTTACGCCTGTCTGCCAAGTTCTACCTGGTGGCCATGTTCTTCGTCATTTTCGACGTGGAAGCGCTTTACCTCTTCGCGTGGTCTACCTCCATTCGCGAAAGTGGTTGGGTGGGCTTTGTCGAGGCCGCAATTTTCATTTTAGTGTTACTGGCCGGTCTGGTTTATCTGGTGCGTATTGGCGCGCTGGACTGGACACCTGTGCGTTCACGCCGTGAACACATCAACCCGGAAAACAGTATCTCTAATCGTCAGCAGTAACAGCGAGGCAATAAGATGGATTATACGCTCACCCGCATAGATCCTAACGGTGAGAATGACCGTTACCCCCTGCAAAAACAGGAGATCGTAACCGACCCCCTGGAGCAAGAAGTCAACAAAAGCGTGTACATGGGCAAGCTCGAACATGCCATGCACGATATGGTCAACTGGGGTCGTAAGAACTCCATCTGGCCATACAACTTTGGCCTTTCTTGCTGCTACGTTGAAATGGTGACGTCATTCACTGCGGTGCATGACGTTGCGCGTTTTGGGGCCGAGGTACTGCGTGCTTCTCCACGTCAGGCTGACCTGATGGTGGTGGCCGGGACCTGCTTTACCAAAATGGCACCGGTTATTCAGCGTCTTTATGACCAGATGCTGGAGCCAAAATGGGTTATCTCCATGGGCGCATGTGCAAACTCCGGCGGTATGTACGACATTTATTCCGTTGTGCAGGGCGTTGATAAGTTCATTCCGGTGGATGTGTACATCCCGGGCTGCCCGCCGCGTCCAGAGGCCTATATGCAGGCGCTGATGCTGCTTCAGGAGTCAATTGGTAAAGAACGCCGCCCACTCTCCTGGGTTGTTGGCGATCAGGGTGTCTATCGCGCGAACATGCAGTCTGAGCGCGAGCGTAAACGTGGTGAACGTATTGCTGTCACCAACCTGCGTACGCCTGACGAAATTTAATTTGCGCCTGTGGGCCTGGAGAACACCTTCGCATATCACTACTCAAATAGCGCGAAGCCAGGCTTAACAGTCACCACGGACCATTTGCAATGGTGAACAATATGACCGACTTAACCGCGCAAGAAGCCGCCTGGCAGACCCGGGATCATCTCGATGACCCCGTCATTGGCGAACTGCGCAACCGTTTTGGGCCGGATGCCTTTACTGTTCAGGCCACCCGCACCGGGGTACCCGTTGTTTGGGTGAAGCGTGAGCAATTACTGGAAGTTGTCGATTTCCTCAAGAAATTGCCAAAACCTTACGTCATGCTGTTTGACTTACACGGCATGGACGAACGTCTGAGAACGCACCGCCAGGGTCTCCCTGCTGCGGATTTTTCCGTTTTCTACCACCTGATCTCAATAGACCGCAACACGGATATCATGCTCAAGGTGGCATTGTCTGAAAACGACATGCATCTGCCGACGATCACCAAACTTTTCCCGAACGCCAACTGGTACGAGCGTGAAACCTGGGAAATGTTCGGCATGACCTTCGACGGCCACCCGCATCTGACGCGCATCATGATGCCGCAGACCTGGACCGGCCACCCGCTGCGTAAAGACTACCCGGCACGTGCCACCGAATTCGATCCGTTTGAGCTGACCAAAGCCAAGCAGGATCTGGAGATGGAAGCGCTGACCTTCAAGCCGGAAGACTGGGGCATGAAGCGCGGTACCGAAAACGAGGACTTCATGTTCCTCAACCTCGGTCCAAACCACCCGTCTGCGCACGGTGCATTCCGTATTATTCTTCAGCTTGACGGCGAAGAGATTGTCGACTGCGTACCTGACATCGGCTACCACCACCGTGGTGCAGAGAAGATGGGCGAGCGTCAGTCCTGGCACAGCTACATTCCGTATACTGACCGTATCGAATACCTCGGCGGCTGCGTAAACGAAATGCCATACGTGCTGGCCGTTGAGAAACTGGCAGGTATCACCGTCCCGGATCGCGTCAACGTGATTCGCGTGATGCTGTCAGAGCTGTTCCGTATTAACAGCCACCTGCTGTACATCTCCACGTTCATTCAGGACGTTGGCGCGATGACGCCGGTCTTCTTCGCCTTTACCGACCGTCAGAAAATCTACGATCTGGTGGAAGCGATTACCGGTTTCCGTATGCACCCGGCCTGGTTCCGCATCGGCGGCGTGGCACACGACCTGCCGCGCGGCTGGGACCGTCTGCTGCGTGAATTCCTGGACTGGATGCCGAAACGTCTGGCGTCTTACGAGAAAGCCGCGCTGCGTAACTCCATCCTGAAAGGCCGTTCTCAGGGCGTTGCTGCCTACGGCGCGAAAGAAGCGCTGGAGTGGGGAACCACAGGTGCAGGTCTGCGTGCGACGGGTATTGATTTCGACGTGCGTAAAGCCCGTCCTTACTCTGGTTACGAGAACTTCGACTTTGAAGTCCCGGTTGGCGGCGGCGTATCCGACTGCTATACCCGCGTGATGCTGAAAGTGGAAGAGCTGCGCCAGAGCCTGCGCATCCTTGAGCAGTGCCTCAACAACATGCCGGAAGGCCCGTTCAAGGCGGATCACCCGCTGACGACGCCGCCACCGAAAGAGCGCACGCTGCAACATATCGAAACCCTGATCACCCACTTCCTGCAAGTTTCCTGGGGTCCGGTCATGCCGGCACAAGAATCCTTCCAGATGATTGAAGCGACCAAGGGTATCAACAGCTACTACCTCACCAGCGACGGCAGCACCATGAGCTACCGCACCCGCGTGCGTACGCCAAGCTTCGCGCACTTGCAGCAGATCCCGGCCGCCATTCGCGGCAGTCTGGTCTCCGACCTGATTGTGTATCTGGGTAGTATCGATTTTGTTATGTCAGATGTGGACCGCTAATTATGCACGAGAATCAACAACCACAAACCGAGGCTTTTGAGCTGAGTGAAGCAGAGCGTGCCGCCATTGAGCACGAGATGCACCACTACGAAGACCCGCGTGCGGCGTCCATTGAAGCGCTGAAAATCGTACAGAAACAGCGTGGTTGGGTGCCGGATGGGGCGATCTATGAGATCGCAAAAGTGCTGGGCATTCCGGCAAGTGACGTAGAAGGCGTAGCCACGTTCTACAGCCAGATCTTCCGTCAGCCGGTTGGCCGCCATGTGATCCGCTACTGTGACAGCGTGGTCTGCCACATTACCGGTTATCAGGGCATTCAGGCTGCGATTGAGAAGAAACTCAATATCAAGCCGGGCCAGACCACGTTCGACGGACGCTTTACTCTGCTGCCAACCTGCTGCCTGGGTAACTGCGACAAGGGGCCGACCATGATGATTGATGAGGACACTCACAGCCATCTGACGCCGGAAGCGATTCCTGACCTGCTGGAGCAGTACAAATGAAAACTGTAATTCGTACTGCTGAGACGCATCCGCTGACCTGGCGTCTGCGCGATGACAAACAGCCCGTCTGGCTCGACGAATACCAGAGCAAAAACGGCTATGCCGGGGCGCGTAAAGCCCTCGGCGGCATGGCGCCGGATGACATCGTGAATGCGGTAAAAGACTCCGGCCTGAAAGGCCGCGGCGGCGCGGGCTTCTCCACCGGTCTGAAGTGGAGCCTGATGCCGAAAGACGAATCCATGAACATCCGTTATCTGCTGTGTAACGCCGATGAAATGGAGCCGGGCACCTATAAAGACCGCCTGCTGATGGAGCAGCTGCCACACCTGCTGGTGGAAGGCATGCTGATCTCCGCGTTTGCGCTGAAAGCGTACCGTGGCTACATCTTCCTGCGCGGTGAATACATCGAAGCGGCAGAAAACCTGCGTCGCGCGATTGCCGAAGCGACAGAAGCGGGTCTGCTGGGCAAAAACATCCTGGGCACCGGGTTTGACTTCGAACTGTTCGTGCACACCGGGGCCGGGCGTTATATCTGCGGTGAAGAAACCGCGCTGATTAACTCTCTGGAAGGCCGCCGCGCGAACCCGCGTTCCAAGCCACCGTTCCCGGCAAGCTCCGGCGTATGGGGTAAACCGACCTGTGTGAACAACGTCGAAACCCTGTGTAACGTCCCGGCGATCCTCGCGAACGGCGTGGAGTGGTATCAGGGCATCTCCTCAAGTAAAGATGCCGGTACCAAGCTGATGGGCTTCTCCGGTCGCGTGAAGAACCCTGGCGTCTGGGAGCTGCCGTTCGGCACCACCGCACGTGAAATTCTTGAAGACTACGCGGGCGGCATGCGCGATGGCCTGAAATTCAAAGCCTGGCAGCCGGGTGGGGCAGGGACAGACTTCCTGACCGAAGCCCACCTTGACCTGCCAATGGAGTTCGAAAGCATTGGTAAAGCAGGCAGCCGTCTGGGTACGGCGCTGGCGATGGCCGTCGACCACGAGATCGGCATGGTATCCCTGGTACGTAACCTGGAAGAGTTCTTCGCCCGTGAGTCCTGCGGCTGGTGTACACCGTGCCGTGATGGTCTGCCGTGGAGCGTGAAGATCCTGCGTGCTATCGAGCGTGGCGAAGGCCAGCCTGGCGATATCGAGACACTTGAGCAACTGTGTCGATTCTTAGGGCCAGGCAAAACCTTCTGTGCCCACGCACCGGGTGCCGTCGAGCCACTGCAAAGCGCGATTAAATATTTCCGCGACGAATTCGAAGCAGGCATCAAGCAGCCGTTCAGCAATACTCATTCAATCAATGGTATTCAGCCGAACCTGCTGAAAGCGCGCTGGTAAAAACAGAATTTTGATTAACGCTCGGTTTCGACCGAGACAACTGGAAGCATGCTAATGGCTACGATTCATGTAGACGGCAAAGAATACGAAGTCAACGGGGCGGACAACCTGCTGGAAGCTTGTCTGTCTCTTGGCCTCGATATTCCGTACTTTTGCTGGCATCCGGCGCTGGGCAGCGTCGGTGCTTGCCGCCAGTGTGCGGTGAAGCAATATCAAAACGCGGAAGACACGCGTGGTCGCCTGGTGATGTCCTGTATGACGCCAGCCGCCGAAGGCACCTTTATTTCGATTGATGACGAAGAAGCCAAACAGTTCCGCGAAAGCGTGGTGGAGTGGTTGATGACCAACCACCCGCACGACTGTCCGGTGTGTGAAGAGGGCGGAAACTGCCACCTTCAGGACATGACCGTTATGACCGGTCACAGCTTCCGTCGCTATCGCTTTACCAAGCGTACCCACCGTAACCAGGATCTGGGGCCGTTCATCTCTCACGAAATGAACCGCTGCATCGCCTGCTACCGCTGCGTGCGTTACTACAAAGACTACGCAGACGGTCAGGATCTGGGCGTGTACGGCGCACATGACAACGTCTACTTCGGTCGTCCGGAAGACGGTACGCTTGAAAGCGAATTCTCCGGTAACCTGGTAGAAATCTGCCCGACCGGCGTATTCACGGATAAAACCCACTCCGAGCGCTACAACCGTAAATGGGACATGCAGTTTGCACCAAGCATCTGCCAGCAGTGCTCCCTCGGCTGTAACACCAGCCCGGGTGAACGTTACGGCGAACTGCGTCGTATCGAAAACCGTTACAACGGTACCGTTAACCACTACTTCCTCTGCGACCGCGGTCGTTTCGGCTATGGCTATGTAAATCTGAAAGACCGTCCGCGTCAGCCGGTTCAGCGCCGTGGCGACGATTTCATTACCCTGAACGCTGAACAGGCGATGCAGGGCGCGGCAGATATTCTGCGTCAGTCGAAGAAAGTGATCGGCATCGGCTCCCCGCGCGCCAGCATCGAAAGCAACTTCGCGCTGCGCGAGCTGGTTGGGGCGGAAAACTTCTACACCGGTATCGCCCAGGGCGAGCAGGAACGTCTCCAGCTGGTACTGAAAGTGCTGCGTGAAGGCGGTATCCATACGCCTGCGCTGCGCGAAATCGAATCCTATGATGCGGTTCTGGTGCTGGGTGAAGACCTCACGCAGACCGGCGCACGTGCAGCTCTGGCGGTACGTCAGGCGGTGAAAGGTAAAGCACGTGAAATGGCAGCGGCGCAGAAAGTGGCTGACTGGCAGATTGCGGCAATCCTCAACATCGGTCAGCGCGCGAAGCATCCTCTGTTTGTGACAAACGTCGACAATACCCGTCTGGACGACATCGCCGCGTGGACCTACTGCGCGCCGGTTGAAGATCAGGCGCGCCTCGGCTTTGCGATTGCCCACGCGCTGGACAACAACTCTCCGGCCGTTGAGCTGGATCGCGACCTGCAAAACAAGGTCGACGTGATTGTTCAGGCCCTGGCGGGTGCGAAAAAACCACTGATTATTTCCGGTACCAACGCCGGAAGCGCTGAGATCATTCAGGCCGCAGCGAACGTTGCGAAAGCCCTGAAAGGCCGCGGTGCCGACGTCGGTGTGACCATGATTGCCCGTGCGGTGAACAGCATCGGTCTGGGGATGATTGGTGGTGGCTCGCTGGAAGAAGCGTTAAGCGAACTGGAATCCGGTGCCGCTGACGCCGTTGTGGTGCTGGAAAACGACCTGCATCGCCATGCTTCTGCCGCTCGCGTTGACGCTGCGCTCTCCAAAGCGCCGCTGGTGATGGTGATTGACCATCAGCGCACCGCCATCATGGACAAAGCGCACCTGGTGCTCTCTGCGGCAAGTTTTGCAGAAAGCGACGGGACGGTGATCAACAACGAAGGCCGCGCACAGCGCTTCTTCCAGGTTTACGACCCGGCGTACTACGACAGCAACACCGTGATGCTGGAAAGCTGGCGCTGGCTGCACTCCCTGCACAGCACCGTGCAGAGCCGTGAAGTGGACTGGACGCAGCTCGACCACGTTATCGACGCGGTAGTGGAAAAACTGCCTCATCTGGCGGGCATCAAAGATGCGGCGCCTGAAGCCAGCTTCCGCATTCGCGGTCAAAAACTGGCGCGTGAACCGCACCGCTACAGTGGCCGTACCGCGATGCGCGCCAACATCAGCGTGCACGAACCGCGTCAGCCGCAGGATAAAGACACCATGTTCGCCTTCTCCATGGAAGGGAACAACCAGCCGTCTGCGCCGCGTTCGCAAATCCCGTTCGCATGGGCGCCGGGCTGGAACTCCCCGCAGGCATGGAACAAGTTCCAGGCTGAAGTGGGCGGCTCCCTGCGCCACGGCGATCCGGGCGTACGTCTGATTGAAGCCTCCGACAGCGGTCTGGACTTCTTCACCACCGTTCCGGCGAGCTTCCAGGCGCAGGAAGGTCACTGGCGTATTGCGCCGTACTACCATCTGTTCGGTAGCGACGAGCTGTCCCAGCGTTCACCGGTCTTCCAGACCCGTATGCCGCAGCCGTACATTAAGCTCAACCCGGCAGACGCCGCGAAGCTTGGCGTTAACGCGGGTGCGAACATTGCCTTTAGCTATGACGGCCAGACCATCAGCCTGCCGCTGATTATTTCTGAACGTCTGTCAGCAGGGCAGGTGGGTCTGCCGATGGGTATGCCTGGCATCGCGCCGGTTCTGGCGGGTGCGCATCTTGATAACCTTCAGGAGGCAAAAGCATGAGTTGGTTAACGCCGGATCTTATCGACATCCTGCTGAGCATTCTGAAAGCGGTTGTGATTCTGCTGGTGGTCGTCACCTGCGGCGCGTTCATGAGCTTTGGTGAACGTCGTCTGCTCGGTCTGTTCCAGAACCGTTACGGACCGAACCGCGTGGGCTGGGGTGGTTCACTCCAGCTGGTGGCGGACATGATCAAGATGTTCTTTAAAGAGGACTGGGTTCCGCGCTTCTCGGACCGCGTGATCTTTACGCTGGCCCCGATGATCGCCTTCACCTCGCTGCTGCTGGCATTTGCTATCGTTCCCGTCAGCCCGACCTGGGTGGTCGCTGACCTGAACATCGGCATTCTGTTCTTCCTGATGATGGCAGGCCTCGCGGTTTACGCGGTGCTGTTCGCAGGCTGGTCCAGTAACAACAAATACTCCCTGCTGGGTGCGATGCGTGCTTCCGCGCAGACGCTGAGCTACGAAGTGTTCCTGGGTCTCTCCCTGATGGGCGTGGTGGCGCAGGCCGGTTCATTTAACATGACCGACATCGTCAACAACCAGGCCGACATCTGGAACGTTATCCCGCAGTTCTTTGGGTTTATTACCTTTGCTATCGCGGGCGTGGCGGTGTGTCACCGTCATCCGTTTGACCAGCCAGAAGCCGAACAGGAACTGGCCGACGGTTACCACATTGAATATTCCGGTATGAAGTTCGGTCTGTTCTTCGTGGGCGAGTACATCGGTATCGTCACCATTTCCGCGTTGATGGTAACGCTGTTCTTTGGTGGCTGGCATGGCCCGTTCTTACCGCCGTTCATCTGGTTCGCGCTGAAAACCGCGTTCTTCATGATGATGTTCATTTTGATTCGCGCAGCGTTACCGCGTCCGCGTTATGACCAGGTAATGTCCTTCGGCTGGAAAGTGTGCCTGCCGCTGACGCTCGTCAACTTGTTGGTAACGGCGGCTGTCATTCTCTGGCAGCAGCCATAAGGGGCTTTGAGATCATGACCTTAAAAGAATTATTGGTAGGTTTCGGCACCCAGGTACGCAGTATCTGGATGATCGGCCTGCACGCGTTTGCCAAACGCGAAACCCGGATGTATCCGGAAGAGCCGGTATATCTGCCGCCGCGCTACCGTGGACGTATCGTGCTGACGCGCGACCCGGACGGTTCCGAGCGCTGCGTTGCCTGTAACCTGTGTGCGGTAGCGTGTCCGGTGGGCTGTATCTCTCTGCAAAAAGCCGAGACGGTAGACGGTCGCTGGTATCCTGAGTTTTTCCGCATTAACTTCTCACGCTGCATTTTCTGCGGTCTGTGTGAAGAAGCGTGCCCAACCACGGCGATTCAGCTGACTCCAGACTTCGAGCTGGGTGAGTACAAGCGTCAGGATCTGGTGTACGAGAAAGAGGATCTGCTGATTTCCGGTCCGGGCAAATACCCGGAATATAACTTCTACCGGATGGCGGGTATGGCAATCGACGGCAAAGATAAAGGCGAAGCAGAGAACGAAGCTAAGCCTATCGACGTCAAGAGCCTGTTACCGTAAGGAGAGGGCAATGGAATTCGCTTTTTATATCTGTGGCCTTATCGCCATCCTGGCTACGCTGCGAGTGATCACGCACACCAATCCGGTGCATGCGCTGCTGTATTTAATCATCTCGCTGCTGGCTATTTCCGGGGTGTTCTTTGCGCTGGGCGCGCACTTCGCCGGTGCGCTGGAAATCATCGTCTACGCCGGGGCCATCATGGTGCTGTTTGTGTTCGTGGTGATGATGCTCAACCTGGGCGGCTCTGAAATTGAGCAGGAACGTCAGTGGTTAAAACCGCAGGTGTGGATTGGTCCGGCCATTTTGTCGGCCATCATGCTGGCGGTGATTGTTTACGCCATTCTGGGCGTCAACGACCAGGGTATCGACGGGACGCCAATCAGCGCGAAAGCCGTGGGTATCACCCTGTTTGGTCCGTACGTTCTGGCGGTTGAGCTGGCCTCAATGCTACTGCTGGCGGGTCTGGTTGTGGCCTTCCACGTTGGCCGCGAAGAGCGTGCTGGCGAGGTGCTGAGCAACCGCACTGACGACCGCGCGAAAAGAAAAACGGAGGAACGCGCATGATCCCCTTAACACATGGACTGATCCTCGCTGCGATTTTATTCGTTCTGGGCTTAACCGGTCTGGTTATCCGCCGCAATCTGCTGTTTATGCTGATCGGTCTGGAAATCATGATTAACGCTTCCGCGCTGGCCTTCGTGGTCGCCGGTAGCTACTGGGGCCAGACCGATGGTCAGGTGATGTACATTCTCGCCATCAGCCTCGCGGCTGCTGAAGCGAGTATTGGCCTGGCGCTGTTGCTACAGCTCCATCGTCGCCGCCAGAACCTGAACATCGATTCAGTAAGTGAGTTGCGTGGATGAACATGCTTGCCTTAACCATTATTTTTCCGCTGATTGGCTTCGTGCTGCTGGCGTTTTCTCGCGGCCGCTGGTCTGAGAATCTGTCTGCCACCGTTGGCATGGGATCTGTCGGCCTGGCTGCGCTGGTGACAGCGTATGCGGGTATCGACTTCTTTAACAATGGACGTCAGGCCTACAGCGTACCGCTGTGGAACTGGATGTCGGTCGGTAACTTCAACATCGGTTTCAACCTGGTGCTGGATGGTCTGTCTCTGACCATGCTCTCCGTCGTCACCGGCGTGGGCTTCCTGATCCACATGTTCGCCTCCTGGTACATGCGCGGTGAAGAGGGATACTCCCGCTTCTTCGCCTACACCAACCTGTTTATCGCCAGCATGGTTGTTCTGGTGCTGGCCGATAACCTGCTGCTGATGTATCTGGGCTGGGAAGGCGTGGGTCTGTGCTCTTACCTGCTGATCGGTTTCTACTACACCGATCCGAAGAATAGCGCAGCGGCCATGAAAGCGTTCGTCGTGACCCGTGTGGGTGACGTGTTCCTCGCGTTCGCGCTGTTCATTCTCTACAACGAACTGGGCACGCTGAACTTCCGCGAAATGGTGGAACTGGCACCGGCGCACTTCGAAGCAGGCAACAACATGCTGTGGTGGGCAACGCTGATGCTGCTGGGTGGTGCTGTGGGTAAATCCGCACAGCTGCCGTTGCAGACGTGGCTGGCCGACGCGATGGCGGGTCCAACCCCTGTCTCCGCGCTGATCCACGCCGCGACCATGGTTACCGCCGGTGTTTACCTGATTGCGCGTACTCATGGCCTGTTCCTGATGACTCCGGAAATTCTGCATCTGGTGGGTATCGTTGGTGCGGTCACGCTGGTGCTGGCAGGCTTTGCCGCGCTGGTGCAGACCGACATCAAACGCGTTCTCGCGTACTCCACCATGAGCCAGATTGGTTACATGTTCCTGGCGCTGGGCGTTCAGGCGTGGGACGCAGCCATTTTCCACCTGATGACGCACGCGTTCTTTAAAGCGCTGCTGTTCCTCTCGTCCGGTTCCGTCATTCTGGCCTGCCACCACGAGCAGAACATCTTCAAAATGGGCGGACTGCGTAAGTCTATCCCGCTGGTCTATGTCTGCTTCCTGGTGGGCGGCGCGGCGCTGGCGGCACTGCCGCTGATCACCGCGGGCTTCTTCAGTAAGGACGAAATCCTTGCGGGTGCCATGGCGAATGGTCATATCAATCTGATGGTTGCGGGTCTGGTCGGTGCGTTCATGACCTCCCTGTATACCTTCCGTATGATTTTCATCGTATTCCACGGTAAAGAACAAATTCACGCTCACGCAGGGAAGGGGATTACCCACCACCTGCCGCTGATTGTGCTGCTGGTCCTCTCCACCTTCGTTGGCGCGATGATTGTGCCACCGTTGCAGGGCGTGCTGCCGGCGACAACCGAGCTTGAGCACGGTCGCGTTCTGACGCTTGAAATCACCTCTGGCGTTGTGGCTATCGCGGGCATCCTGATCGCCGCATGGCTGTGGCTGGGCAAACGTACGCTGGTGACCGCCGTTGCCAACAGTGCGCCGGGCCGTCTGCTGGGCACCTGGTGGTACAACGCATGGGGCTTCGACTGGCTGTACGACATGATCTTCGTCAAGCCGTTCCTGGGCATCGCGTGGCTGCTGAAGCGCGACCCACTGAACAGCCTGATGAACATCCCGGCGATCCTCTCTCGCTTTGCAGGTAAAGGTCTGCTGTTCAGCGAGAACGGTTATCTGCGCTGGTATGTGGCGTCCATGAGCATCGGTGCGGTTGTCGTACTGGCGCTGCTGATGGTGTTGCGTTGATTTGAGCTGTGTGGTTGTCGGGTGGCGCTAGCGCTTACCCGACCTACGGACTGTAGGCCCGGTAAGCGAAGCGCCACCGGGCAAAAAGGCCCCGCACTCAAACGTGAATGTAGTCGAATTCGTTGAAAATCGGTCCCTTAGGGACTTTAACAAGGAATAAAAATCGCCATGTTATTACCCTGGCTAATATTAATTCCCTTCATCGGCGGCTTCCTGTGCTGGCAGACTGAACGCTTCGGCGTGAAGATGCCGCGCTGGATCGCGCTGATCACCATGGGATTGACGCTCGCGCTTGGCCTGCAACTGTGGTTGCAGGGTGGCTACTCACTGACCCAGTCTGCGGGCCTTCCGCAGTGGCAGTCTGAGTTTATCCTGCCGTGGATCCCGCGTTTTGGCATTACGATCCACCTGGCGATTGACGGTCTGTCGCTGCTGATGGTGGTGCTGACCGGTCTGCTCGGCGTTCTGGCGGTACTCTGCTCCTGGCGAGAAATCGAAAAATACCAGGGCTTCTTCCACCTGAACCTGATGTGGATCCTGGGCGGCGTAATCGGCGTGTTCCTTGCCATCGATATGTTCCTGTTCTTCTTCTTCTGGGAGATGATGCTGGTGCCGATGTACTTCCTGATCGCGCTGTGGGGCCACAAGGCCTCCGACGGTAAAACGCGTATCACGGCGGCCACCAAGTTCTTCATCTACACCCAGGCGAGTGGTCTGGTGATGTTGATTGCGATTCTGGCGCTGGTGTTTGTGCATTACAATGCCACCGGCGTCTGGACCTTCAACTATGAAGATCTGCTGAAGACCCCGATGTCCCACGGCGTGGAATACCTGCTGATGCTGGGCTTCTTCATCGCCTTCGCGGTGAAAATGCCGGTCGTACCGCTGCACGGCTGGCTGCCAGACGCGCACTCACAGGCACCTACGGCGGGTTCCGTCGACCTGGCGGGTATCTTGCTGAAAACGGCGGCCTACGGTCTGCTGCGTTTCTCCCTGCCGCTGTTCCCGAACGCCTCCGCTGAGTTCGCGCCGATTGCCATGTGGCTGGGTGTGATCGGTATCTTCTACGGTGCGTGGATGGCCTTCACGCAGTACGACATCAAACGTCTGATTGCTTACACCTCCGTTTCCCACATGGGCTTCGTGCTGATTGCCATCTACACCGGCAGCCAGCTGGCGTACCAGGGGGCGGTGATCCAGATGATTGCGCACGGCCTGTCCGCGGCTGGTCTCTTCATCCTGTGTGGTCAGCTGTATGAACGTCTGCACACCCGCGACATGCGTATGATGGGCGGCCTGTGGGGCAAAATGAAATGGCTGCCAGCGCTCTCCATGTTCTTCGCGGTGGCGACCCTGGGTATGCCGGGTACCGGTAACTTCGTCGGCGAGTTTATGATCCTGTTCGGCAGCTTCAACGTGGTACCGACGATCACCGTCATTTCCACCTTTGGTCTGGTGTTCGCGTCCGTGTACTCACTGGCGATGCTGCACCGCGCTTACTTCGGTAAAGCGAAGAGTGAAATTGCTGCACAAGAACTGCCGGGGATGTCGCTGCGTGAGCTGTTCATCATCCTGCTGCTGGTCGTACTGCTGGTGCTGTTGGGCTTCTATCCGCAGCCGATTCTGGATACCTCGCACTCCGCGATGGGTAACATCCAGCAGTGGTTTGTTAATTCTGCTTCTACTACAAGGCCGTAATTCGCCATGACAATAACTCCACAACAACTGATCGCGCTGCTACCGCTGCTGATCGTCGGATTGACGGTGGTGGTTGTGATGCTCTCCATTGCGTGGCGACGCAATCACTTCCTGAATGCGACCCTGTCCGTTCTGGGTCTGAACGCTGCGTTAGTCTCCCTCTGGTTTGTTGGCCAGGCGGGAGCGATGGACGTCACGCCGCTGATGCGCGTTGACGGCTACGCCATGCTTTACACCGGTCTGGTGCTGCTGGCGAGCCTGGCAACCTGTACCTTTGCGTACCCGTGGCTTGAAGGGTACAACGACAACAAAGAAGAGTTTTACCTGCTGGTACTGATTGCCGCACTGGGCGGCATTCTGCTGGCGAACGCGAACCACCTGGCCGCGCTGTTCCTCGGTATTGAGCTGATCTCACTGCCGCTGTTCGGCCTGATTGGTTATGCCTTCCGTCAGAAGCGCTCTCTGGAAGCGAGTATCAAGTACACAATTCTGTCTGCGGCCGCGTCGTCGTTCCTGCTGTTCGGTATCGCGCTGCTGTACGCACAGACGGGTAACCTCTCCTTCATGGCGCTCGGCAAGAGCCTTGGCGATGGCATGATGCATGAGCCGCTGCTGCTGGCGGGTCTGGGCATGATGATTGTTGGCCTTGGCTTTAAACTCTCTCTGGTGCCGTTCCACCTGTGGACGCCAGACGTATACCAGGGTGCGCCTGCACCGGTCTCTACCTTCCTGGCGACGGCGAGCAAAATCGCTATCTTCGGGGTGGTCATGCGTCTGTTCCTGTACGCACCGGTGGGTGACAGTGAAGCGGTCCGCGTGGTGCTGGGCATCATCGCGTTCGTCTCCATCATCTTCGGTAACCTGATGGCGCTGAGCCAGACCAACATCAAGCGTCTGCTGGGCTACTCCTCTATCTCTCATCTGGGCTACCTGCTGGTGGCGCTGATTGCGCTGCAAAGCGGTGAGATGTCGATGGAAACCGTGGGTGTGTATCTGGCCGGTTACCTGTTCAGCAGCCTCGGCGCGTTCGGCGTGGTGAGCCTGATGTCCAGCCCGTACCGTGGCCCGGATGCAGATTCCCTGTTCTCCTACCGTGGTCTGTTCTGGCACCGTCCGATCCTCTCTGCGGTAATGACCGTGATGATGCTCTCGCTGGCGGGTATCCCGATGACGCTGGGCTTTATCGGCAAGTTCTACGTGCTGGCCGTCGGTGTGCAGGCGGGTCTGTGGTGGCTGACTGCCGGTGTCGTTATCGGCTCCGCGATTGGTCTCTACTACTATCTGCGCGTCGCGGTGAGCCTGTACCTGAGCGCGCCGCAGCAGCTCAACCGTGATGCACCAACCAACTGGCAGTACAGCGCCGGGGGTATCGTGGTGCTGATCTCCGCGCTGCTGGTGCTGATCTTCGGTGTCTATCCGCAGCCGCTGATTGAGATTGTGCAGCGCGCGATGCCGCTGATGTAAGGTGAAAGCAAAAAACCCGCCTCGGCGGGTTTTTTATTGCCGGGTGGCGCTGCGCTTACCCGGCCTACAGGACCGTAGGCCCGTGCAAGCGTAGCGCCGCCGGGCAAAGCAACCGGCGACTAAGCCAACTGCTTCCTGCTTATAAGCGGCCCCTCAATCTTCTTCATCGAGCGGTCCAGCACCTCTTCAATTACCGACGACAGCTCGTTCAGCTCAAACTTCGCCACATAGCCGTCCGCCTTCACTTTGCGAATATGATCTTCATTCGCATTGCCGGAAAGAGACGAGTGGATCACCACCGGAATATCTTTCAGTACCGGGTCGGTTTTGATTTTGCGCGTCAGCGTAAAGCCATCCATCTCCGGCATTTCGAGGTCGGTTAATACCAGGGCAATCTTATCGGTAACGGGAACGCCCTCAGCCTGAGCCTGCGCGGCCAGCTGAGTGATTTTCTCCCACGCGTCTTTGCCGGTGATATGCAGCTGAGCCGGGATCTCCATCGCCTGCAATCCCTTCTCCAGCATTGATCGCGCCACTTTCGAGTCTTCTGCAACAATCGCGACAGAGCCTGGCTTGATGTTGAATTTGGTGGTTTCCAGATGGGTGGCGTGCAGATCGTGATTCGCCGGGGTGATGTCATACAGGATCTGCTCCACGTCCAGCACCATCGCCAGATCGTTGGTATCGGTCTTCTCATCCAGACAGGCAATGCTGGTGATGTAGCGACCGCTGACGGCGGTTTCCGCGGCGTGCACCTGCTTCCAGTCCAGACGCATGATGTTTTCCACCGATTCCACGGCAAACGCCTGCACGCTGCGGGCATATTCGGTGATCAGCAGGATGTTCAGCCCGGTGGCTGGCTTGCAGCCAGCGACAGCGGCCAGATCGATCACCGGGATCACCTGGTCGCGAATGTTCACCATCCCCATCAGCGGAGACTTCATTCCCGCCGGTTTGGTGAAGGTCGGCATCGGCACAATTTCGCGCAGTTTGAACACGTTGATGCCGAACAGCTCGGATTTATTTTCGTTCAGAGAGGTGCCAAGACGGAACAGCAACAGTTCAAAACGGTTGGACAGGGTCAGGTTCGCCCTGTCATCAATATCTTTCTGGAAATTATCCATTCTACCCTCAAGTGAAATGCTGGCCTTTTAATCGTTATCGGCACGCTGAGGGAAAAATGAAGGACTAAACGCTGACCTGAGCGAAATCTTCCGCCAGCTCGCATGCGGGGAACACCTCCCGGCACTCTGCCAGCAGGCTTTCGCAGCCGCGGACGTCATAGCGTGAACTGACGTGCGTGACAATCAGTTTCCCAACGCCAGCCTCACGCGCCAGCTGTGCCGCCTGACACGTTGAGCTGTGCCCCCGGCTGTTGGCTTTCTCTTCCATCGCCGCTTCCAGCGTCGCCTCATGCACCATCACATCCACGCCCTCAGCAAGCCTGCGCGCTGAAGGGCAGGGGGCGGTATCCCCAAAGATAGCCAGTTTTTTGCCCGGTTGCGGCGGTGCGAGGTACTCCTGACCGTTGATAACGCGCCCGTCTTCCAGCGTGACGGTCTCACCCTGCTTCAGACGGTGGAACAACGGGCCAGGCTTCACCCCATCGGCCTGTAACGCAGCGGCGTTCAGCGCGCCGGGCTTATCATGCTCCTGGACACGATAGCCGTAGCATTCCACCGGATGGTTAAGCGGGTAAGCGCGCACCTGATAATCCCCGTCGTCGAACACCAGACCTTCGCCGATCTCCACCACCTCCAGCGGATAATCGGTCCATGAGCCGCTCAGGCGCAGCGTGGTTTCAACGAATTCCTGAATACCCACAGGGCCATAAATGGTCAGCGGGTTAGCGTTACCAGCCATCGAACGGCTACACAGCAGGCCCGGCAGGCCAAACAGGTGATCGCCATGCAGATGGGTGATAAAGATTTTGTCCAGCTTGCCGGGGTGATACGCGGTATGCAGCAGCTGATGCTGCGTGCCTTCACCGCAGTCAAAAAGCCACAGCCCGCCGCGGGTGGGGTGCTTAAGATCCAGCAGAATTGCCGTCACGTTTCGTGAGCGGGTTGGCACGCCAGCGGACGTACCCAGAAAAATCAGTTCCATAACGCAATCAGCCCTTTGCCGAATGGGAAGGGGTTTAGTATAACGTGATGAACCCCAGGAAGGAGAAACACATGATCCAGTGGCAAGATCTGCACCACAGCGAGCTGACCATTCAGTCGCTCTACGCTTTGCTCAAACTGCGCTGCGAAGTTTTTGTGGTTGAGCAAACCTGCCCGTATCAGGATATCGACGGCGATGACCTGGTTGGCGAGAACCGGCACATCCTCGGCTGGCGTGATAACGAGCTGGTGGCGTATGCGAGGATTCTGAAAAGCGAAGACGATTTTGCCCCGGTCGTTATTGGCCGCGTCATTATCAGCGGCCGCGCGCGCGGTGAAAAGCTGGGCTATCAGCTGATGGAAAAAACGCTGGACGCATGTCAGAAACAGTGGCCGGACAAGGCGTTATACCTGGGGGCGCAGGCGCATTTGCAATCATTCTATGGCCATTTTGGTTTTACCCCGGTCACGGACATTTACGACGAAGACGGGATCCCACACATCGGCATGGCGCGCGAAGCGAAACAGGCGCAATAGCAAGACGTTGTCTATAGTTACCGGACTGGTGTACTAACATGGAGAAAAATATGTCATTTCAATCCTGGGATACCCGAGTCGACGACGACCTGACGCTACTAAGCGAAACGCTGGAAGAAGTGCTGCGATCTTCAGGCGATCCCGCCGATCAGAAGTACATTGAGCTGAAAGCCCGCGCCGAGCAGGCGCTGCATGACGTGAAAAACCGCGTCAGTAATGCCTCCGACAATTACTACTACCGCGCAAAACAGGCGGTTTATCGTGCCGATGATTATGTGCATGAAAAACCGTGGCAGGGCATTGGGGTCGGTGCGGCCGTAGGGCTGGTGCTGGGTCTGCTGTTAGCCCGTCGTTAAGCCGGTAAACCACTCCCTACACGTGGGTACTGCTATTTATCGTCAGTACCCCGTATAATATAAGGCTTTAACAGGGAGAGGTCCGCGTGCACTCGATTTTCCTCGCGCTGCAAAGCCTGCGCACTCAGCTTGCGCAAGCGTTGCCTGCTACACCCGGTTTACGCCATTTCGATGTCTCTTTCCCGTTAAACGACGCCTTCGATCCCCTGGCCTGGCTGGGTGTCCAGCGGTGCTATCCCCAGTTTTACTGGCAACAGCGCAGCGGTGATGAAGAACTTGCCGCGCTCGGAAGTCTCGCCCGGTTTGATTCTCTGGCCTCGGCCTCACGGTTTTTGCACACCCATGACGTGGCACATGACACCCGTATCTGCGGCCTGAACGCTTTCAACCCGGCGCAGGGAGTGCTGTTTTTACCGCGCCTTCTCTGGCGACGGTCTGCCGGGGTCGCCACGCTGCGACTGCAACTGTGGAGCGAAACGTCGCTGTGTGAAGATGCCCGTGAAGCCCTGAATTTTATCGACAACCTGCGCGACGCCGCGCCAATCCGCCCGTTGTCTGTTCAGATTGTGCAGGAAACCCATCATCCGGAAAAACCGGAATGGCTGGCGTTGATCCGTCAGGCGACAGAAACCCTTGCCCGCGGCGATTTTGAGAAAGTGGTGCTCGCACGTGCCACCGATGTGCAGTGTCAGCAGCCCGTGAACGCCATCGCGCTGATGGCCGCCAGCCGCGCGCTGAACCTTAACTGCTATCATTTTTGTATGGTCTTTGACGCCAGCAACGCGTTCCTCGGCTCGACGCCCGAGCGGCTGTGGCGGCGACGCGGCACGCTGCTGCGCACGGAAGCGCTGGCTGGCACCGTCGCCAGCCATTCTGACGATAAGCAGGCCCAGCGTCTGGGCGACTGGCTGATGAACGACGACAAAAATCAGCGGGAAAATATGCTGGTGGTGGAAGATATCTGCCAGCGTCTTCAGCACTATACCCGGACGCTGGAAGTCCTGCCTGCGCAGGTGCTGCGTCTGCGCAAGGTGCAGCATTTACGCCGCTGTATCTGGACCGAACTTATACAGCCTGACGACGAGCAGTGTTTGCATATTCTGCAACCGACGGCAGCGGTGGCCGGACTGCCACGTCAGGCTGCGCGAGAATTTATTGCGAACGTGGAGCCGTTTGACCGGGAGTGGTACGCCGGATCGGCGGGTTATTTATCGCCCGATCAAAGTGAATTCTGCGTGGCATTACGCTCCGCTCGTGTTCGCGATGACGCGCTGCGTCTTTATGCCGGGGCGGGCATCGTCAGTGGCTCCGATCCGGAGCAGGAGTGGCAGGAGATTGAAAACAAAGCCGCCGGGCTGCGTTCCCTTCTCCTGAGGGATTAATACTGATTCGTGCAATCCCGATTCATATCAAAATTCTGACTTTTTCTATTATTTATACTGTGTCGCATTCTTGATACTGGACAATCTCATGTCAGTAAGTTCTTTTAACCGACGCTGGGCGACGGTGATCCTTGAAGCCCTGACCCGTCATGGTGTCAGGCATGTGTGTATTGCCCCAGGCTCTCGCTCCACGCCGCTCACCCTTGCGGCGGCGGAAAACCGGGCTTTTATTCATCACACCCATTTTGATGAGCGTGGTCTGGGCCATCTGGCGCTCGGGCTGGCGAAAGTCAGTAAAGCGCCCGTGGCGGTAATAGTCACCTCCGGCACGGCGGTGGCGAACCTCTATCCGGCCCTGATTGAAGCGGGATTAACCGGCGAAAAGCTGATCTTACTCACCGCCGACCGTCCCCCGGAACTTATTGACTGCGGTGCAAACCAGGCGATTCGTCAGCCTGGCATTTTTGCCTCGCATCCTGCACAGACGGTCTCGTTGCCGCGCCCCACCCAGGATATTCCCGCCAGCTGGCTGGTCTCCACCCTCGATCACGCCATGAATGCACTGCGCAGCGGCGGGCTGCACATTAACTGCCCGTTTGCCGAGCCATTGTACGGCGAAATGAACGAGACCGGTCTCGCCTGGCAACAGCAGCTGGGCGACTGGTGGGAGAGCGAAAAACCCTGGCTGCGCGAGCAGACGCATCTGGAAAGCGCTAAACAGCGCGACTGGTTCTTCTGGCGCCAGAAGCGCGGGGTGGTGATTGCCGGGCGGATGAGTGCGGCGGAAGGCAAGCTGGCGGCGGAGTGGGCACAAACGCTTGGCTGGCCGCTGATTGGTGATGTGCTTTCCCAGACGGGCCAGCCGTTGCCCTGCGCCGACCTCTGGCTGGGGAACGCGAAAGCGGTCACCGAGCTGGCGCAGGCGCAAATCGTCGTCCAGCTGGGATCGAGCCTGACGGGTAAACGTCTGCTCCAGTGGCAGGCCACCTGTACGCCCGAAGAGTACTGGCTGGTGGATCCGCTCGAAGGACGCCTTGACCCGGCGCACCATCGCGGCCGCCGCCTGGTGAGCGACATTGACAGCTGGCTGGAATTGCATCCGGCGGAAAAACGCCAGCCCTGGGCGGTGGCGATCCCGGCGCTGGCACGTCAGGCGTGGGAACTGACCACAGCACAGTGCGAGGCATTCAGTGAAGCCGGGCTGGCGCACCGTATACGTAACTATCTTCCCGCGCAGGGACAACTTTTTGTCGGAAACAGCCTGGTGGTGCGCCTGATTGACGCCTTCTCGAAGCTGCCAGCGGGTTATCCGGTGTACAGCAACCGGGGCGCGAGCGGCATTGACGGCCTGATCTCCACCGCGGCTGGCGTACAGCGGGCCAGCGCGAAATCCACGCTGGCGATTGTGGGGGATCTCTCCGCCCTCTACGATCTGAACGCGCTGGCGCTCCTGCGTCAGGCGTCGGCCCCGTTCGTGCTGATTGTCGTTAACAATAACGGCGGGCAGATTTTCTCCCTGCTGCCGACGCCGCAAAGCGAGCGTGAGCGCTTCTATCTGATGCCGCAAAACGTGCAGTTCGAACACGCCGCCGCCATGTTCAGCCTGAAGTACCATCGCCCGGAAAACTGGGAGGCGCTGGAAACGGCATTGAACACCGCCTGGCGGCAGCCTGGCGCGACGCTGATAGAGCTGGTGGTAAACGATTCTGACGGCGCGCAGAAGCTGCAACATCTGCTGGCGCAGGTGAGCCACCTGTGATCCTCGCAGGCGTCTCCCGGCCAGGAAAACCAGGCTACCCCTGGCTGGTTTTCCTGCACGGTTTTTCCGGCGACTGTCGCGAGTGGCAGGCTGTCGGGGCGTCGCTGCATGACTACCCCCGGCTCTACCTTGACCTGCCCGGGCACGGTGGTTCAGCGGATACGGGCGTGACGGGGTTTGCAGAGGTAAGTGAGTTGCTCTCGCATACCCTTGTTAGTTACAACATACTAAGATACTGGCTAGTGGGGTACTCCCTCGGCGGCCGCATTGCGATGTTCCATGCCTGTCAGCATCCTGCGGGGTTAGACGGGGTGATTGTGGAAGGTGGACACCCGGGCCTGCAAGACGCCGATGCGCGCCAGGCCCGGCTGATCTCTGACCGCCGCTGGGCGTCACGGTTTCGCAGTGAGCCGCTGGAGGCCGTCTTTGCCGACTGGTATCAACAGCCGGTCTTTGCCTCACTTACGGATGATCAGCGCAGGGCGCTGATCGCGCTGCGCAGCCGGAACAACGGCCCGAGGCTGGCAGAGATGCTGGAGGCCACCTCGCTTGCCGTTCAGCCTGATTTACGTCCCGCGCTCATCGCGCGTGATTTTTCTTTTGACTATCTCTATGGCGAACGTGACGGGAAGTTTGCAGCTATCGCCGCTGAACTTAACGCCACGCGTCATGCTATCCCTCACGCCGGACACAACGCCCACCGGGACACCCCGGAAGCTGTTGCCGCGAGTCTGGCTCAGATACTGCGTTATCGAACAAAGGACACGCTATGATCTATCCTGATGAACACATGCTTTACGCGCCGGTTGAATGGCAGGACTGCTCCGAAGGCTACACCGACATTCGTTACCACAAATCCGCTGATGGTATCGCCAAAATCACCATCAACCGTCCACAGGTGCGCAACGCGTTTCGTCCGCTGACCGTAAAAGAGATGATCCAGGCGCTGGCGGATGCCCGCTACGATGACACTATCGGCGTCATCATCCTCACCGGGGAAGGGGAGAAAGCCTTCTGCTCCGGCGGCGATCAGAAAGTCCGCGGTGACTACGGCGGATACCAGGATGATGCGGGCACACACCACCTGAACGTGCTGGATTTCCAGCGCCAGATCCGCACCTGTCCAAAACCGGTGGTCGCGATGGTGGCAGGGTATTCCATCGGCGGCGGTCACGTGCTGCACATGATGTGTGACCTGACGATCGCGGCGGAAAATGCCATTTTCGGTCAGACTGGCCCGAAAGTCGGCTCTTTCGACGGCGGCTGGGGCGCGTCCTATATGGCGCGCATTGTCGGTCAGAAAAAAGCCCGCGAAATCTGGTTCCTGTGCCGTCAGTACAACGCCCAGGAAGCGCTGGATATGGGGCTGGTTAACACCGTGGTGCCGATCGCCGATCTGGAAAAAGAGACCGTGCGCTGGTGTCGCGAAATGCTGCAAAACAGCCCAATGGCGCTGCGCTGCCTGAAAGCGGCCCTCAACGCCGATTGTGACGGTCAGGCGGGCCTTCAGGAGCTGGCAGGTAACGCCACCATGCTGTTCTATATGACCGAAGAGGGTCAGGAAGGGCGCAACGCGTTCAACGAAAAACGCCAGCCAGACTTCAGCAAATACAAACGGAACCCGTAATGCGTTGCGCGCAGGTTTACCGCTGGCAGATACCGATGGACGCGGGCGTGGTGCTGCGTGAACGGCGGTTAAAAACCCGTGACGGCTTTTGCGTGCATCTCCGGCAGGGCGAGCGGGAAGGGTGGGGCGAAATCGCCCCGCTTCCGGGTTTTAGCCTGGAAACGCTGGACGAGGCGCAGGCTGCGCTGATGGCCTGGACGTACGAATGGCGTGAGGGGGCAGCTCCGGCGCTGCCGGACATGCCTTCCGCCGCATTCGGCATCAGCTGTGCGCTGGCAGAGCTGGACGGCAGTTTGCCGGACGCGGCGAACTATCGCGCCGCGCCGCTCTGTACCGGCGATCCGGATGAACTTTTCGCGCTCCTTTCCGCGATGCCTGGCGAGAAGGTGGCGAAAATAAAGGTTGGCCTGTACGAAGCAGTGCGCGACGGAATGGTGGTTAACCTGTTACTGGAAGCCATTCCCGATCTGCACCTGCGCCTGGACGCCAACCGCGCCTGGACGCCGCTCAGGGCGCAACAGTTCGCGAAGTACGTCAACCCGGCGTACCGCAGCCGCATCGCGTTTCTCGAAGAGCCGTGCAAAACGCGCGACGACTCGCGCGCCTTCGCCCGGGAAACCGGCATTGCCATTGCCTGGGATGAGAGCCTGCGCGAAGCCGATTTCGCGTTTGCCGCCGAGCCGGGCATCAGGGCCGTGGTGATTAAGCCAACGCTGACCGGCAGCCTCGACAAGGTGCGCGAGCAGGTTGCGGCGGCCCATGCCGCAGGGCTGACGGCGGTGATCAGTTCATCCATCGAATCCAGCCTCGGCCTGACGCAGCTGGCGCGCATCGCTGCATGGTTAACGCCGGACACCGTTCCCGGTCTCGATACGCTAAACCTGATGCAGGCCCAGCTGATTCGTCAGTGGCCTGGCAGCACCTTGCCGTGCCTCGACGTCGGGGCGCTGGAGCCATTGCGATGAGTTTTACCGACTGGCCGTGGCGGCACTGGCGCACCCGGAGTGCCAATAAACCCGCGCTGCGTTTAGACGATATAACGCTCAGCTGGTCTCAGCTGGGCGAGCGTATCGATCGTCTCGCAGCCGGTTTTCAGTCTCAGGGCGTTACGGACGGTGATGGCGTCATGCTGCTCGCCCACAACCACCCGCAGACCCTGCTGGCCTGGCTGGCGCTGCTTCAGTGCGGCGCCCGCATTTTGCCGGTGAACCCTCAGCTTCCCCGTCCGCTGCTGGACGTCCTCCTGCCGCAGATGACCCTGCGCTTTGCGCTGGTGCTTAACGGTGAGTATGACGGTCTGCCCGGTCTGGTATTAAGAGAGGGCGAGGGGCAGGGCGGCGTCACGTGGCGGGCAGAACGGCTGGCCTCAATGACGCTCACCTCTGGCTCCACCGGCTTGCCGAAAGCGGCGGTGCACACCTGTGCCGCCCACCTTGCCAGCGCAAAGGGCGTGCTGGCGCTGATGCCTTACGGCGGTAGCGATGACTGGCTGCTCTCTCTGCCGCTATTTCACGTCTCCGGTCAGGGGATTTTGTGGCGCTGGTTGCAGGGCGGAGGCCGTCTCACCGTGCGTGAAAAACAGCCGCTGGAGCAGGCGCTACAGGGCTGTACCCACGCCTCGCTGGTGCCAACGCAGCTGTGGCGGCTGCTTAATTCACACCATCCCGTCGCGCTGAAAGCCGTGCTGCTCGGCGGGGCGGAAATCCCCGTTGCGCTGACCGAACAGGCGCGCGAGCAGGGGATCCGTACGTTCTGCGGCTACGGTCTGACCGAGTTCGCCTCCACCGTCTGCGCCAAAGAGGCCGACGGCGCGCCGGACGTGGGCAGCGCGCTGCCGGGCAGAGACGTTCAGGTGGTGAACGGTGAAGTCTGGATCCGGGCGGAAAGCATGGCGGCGGGCTACTGGCGAGACGGCGCATTATTGCCGCTGGTCAATGAGCAGGGCTGGTTCGCCACCCGCGATCGCGGCGAGTGGCATGACGGACGCCTGACCATTCTGGGCCGAATGGACAATCTCTTTTTCAGCGGCGGAGAAGGGATCCAGCCCGAAGCGCTGGAGCGCGTTATCGCCACGCATCCGCAGGTAAGCCAGGCGTTTGTCGTTCCGCTGGATGATGCCGAGTATGGGCAACGTCCGGTGGCGGTAGTGGAATGCGAGCCGGGCACGGATATCACGCTGCTGCCGGAGTGGGTTCAGGGCAGGCTGGCGCGCTTTGAGCAGCCGGTACACTGGCTGGCGCTGCCGTCAGAACTGAAAAATGGCGGGATTAAAATCTCCCGCCAGGCGTTAAAGCAGTGGGTCAATGCCCTGTTGAGGGGCTAATCAACCGATATCCGGCTGCGGTTTGTGCTGGCGTCGGCGGACCCAGCGCAGCACCGGCGGCACGACAATCACCATAATCGCCATTGCCAGCAGGATCTTCGTCACGCTGCTCTCCCACAGGATCCCCATGTTGCCATTGCTGATGGAGAGGGCGCGGCGCAGGTTCTGCTCCAGCATTTCCCCCAGCACAAACCCTAAAATCAGCGGCGACATCGGGAAGTGCATCTTGCGCAGAATGTAGCCCAGCACGCCGAGCAGCACCATCAACACCAGGTCGAAGGTGGTGCTGTGCACCGCGTACACCCCAACCGCAGAGACGGCGGCGATGGCCGGGACCAGGAACCACAGGGGAATGGTCAGCATGCGGGTGAACAGGCCGATCAGCGGGATGTTCATTACCAGCAACATCACGTTGGCGATCAGCAGGGCGGCAATTAAACCCCAGACGATATCGGGCTGCTCGGTAAACATCGCCGGACCCGGGGTGATGTTATAGAGCGTCAGCGCGCCCATCATTACCGCCGTGGTGCCGGAGCCCGGCACGCCGAGGGTCAGCATCGGGATAAACGAGCCGCAGGCCGAGGCGTTATTCGCCGCCTCCGGCGCCGCCACGCCGCGGATATCGCCTTTGCCGAAGCTGTCGCTGTTACCGCTCAGCTTTTTCTCGGTCATGTAGGTGATAGCGCTGGCGATAGTAGCCCCCGCGCCGGGCAGAATGCCGACGAAGAAACCGATCACCGACGAACGCAGGGTGGCGCCAATACACTGCGCCCCCTCTTTGGCATTAAAGAGCATACGTCCGGTTTTACGCACCAGCGTCTGCCCGCTGCTGGTATGCTCCAGCATCAGTAAGATTTCTGAGACAGAGAACAGACCAATCACCACGACGATAAACTGCACGCCGTCGGAGAGATGAACGCTGTCGAAGGTAAAACGATAAACCCCGGTGTTGGCATCCACGCCGACGGTCGCCAGACTGAGGCCAATCAACGCAGACAAAAACGACTTCAGCGGATTCTGCGCCATCATGCTGCCGAGACAGGCGATGGCGAACACCATCAGGGCAAAATACTCGGCCGGACCAAACGCCAGCGACCACTGGGCCAGCGCCGGGGCGAAGAGGATGATGCCGCCAATGGCGATCATGGAGCCAAAGAACGAGCTGACGGCAGAAATAGAGAGCGCCACGCCGCCGCGCCCCTGCTGCGCCATCGGGTAGCCATCCAGCGCGGTCATAATGGCGGCGGCATCGCCGGGCACGTTAAGCAGAATCGAGGAAATACGCCCCCCGTATTCGCAGCCGATATAGACCGTCGCCAGCAGGATCAGCGCCGATTCCGCAGGCAGGTGCAGCGCAAAGGCCAGCGGCAGTAAAATCGCCACGCCGTTGATAGGGCCAAGGCCCGGCAGCAGGCCGACGATGGTCCCGACGAAACAGCCGATCAGGGCGATCACCAGGTTTTCCGGGGTCATCGCTACCGCGAACCCCTGAGAGAGATAGATCCAGGTATCCATAGCGTGCTCCGTTAGTTAAACCATGCGCCGAGCGGCAGGGTCACGTCCAGCAGGCGGTCGAAGGCGTACCAGAGTAAAATGCCCAGTACGACCCCGGAGATCCCCGCCGCAGGCAGCGAGGCGTTAAACAGTATGCCAATCACCATCGTCAGCAGGGCGGTGGCAATCGGGAAGCCGAGCCACTCAAAGCCCCACGCATACATCAGCAGGACAATTACCATTACCAGCAGACGTTGCAGCGTACGGCGTGGCGGCCACTCCACGGTATCCGGATGGCGCAGCAGCAGCGCCACCGAGCAGAGCAGCATCAGGCCGACAATGCCGACGGGGAAGGGGCGTGGCCCCACGGGTTCATAGCTGTATTCGCTGTGGATCTGCCAGGCGACGAACATGCCGCCAATGCAGAGCAGCAGCCATATCCCGGCAAAAATGCGATCGCTCATAGCGCCTCCGGTTATTTCGCCAGACCAAAGGCTTTCGCCTGTTCGCGGTAGTCATTCACCTGTTTTTTGACATACTCGTCCAGCTGCTTGCCGTTCAGGTTGAACTCAAACAGCCCGCGCAGATCGCGCTGTTTTTTGAACTCCTCGGTTTGCTGAAGTTTTGCGAAGGTATCCACCCACCACTGGTACTCGGCGTCGGTCACTTTTGGCCCGACGAAGAAGCCGCGGATGATCGGCCAGACCAGGTTATAACCCTGCTCTTTAGCGGTTGGGACGTCTGCCAGCTGGCCCGGCAGACGGTTTTCCGAGAAGACCGCCAGCACGCGGATCTTATCCCCGCTCAGGTAGGGCACCATTTCGCTGAGATCGCCCGATACCGCCTGGACGTGATTGCCCATCAGCGCCGTCACCGGCTCGCCGCCGCCTTCAAAGGCCACGTAACGCATCTTGTGCGGATCCACTTTGGCCTGCTGCGCCAGCAGCGCGGCTTTCATCCAGTCCTGGCTGCCGATAGAGGCGCCCGCGCCAATGACCACGCTGTTCGGATCTTTTTCCATGGCGGTCAGCAGAT
The DNA here is from genome assembly GCF_001875655.1 of Enterobacter hormaechei ATCC 49162. Taxonomy (NCBI): domain Bacteria; kingdom Pseudomonadati; phylum Pseudomonadota; class Gammaproteobacteria; order Enterobacterales; family Enterobacteriaceae; genus Enterobacter; species Enterobacter hormaechei. The sequence goes on from NZ_MKEQ01000001.1 coordinate 3,485,652, forward strand.
CTTTCAGGGATTTCCACGGGGAGTCCGCGCGCACGGCGATCATGCCGTAATCGGTGCCTACGGTGGCGAGCCAGCGCACGTCATTCACGTCATAACGACCAAATTTCCCCTGCGACAGGTTCAGCAGCGAACCGCCGGAGAAGGCCACCACGGTGCCCGCTTCGGCAGGGCGCTGCGCGACGATGGCGTTATAGGCTACCGCGCCCACGCCGCCGGGCATGTAGGTGACGCGCATCGGTTTCTCGATGGCCTTCGTCTCCAGCAGGCTGACCTGAATCAGCTTACAGGTCAGGTCGAAGCCGCCGCCGGGTTTGGCCGGGGCGATACATTCGGTACGGGATGGCGCGTCTTGCGCCTGGACGACAGAGGCACTCAACAGCAATACGCTTGCAGCAAGGGTAGAAAGTAATTGTTTTTTCATCGTTTATCCTCACGCCGGAGAACCGGGAGTACGGGTACGGGTGTATTTTTTCTGATTATGTGAACCACCTTGTAGCGGTTCCGTTGCGTGATTGTTAAAACAATAACCTTTCATTTCCCTTTCACTGCGACACCAACTTTACAGGATGTGATATGCGTCTCTTACTGGCGGAAGATAATCGTGAGCTGGCTCACTGGCTGGAAAAAGCGCTGGTACAAAACGGATTTGCCGTGGATTGCGTCAACGATGGACGGGCGGCCGATCATCTTTTGCAGGGAGAAAACTATGCCGTCGCGATCCTTGATATCGGCATGCCCGGCTTCGACGGGCTGGAGGTGGTGCATCGCCTGAGAAAACGCGGGCAGACGCTGCCGGTGCTGTTTCTTACCGCCCGCAGCAACGTGGCAGACAGGGTGAAGGGGTTGAATGCCGGGGCGGATGACTACCTGCCGAAACCGTTCGAGCTGGAGGAGCTTGATGCCCGCCTGCGCGCGCTGCTGCGCCGCAGCGAAGGACGAACCCAGGAGCGCCAGCGGCTGGGAGAGCTGGAGTACGATGATGAAGGCTTTTTTCTGCTGCGCGATGAACCCCTTTCCCTCACGCCGCGCGAACTCTCTTTGCTGAAGGTGCTGATGCACCGCCGGACCCGTCCCGTCTCCCGGCAACAGCTTTTCGACCAGGTATTCAGCCTGAACGACGACGTCAGCCCCGAGAGCATCGATCTCTATATTCACCGCCTGCGTAAGAAGCTGACCGGCAGCGGGGTGCGGATCATTACCCTCCGGGGGCTGGGCTACGTGCTGGAGTGCGGCGATGAGGTGGGTTAAGCCGCAGTCGCTTTACCTGCAACTTTTGCTTTTTCTGGGTTTGCCGCTGCTGCTGTTATGGGGGCTGTCAGCCTTTAACAGCTACGTTAGCGCGTTACAGGCGGCGACGCAGGCCTATGACCGCACGCTGTTATCCTCGGCGCGCACGGTGTCAGAGCGGCTGGTGGTGCACAACGGTAAACTCCAGGTGAACGTGCCCTGGGTCGTGCTCGACAGCTTCGAGCTGAACATGAACGATCGCCTCTATTACAAGGTCGTGGACCCTGACGGGCGGACGATCTCCGGCTACGACGATCTGCCGAATATGCCTCCCTCCACGTCGCGCACTACACACTATCCGGCGCTGGCTTGGTTTTATCATACCGAGTATCGCGGGCAGGCGATCCGCGTGGCGAAGCTGCTCCAGCCGGTTAACGAGGACAGTGTGTTCGGGATGGCGGAGATCTACGTCGCCGAAACGTTGCAGTCGCGGCGCTATCTGGCCACTCAGCTGCTGTTTTCCTCGCTCGTGTCGCAGGGGCTGCTGGTGCTGCTGACGCTGGTCCTGACCGCGTGGCTGCTGCGTCGCGTGCTGCGCCCGATGCGGCAGCTCTCGTCCCTGATGGTGCGCCGTGAGCCGGGGCTGCTGGCTCCGCTGCCGGAGCTGCTGCCCTGGTCGGAAACGCGGCTGCTGATTGTGGCATTTAACCGCTATATCGACAGGTTGCGCGGCGTACTTTCGCGGCAGGCGCGCTTTAACGCCGACGCCTCACACCAGCTCAAAACGCCGCTGGCGGTGCTGAAAACCCAGGTATCGGTTGCCCTGACGCGAAACGATCCGGCGCTGTGGCAGGAGAGTTTACGGGCGATGAACGTCACGCTGGATAACACCATCGTGCTGACCGAGAGGCTGTTACAGCTGTCAGCGGTGAAGCGGAAAGAGCAGGGGGAGCGACAGTTTGCCCCTGTCGATCTGGTACAGGTGGTGCAAAACTGCTGCTTTTCCCGGCTCACGCAGGCGCGAAGTAAAGGTATTGATCTCGGTTATGACGGCGTACAGCAGCCGGTAATGATTGAGGGGGATGACGTGCTGCTGGGCGAACTGTGCGCGAACCTGCTGGAGAACGCGATCAAATACACGCCGGAGCAGGGGATCGTGACGGTGTACTTGCGCACGGATAACGATGCCGTTGAACTGAGCGTGGAGGACAGCGGCCCGGGCATTGCTGAAGACCAGATTTCCCAGGCCATGCTGCCGTTTCATCGGCTGGATAACGTGGGCGACGCCGCCGGGTCCGGCATTGGCCTGGCGCTGGCCAACGATATCGCCCGCATGCACCGCAGCCATCTTCAGCTGATGCCCAGTGAAAATCTGGGTGGTCTGCGCGTAAAAATGCGCTTTCTGATGTTGGTATAAATGCCGATATTATCAAATCGTTACAAACTAATTGACCGCCGCACGCGGAGTCCATTGATCCCACAGACAGTCAGGTTAAAATCTCGCGGTTTTTGGACATTTCTGAATAAATGGTGCGGGATCACGACAATGAAAAAAGTGGCATTAATGGGCTTAGGCCTGATGTTTGTATCGGCAGCAGCCAACGCTATTTCCTTCAACGGCTCGGCGGGCGAAGATTATACTCACCTGGGCTTTGGTCTTGGCACGGATAGCGCAGGCCTGGCGATGACCGGCGGCTGGACGCATAACGACGACGATGGTGATGCGGCAAGCCTGGGCCTTGGCTTTAACGTACCGCTTGGTCCTTTCCTGGCGACCATCGGCGGTAAAGGCATTTACACCAACCCGAACGACGGCGACGAAGGCTACGCGGCGGCAGTGGGCGGCGGCTTGCAGTGGAAAATTGGCGACAGCTTTGGCCTGTTCGGTGAGTACTACTACTCTCCGGACTCCCTCTCCAGCGGTATCGACAGCTATCAGGAAGCCAATGCTGGCGCGCGCTGGACCATCATGCGCCCGATCACCATCGAAGCGGGTTATCGCTATCTGAACCTGGCCGGTAAAGACGGCAACCGCGACAACGCCCTGGCCGACGGCCCGTACGTTGGCGTGAGCGCCGGTTTCTAATCCTTTCGGCGCGGCGTTCAGTCGCGCCAGTTTCTCTCTTCCCCCGCTCTTCGATTGCGCTATAGTGTTTTGACCATTGAAATGGGAGAACACAATGATAAACGTGGAAATGTTATCCACTGGCGACGAAGTGCTGCATGGGCAAATCATTGATACCAATGCCGCCTGGCTCGCCGATCTCTTCTTTGAGCAAGGATTACCGTTAACGCGCCGCAACACCGTAGGTGACAATCTTGAGTCGCTGGTCAACGTTCTGCGCGAGCGTAGCGAACACTGCGACGTGCTGATTGTGAACGGCGGGCTGGGGCCAACCAGCGACGATCTCAGCGCACTGGCTGCCGCTACGGCCAAAGGCGAAGGCCTGGTTCTGCACGAGGCGTGGCTGGCGCAGATGGAACGCTTTTTCTCCGAACGTGGCCGCGTGATGGCGCCCAGCAACCGCAAGCAGGCTGAAATTCCCGCCAGCGCGGAGCTGATTGATAACCCGGTCGGCACCGCCTGCGGGTTTGCCGTTCAGCTGAACCGCTGCCTGATGTTCTTCACTCCGGGCGTGCCGTCGGAATTTAAGGTGATGGTCGAACAGCAGATCCTGCCGCGCCTGCGCGCGCGCTTCACGCTGCCTGAACCACCCCTGTGTCTGCGTCTGACCACGTTTGGCCGCTCGGAAAGCGATCTGGCCCAGAGCCTCGATCACCTGCAACTGCCTCCCGGCGTGTCGATGGGCTATCGCTCCTCCATGCCGATTATTGAACTGAAGCTGACCGGACCGGCGTCAGAGAAAGCCGCCATGCTGGCGCTGTGGCCGGAAGTGCAGCGCGTTGCCGGGGAAAGCCTGATTTTCGAAGGCACGGAAGGGTTGCCCGCGCAGATCGCCGCGCATTTGCAGTCCCGCCAGCTGAGCGTGACGTTAAGCGAGCAGTTTACCGGTGGGCTTCTGGCGCTTCAGCTTACCCGGGCGGGTGCGCCGCTGCTGGCCAGTGAAGTGGTGCCGTTCCAGCAGGAGTCGCTGGCGCAGACGTCGCGCTGGGCGTCCGAGCGAAGAGTGAAGCATTTCGCCGGGCTGGCGCTGTTTGTGGGTGGACTGGATGAGGAGCACCTTAACTTCGCCCTGGCAACGCCGGAAGGGACGCACGCCCTGCGGGTGAAGATGAGTATCACCCGCCACAGCCTGGCCGTGCGTCAGGAGGTATGTGCGATGATGGCGCTGAACATGCTGCGCCGCTGGCTGAACGGGAAAGAGGTCGCCAGCGAGCACGGCTGGATCAACGTAGTGGAATCGCTGTTCGTGGAGTGAGAACGTGCCGGGGCAGCGGCCCCGGCAAGGGTTACGCCAGCGCTTTTGCCAGCAAGGTAATGGGATGTTCGCAGCGTTTGCTGGTGGACATCTCGATCTGCCATTTACAGGTTTCGCAGTCCGTCACCACCATATCCGCACCGCTCTCTTCAATCTGCCGGAACAGCGGCGCACCAATGGCCTGTGACGTTGGATAATTTTCGCGCTTGAAGCCATAGGTGCCTGCGATGCCGCAGCAGCGAGAGTCCAGCACCGTCAGCTCCAGCCCCGGGATCAGCCGCAGCAGTTCAAGCGTATAAAGCGACCAGCCCATCTTCTCCATATGACATGGGGTGTGATACACCACCTTCAGCGGCAATTTGCCCAGCGGTAACGTCTGCCCGCTGTCCAGTTTGCGCCAGAGAAAACGGGTCGCCAGCTCAATGTGCTCGCGCAGGCCAGTGTTATCCACATCCAGCAGATGGGGATATTCATCGCGCAGGGTGAAGGTACAGGTTGACGATGTCGCCAGGACCGGTATGCCTTTGCCGACGATCGCCTCGCGTAAAGAGGTGACGTTGCTTCTCGCCTGCTTGCGCGCTTTGTCGGTGAAACCGTTGGCAATCAGCGGAACGCCGCAGCACTTCTCTTTGCTCAAAAGCTGAACCCCCGTTCCCATAGCGTTCAGCACTTTCAGCAGGTCTTTCCCCAACTGCGGATGGTTGTAGTTCACGTAGCAGCCGTGGAAGAAAGCGACCTGCTCAGCGAACTGCGCCTGTTCTGCCGCCACGGATTTATACCAGCGGCGGAAGGTGCCGTGAGAATATTTCGGCAGACTGCGGTGGTGGTCGATTTTGAGCGTCGCATCCAGCAGCCTGCGTACCGGCTTCAGGGCGGTGGCGGCATTGACGACCGGTGCGAAAGGCGTCGAAAGGCTGCCCATCAGATCGGTGTGGCTCAGTATCGCGTCACGCAGCGTCGGTTTTTGCGAACTGTAGCGGGCGCGGGCGCGCTGGATGATATCGCCAATTTTCACGTCCGACGGACAGGCGACTTCGCAGCGTTTGCAGTTGATACAGTATTTCAGCGCCTCGTCGTAGAGCGCGCCGTCCTTCAGGCGCAGACGCTCCCCGTCGGGACCCGCCTGTTTCGGGCCAGGATAGCGCGGATCGACGCCGCTGACCGGGCAAACCGTGGTACAGACCGTGCATTTGATACAGCTTTCAAATCGGGTGTCATTCATTTTGCTCCCTCCCGGCGCTGGATAATCTGCTCCGCGACATGCAGTGCGGTAACGGCGCAGACGCCGCCACCGCAGCCCTGCGCCACGGGATCGTACCCACCCAGAACCGAGCCGATGGCGTAAAGATTTTCAACCGGTACCCCGTTCAACTGCGGGCGTAGCTGACTGTCGACGATCACGCCGAACTGCTGCCAGGGCTGTGGGGTGAAGAAATCGCTCTGATACCAGTCCGCGCGGGAGGCGCTTTGTCGGACGTCCAGCCCGAGGATCGCCTCACGCACGCCATCCCGGCTGCTCAGCAGACCGTTGCTGAAGAAACTGCCGCTTGCCAGCACCGTATAGCGTGCGCGAAGCGGGATGTGGCCGTGGTTGCGGGTCCAGATTTCGCTTACCGCGCCTTCTGTCAGGGTGATTTTTTTGACCTCGTCGCCCGCCATCCAGATGCCACCCTGCGCCACAAACCGGCGCTGAAGCTGGGTATGCAGACGAATGCCGGGCACGGAAGGGGGAAGCGTCGGCAGTAAACCGAGCGTACAGGGCAGGCGCGCCGAGAGCCAGCGCCAGAGACGGTTGTCCGTTAAGCCAAAACAGGCGGGCATAAACAGGGCGTCGCAGGTCTCGCCGAGCGGCCGAAGCGCCGCGTACAGCTGCGGCCAGTAGCGTTCATTATCCAGCAGGCGGGCAATGTTCACCGCACGAAACTCGCTGGGGTTTTCACGCAGCACATCGAGTTCGGGGAGATCAATCTCCGCTGTATCCACCTGAACACCCTGCTGTCTGAGTGACGCGGCGGCCAGATGCGGCTGGAAATCGAGGAAACCGCTGATCCCCACCACCCGCACACGCTCGGCAGCGATGGGGGCGACAGGCACCTCTTCCGGGCTAAGCCAGGCGGCACGCAGGGTGCCGAGCGGCGTGACGCGCTGATGATTTTGCTCGGCGTCACCCTGCATGCATGCGCCGCAGGCGGTGAGCAGGTGTTCGGTTTCACAGGCAAAGCGGGCCATATTCTCTGCGCCCGTCAGGCGGTAGGGATGTTCAGGCGGCAGATCGGCGAACGAGAGCGCGCCCAGTAAATCCAGCGAGCCGGAGGAGAAGTGCAGGGCACTCTGACCGCGAGTGACAATGGCGCAGCGCAGACCCCGCTGCGTCAGTTTGAGGCCGCACAGCAGGCCCGCCAGCCCCCCACCGACAATCACAGTATCAAATTTCATGGTTGTGCTCCTTCTCCAGACCGCAAAGCCCCTGATAGACCCAGCGGGTAAACTCGCTTTCGCGCAGGGCATCCCCCCACGCGACGGGCTGTATGCCTTTCCAGCGCTCGTTTAAAAAATCGCTGAGCTGTGCAAGCGACTGGGTTGACGTCGTGGCGTGAAAACGTTGCAGCAATCCGGCGGCACGGCAGGCGCACAGCTCCCCCTGACAGGTGCCCATCCCGACGCGCGTGCGGCGGCGTAAATCGAGCAGGTTGTTCACCGTCAGGTTTTCCACGGCATATTGCACCTCGCCTGCGGTCACGGCTTCGCATTCGCACACCAGGCTGCGGCTGAGTCGGCCTTCACCGAGCCAGGTTGGCGTGCGGTCGCCGTGGCGGTAAATAGCTGAACCGCGAAGCGGGGCAGGAAGTGAAATGATTTTGTGCAGCGTTTTTTCTGTCGATTGCTGCGAACCGGGCAGGGCCTTGTCCGCCGTCACGCACGGCGTGGTGTTGCCGAGCTTACGGCAGACGGCATCGGTGGCCCACTGGGCCATCAGCCGGTAGGTCATCAGCTTGCCGCCGGTGATGGTGATAAATCCGTCCATGCCGTCGCGCTCGGCGTGATCGAGCAGCACGATGCCGCGGCTGACGTTACGCCCGCTCGGGTCGTTGTCGCTGGCGACGAGGGGACGCACGCCCGCGTAGGCACGCAGAATACGCGTCTGCGCCATCACCGGGGCCAGCTTTTCCCCTTCGCGCAGCAGAATGTCGACCTCTTCGGCGGTGACCCGGTTAACGTCAATATCGCTGTAGTCAACGTGCATTGACGTGGTGCCAATCAGAGAAATGGTGTCGCCCGGTACCAGGATGTCGGCATCGGACGGTTTGCGGCAGCGGTTGATAACATGGTTATTGATGCGGTGATCGAGGATCAGCAGCGAGCCTTTCGCCGGGAACATGCGGATGGATAAATCGGCATATTCCGCGATGCGCTGGCCCCAGATCCCTGCCGCATTGACCACGACGGCGGCATACAGCTCGCGGTGTTCGTTGTACTGCGCATCAAACACGCGCACCCCGCGCACCGTATTACCTTCACGAATAAGCCCGGTGACGTGATGCCCGGTCAGGATCTGTGCGCCATGTTCCCGCGCGTCGAGCATATTGGCGGCGGTCAGGCGGAAGGGATCAACGGTGCCGTCAGGCACTTTCACCGCGCCCAGTAACGCCGGGTTTACCGAGGGTTCAAGACGGCGTGCCTGCACAGGATCGATCGCTTCAGCCTGAATGCCTGCCGCCGTACAGGCGGTGATAAAGGTTTGCTGAAAGGCGAGGTCATCTTCGGGAAGGGTAATAAACAGGCCGTTGGTGGGTTCAACGCAGTGGCGGGCGATGCGTCTGAGGATCTGGTTTTCAGCGATACACTCGCGCGCGGATTCCGCATCAGTGACCGCATAGCGCGCACCGCTGTGCAGCAGGCCGTGATTACGCCCCGTTGCGCCGGTGGCGATATCGTGGCGCTCCAGAAGCGTGACGCTCAATCCCCGCAGGGCGCAGTCGCGTGCGATGCCGGCACCCGTTGCGCCACCGCCAATGATAATCACATCGCTGAAGCGTGGATCGTGAATTGTCATTGCCTTTCCTCTATGTTCGTTTTTTAGCATTTAGCCACATTGATCGTGTGGTTTGTTTGATTTCGAACATAAACGCGCGAAATTCGAAAGTGAAACGTGATTTCATGCGCTTTTTTGCGCATTCTGTCATATTTCTGTAACAATCTGTGCGTTGATTCACAGTAACATTCACCGTGATTTCTTAACATCGCCGCCTCTGTAGCCGGGCGCGAGATGCCCGGCCATTTTTGAAAGGCCACGGAGGCTGTTATGCTCAGTATCTTTAAACCTGCGCCACACCGGGCGCGACTGCCAGAGGCAGAGATTGATCCTCTCTACCGCCGTCTGCGTTGGCAAATCTTCCTCGGGATCTTCTTCGGGTATGCGGCGTACTATCTGGTACGTAAAAACTTTGCGCTCGCCATGCCGTACCTGGTGGAACAGGGCTTCTCTCGCGGCGATCTGGGGTTCGCGCTGTCGGGGATCTCCATCGCGTACGGTTTTTCGAAGTTCATTATGGGGTCGGTGTCGGATCGTTCGAATCCGCGCGTGTTCCTCCCTGCCGGTCTGATCCTCGCGGCAGCGGTGATGCTGTTCATGGGCTTTGTGCCGTGGGCAACCTCCAGCATTGCCATTATGTTCGTGCTGCTGTTCCTCTGCGGCTGGTTCCAGGGGATGGGGTGGCCGCCATGCGGACGCACCATGGTCCACTGGTGGTCACAGAAAGAGCGTGGCGGCATTGTATCGGTCTGGAACTGCGCGCATAACGTCGGGGGCGGGCTGCCGCCGCTGCTGTTCCTGCTGGGGATGGCCTGGTTTAACGACTGGCATGCCGCGCTCTATATGCCAGCCTTTGGCGCCATTCTGGTGGCGATTATCGCCTTCGCCCTGATGCGTGACACCCCGCAGTCCTGCGGTCTTCCGCCGATTGAAGAGTACAAAAACGACTACCCGGATGATTACAGCGAGAAGCACGAAGAAGAGCTGACGGCAAAGCAGATCTTCATGAAGTACGTGCTGCCAAACAAGCTGCTGTGGTACATCGCGGTGGCGAACGTGTTCGTTTACCTGCTGCGCTACGGCATCCTCGACTGGTCCCCAACCTACCTGAAAGAGGTGAAGCACTTCGCGCTGGATAAATCCTCCTGGGCCTACTTCCTGTATGAATACGCGGGCATTCCGGGCACGCTGATCTGCGGCAGGATGTCGGATAAAGTGTTTAAGGGTAACCGTGGGGCAACGGGCGTGTTCTTCATGACGCTGGTGACCATCGCGACGGTCGTTTACTGGCTCAACCCGCCGGGCAATCCGGGTGTGGATATGGCCTGTATGATCGTCATCGGCTTCCTGATTTACGGTCCGGTAATGCTGATCGGTCTGCACGCGCTGGAGCTGGCGCCGAAGAAAGCGGCAGGCACGGCGGCAGGCTTTACCGGTCTGTTTGGCTACCTTGGCGGTTCAGTGGCGGCGAGTGCAATCGTCGGTTACACCGTCGACTTCTTCGGCTGGGACGGCGGCTTTATGGTGATGATTGGCGGCAGCGTGCTGGCGGTTCTGCTGCTGATTGTTGTGATGATCGGTGAAAAACGTCACCACGCCGAAGTGCTGGCGCGTCGTCAGTAAGGAGCATTGCGATGAAATTAAATCAGTTAGCGACAGGCCTGCTGCTGGCGGGCCTGATGACAGGCTCCGCGCTGGCGGCGGATAAAATCGTGATCGCCCACCGCGGCGCCAGCGGCTATCTGCCGGAGCATACGCTGCCGGCGAAGGCAATGGCCTATGCCCAGGGCGCGGATTATCTGGAGCAGGATCTGGTGATGACGAAGGACGACCAGCTGGTCGTCCTGCATGACCACTATCTTGACCGCGTCACGGACGTGGCGGAACGCTTCCCGGATCGCGCCCGTAAAGATGGCCGCTATTACGCCATCGACTTCACGCTGGCGGAGATCCGTTCGCTGAAGTTTACCGAGGGCTTCGAGATTGAAAACGGCAAGAAGGTGCAGGTCTATCCGGGACGCTTCCCGATGGGCAAATCTGATTTCCGCATTCATACCTTCCAGGAAGAGATCGAGTTTGTTCAGGGACTGAACCACTCGACCGGGAAAAATATCGGTATCTACCCGGAAATCAAAGCACCGTGGTTCCACCATCAGGAAGGGAAGGACATTGCCGCGAAGACGCTGGAGGTACTGAAACAGTACGGCTACACCAGCAAGAAGGACAAAGTTTACCTGCAATGTTTTGATGCGGCGGAGCTGAAGCGCATCAAAACCGAGCTGGAGCCGAAGATGGGGATGGATCTCAATCTGGTACAGCTGATTGCCTATACCGACTGGAACGAAACCCAGGAGAAGCAGCCGGACGGGAAGTGGGTGAACTACAACTACGACTGGATGTTTAAGCCGGGCGCGATGAAGCAGATTGCGCAGTATGCCGACGGCATCGGGCCGGATTACCACATGCTGGTGGCGGAAGGCTCAACGCCGGGCCACGTAAAGCTGACGGCGATGGTGAAAGAGGCGCATGCCAGCAGGATGCAGGTGCATCCGTATACCGTTCGTGCAGACCAGTTGCCGGAGTATGCGACGGACGTGAATCAGCTTTACGAGGTGTTGTATAACCAGGCGGACGTAGACGGGTTGTTTACGGATTTCCCGGATAAAGCGGTGAGCTTTTTGAAGGATAAACGCTGAAATTGCCGGGTGGCGGCTGTGCTTTACCCGGCCTACGAACTGCGGTTTTGTAGGTCGGGTAAGCGAAGCGCCACCCGACATAATTACATCTCGATCTCAATATCGCCTTTTGCCCGACAGCAGCAGGGCAAAATTTCCCCTTCACTGATAAAGGCCAGCGGTTCGGTCAGCCAGTCCACCTGGCCTGCGACCAAACGGCAGCGGCAGGAGCCGCAATAGCCTTCGCGACACTGGTACTCTACCTCCACCTGATGCGCTTCCAGCGCCACCAGCAGGGAAGGGTGCTCTTCCTGGCACAGCACTTCGGTGCCAGAAAGACTCAGCGTTACGCGGCTCATCAGAGCTGGAAGTCGCTCAGGTCGTCGGTGTTGACTTCAGAATCAATCTGACCGACCAGATAAGAACTCACTTCCACTTCCTGCGGCGCAACCTGCACGTTATCGGACACCAGCCAGGTGTTGATCCACGGGATTGGGTTAGAGCGCGTCTGGAACGGCAGATCGAGACCCACCGCCTGCATGCGGATGTTAGTGATGTACTCCACGTACTGGCACAGGATGTCTTTGTTCAGGCCAATCATGGAACCGTCGCGGAACAGGTAGTCTGCCCACTCTTTCTCCTGCTGGGCGGCCTGCACGAACAGGTCGTAGCACTCCTGTTTGCACTCTTCAGCGATTTCCGCCATTTCCGGATCGTCCGTACCGCTGCGCAACAGGTTCAGCATATGCTGGGTGCCGGTCAGGTGCAGGGCTTCATCACGGGCGATCAGGCGGATGATTTTGGCGTTGCCTTCCATCAGCTTGCGCTCGGCAAAGGCGAAGGAGCAGGCGAAACTCACGTAGAAGCGGATTGCTTCCAGCGCGTTAACGCTCATCAGGCACAGGTACAGCTGCTTTTTCAGGGTCCGCAGGTTTACGGTAACGGTTTTGCCGTTCACGTTGTGTGTGCCTTCGCCCAGCAGATGCCAGTAGCTGGTCATCTCGATCAGCTCGTCATAGTAGTGCGCAATGCCTTCGGCGCGCTTCTGGATCTGTTCGTTGGTGACGATATCGTCAAACACCACCGCCGGATCGTTCACGATGTTGCGGATGATGTGGGTGTAAGAGCGGGAGTGGATCGTCTCGGAGAACGCCCAGGTCTCTACCCAGGTTTCCAGCTCGGGAATGGAGATCAGCGGCAGCAGCGCCACGTTCGGACTACGACCCTGAATAGAGTCCAGCAGCGTCTGGTATTTCAGGTTGCTGAGGAAGATATGCTTTTCGTGTTCCGGCAGTGCCTGGAAATCGATACGGTCGCGTGAAACGTCAACTTCTTCCGGACGCCAGAAGAAGGAGAGTTGCTTTTCAATCAGCTTTTCGAAGATGTCATATTTTTGCTGATCGTAGCGTGCCACGTTGACCGGCTGGCCGAAGAACATCGGCTCTTTGAGCTGGTCGTTTTTCGTCTGTGAAAAGGTGGTATATGCCATGAGTGTGTCCTGTGGTGTTATTTTCCCCTCACCCTAACCCTCTCCCCTGAGGGAAGAGGGAACCGTTCGGAGCAATTTTTTCACCCTCGCCCCTGTGGGGAGAGGGCCGGGGTGAGGGGGGTATTATTAGATCTTACATGCGCCGCTTTCGCAGCCATCGTCCTGAATTGACGGCGCCAGGTCGTCCTGGGCGTCTTCCGCACCATCACGGGTGTTGTGATAGTACAGCGTTTTCACGCCAAATTTGTAGGCGGTGAGCAGGTCTTTCAGCAGCTGCTGCATCGGAACCTTGCCTGACGGGAAGCGCGTCGGGTCGTAGTTGGTATTGGCAGAGATCGACTGGTCGATAAACTTCTGCATGATCCCCACCAGTTGCAGGTAGCCGTCGTTGTTTGGCATTTCCCACAGCAGCTCGTAGTTGTCACCCAGCGTCTCGTAATCCGGTACTACCTGACGCAGCACGCCGTCTTTCGACGCTTTGATGCTGACGTGGCCGCGCGGTGGCTCAATACCGTTGGTGGCGTTGGAGATCTGCGAAGAGGTCTCGGACGGCATCAGGGCAGAGAGCGTGGAGTTACGCAGGCCGTGCGTTTTAATGGACTCGCGCAGGCCTTCCCAGTCGAGATGCAGCGGCTCGCTGACGATCGCATCCAGGTCTTTCTTGTAGGTGTCGATCGGCAGAATGCCTTTCGCGTAGGTGGTTTCGTTGAACCACGGGCACGCGCCTTGCTCTTTCGCCAGTTCGTTGGAGGCTTTCATCAGGTAGTACTGAATCGCTTCAAACGTCTGGTGGGTCAGGTTGTTGGCGCTGCCGTCGGAGTAACGCTTACCGTTTTTCGCCAGCCAGTAGGCGAAGTTGATCACGCCGATACCTAAAGTGCGACGACCCATCGCACCGCGTTTAGCGGCCGGGATTGGGTAATCCTGGTAGTCCAGCAGGGCATCCAGCGCACGAACCGCCAGCACGGCCAGCTCTTCCAGTTCGTCCAGGCTCTTAATCGCACCCAGGTTGAACGCAGACAGCGTACACAGGGCGATTTCGCCGTTTTCGTCGTTCACATCGTCCAGCGGTTTGGTCGGCAGGGCGATCTCCAGGCACAGGTTGGACTGGCGCACTGGCGCCACCACCGGGTCAAACGGGCTGTGGGTGTTGCAGTGGTCAACGTTCTGGATGTAGATACGACCGGTAGAGGCACGTTCCTGCATCATCAGGGAGAACAGATCGACCGCCTTCACGCGCTGCTTGCGGATGCTGTCGTCTTTTTCATATTTGGTGTACAGACGCTCGAACTCGTCCTGATCGGCGAAGAATGCGTCGTACAGGCCTGGAACGTCGGACGGGCTGAACAGGGTGATGTCTTCACCTTTCAGCAGGCGGGTGTACATCAGCTTGTTGATCTGCACGCCGTAGTCCATGTGACGCACGCGGTTACCTTCCACGCCGCGGTTGTTCTTCAGGACCAGCAGGCTTTCTACTTCCAGGTGCCACATTGGGTAGAACAGGGTCGCAGCACCGCCGCGCACGCCGCCCTGAGAGCAGGATTTTACCGCCGTCTGGAAGTGCTTGTAGAACGGAATACAGCCGGTATGGAACGCTTCACCGCCGCGGATCGGGCTGCCCAGCGCACGAATACGACCGGCGTTGATGCCGATACCGGCACGCTGGGAGACGTATTTCACGATGGCGCTGGAGGTGGCGTTGATGGAATCCAGGCTGTCACCACACTCGATCAGTACGCAGGAGCTGAACTGACGAGTAGGGGTGCGCACGCCAGACATGATTGGCGTTGGCAGAGAAATTTTGAACGTGGATACCGCATCGTAGAAACGCTTCACGTAGTCCAGACGGGTTTCACGCGGATAATTAGAGAACAGGCAGGCGGCCACCAGAATATAGAGGAACTGGGCGCTCTCGTAGATCTCACCGGTCACACGGTTCTGAACCAGGTATTTGCCTTCGAGCTGCTTCACCGCCGCGTAGGAGAAGTTCATGTCGCGCCAGTGATCGATAAACCCGTTCATCTGCTCGAACTCTTCTTCCGTATAGTCTTCCAGCAGATGCGTGTCGTATTTGCCCAGCTCGACCATTTTCACCACGTGATCGTAAAGCTTCGGCGGCTCAAACTGGCCGTAGGCTTTCTTACGCAGGTGGAAAATCGCCAGACGTGCAGCGAGGTACTGATAATCCGGTGCGTCGCGGGAGATCAGGTCTGCCGCTGCTTTGATAATGGTTTCGTGGATATCAGACGTTTTGATGCCGTCGTAGAACTGAATGTGAGAACGCAGTTCAACCTGGGAGATAGATACGTTGTTCAGTCCTTCTGCTGCCCAGTCGAGAACTCGATGGATTTTGTCCAGATTGATACGCTCGGTGGTACCGTCGCGCTTTGTCACCAGCAGACTCTGATTCATGTGGGTTTTTACCTGTCCGTGAAATAAAAAAATATCCCCCGCTTATCCACAGAACCGTCTTGTGACTAACTCTGTGGATAAATACTACATATAGGGGTTTTGCGATAAGAAGAACGCTATATGGTGAGTATTCTAGTAAGGATTCTTTTCAGTACAAGGGTTGATTTTGAGGTTAAATTGAGGTTGTGAAAGGGTAAAAAAGCGTAAGTCCTCGTACCGTAAGGCCTGGAAGAGATGTCAATAATTTAGAAAAAAAATTCAAAATTTGATCGAGTGCTGATTTCTTCAACGGGAGGTCAGAATTGCGCAACATGATGTCGCGCAATCATTATAAGAATAACGGATGACGTTAGTCGTTTTTGGCGGTTGTATGCAACATATAGTTAACATCCACGCCCGGAGCAAGTTTGAATTTATCCGTCAGCGGGTTGTAGTGCAGGCCCGTCATGTGTTGCTCCTTAAGCCACGTCTGGTCAACCCAGCCCAGCAGTTCGGCAGGCTTGATGAACTTCTTCACGTCGTGTGTGCCTTTCGGCACCATGCGCAGCACATATTCCGCGCCCACCACGGCCATCAGCCAGGCTTTGCCGTTGCGGTTGATGGTCGAGAAGAAGACCTGTCCACCCGGTTTTACCAGTTTTGCACAGGCGCTGACGACCGACTGCGGATCGGGAACGTGTTCCAGCATCTCCATGCAGGTCACCACATCATACTGGTGGGCATGTTTTGCCGCGTGCTCTTCCACGGTTTCCTGGACGTATTCTACCTGAACGCCGGACTCCAGCGCATGAAGGCGGGCAACCTGGAGAGGCTCAAAGCCCATGTCCAGACCGGTGACGGTGGCCCCTTCGCGCGCCATGCTTTCCGCCAGGATGCCGCCGCCGCAGCCGACGTCGAGCACTTTCTTACCGAACAGACCGCCGGAACGCTCCGCGATATAGCCCAGACGCAGCGGGTTAATACGATGCAGAGGTTTGAACTCACCTTCGAGATCCCACCAGCGGGACGCCACCGCTTCAAATTTGGCAATCTCTTCGTGGTCAACGTTGTGAGCCACCGGGGATTTTTCGGCATTCATGGGCGCTTTTACTCCTTATTTAGCAAGACAAATGAGTATATCAGGCAATCCCTGTGAATAAAGCGTATAGGTTTACCTGTATCACCGCGGCTGTGTTATAATTTGCGACCTTTGAATCCGGGATACAGTAGAGGGATAGCGGTTAGATGAGCGACCTTGCGAGAGAAATTACACCGGTTAACATCGAGGAAGAGCTGAAAAGCTCCTATCTGGACTATGCGATGTCGGTCATTGTTGGCCGTGCGCTGCCGGACGTCCGCGATGGCCTGAAGCCGGTACACCGTCGCGTACTATACGCCATGAACGTATTGGGCAATGACTGGAATAAAGCCTACAAAAAATCTGCCCGTGTCGTTGGTGACGTAATCGGTAAATACCATCCCCATGGTGATTCCGCGGTGTACGACACCATTGTCCGTATGGCGCAGCCCTTCTCGCTGCGTTACATGCTGGTAGATGGTCAGGGTAACTTTGGTTCTATCGACGGCGACTCCGCCGCGGCAATGCGTTATACGGAAATCCGTCTGGCGAAGATTGCCCATGAGCTGATGGCTGACCTGGAAAAAGAGACGGTTGATTTCGTTGATAACTACGACGGCACGGAAAAAATTCCTGACGTTATGCCAACGAAGATCCCAAACCTGCTGGTGAACGGTTCGTCCGGTATCGCCGTCGGTATGGCAACCAACATTCCGCCGCACAACATCACGGAAGTGATCAACGGCTGCCTGGCCTACATTGACGATGAAGACATCAGCATTGAAGGGCTGATGGAACACATTCCTGGCCCGGACTTCCCGACGGCGGCAATCATCAATGGCCGTCGCGGTATTGAAGAAGCGTACCGTACCGGTCGCGGCAAGATTTACATCCGTGCCCGCGCCGAAGTGGAAGCGGACGCTAAAACCGGCCGTGAAACCATTATTGTTCACGAGATCCCGTATCAGGTGAACAAAGCGCGTCTGATTGAAAAAATCGCCGAGCTGGTAAAAGAAAAACGCGTCGAAGGTATCAGCGCGCTGCGTGACGAGTCTGATAAAGACGGTATGCGCATCGTGATTGAAATCAAGCGCGACGCGGTAGGTGAGGTTGTGCTGAACAACCTGTACTCCCAGACTCAGCTTCAGGTCTCCTTCGGTATCAACATGGTTGCACTGCACCATGGCCAGCCGAAGATCATGAACCTGAAAGAGATCCTGAGCGCGTTCGTGCGTCACCGCCGTGAAGTGGTGACCCGCCGTACCATCTTCGAACTGCGCAAAGCGCGTGACCGTGCCCATATCCTTGAAGCACTGGCCGTTGCGCTGGCGAACATCGACCCGATCATCGAGCTGATCCGCCGCGCGCCGACGCCAGCAGAAGCGAAGGCGTCACTGGTTGCGCGTCCATGGGATCTGGGCAACGTGGCGGCGATGCTGGAACGTGCGGGCGATGACGCTGCGCGTCCTGAGTGGCTGGAGCCTGAATTCGGCGTGCGTGACGGTCAGTACTACCTGACTGAACAGCAGGCCCAGGCGATTCTGGATCTGCGTTTGCAGAAACTGACCGGCCTTGAGCATGAAAAATTGCTCGACGAGTACAAAGAGCTGCTGGAGCAAATTGCTGAGCTGCTGCATATCCTCGGTAGCGCAGAGCGCCTGATGGAAGTGATCCGTGAAGAGCTGGAACTGGTTCGCGATCAGTTCGGCGACGAGCGCCGCACCGAAATCACGGCCAACAGCTCTGATATCAACATTGAAGATCTGATCAACCGTGAAGACGTGGTAGTGACGCTGTCTCACCAGGGTTATGTGAAGTATCAGCCGTTGACCGACTACGAAGCACAGCGTCGTGGCGGTAAAGGCAAATCTGCGGCACGTATTAAAGAAGAAGACTTCATTGACCGTCTGCTGGTGGCCAACACCCACGACACGATCCTCTGCTTCTCCAGCCGGGGCCGTCTGTACTGGATGAAGGTCTATCAGCTGCCGGAAGCGAGCCGTGGCGCGCGTGGTCGTCCTATCGTCAACCTGCTGCCGCTGGAAGCGAACGAACGTATCACCGCCATTCTGCCGGTACGCGAGTACGAAGAGGGCGTGAACGTCTTTATGGCAACCGCGAGCGGTACCGTGAAGAAAACCGCGCTGACCGAGTTCAGCCGTCCACGTTCTGCCGGGATCATCGCGGTGAACCTGAACGAAGGCGATGAGCTGATCGGTGTGGATCTGACCTCCGGTTCCGATGAAGTGATGCTGTTCTCTGCGGCCGGTAAAGTGGTGCGCTTTAAAGAGAACGCCGTGCGCGCAATGGGTCGTACCGCGACCGGCGTACGTGGTATCAAGCTGGCGGGTGAAGACTCCGTGGTTTCCCTGATCGTTCCACGTGGCGAAGGCGCAATCCTGACCGTCACCCAGAACGGTTACGGTAAACGTACCGCGGAAAGCGAATACCCGACCAAATCTCGCGGCACGCAGGGCGTTATCTCCATCAAGGTCACCGAGCGCAACGGTTCCGTTGTGGGCGCGGTGCAGGTGGACGACGCGGACCAGATCATGATGATCACCGATGCCGGTACGCTGGTGCGTACCCGCGTGTCTGAGATCAGCGTGGTGGGTCGTAACACCCAGGGCGTGATCCTCATCCGTACTGCGGAAGATGAAAACGTCGTCGGTCTGCAACGCGTTGCTGAGCCGGTGGATGACGAAGAACTCGACTCTATCGACGGCAGCGTCGCGGAAGGGGATGATGAAATCGCCCCGGAAACGGACACCGATGATGAAGCAGCGGATGACGCTGACGAGTAACGTCTCCTGACGCATAAAGGGCCGGTTTCCGGCCCTTTTGTTTTGCGTAAGCAGACAAGTGAACGTTGCGACAAGCCGCGTTTACCGCTACCTTAACCACATTCTTTTTGACCCCGACGGCGGAGCCTCGCCCCTTTGAAATACCTCGTCTCCTTTCGTACCACGCTAAAAGTCTCTCGCTATCTGTTTCGGGCGCTTGCGCTACTGCTATGGTTGCTGGTGGCACTGCTCTCGGTGTTTTACATCGTTAACGCATTGCACCAGAAAGAAGCGGAGATCCGCCAGGAGTTTAACTTAAGCTCGGATCAGGCCCAGCGCTATATTCAGCGCACGTCTGACGTGATGAAAGAGCTGAAGTATATCGCCGAGAATCGGCTGACGGCGGAAAACGGCATTCTTGCCATCCGTAGCCGGGATGAAAAAACCGAAGTACCTGATTTCGAACCACTCTTCCCGGACTCCGATTGTTCCGCCATGGGCAAAGCCTGGCGTGGTTCACTGGAGTCCCTGTCATGGTTTATGCGCTACTGGCGCGATAACTTCTCGGCCGCCTACGATCTGAACCGCGTCTACCTGATTGGCAACGAAAATCTCTGCATGGCGGATTTCGGCCTGCGGGATATGCCCGTCGAACGTGAAGACGCGCTGAAAAGCCTGCACGAGCGCATCGTGAAATACCGCAATGCGCCGCAGGAAGAGCGCGGGAACAACATCTTCTGGATAAGCCAGGGGCCGCGCATGGGCGTCGGCTATTTCTATGCCCTGACTCCGGTTTACCTCGGAAACCGCCTGCAAGCGCTGCTGGGGATTGAACAAACCATCCGCATGGAAAACTTCTTTACGCCGGGCAGCCTGCCAATGGGCGTGACCATTCTGGATGAAAACGGCCACCCGCTCATCTCCCTGGCCGGGCCTGAAAACCGACTGAAGGTGGAACCCAGCTGGATGCAGGAGCGGTCATGGTTTGGCTATACCTCCGGTTTCCGCGAGCTGGTGCTGAAGAAAAGTTTACCGCCATCGTCGCTGAGCATCGTCTACTCGCTGCCGGTGGACAAGGTGCTGGAGCGCATTCGCATCCTGATCCTTAACGCCATTTTGCTGAACATCGCGGTAGGCGTCGCGCTGTTTATGCTGGCGAGAATGTATGAGCGGCGGATCTTTATTCCGGCGGAAGCGGATGCTCAGCGTCTGGAGGAGCACGAGCAGTTTAACCGTAAGATTGTCGCCTCGGCGCCGGTGGGGATCTGTATCCTGCGTACCCAGGACGGGACGAATATCCTCAGTAACGAGCTTGCCCATAACTACCTGAACATGCTTACGCATGAAGACCGCCAGCGGTTAACGCAGATCATCTGTGGGCAACAGGTAAACTTTGTGGATGTGCTGACCAGCACCCACACCAACCTGCAAATCAGCTTCGTGCATTCGCGCTACCGCAATGAAAACGTGGCGATTTGCGTGCTGGTGGACGTCTCTGCGCGCGTGAAGATGGAAGAGTCATTGCAGGATATGGCGCAGGCGGCGGAGCAGGCCAGTCAGTCGAAATCGATGTTCCTCGCGACCGTCAGCCATGAGCTGCGCACGCCGCTGTACGGGATTATCGGTAACCTCGATCTGCTCCAGACCAAAGAGCTGCCGAAAGGGGTTGACCGTCTGGTGACGGCCATGAACAACTCCTCCAGCCTGTTGTTGAAAATTATCAGCGATATTCTCGACTTCTCTAAAATTGAATCCGAGCAGCTGAAAATTGAACCGCGCGAGTTCTCCCCGCGCGAGGTGATGAACCATATCTGCGCCAACTATCTGCCGCTGGTGGTGCGTAAACAGCTTGGGCTGTACTGCTTCATCGAGCCGGATGTGCCGCTGACGCTGAATGGCGATCCGATGCGTCTGCAACAGGTCATCTCAAACCTGCTGAGCAACGCCATCAAATTCACCGATATCGGCTGTATTGTGCTGCACGTCTGTCGGGCAGGGGAGTATCTGACCATTCGCGTGCGCGACACGGGGGTGGGTATTCCGGCGAAAGAGGTCGTTCGCCTGTTCGATCCGTTCTTCCAGGTGGGAACCGGCGTGCAGCGTAATTTCCAGGGGACCGGGCTAGGTCTGGCGATTTGCGAGAAGCTTATCAGCATGATGGACGGGGATATCTCCGTCGATACTGAGCCAGGCATGGGCAGCCAGTTCACCATTCGTATTCCGCTCTATTCGGCGCACTATCCGGCGAAAACCACCGTCGACGGGCTGAGCGATAAACACTGCTGGCTGGCGGTGCACAACGCCTCCTTACATGATTTCCTGACGTCAATGCTGACCAGCAGCGGCGTGCGGGTTTCGCGCTATGAAGGCCAGACGCCGGACGCGGATGACATGCTGATCACCGACGTTGAGCCGGAACAGGCATGGGCAGGGCGCGGCGTGGTGATGTTCTGCCGCCGTCATATCGGTATTCCGATTGAGCGTTCGCCTGGGGTTTGGGTGCACAGCGTGGCGACACCGCACGAGCTGTTGGGCTTGCTGGCGCGCATTTACAGCGTGCAGCTTGAGGACAGCGATGGCGCGACCGTGCTGGCTTCCCCTGATGAGCTGGCGTCGGTGAACGACGATATGATGATTCTGGTCGTCGACGATCATCCGATTAACCGTCGTCTGCTCGCAGACCAGCTTGGCTCTCTGGGCTATCAGTGTAAAACGGCCAATGATGGCGTGGATGCCCTGAATGTCTTAAGTAAGAACCATATTGATATTGTCCTCAGCGATGTGAACATGCCTAACATGGACGGCTACCGTCTGACGCAGCGTATTCGACAGCTGGGGCTGACGCTGCCGGTGGTGGGGGTGACAGCCAACGCGCTGGCGGAGGAGAAGCAGCGCTGTCTGGAGTCGGGAATGGACAGCTGCCTGTCGAAGCCGGTCACGCTGGATGTTCTGAAACAGACGCTGTCCGTGTATGCGGAGCGGGTACGAAAAGCGAGACAATAAAAAAAGGCCCGAAAGGGCCTTTTTTATGTGCCCGGCGGCGCGGGGCTTGCGCGGGCCGACGGGGTCTGTAGGCCGGGTGAGCGCAAGCGCCACCCGGCGTAGACAGCGAAGATTAATCTTTGTCCGTTGCGCTCAGCGTCACGGAAGAGAGATAGTTCAGCAGGGCGATATCGTTATCCACACCCAGCTTCATCATCGCGGATTTTTTCTGGCTACTGATGGTTTTAATACTGCGGTTCAGCTTCTTGGCGATTTCAGTCACCAGGAAACCTTCAGCGAACAGACGCAGAACTTCACTCTCTTTTGGCGAGAGACGTTTGTCGCCATAGCCGCCCGCGCTGATTTTTTCGAGCAGGCGAGAAACGCTCTCAGGCGTGAATTTCTTCCCTTTCTGCAGCGCCGCCAGCGCTTTTGGCAGATCGGTCGGTGCGCCTTGTTTCAGCACAATCCCTTCAATATCGAGATCCAGAACGGCGCTCAGGATCGCCGGGTTATTGTTCATGGTCAGAACAATGATCGAAATGTCCGGGAAGTGGCGTTTAATGTATTTGATGAGCGTGATCCCATCACCGTATTTATCTCCAGGCATGGAGAGATCGGTAATGAGCACGTGCGCATCAAGTTTAGGGAGGTTGTTAATGAGGGCTGTGGAATCTTCAAATTCACCGACTACATTCACCCACTCGATCTGTTCAAGTGATTTGCGAATACCGAACAGTACAATCGGATGGTCATCGGCAATAATTACGTTCATATTGTTCATGTATAAGGCTACCTTGCTACAGCAAGCTCTTGACGTAAGCGTCAATGTCGCTGATGTATTTTTCAATGCCAGAGGCATCTTTCTCACGAATTAGATGTTCCAGCGTTTCACATAACTGCTTGCCGGGAACCAGATTAAGCATGGCAAACACCCCTTTAAGCCGGTGTGCTGTCTGTGCCAGCGCTGCAAAATCCTGCGCAGCGGACTCAGTATACAACCGCTTAACATCATCTGGTACTGTATCAACGAAGAGCGAATAATATCCGCTGGCATGGAGTTCGGCATTTTCATCGCCGCCTAACGGTGACTCCAGGATCTCTTCCTGCGCCAGATTCTCTTCAATCAGTTGTAATACAGCTTCCTGCATTGCATTGCTCATATTAAAGTTGACGCGCAGCTGCCCAGGGCCGATTTTCCGCACGCCTGGCTCATCATCGCTTAAAAGCAAGCCTGAGGCAGTAAGATTAGACGGATTATCAGTTAAAAATAGATCAAATTCTTGACTCGCGAGTCTTTCGTCCGGGGTAATGCAGGACGCGCCCCAGTTTTCTAACTGACGAACGACAATATTACGGATTTCACTGGAGGTGACATCCACCATCACTACCACATCGTCCAGCAGACGCTCTTCATCTTCTTCCTGCGGATTCGCCGCCATTTTAACGTGTAAGGAGTAGCGGGTGCCGAGGGATTCGCGGGCCTTAATGTTCAGATGACCGCCCAGCTTACGCGCCAGCTGATCGCAGAGCCAGAAGGTGAGGGCATTTGCCTTACCGTAGTGATCGCGCTGGGTATCGTTCAGGAACGGGAAGTGCAGATTGTCAATTTCGCTCACGGTGACGCCTTCGCCCGTATCCAGAATGCGGAACGTCAGACGATCGTCGGTGGATTCATCGGTGCTGACTTCAAGGGTGATCTTGCCGATCTGCGTCGTGGTGACGGCATACTGAATCAGCATCATCAGGATGCGACGCAGGGCATCGCGATCGCCGTGTCGTTCGTCGTTGGCCGGTAAATGGTTGTTGATCAGCAGCTGAAGCCCTTTGCGCTTGATCACCGGCAGCACTTCCGGCACCACTTCATCAATCAGATCCTGGATAGAGAAGAGCGTAGGGGTGCCTTTCCAGATGTCATTCTCCAGCATGTTCGCAAGCTGGATTTCGTCTACCAGACGAACCAGGGAGTCTGCCTGGCTGCTCAGCTGTCGGCTTTCCGGCGTGCTCAAATCAGCAATCTGCGTGGCGAGTGACTTCAGCGGCTGTTTGAAGGCATCACCGATATTTTGCATAAACGCGGCGCGACCATGCTGGTTTTTCTCGTACAGCCTTTGCGCCTGCTTGAGCTTTTTATTCACCAGCACTTCGCGGTCCTGATCGCGGATGATGAAGATTTGCGTGCGCGAGGCGACCTGACTGCGGAACTGACGGATCTCATACAGTTCGTTATTAATGGTGGCCTGAATGACGCCCTGGTGCTGGTCCGCCATGGCCGTAATATTTTGCAGGTTAAGGTGCGGCAGAAGGTGATCGGCAATTTTATTGCTCATTACCGTGCGGTTTGCGTCCTGATCGTGAACGAGCACCCCAAGCGGCAGCACGGAAATAATCTCTTCGTTTAAGGCGCGCAGGACGCGCAACTCGTTGCTGGTCCCGGCTGATACCGATGTCGAGTCGCTCTGGCGGCCCGACTGGAAACGGAAGGTGCTGTAACCAAACAGCGCCAGCGCCAGCAGGCCGATATTCAGCAGCAGCGGCAGCAGAATGTTTTGCAGCGTATCAAGCATCAGGGTGCCAAAAGGCACCTGCCACACCAGACGCATACCGGTTGAGTTGAGCGATGAGGCAATCTCAATCTTTGAGCCATTAAAGGAGATGGCTACGCTGTCCGCACCTTCTTTGTCCGACGGCGTGCGCATGTTTTGGGTGCTGTTGTCTGGCTCCAGACGGAAACTGTCCAGCGGCATATCCGGTGGGATCAGGTCATTAATCGGCAGGTCGAAGGCAACCACGGTCGCCAGATGGCCCGGCTGGTTAAAGGTGGTTCGCAGCGTAAAGTAGTGGCCATTCTGCCAGGCAAGGCGGCGTAATGACGAGAAACTTTCGCGCTCGTCCAGCGCGTTGGCCTGTTGCAACATTTCCGCCCGACGGGAATCGACAATACTGCCAACGGTGGTCTCTTTAAAGCCGGACGAGAGATCCTTCAGCGGCAGGGTCGAGACCAGGATCATGCTGTTGTCCTGACCGTTCAGATAGTACATAGACCACGGCACGGTCTCGGCGCCCCACAGGGTGTCCAGATAGGAGGAGATCCGCTGCGTCATCTCAAGCGTTGCGCTGTCGTGCGAGCCGAAAATCAGGGCTTCCGTCTTACGCTGCGGTTTTTCAAGGTAATACACATCCTGCTTAAGGCGCGTTTCCTGCAACCCTTCGCCTGACGAGGTGGCAGGCGCGGCAGCGATATTGTCGTAGATTTGCCAGGTCGCATAGCGCCACGTATCAATGCGCTTGTGCACCGCATGGGTGATATCGACGATTTGATAGCTTTTATCTTTCAGCCAGGTATTAACGGCGCTCTGAACCATCACCCCCATTGTGACTAACAGCACAACGATCAACAGAAGAAAGAAACGGGTGATGCTGCCCGGTAGAAGGGAGAATTTGCTCGGGGCGGTAGTTTCAGTCTGACTCATTGATGTGTTTAACCCGTAATGGCCGCGCGGTAATGGGATAGGGCAGTATAAAGGGTAATAACTGAATTTCCAGCGCCGTTAGCGGTATGACATTGACTTTTTATCTGTGCAACCGGCTTCAGCCTCTCCGGGAGAAAGGTGTACAAAACCCCGTCAGATGTATAAATACCCTGTCGCATCGGCAGTAAAATAGCACGAATAAACAAGAAATTAATTTCTACAGCAAGAAAAGAATTCAGTGGCAGCCGGAGGATGGATTTAATTAATAGCCGTTATCATTACTGAGGGGTAGCACATAAAATGTCGACTGACGTAAAGAAAGGTAAAAAAAAACCGAATGCGAAGCATCCGGTTCAATTAGGGATAAACAGACATTCAAAACTGAATGACGGTAATAAATAAAGTTAATGATGATAGCGAGAGTTATTTTAGTGGTGTTGAAGCGATTTTTTTTGTCATTCAGTGCTGTACAGCTTTTTGGTGCAAAGAATTGAATTTATTAAGATATATTTTTGTTTTGATTATCCGTGCTATATTTTTAAACTATTAATGCTCTGTAAAAGTTCTTCCAAATTTACAAATTGAAACATGTTGATGGTAAAGTGAAATATCTTCAAAGTTTTCGTATCATATTCCTGTTGGATTATTCTGCATTTTTGAGGAGAATGAACTTGCCGACTGGTTAAGAGGGTTGACCAGTAAGCAGTGGTAAATAATAAGGCATATAACAGAGGGTTAATAAAATGAAAGTTAAAGTACTGTCCCTCCTGGTACCAGCTCTGCTGGTGGCAGGCGCAGCAAATGCGGCTGAAATTTATAACAAAGACGGCAACAAATTAGATCTGTACGGTAAAGTAGATGGTCTGCACTATTTCTCTGATGACGACAGTGCAGACGGCGACCAGACCTACATGCGTCTGGGCTTCAAAGGCGAAACTCAGGTTAACGACCAGCTGACCGGTTACGGCCAGTGGGAATACCAGATCCAGGGTAACTCTGGTGAGAACGAAAACAACTCCTGGACGCGTGTGGCGTTCGCAGGTCTGAAATTCGCTGATGCGGGTTCATTCGACTACGGTCGTAACTACGGCGTTGTTTACGATGTGACTTCCTGGACTGACGTTCTGCCGGAATTCGGCGGCGACACCTATGGTTCTGACAACTTCATGCAGCAGCGTGGTAACGGCTTCGCGACCTACCGTAACCAGGACTTCTTCGGTCTGGTTGATGGCCTGAACTTCGCGTTGCAGTACCAGGGTAAAAACGGCAGCCCAAGCGGCGAAGGCCAGACCAACAACGGTCGTGACGCGCTGCGTCAGAACGGTGATGGCTACGGCGGCTCTCTGACCTACGATCTGGGCGAAGGCTTCGCACTCGGTACGGCGGTCACCAGCTCTAAACGTACTGCTGACCAGAACGCGCCAGGCTACTTCGGTGAAGGCGATCGCGCAGAGACCTACACCGGTGGTCTGAAATACGACGCGAACAACATCTACCTGGCTGCACAGTATACTCAGACTTACAACGCGACCCGCGTTGGCGATCAGGGCTGGGCTAACAAAGCACAGAACTTCGAAGTAGTTGCGCAGTATCAGTTCGACTTCGGCCTGCGTCCATCCGTGGCTTACCTGCAATCTAAAGGTAAAGACATCGAAAACTATGGCGATCAGGATATCCTGAAGTATGTTGATGTTGGCGCGACTTACTACTTCAACAAAAACATGTCCACCTACGTTGATTACAAAATCAACCTGCTGGATGAAAATGACTTCACCCGTCAGACAGGTATCGGTACCGACGATATCGTCGCGCTGGGTCTGGTTTACCAGTTCTAATTGCTCATACTGCAACAAAGGGGCCAACAGGCCCCTTTTTTCATGCTTTTTTAGGGTCTTACAAATACGCTGTTTTAGTGTACTCTTGCCGCCCTGGCATGAGGATTATAACCAATGGATATGACTTTTTTACGCGCCAGCGTTCTGGCGACTGTTTTACTCCTGACCGCGTGTGACTCTTCTACGCAGCCTGCAAAAATCGAGGCGCCAGCCGCGACGGTGCTGGAAGGGAAAACCATGGGGACCTTCTGGCGCGTCAGCGTGATGGATCTCGACAAGGCTCGCGTTGATGAGCTTCGCGCTAAAATTCAGGCTCAGCTGGATGCCGACGATCAGCTGCTCTCCACGTACAAAAACGACTCGGCGCTGATGCGTTTCAATCGCTCCAGCAGCACCTCCCTGTGGCCGGTGAGCGAAGCGATGGCCGACATCGTCACGGAATCCATGCGCGTGGGCTACAAAACCAACGGCGCCATGGATGTGACCGTGGGGCCGCTGGTGAACCTGTGGGGATTTGGCCCCAACAAGCAGCCGGTGACTACACCCGATCAAGCCGCCATTGACGATGCCCGCGCACGTACGGGGTTACAGCATCTGGCGGTGATCTCCCAGTACGGTCAGCAATACCTGCAAAAAGATATTCCCGACCTGTTTGTAGATCTCTCAACGGTAGGCGAGGGGTATGCTGCGGATCATCTCGCAGCCCTGATGGCGCAGGAAGGCATTCCCCGTTATCTGGTTTCCGTCGGTGGCGCGCTCGTCAGCCGGGGCATGAACGCCAGCGGCAGGCCGTGGCGGGTGGCCATTCAAAAACCAACGGACCAGCAGAACGCGGTGCAGGCGATTGTCGACATCAACGGGCACGGTATCAGCACCTCCGGAAGCTACCGCAACTATTACGAGCTGGATGGCAAACGTATCTCGCACGTGATTGATCCGCAAACCGGACGACCCATTACGCACAACCTGGTGTCCGTGACGGTGATAGCGCCAACCGCACTGGAAGCGGACGCCTGGGATACCGGATTAATGGTGCTCGGCACGGAGAAGGCCAAAGAGGTGGTGCGTCAGGAAGGGCTGGCCGTCTATATGATCACCAAAGAGGCTGACGGGTTTAAAACCTGGAGTTCGCCGCAGTTCAACAGCTTCCTGGTGAGTGAAAAAAATTAAAAAGCAAGGTTGCGGGTTTTTGTCCGGTGGCGTTCAGGCAAGCTGAGCGTATGCTTGTAAGAGGAGCCGATGATGAAAAACACAACCTATCTCACCGATGAGGATCGCTGGCAGGCCGTTCAGAGCCGCGATCCTCATGCGGATAACCAGTTTGTCTTCGCCGTGCAGACGACCGGCATTTATTGTCGCCCGTCCTGCCGCGCCCGCCACGCGCTGCGTATAAATGTCTGCTTCTATCCTGATGCTCACCTGGCCGCGCAGGCGGGTTTCCGCCCCTGTAAGCGCTGTAGGCCGGACCAGGGCGACCCTATGGCGCAGAAAAAGGCCACCATTGCGCTGGCCTGCCGACTGCTTGAACAGGAAGCGGCGCTGAATCTTGAGGCACTGGCACAGCAGGTTGCCATGAGCCCGTTCCATCTCCACCGTGTGTTTAAATCCGTTACCGGCATGACGCCGAAAGCCTGGCAGCAGGCCGCGCGTGAACAACGCCTGCGTAGCCTGCTTGCACAGGGCGGTAAAATCACCGACGCCGTACTGGCCGCTGGCTTCCCGGACGGCAGCAGCTACTACCGGAAAGCCGACGGCGCGCTGGGCATGACGGCGAAACAGTACCGCAACGGGGATGCTGCGGTCCGCTATGCTATCAGTGACTGCTCACTGGGCCGCTGCCTGGTGGCGGAAAGCGAGCGCGGGATCTGCGCGATCCTGCTGGGAGATGACGACACCACGCTGATGGCTGAGCTGCTGTCACTGTTTCCGCTTGCCGTCCGCGACCCGATGGAAGGCGCGTTTGCCGGGCGTGTTCGTCAGGTGATTGCCTCTGTCGACAGCCGCGGGACGCCGCTGACGCTGCCGCTGGATATCCGTGGTACAGCCTTCCAGCAGCAGGTCTGGCAGGCGCTGCGGGCTATCCCCTGCGGTGAAACGGCAAGCTATCAGCAGGTGGCGAAGGCCATTGGTAAACCCAATGCCGTACGTGCCGTGGCCGGGGCCTGCGGAGCCAACAAACTGGCGATCGTCATCCCCTGTCACCGCGTAGTGCGTAACGACGGTGCCCTGTCGGGTTATCGCTGGGGCGCAGCGCGCAAGGTGCTATTGTTGAAACGTGAGGCGAACAACCCGGAGGGATAATGCTCGATTTATTTGCAGATGCTGAACCCTGGCAGGAGCCGCTCGCGCCGGGGGCGACGATCCTGAGACGCTTCGCGCTTTCCCGCGCGGCGGCGCTGTTCGACGGTATTGATGCCGTGACCGCCCGTTCGCCGTTTCGCCATATGGTCACGCCGGGCGGGTATACCATGTCCGTGGCGATGACCAACTGCGGCGAACTGGGATGGGCGACAAATGAGCGGGGCTATGTCTATGCCACGGCCGATCCGCTGACGGATCGGCCGTGGCCGCCGATGCCGGAGGCGTTTCAGGCGCTATGTCATGATGCCGCCGTGGCGGCCGGCTACCCTGATTTTCGTCCCGACGCCTGTCTTATCAACCGCTATGCCGTCGGGGCAAAACTCTCCTTGCATCAGGATAAGGACGAGCCGGATCTGCGCGCGCCGATTGTCTCGGTATCCCTTGGGCTGCCCGCCGTCTTTCAGTTTGGCGGGCTGCGGCGCAACGACCCGCTAAAACGGCTGATGCTGGAGCATGGTGATGTGGTGGTCTGGGGCGGGGAATCACGGCTTTTTTACCACGGTATTCAGCCGCTTAAACCTGGCGATCATCCGGTGGCGGGGGCGTTTCGCTACAACCTCACGTTCCGACAGGCAGCATAGAGAGAATAAAAATAAGAATTATTCTTGATGTGTGTGAAAGGCAGTTTACACTGCTGGCTGATTTTTCTTGTCCGGATTGCTCTGCATGCAACTACTTCTTCTTGTCTGGCGGCAGTATCGCTGGCCTTTTATCGCGGTGATGGCGTTAAGCCTTGCCAGCGCGGCGCTGGGGATCGGCCTGATTGCCTTCATTAACGTGCGTTTGATCGAAATGGTCGACACGTCACTCTCCGTTCTGCCGGAGTTTCTGGGTTTACTGCTGCTGCTGATGGCGGTCACGCTCGGTTCACAGCTGGCGCTGACCGCGCTCGGCCACCATTTCGTTTTCCGTCTGCGCAGTGAGTTCATCAAACGTATTCTTGATACTCAGGTGGAACGCATCGAGCAACTGGGAAGTGCCTCTCTGCTGGCGGGGCTGACCAGTGATGTGCGCGCCATTACCATCGCCTTTGTGCGCCTGCCGGAGCTGGTGCAGGGGATCATCCTGACCTTTGGCTCGGCAGCCTATCTCGCCTGGCTCTCCAGCAAAATGCTGGCGGTGACGGCGCTGTGGATTGTTATTACCATCTGGGGCGGCTTTCTGCTGGTATCCCGCGTCTATAAGCACATGGCGGTGCTGCGCGAAACGGAAGACAAACTCTATAACGATTACCAGACGGTGCTGGAAGGGCGCAAAGAGCTGACCCTCAATCGCGAGCGCGCCGAGCATATCTTCAACCATCTCTACATCCCGGATGCGCACGAATATCGTCATCACATTATTCGCGCCGATACGTTCCACCTGAGCGCCGTGAACTGGTCCAACATCATGATGCTGGGCGCCATTGGCCTGGTATTCTGGATGGCGAACAGCCTGGGATGGGCGGATACCAACGTGGCGGCAACCTACTCCCTGACGCTGTTGTTTTTACGCACGCCGCTGCTCTCGGCCGTTGGCGCACTGCCGACGCTGCTGAGCGCACAGGTGGCCTTCAACAAGCTGAAGAAATTCGACCTTGCGCCGTTTAAGGCTGAGTTCCCGCGCCCGCAGGCCTTCCCGAACTGGCAAACGCTGGAGCTGCGTAACGTTACCTTTCGCTATCAGGATAATGCCTTCTCCGTAGGGCCGATTAACCTGACGATCCACCGCGGCGAACTGCTGTTCCTGATCGGCGGCAACGGCAGCGGCAAATCCACGCTGGCGATGCTGCTGACGGGGCTTTATCAGCCGCAGTCGGGTGAAATTCTGCTGGACGGCAAGGCGCTGAGCGCGGAGAAACCGGAAGATTACCGCAAGCTCTTCTCGGCGGTATTTACCGACGTCTGGCTGTTTGACCGGCTGCTGGGCCCGGAAGGGCAGCAGGCGGATCCGGCGCTGGTGGAGAAGTGGCTTGCGCACCTGCAAATGTCGCACAAGCTGGAGCTACAGGATGGCAAAATCCTGAATATCAAACTGTCGAAAGGGCAGAAGAAACGCGTGGCGCTGCTGCTGGCCCTGGCCGAGGAGCGTGACATCATCCTGCTGGATGAGTGGGCCGCCGATCAGGATCCGCACTTCCGCCGCGAGTTTTATCAGGTACTGCTGCCGCTGATGCAGGCGATGGGAAAAACCATTTTTGCCATCAGCCATGACGATCACTACTTCATTCACGCCGACCGTCTGCTGGAGATGCGCGACGGCAAGCTGAGCGAGCTGACCGGCGATGAACGCGATGCGGCGTCGCGTGATGCGGTGGCGCGTACGGCCTGATGCCCTCACCCTAACCCTCTTCCACAGGAGAGGGGATAGATCGTGGCTGTAGTGGCGATTTTTTCTCCATCCCGCCCCATCGTTTATTCTTATTTACATATCTCCGCGCTATGCTTAAAGCCAACTTATTTCATGGATTTATGATTAATGTCGGTATTAAAGAAAAACAGCGCCAGGCAGCGTGACCAGGAGCGTGCCCGCCTCATCTGGCTCCTGACGACCGATAAAGCGGTGACGTCAACGTTATTGGGTAAGCTGACCCTGGCTGAGCAATATGATGTCGGCACGCTGGCCGACGATATTGCTGAGGTAGGTGCGCTGGTTGCACATTTACCGCCGCCGGATCTGGCGGATACCCTTGAGGCACTGCCTTCAGAGGAGCGCCACGCCCTGTGGCGGCTGGTGCAGGATCACGAGCGCGGCCAGGTGCTGCTTGAAGCCTCGGAAAACGTCTGGGATGACCTTATCGATGAGATGAGCGACCGGGACATCCTCGACGCCCTGCAAACGCTGGATATTGATGAGCAGATTTACCTTGTACAACATCTTCCGCGCAACCTGACCGGACGCCTGCTGGCTTCCCTGCCAGCCGAAGAGCGGGCGCGCGTGCGTCAGGTGATGCACTACGAGAAAAACAGCGTCGGCGCGATCATGGAGTTTGGCGTCATCACCGTCCGTCCGGATGTCACCCTGGGTACGGTGCAGCGCTATCTTCGTCGGCTGGGCAGCATGCCGGACAACACCGACAAACTGTTTGTCACCTCGCGGGATAAAACCCTGCTCGGGGAGCTGGAGCTGAAAACGATCCTGCTGAACAGCACCCAGCAGCGGGTGAGTGAGGTCATGGAAACCGAACCGATGGTCTTCTCGCCGGAAGACGATGCCGAAAAAGCGGCGCGTACCTTCGAACGTGATGACCTGGTGAGCGCGGCGGTGGTGGATTCGGTGGGCAAACTGATGGGGCGTCTGACCATCGATGAGATCGTTGATGTGGTCTATGAAGAGACCGATAACGACCTGCGTGCCCTTGGCGGGATCAGCGCCGAAGATGACGTTCACGCCTCCGTTGGCAAGGCCGTCAAAACGCGCTGGGCGTGGCTCGCCATCAATTTATGCACCGCGTTCGTGGCGTCCCGCGTCATCGACGGCTTCGAACATACCATTTCCCAGCTGGTGGCCCTGGCGTCGCTGATGCCTATTGTGGCGGGGATCGGCGGGAACACCGGTAACCAGACGATCACCATGATCGTTCGCGCCCTGGCGCTGGAAAACATTCAGCCGGGTAATTTTTCGTGGCTGATTTTCAGGGAGATGGGCGTCGCGCTGATTAACGGCCTGGTCTGGGGCGGCATCATGGGCGGCATTACCTGGTGGCTGTACGACGATATGGCGCTGGGTGGGGTCATGATGCTGGCTATGGTGCTGAACCTGCTGGTGGCGGCGATGATGGGCGTGATCATCCCGTTGACGATGACCCGGCTGGGGCGCGACCCCGCGGTGGGGTCGAGCGTGATGATCACCGCCATTACCGATACCGGCGGCTTCTTTATTTTCCTTGGACTGGCGACGATTTTTCTTCTGTAGCCAGCGCCTTTTGCTTAAGACGGGCCGGGAGAATGAACATCATCACAATCCCGCCCAGTACGCCTATCGCCAGGTTGCCGGTGGAAACCGTTGCCACCACCGTCACCAGCATCACGACGGTTTCAGCCACCGGCGCGTTTTTCAGCGTTCCAGGCTGAACGCTATGCCAGCTAAAGGTTTTGATAGCCACAATGGCCATAATACCCGCCAGCACCGCCATCGGGATTTTGGCCATCACCTCGCTGAGCGCCGTGACCAGCACCAGCAGCACAATGCCTGCCGCGAGCGTGGAGATACGGCTTCTGCCTTTCCCCATCTCCACGTTCACGATGGTCTGCCCAATCATCGCGCAGCCCGCAATGCCCCCGTAGAACCCGGCCATGATATTCCCCACGCCCAGCCCGATGCTCTCGCGGCGCTTACTGGAGGGGGTTACGGTCAGTTCGTCCACCAGCTTCGCCGTCAACAACGATTCCAGCAGGCCCACAAACGCGATACTCAGCGCGCACGGCCAGATGATGCTCAGGGTGTCCAGATTGAGCGGCACCAGCAGCTGCGTAAATCCAGGCAAACCGCCGCTCATGGAGCCTTCATCACCTACCGTTGGCAGGATTTGTCCGCTGGTGACGGTGAACAGCGTCAGCAACACAATGGCAATCAGCGGGGAGGGCACGCTTTTGATATAGCGTGGCACCCACAGCACAATCAGCAGCGTCAGCACGAACAGGCCGACAATCAGCGGGCTTCGGCTCCAGAAATGGGGCACCTGGGCAAAGAAAATCAAAATACCAAGGGCGTTAACAAACCCGGTCATCACCGACTGGGGGATAAAGCGCATCAGCCGCGCCATGCCCAGCGCGCCGAACAGGATCTGAATCACCCCGGCCATCACCACCGCGGGCAGAATGTACTGCACGCCGTGCTGATGAACCATCGGGCCGATAACCAGCGCGACGGAACCTGCCGCCGCCGTTACCATCGCCGGACGTCCGCCGAGCAGGGAAAGGGCAAAACAGAGCACCACCGAGGCGATAAGGCTTACTTTAGGATCTACGCCCGCGACTACGGAGAAAGAAATGACTTCCGGGATCAGCGCCAGCGCGGTAATCACGCCAGCCAGCGTTTCGCGCATCAGACGTTCAGGCGAACGTAAAACAGTGGCGACATGGCCTTCATGGGGTACAGACGAGTGGGGTAATGACATAACAATTCGCTAGTAGGGGCAAGCTTCCGTGCGCGCGATCACAAAGTGCAGCATCATAGCCAGGAAAATCGCCGGGTGCCAGCCTGTCTGCCAAAACCATACAAACAATCCATCATTAAATTTCACAATTACAATAATTTCGTAACCTTTAAACACTATTTAAAAGTTGTTACCGTGCCCCCGCAGCGTGTTTCACCTGTAATTTCCACGCATCAAGCACTATTCAACTAAGGCATAAATGATGAAAAAAATGACTGCCGTGCTCTTTTCTCTGGCCGTGGGGCTGAACGCCGTCTCGCTGGCGGCGAAAGCTGACGCACCAAAAGAGCAGGAAACGGATGTCCTTTTAATTGGTGGCGGCATCATGAGCGCCACGCTGGGAACGTATCTTCAGGAATTAGAGCCGAACTGGTCCATGACCATGGTCGAGCGCCTTGATGGCGTGGCACAGGAAAGCTCTAACGGCTGGAATAACGCCGGGACGGGGCACTCGGCACTCATGGAACTGAACTATACGCCGCAGAAGAAGGACGGTTCCATTAGTATCGAGAAGGCGGTAGAGATCAACGAAGCGTTCCAGATTTCACGTCAG
Source organism: Enterobacter hormaechei ATCC 49162 (assembly GCF_001875655.1). Taxonomy (NCBI): domain Bacteria; kingdom Pseudomonadati; phylum Pseudomonadota; class Gammaproteobacteria; order Enterobacterales; family Enterobacteriaceae; genus Enterobacter; species Enterobacter hormaechei. The sequence continues at coordinate 3,521,049 of NZ_MKEQ01000001.1, forward strand.
TTCTGGTCTCACCAGGTGAACAGCGGTGTGTTGCACAATCCGCACTCCTTCATCAACACCGTCCCGCACATGAGCTTTGTATGGGGCGATCAAAACGTCAACTTCCTGCGCGCGCGCTACGCTGCCCTGCAACAGAGCACGCTTTTCCGCGGGATGAAATATTCTGAAGATCACGCTCAAATCAAAGAGTGGGCACCGCTGGTCATGGAAGGCCGCGATCCGAACCAGAAAGTAGCGGCGACCCGCACTGAAATTGGCACTGACGTTAACTACGGTGAGATTACCCGTCAGCTGGTGGCCTCTCTGAAGAAAAAAGAGAACTTTAACCTGCAACTCAGTTCCGAAGTGCGTGGTTTCAAGCGCAACGCGGATAACAGCTGGAGCGTGACCGTTGCCGATCTGAAAAACAACGAAGCCGAGCATGTGATTAAGGCGAAATTCGTGTTTATCGGTGCGGGCGGCGCGGCGCTGAAACTGTTGCAGGAGTCCGGTATTCCGGAAGCGGACGACTACGCGGGCTTCCCGGTTGGCGGCCAGTTCCTGGTGTCGGAAAACCCGGACGTGGTTAAACGTCATCTGGCTAAAGTGTACGGTCAGGCCTCTGTGGGCGCACCACCGATGTCCGTTCCGCATATCGACACCCGCATGCTGGACGGTAAGCGCGTGGTGCTGTTCGGGCCGTTCGCCACATTCTCCACCAAATTCCTGAAAAACGGTTCCCTGTGGGATCTGCTGAGCGCGACCACGACGTCGAACGTCAAACCCATGATGGACGTGGGGCTGGATAACTTCGACCTGGTGAAATACCTGATTAGCCAGGTCATGCTTTCTGATGAAGAACGCTTCGAGGCGCTGAAAGAGTACTATCCGCAGGCGAAGAAAGAAGACTGGCGTCTGTGGCAGGCGGGTCAGCGCGTGCAGATCATCAAACGCGATCCCAAAGAGGGCGGCGTGCTGCGTCTGGGTACCGAAGTGGTGAGCGATAAGGATGGCACGATTGCCGCGCTGCTGGGTGCATCACCGGGTGCGTCTACCGCTGCGCCAATCATGCTGCACCTGATGGAAAAAGTGTTTAAGGACAAAGTATCCAGCCCGGAATGGCAGGCGAAGCTGAAAACCATTATTCCCTCCTACGGTACGAAGCTGAACGGTAACGTTGAAGCCACGGAACAGGAGCTGGAATACACCAGCCGCGTTCTGCAACTGCAATACGTCAAACCGCAGGCCGCAGATGCTGCGCCAAAGGCAGAGCTGAAGCCTCAGCCGGAAAACAAACCGGTTGCGGATATCGCGCTGTAGTGTAAAAAAGCCGGGTGGCACTGACGCTTACCCGGCCTACGTTCGGTGTTGTTTTGTAGGTCGGGTAAGGCGAAGCTGCCACCCGACTTATTTTTAACGTACTACCGCTTGTACGACGTTCTCTTCTGCCTTCCACACGCGATACTTCACCTCTACGTTTTCCGGCGTATAGATCACGATCGGTAACTTGCTGTTGTAGCGCAGCAGACTGTTGTCGCCCAGATACGCTGTCACAAATTTCTTCTCTTTCTTGCCGTCCGGGCAGGCCATCATGGTGGAGACCGGAGAGGTTACTTTATCAAAGACGTAATAGTCGTAACCCCAGCCTTCCAGCGTTTTGCTTTCCAGCTGACCGCCCAGACGATGCTGGTTGCAGTCCACTTCCAGCGTCTGGCCGATTAACAGCTCAACTTTGAAATTTGCTTCATCCTGTTGAGCCGGAAGCTGAATAACCTGACGCTTCATCCCTTTGTCCGCTTGCGGATACGGAGCCACTTTTTCCAGCGGCTGCTCTTTTTGGGTTTCGCTGGCGAAAGCACTGGCGCTGGCGCACGCAGCGGCGATGAGGGCGATGGCAAATTTAGGTGCGTTTTTCACTGTCATTCCTTTTTGTCAAAACGATCCCGGTAACACTAACATAATGCAGGTGAATGGTTGGCGCAATTTACTCACATTTTCAATTTAAATGGAGTAATGCACTGCTTTTATGTTCTTTTATTGGTGTTTAATGCTGTTGTGGAGTCGGTGCGGCGATCGTGTTATTTTACGCGTTAATGATTGTTATTCATCTGTAAAGGGAGGAGAGATGGTACGGGAAAAACTGAAGACACCTGAAGGCCGCAAGTTCCTGCTGGCGTTACTGGTTGTGTTTATGATTGCGGCTGCATGCGTGGGGCGAGCAACCATTGTCGGTGTGATCGAACAGTACAACATTCCGCTCTCTGCGTGGACAACCAGCATGTTTGTCCTGCAATCGGCGATGATCTTTGTTTACAGCCTGGTGTTCACCGTGCTGCTTGCGATTCCGCTGGGGATTTTCTTTCTCGGTGGGCGTGAGAAGCACTAAGCGTTCTGCATGTGAGTACAGGCAATAAAAAACCAGCCATAAGCGGCTGGTTTTTTTGTGTAGTTTTGGTCGGCACGAGAGGATTTGAACCTCCGACCCCCGACACCCCATGACGGTGCGCTACCAGGCTGCGCTACGTGCCGACGCATAAAAGGAATACTACTCGATTCCTTTTTGATTGCAAGAGGGAAGCAACGCTAACTGATTCATAAATAATCAGTTAGCGATAAAGCGCTTCTCGTCTGTCAGCACCTGCAACAGCAAGCTGAGCTGCGGTTTCTGGTCTTTCAGCTTCTCGCCTTCGAGGTTGTACGTCTGATAATTGCCGTTGCTGTTCAGCACCAGGGACAACGTCGGCGTGGTCACCACCAGCGTGTTTCCGCCAGCAGCCGTGACCCAGTTATGACGTCGCGTGGCGCTAAAGAGGTCTTGTCCCTGCGAGTACTCAATTGCCGGTGTGCTGACGTGCAGCAGCCGTTGCATTAACGTGGTCATGACGTCTTTATGGTCGGTGAGCATGTTGATGCGCTGCGCGGGAGTGCCTGGCCAGTGGATCACCAGCGGGACATGCAGGTTCGGACGCGACCAGTCCATACTCTTTGTCTCGTCTCCCAGCGGCACGCCGTGCCCCGCCGTGATAATGACGACCGTATTCTCCAGCTTGCCTGCGTCGCGCAGGGCGGTCAGCACGCGGCCGATCTGCGCATCAACATCACCCGCCGCACGGCTGTAGCGGCGCGCGAAGCCTTTTTGATTGCTGTCATCAAGCGTTGTGCCATTAAACGCAACCCAGGAGAACCAGCGGTTATCTTCCTGCGCATAGCGTTTCAGCCAGTTTATCCACTGATCAGCGGTCTGGTCGTCAGACTGGCTCTGCGCGGCAGGCAGTGAGAAATCAGACAGCAGCGCCTGGCGGTACAGCGAACTGTTAAAACCATCAGAGGCAAACAGCCCCAGCTGGTAGCCCTGCTGATTAAGCCCGGTAATCAATGCCGCCGGAATACGGGCCGACAGCACGCCGTCCATATAGCTCGGTGAAATGCCGTAGAACAGGCCGAAAATACCTGCGTCGGTCGAATTACCGGAGCTCATATGCTGAGTGAATACGATATTGTTTTCAGCGAATTCCGCCAGCGCTGGCATCTGCTTCTCATAGCGAGAATAGTTCAGGCCATCGACGGTAATCAGCAGTACGTTCTGACCGCGGCCCATGTCGCGATATTTCAGATCGCTCAGAGGATACTGCACGCTGACGGCTTCCGGATTACCCTGTTCGACCAGACGACGCTGATACTCCTGCGCATCCAGCAGGCCGTGTTTCTCAAGGAAACGACGCGCCGTCATCGGATAGGAGAGTGGCAGGTTCGCGCGCTGCATGGTAATCGGACGGTAGAAGTTCGCATCTGCCCAGATATACATCAGGTGCGAACCGATAAATGAGGCGAAAAAGAGAGCCGCGACGGACTTCGCATAATGGCGGCGTCGGGTCAGGCTGCGGAGCTTCTGCCAGCTCCACGTGGCGAACAACATTTCGATCAGCAGGATAATCGGCACGCTGATAAACATCAGCTGCCAGTCGCGCGCGGTCTCGTTTTGATCCGGGTTAATCACCAGCTCCCAGACGACAGGATTCAGGTGCAGGTGGAAACGGGTAAAGACTTCGCTGTCGATAAGCAACAGCGTCATGCCCGCCGTCGCAAGGATAGCGGACAGGAAGCGCATCAGCCGCTGTGACATGACGATAAACGTCAGAGGGAACAGGATCAGCAGATAGGTGGCGAAGACCAGAAAGCTAAAGTGACCAACAAGGCTCATCCACGAGTAGACTCGCCCGGTTAACGTGGTTGGCCAGTCCGCCACAAACAGATAACGGCAGCCGAGCACCATCGCCAACAAAATGTTGAACAGGGCAAACCAGTGCCCCCAGCTGACCATCTGGGAGACTTTTTCACGGTAGCGCTGACGATTCGTCACCATAAACTGTTGTTCGTTTCCCTTAGTGTGCCTGGTCGTCGCTAACGGAGGACTGCAAAGCCTGGGCGAAAGATTTGGCGATCGCCTGACGCTGAGCCGGAGCAACGCTGGTATTGATCAGGTTGGTAACCATATTTCCCAAAACCATCAGGGAGAGATCGGTTGGCGTTTTATGTTTTTCCAGTACGTTGACCAGCTCACTGAGCAGTTGTTCAACGTGTTCGTCACTGTAGCGGGAATGTTGTGGCATAAATCAAAATCAGTTTGTTGAGAGAAGGGCGACATATTACCGTAGCAACAGCTTTTTTTCCCCTTTTTTATCTTCTGTTGCACACATGCGTTGGTGGTGGTTGAATACCGCCCGGTCTAAAAGGAGAGTTTATCATGAGTCTGGAAATCAACCAGATTGCCTTGCACCAGCTTATCAAGCGTGATGAGCAAACCCTTGAAGTGGTGCTGCGCGATTCGTTACTGGAACCAACGCCTACCGTTGTCGAGATGATGGCGGAGTTGCATCGCGTCTACAGCGCGAAAAATAAAGCCTATGGCTTGTTCAGCGAAGAGAGCGAACTGGCGGATGGCCTGCGCCTGCAACGTCAGGGTGAAGAGGATTTCCTGGCATTCAGCCGCGCCGCGACGGGCCGTCTGCGTGACGAACTGGCGAAATATCCCTTCGCCGATGGCGGTATCGTCCTGTTCTGCCACTACCGCTATCTGACGGTAGAGTATCTGCTGGTCACCGTGCTGAATAACTTAAGCAGCATGCGCGTGAACGAGCAGCTGGACATCAGCTCAACGCACTATCTGGATATCAACCATGCGGATATTGTGGCGCGTATCGATTTAACCGAATGGGAAACCAACCCGGAATCGACGCGCTACCTGACCTTCCTCAAAGGCCGCGTGGGCCGCAAAGTGGCGGATTTCTTTATGGACTTCCTCGGCGCCAGCGAAGGGCTGAACGCCAAAGCGCAGAACAAAGGTCTCCTCCAGGCGGTGGATGACTTTACGGCTGAGGCGCAGCTTGATAAATCTGAGCGTCAGACCGTGCGTCAGCAGGTTTACAGCTACTGCAACGAGCAGTTACAGGCTGGAGAAGAGATCGAGCTGGAGTCACTGTCCAAAGAGCTGGCAGGCGTGAGCGAAGTCAGCTTCCAGGAATTTACTGCGGAAAAAGGCTATGAGCTGGAAGAGAGCTTCCCGGCGGATCGCAGTACGCTGCGTCAGTTGACGAAATTTGCCGGTAGCGGCGGTGGGTTAACCATTAACTTTGATGCCATGCTGCTCGGGGAACGTATCTTCTGGGATCCGGCGACCGACACGTTGACCATTAAAGGTACGCCGCCAAATCTGCGCGATCAGCTTCAGCGTCGCACTTCAGGCGGTAAGTAACAGCCATAAAAAAACCCCGCACAAGCGGGGTTTTTCTCGACAGGTTTGCGATTACGCGCGAACGAAGTCGATGTGAGTCAGTTTTGGCTTGAACGCGTGACGCTGAACAGCCTGAACTTTCACTTTTTCTTCTTTACCGCCAACAACGATGGTCAGAACTTCGCTGTAGAATTCAGCTTTGGTCTGCATGTTCCATACTTTGTCGTGATCCAGTTCAATAGCAACTGGAGCAGCTTCGCCACCGTAAACGATAGCCGGGAACTTGTTTGCGGTACGCAGGCGGCGGCTCGCACCCTTACCCTGCACGTTACGTACTTCTGCTTCGATAGTGAACATTGATTTCTCTCTGTATTTAAAACCCTACTACAGGCGACCCAGCAGCAGGTGAGTGTTCTGCCTCACGGATGTGAAGCGGGCGGCATTTTATACTCAAATGGCTCGCGCATCAACGAAAAGTCCCGTTAACCGCGCAATTCGTTTGCCCGGCGAAAGCGCCCTTCATAGTCAAAGACCTTCTCCCGCACCTGCCAGAACTGACCTTTTTTGCGGGCGACAACAAAATCAGGATGGCGCAGCAACGCCTGCTGGCGCACGATATCGGCTACGGTTATCCAGCGCAGCGGCACGCCTGGCGTGCGGGTATGCGGGCGGATAAAGAGCTGCTCGAACGCGGTGCGCTGGGCGGGTGTCTGAACCCTGAACCGCTCGCTGACGTCTGCGCCGTCCTCGTCGTAATAGGTAATTTTTAGCCACTCGCCTTTTTCATCCGCGCCGGGCAGTAAGGCCATGCCGGAACAGCGCAGCACCAGCGCATCTTTCAGCTTCAGCGCCGCTTTCAGCATGTCGTCCGGGTCGACCAGCACCGTGTCGCACTCCCGACAGCGGCGGGCGGCAATGTCGTTCTCGGCGTTGCACTGGGGGCAGTTTTTAAAGCGGAAACGGAAGTCACACTGTTCGCGATGGCCTTCATCGTCTTCAAACCAGCCCTGACAGCGGCGGCCAAAATGTTCGATCAGCGTGCCGTCGGCGGTGGTTTTGCCCCAGAAGGTGTTGGCAAACCCGCAGGCCGGGCAAAACACCTGTACCGGCACGTTGTCGCTTTTGCCTTTTGGCGTGCCCACCTCCGGCGAGTAGAGATCGTGCGGGTTACCGGCGTAATCAAGGATCAGGCAGTCGGTTTTACCCGGTGCCAGGCGCAGTCCGCGCCCGACAATTTGCTGATACAAGCTGACGGATTCGGTCGGTCGCAGAATCGCAATCAGGTCGACGTGCGGGGCGTCAAACCCGGTGGTTAATACCGACACGTTCACCAGGTAGCGGAACTGCTGCGCTTTAAACGCCTCGATTAACCGGTCGCGCTCCGGCCCGGGCGTTTCGCCGGTGATCAGCGCCGCGTCGTCGGCGGGCAGCAGCCCGGTGATTTCGCGCGCGTGTTCGACGGTAGCAGCAAAAATCATCACCCCTTTGCGCGTTTGCGCGAACTCTTCAATCTGGCTGATGATATGCGGCGTGATCCGCTTCTGTTTTTTCAGCTCATGGTTAAGATCCGCCTCGCTGAACAACCCGTTGCTCTGCGCCTGTAAGCGGCTGAAATCGTACTGCACGACCGGCATATCCAGCCGCTCCGGCGGCGTCAGGTAGCCGTGCTTGATCATGTAGCGCAGCGGAAGCTCATAGATACAGTCGCGGAACAGGGCCTTTTCATCGCCACGCACCATGCCGTGATAATGGAACTGATAAATCCAGCCCTTGCCCAGACGAAACGGCGTGGCGGTAAGGCCAAGCAGCCGTAAGTGAGGATTCACCTCTTTCAGGTGAGTGAGGATTTGCTGATACTGGCTGTCGTCTTCATCGCTGATGCGATGACACTCATCGACAATCAGCAGGGAAAATTCGCTGTGAAACCGTTCCAGGTTGCGCGCAACGGATTGTACGCTGCCAAACACCACTTTTCCGTGGCTCTCTTTGCGCTTCAGCCCGGCGGCAAAAATATCGGCCTCCAGGCCGAGTGCGCAATATTTGGCGTGGTTTTGCGCCACCAGCTCTTTGACGTGCGCCAGCACCAGCACACGCCCGCGCGCCAGACGCGCCAGTTCGGCAATCACCAGGCTTTTACCGGCTCCGGTCGGGAGCACGATGGCGGCAGGTTCCCGGTGCTTGCGAAACCAGGCGAGGGTGGCATCAACGGCTTCCTGCTGATAGGGGCGTAATGTGAACGTCATGGCTTCTCTATTCAGTTAACTCGCATATAGTATGCCACGAAACTTTTTCCCTTGAGTGGCGCAACCAGACCATTATACTGAACTGTTTCTGACTGCTTCTTTTTCGGACGCGTAGTCCGACTTCCAGCACCATTAAGGCTAAAAAGATTTCATGCGACTTGATAAGTTTATCGCTCAGCAACTCGGCGTAAGCCGCGCTATTGCCGGGCGTGAAATTCGCGCCAGCCGCGTAACCGTGGACGGCGACATTGTGAAAGACAGCGCTTTTAAACTCCAGCCTGACCACCAGGTGGAGTATGACGGCAACCCGCTGACCCAGCAGAATGGCCCGCGCTACTTCATGCTCAACAAACCGGAAGGTTACGTCTGTTCAACGGACGATCCGGATCACCCGACGGTGCTCTATTTCCTTGATGAACCTGTGGCGCACAAGCTGCATGCGGCAGGGCGACTGGATATTGATACCACCGGCCTGGTGCTGATGACCGATGATGGCCAGTGGTCGCACCGCATCACCTCCCCGCGCCATCACTGCGAGAAAACCTATCGGGTGACGCTTGAGTCTCCAGTCTCGGATGACACGGCAGAGCAATTCGCGAAAGGCGTTCAACTGCATAATGAGAAAGATCTGACCAAACCGGCGGTGCTGGAAATCCTCACCCCAACGGATGTCCGTCTGACCATCAGTGAAGGCCGCTACCACCAGGTGAAACGAATGTTTGCCGCCGTAGGCAACCACGTTGTGGGGCTGCATCGTGAACGTATCGGCGCGATTGAACTCGATCCAGACCTGGCGCCAGGGGAATATCGTCCGCTGACGGAAGAAGAGATTGCCAGCGTCGGGCTGCCTTCACGTTAAATTCAGGAGAACCCTGTGACCACCAGGCCACACTCGTCGTTTAAAATTGTGTTTATCCTTGGCCTGTTGGCCATGCTGATGCCGCTGTCTATCGATATGTATCTGCCCGCGCTGCCGGTAATTTCCGCGCAGTTTGGCGTACCGGCAGGCAGCGCACAGATGACGCTCAGCACCTACATTCTTGGTTTTGCCCTCGGTCAGCTTTTTTATGGCCCAATGGCCGACAGCCTGGGGCGTAAACCGGTCATTCTGGGCGGCACACTGATATTTGCCGCGGCGGCGGTGGCCTGCGCGCTGGCGCAGAGTATCGATCAGCTGATCGTGATGCGTTTCTTCCATGGCCTGGCGGCGGCTGCGGCAAGCGTGGTGATTAACGCGCTGATGCGCGACGTCTACCCGAAGGAAGAGTTCTCACGCATGATGTCGTTCGTCATGCTGGTCACGACAATTGCGCCGCTGGTCGCCCCCATGGTGGGCGGGGCGGTCCTGGTGTGGTTCAGCTGGCATGCGATTTTCTGGATCCTGGCGATTGCCGCACTGCTGGCCTCGGTGATGATTTTCGTCTTTATCGATGAAACGCTGCCCGTTGAGCGCCGTCAGAAGTTCCATGTTCGCACCACGCTTGGCAACTTTGCCTCGCTGTTTCGCCATAAGCGTGTACTGAGCTATATGCTCGCCAGCGGCTTCAGCTTTGCCGGAATGTTTTCGTTCCTGAGCGCGGGACCGTTTGTGTACATCGAACTGAACCATGTGTCACCTCAGCACTTTGGTTACTACTTCGCGCTGAATATTGTGTTCCTGTTTGTGATGACCATTATTAACAGCCGCTTTGTCCGGCGGGTTGGGGCGCTAAATATGTTCCGCGCCGGGCTGTGGATCCAGTTCGTGATGGCGATCTGGCTGGTATTGAGCGCGTTGCTGGGCGTCGGTTTCTGGGCGCTGGTGGTGGGCGTGGCGGCGTTTGTCGGATGCGTGTCGATGGTCTCGTCCAACGCGATGGCGGTGATCCTTGACGAATTCCCGCATATGGCGGGCACCGCCTCGTCGCTGGCAGGAACGTTCCGTTTCGGGATTGGCGCGATTGTCGGGGCGCTGCTCTCAATGGCGACGTTCAATACCGCCTGGCCGATGCTGTGGGCGATCGCCCTTTGCGCGACCTGCTCAATCCTCTTCTATCTTTACGCCAGCCGACCGCGAAAGACGGCGCAAAAGTGAACACTTAAGGCCCGGGACGGGCCTTTTTGTTGACCCATATCAACCAACCCTCCGTTCGTTTACCCTGTGTTTGTTTCTTTTATGTAAAATCTATTTATGTAAAAAGTCACATCATTGTATTTAAAAAGGTTGAGTTAGATCGCAGAAACGGGTACATATAGCGCCGACGCGAGCCTGCAACGCCTATAAAATCCGCTAAACAATGCAGGTTGGCGATGATGTGTTACTATAAATGTAAATAAATTGTGAAGTAAATTTGCTTCCGGGGATCTGAACGTGAATACATTACAACTCTCCATTGTCCATCGCTTGCCCCAGAGCTATCGCTGGTCGACGGGTTTTGCAGGTTCGAAAGTTGAACCGATTCCGCAAAGCGTTGCCGGGGAGGATAATTGTCTGGTGGCACTTAAGCTGCTCAGTCCGAGCGATGAAAATGCGTGGCCGGTTATGGAGCGTCTCAGCCAGGCGCTGACGGACATCGAAGTGGACAGCTCTGTACTGGAATGCGAAGGTGAGCCGTGTCTGTTTGTTAACAGCCAGGATGAGTTTGCCGCCACCTGTCGTCTGAAAAACTTCGGCGTGGCGATTGCCGAGCCGTTCTCCGGTCAGTATCCTTTCTGAGTGCTAGTCAGCGGATAATAGCTGGCGTGTGTAATCCTGCGTCGGCGCGGTGAATACGCGCTGGCACTCTCCCTGCTCAACGACCTCTCCCTGCCGCAAGACCACCACCTGATGGCAAAGCGCACGCACCACCTGTAAATCGTGGCTGATAAAGATGTAGGCCAGCCGATGCTTCTCCTGTAACCCCTTCAGCAACGCCAGAATTTGCGCCTGCACGGTGCGATCCAGCGAGGACGTTGGCTCGTCCAGCACGATCAGCTCCGGTTTCAGGATCAGCGCGCGGGCAATCGCTATACGCTGGCGCTGTCCGCCGGAAAACTCAGCCGGATACCGGTGTCGGGTCTCAGGATCTAATCCCACCTCCGCCATCACCCGCTTCACCTCGGTTTCACGCTGTTGCGCCGTCATGGTTGGCTGGTGGACGCGCAAGCCCTCTTCAATAATCTGCAATACGCTCAGACGCGGGTTAAGCGAAGAGTTCGGATCCTGAAAAACCACCTGCATCCGCGGGCGCACGGGAAGCATCATCCGGCGATTCAGGTTTTGCAGCGGCATGCCGTCAAAGACAATGCTTCCCTGGGAGGCGATCAGGCGCAGCAGCGCCAGGCCGGTGGTGCTTTTGCCCGAGCCGGATTCGCCCACAAGCCCAAGCGATTCGCCCGGACGCAGAGAGAAGCGCATGTCTTTCAGTACATGATTGTGATCGACCACGCGACGCAAAATGCCTTTGCGGATCGGAAATGATACCGACAGTCCCTCAACCCTCAGCAACGGCGCGCTGTCAGCGTTAAGCGGAACCGGGTCGCCAGAGGGTTCGCTGTCGAGCAGGCGCTGTGTGTACGGGTGCTGAGGCGCGCTCAGCAGGGAGGAAGCTCTGTTCTGTTCCACACAGCGGCCGTTTTGCATCACGGCCACCGTGTCAGCAAGCTTTCTCACGATGCTCAGGTTGTGCGTAATAAACAGCAGGCTCATGTTCAGCTCGTCACGCAGTTCGCGCAGCAGTTGCAGAATTTGCGCCTGCACCGTGACGTCCAGCGCGGTGGTGGGTTCATCGGCAATCAGCAGTTCGGGGCGCGTCAGCAGGGCCATCGCGATCATCACGCGCTGGCGCTCGCCGCCGGAGAGCTGATGCGGATAATCGTTCAGCCGTTTCGCCGCATTACGAATGCCGGTGCGTTCAAGGCAGTCGAGAATTTCACCCCGTGCCGCCTCTTTACGCATTCCCCGATGAAGTGACAGCACCTCATAGAGCTGTTTTTCCAGCGTGTGCAGGGGGTTGAGCGACACCATCGGCTCCTGGAAAATCATGGCGATTTTATTGCCACGAATGCCGCGCAGGGTTGGCTCGTCAGCGTTCAGCAGCGATTGTCCATGGAACAGAATATCCCCCTGCGGATAGCTGACCGGCGGGGAGGGGAGCAGGCGCAGCACTGAAAGCGCCGAGACGCTCTTACCGGAGCCGGATTCCCCGACCAGCGCCAGCGTCTCGCCGCGTGCGATCTGCAACGATAAATCCGACACCACCGTGCGTGATTCGCCCTGCGTTGAAAACGCAATCGACAGATTTTCAATACTCAGAAGAGGCCTGGTCATGTCATACCGCCTTGTTGGGATCGAAGGCATCGCGCACGGCTTCGCCAATAAAAATCAGCAGGGAAAGCAGCACCGCCACGGAGAGGAAAGCGGCGATACCCAGCCAGGGGGCCTGAAGGTTATTTTTACCCTGCAACAGCAGTTCGCCGAGGGACGGTGAACCCAACGGTAAGCCGAAGCCGAGAAAATCGAGCGAGGTCAGGGTCGTGATGGAGCTGCACAAAATAAACGGCAGGAAGGTGAGGGTCGCCACCACCGCATTGGGTAGCATGTGGCGGAAGATGATTGCGCGATCGCTCACGCCTAACGCTTGCGCGGCGCGAATATAGTCGTAATTTCGCGTACGCAGAAACTCCGCGCGCACTACGCCGACCAGCGCCATCCAGCCGAAAAGAACGGTGATCCCGAGCAGCCACCAGAAGCCAGGCTGTACCACGCTGGACAGCAGGATAATCAGAAACAGCGTCGGCATGCCGGACCAGACTTCGATCACGCGCTGTCCCCATAAATCTATTTTACCGCCGTAATAGCCCTGCACGGCGCCCGCCACAACGCCCATCACGCTGCTAAAGAGCGTCAGCATTAGCCCAAACAGGAGCGAGATGCGGGTGCCATAGAGGATGCGCGCCAGCACATCGCCGCCGTTAGCGTCCGTGCCCAGCCAGTTTTGCGCGGAAGGCGGCGAAGGGAAGGGGGTGGACGTGGCGAAGTTAATGCTGTTCGCACCAAAACGAATCGGTGCCCAGATAGCCCAGCCGTGCTGCGCTATTTGTTCACGTAACCAGGGGTCCTGATACTCGGCTGGCGTCGCAAACGGGCCGCCAAAATCGCTTTCGCTGTAGGTGGTCAGCACCGGCACATACCAGCGGTCTTTGAAATGCACCAGCAGGGGTTTATCGTTGGCAATCAGTTCCGAACACATACTTAAGGCGAACAGGACGGCGAAGATCCACAGCGACCAGTAGCCGCGACGGTTGTGGCGAAAGCGCGCCCAGCGGGCCTGGTTGACGGGGCTTAAACGCGACATCAGCGGCCCTCAAAATCGATACGGGGATCGACCAGCGTATAGCTGATATCGCTGATGATATTCAGCAGCAGGCCGATCAGGGTGAAAATATAGAGTGTGCCAAACATCACCGGATAATCACGGGAGACGGTGGCCTCATAGCCCAGCAGTCCTAAGCCGTTGAGCGAGAACATCACTTCTATCAGCAGCGAGCCGGTAAAAAACATACTGATGAACGTGGCGGGAAAACCGGCAATCACCAGCAGCATGGCGTTACGAAACACGTGCTTCCACATGATCTGCTTTTCACCAACGCCTTTGGCGCGCGCGGTGACGACATACTGTTTGCGGATCTCATCAAGAAAGGCGTTTTTGGTTAGCATCGTAAGCGCCGCAAAACCACCAATCACCGTCGCCAGCACCGGAAGCGTAATGTGCCAGAAATAATCGGTGATTTTCTGATACCACGGCAGCGTGCTGAAATCCGCGGAGACCAGTCCGCGCAGCGGGAAGAGGTCGAAATAACTGCCGCCAGCGAAAAAGACAATCAGCAGCACGGCAAACAGAAACGCCGGGATAGCGTAGCCGATAATAATGAACGTGCTGCTCCAGATATCGAAACGGCTACCGTTGTAGACTGCTTTCCGGATCCCCAGTGGAATGGAGACCAGATAGATAATCAGCGTTCCCCACAGCCCGAGCGTGATGGAAACCGGCAGGCTTTGTTTGATCAGGGTTAACACCGAGGCACTGCGGAACAGGCTATCGCCAAAATCAAACCGGACATAATCCCACAGCATGTTGAAATAGCGCTCATGAATCGGTTTATCAAAGCCATAGCGATGGGTGATCTCGGCGATCACCTCCGGATCCAGCCCCCGACCGCCCCGGTAGTGGCTTTCGCTGATGTTACCCACTCCCGTCCGGGCATGGCTGGCCCCCATTCCTTCACCGCCGCCGCCCGGCATGCCGCCCGCATGACCAAACTCTATTGCCGCAATTGCCTGGTCCACCGGACCGCCGGGAGCAATCTGGACGATAAAAAAGTTAATGGTAATGATGGCCCACAGCGTCGGGATCACTAACAGCAGTCGGCGGATAAGATAAGCGCCCATCGTCACTCCTTAACGCCGCTCTGCGGGCAGTTTTGCGGCTTTATTCACGTCATACCACCAGGTGTCAAAGCCGAGGGTGTAAACAGGGCGAACGGCAGGGAGGGAGAATTTGTCCCAGCGGGCCAGGCGATCTTCGCCCATATACCACATCGGCAGCATGTAATAGTTCCAGGTTAATACCCGATCGAGCGCGCGGCCAAGCGGCAGAAGCTTTTCCTTATCGCCCTGAGCGGCAACAATTTTTGCAATCAGCGCATCAATTACCGGGCTCTTGACGCCCGGGGCGTTGTAGGAGGAGTCGATATAACCTGATGCCCAGGCGATTTGCAGATCTGAACTCGGCCAGGGCTGCGCGGCCCACAGGGTCTGCATCATGTCGTAATCGCGGCTGCGCTTGCGGTTGGTCAGCTGGGCCATATCGACCTGGCGGATATTCAGGGTGACGCCAAGCCGGGCAAGGTTCTTCTTGAACGGCAGCACCCACTGATCGTTTGCGCCGGAGGCGATCAGCAGTTCGAAGCTGAGCGGTTTACCGGTCTGCGCATTAACACGTTGCTGATTTTTCAGCACCCAGCCCGCGTCATCCAGCAGTTTGCTGGCCTTCAGCAGGTTTTCCCGGTCGAACCCGTTTCCGTCGGATTTGGGCGGTTCAAATACCCGGGTAAAGACTTCCGGCGGCAGCTCCGCTTTCAGCGGGGCCAGCAGTACCAGTTCATCTGCGTGGGGATAATCACGGGCGGCATATTCAGTATTCTGGAAGTAGCTGTTGGCCCGGCTGTAAGCTCCGTAAAACAGCGCTTTGTTCATCCATTCAAAATCAAACGCCAGGGTAATAGCTTCACGCACCCGACGATCGGAAAAAACAGGGCGCTGAATATTAAACGCCAGCCAGCGCGTGTCCTGCGCGGATTCGTTTTTGTGTTCGTCTTTAACGATATAGCCTTTCGCGAAATTTTTTCCGATATACCGGGTAGCCCAGTTTTTGGCGCTGCTCTCGATACGTAAATCAAACGCGCCTGCCTTAAACGCCTCGAAGGCCACGTTGTCATCGAGATAGTAGTCGTAGCGGATTGTGTCGAAGTTCCAGCGGCCTCGGTTTACCGGCAGCGCGGCTGCCCAGTAATCTTTCACGCGGGAATAGATCACATACTGGCCCATGCGCCAGTCGGTAATGCGATACGGCCCTCCGGCCAGCGGCGGGGTAGAGAGGGGATCGCTCAGCTTATGGTTTTTCCAGAAGGATTCGGGCATGACGGGCAGGGAGAACAGGCTCAGCATATTCTCTTTGTTCGGCTCAGGGAGTTCGATTCTCACGGTCAGCGGGGCGATGGCTTTCACCGTGGTGCCCTTGTACACCAGACGAAACTGCGGCACGCCTTCGGTCATGAATTTATGAAAGGTGAACGCCACGTCGCGGGCGCTAACCGACGTACCGTCGTGAAAACGCGCCCGCGGATTGATCGCGATTTCTGCCCAGCTGAAATCATCGGCGTAACGCACGTTCTCGGCAACCAGAGGATAATAGCTGCCTGGCTCGTCGTCGGAGGTAACGAACAACGTGTCATAGAGGGATTCGGTACGCGCTGCCGCCACGCCGCGCAGGGCAAAGCGGTTAAAGTTGTCAAACGTTCCGGTGGCGGCAAGCGTCACGTTTCCGCCTTTCGGGGCGGCGGGGTTGACGTAATCGTAATGGTTAAAGTTAACCGCGTACTTCGGCTCGCCAATGACGGCAAAGGCCGTGCTCTCTTTGATGGTTTGCGCCTGGCTCGACAGGCTCACCAGCGCCAACAGCGTCAACACAACGCGCATAATCATAGTGCGGCGGATCCCTTTGTTCACAGGCAGGCTCGGTTGAGGAGAATAATAAGGGACAGCGCCGTGATTGTGAAATTATTCCCCGAGCGTGATGTCGGGTTGCCACGTCCTGAACTGCTCCAGCGGCATCGGGCGGCCGATCCAGTAGCCCTGAAGATAATTCACGCCATGCTCGCGCAGCCATGCCGCCTGCTCCGGGGTTTCGACGCCCTCGGCAACTGTTAACATATTCAGGCGATCTGCCAGGGTCAGCACCGCGTCAAGCACTGGCGAGGTGACGGTTTCAGTCCCGATGGCATTCACGAATCCACGGTCAATTTTCAGAAAATCCATCGTGAAGCGTTCCAGATAGATCAGCGCGCTGTGGCCGGTGCCAAAATCATCGATGGCGATCTCAAAACCTTCATCGTGCAGCCATTCGAACAGATGGTTAGCCTCGCGGTGGTTGATCATGTCACGCTCGGTGATTTCCAGCACAATCTGGAAGTGATCGGGCGGAAGGGCGGCAGCAAACGCGCGCATATCCTCTTTAAAGCTTTCCGCATGCAGATGACCGGGCGCGATGTTGATCCCAAACTTGGCACCCGGCGGGAGCAGGGTTTGCAGGACAGGGGCATCGCGGATAATCAGGTCAAAAAGATGCAGCGTGAGCGGGACAATCAGCTTCTGCGCTTCGGCGAAATTGATAAAGGCATCCGGCGGGATTTCGCCCATCACCGGGTGCTTCCAGCGCATCAGGACTTCCAGCCCGGTCATTTTTAGCGACTGCGCACCGACGACGGGTTGATAGACCACGTAAAACTGGTCGCGCTTGATGGCCGTGAGGATCTCTTTCCCGGGATTCAGACGGATAGTGAGAATATAGAAATTCAGCACGCCCGCCGCGATACCGCAGACCAGGCCGAAAAACAGGGCGTACAGCACTTCATCCGGCGTCCAGGCGTCCGCATAGACGTGTATCGTCAGAGGCACATTTTTCAGCGTAGCGGTTCGGACAGGGATACCAGGTAAATCACGTGCCTGTACCAGCGTTCCGGACTGAGTGGATAGCGCGAAATCGCCGATGATGATGGAGATACCGGTAAACTCATCCTGTCGCGACGTGTAGAGAAGATAAGGCGTCAGGTTGATGTTAACGGAGGTAAACACGCCGCCGTCTTTCACCAGCGGGTTGCGATACCAGATGGCAATGGCGGGCTTATCCGGCAGCATCGGCGTGCCCGGCAGGAGGGCCATATCAATCGGTTTGCTGATGTGCAGCTCAGGGATAAGCGCTTCCATGGGGACGTTCATCGGGCCGGTGGCGGAAGAGCAGTAAGCATTTTTATCCCTGACCAGCAAAAAAGCGCGCACGTTTATGCTAAAGGCCGCCCGGGAGGTCAGGGCGGCACTCACTTCCTCGCAGCTGTTCAGCGTGAGTGGCTGGAGCGTATCAATCGACATTTTAAGCTCATCGAAATAGCTCTCCATGTAGACGCGTAAATCGGTAATGAGGGTATCGAATCTGACGTCTCGCTTGTGATAACTCCAGTAAAACTGTAAGGCTCCCAGAAGCAGGGCAGTGAATAACCCCGTCAGGAAACTGAGAAACAGTATCTTGCGGTTGCTGGAGAAGTAGCGGGTAAACATAGATGTCGTGATTCCTGAAATGCCGCTGGATGTCTATCAGTGTAACGGGCAAAAAAAAACACTGCCGGAGCAGTGCTTTTTTTATCGTATCGCCAGCCAAGGGATAACCAACGATACGACAGCAAATTTAACTACGGCTCAGAACGCGGCGAGCTTCGTTATAGCGCTTCTTCCAGTAAGGTTCGTTCATGCTGGAAATCGTCACACCACTGCTGGTGGAGGCATGGACAAACTGATCGTTACCGATATAGATGCCAACGTGTCGACCGGTTGAACCCGCTCTGAACAGGACTAAATCGCCCGTGCGCAGCTTAGTACGCGAAATGGATTTGCCCATTTCCTGCTGTTCATAGGTAGAACGCGGAAGGTCTAACCCAAACTGCTCACGGAAGGTACGCTGTACGAACGCGGAGCAATCGATGCCTTTCTTGGTGCTGCCGCCCAGACGGTAACGCACGCCTTTCCAGTCAGCATACTGATCCATAATGCGGGACTTCACGTCCAGATTACGTACCATATTTTCAAATTCATCCTGAGAGGCTTGCAGTGACGAGGAATCTTCCATTCCCACAACACGCGTCTCAGGATGCATATTCTTCGCGGTATTCGTTGTACTACATGCCGAAAGCAGTACCGCCACTGCAATCGCCGGGATCCCCCGCAAGATATATCTCAAAATTGGTTGAGATTTGACCATTTTGTTTGTTTTCCCTTGAAGTCCTTAACGAAAATATCGTTATAAAAATGCCAACCGTGACGAGACTAATTATCTGTTCACAATGAGACAATTCTTTATGGTGAAAACTGTGGCGCAACGCACAAAATTATTCACCATGAAAATAATTATCTCCGTGGGGCAAAACGAGTTCGAGGTTAACCGATTGCACGGGGTATTGCGAGCAAAAAAGTCCGTTTTTTTATAAGAAAATGTGATGCACAAAGTTACAGCGCAGTATTGCTCAAAATGCCGCCATTCCTGCCGGTAATCCCTGCAATTGCTTCATTTTTATCACGAATAGTATGACGGGATGATGACGGCGTTAAACGACGCCGGAGAGAAGTGCGTCAGGGATCGAAAACGATCCCTGATGAATGGTGTTAATTTTCGTTATTTATTTGTTTGCGACTTGTTTAAATTTGCCGGGAAGATAGCGATCAAAAATGCCTGTTAAGCGATCGCTCAGTGGGGTCATCAGCACCCACGGTAAACCAATCAACACCGCCGTGAGTGAGCCTACGGCGATATCTGTCAGCCAGTGTGCGCCAATCATCACCCGCGGAAATGCAAATACCACCACAATAATCAGGGCGATGGCGAACGCTTTTTTACCGAAATAGCGCAGCATGAAGCCAGCGAAAATCAGCAGCATCATACCGTGGTCGCCCGGGAAACTGTCCTTCGAGGCATCTTTGGTTGGAATATGCAGCAGTTCGCTGACGCGGTTAATATTCGGGAAAGAGAGCGAAGGGCTGGCGCGTTTAACCGGCATCAGATGTTGCGCCAGCTGGTTAATAATCACGGCCGTCAGCAGCATCACCAGGCCGATAATCAGAATACGGCGACGACCCGTTTTGTCTTCTTTCAGCCAGAAGGAGAGCATCAGACAGCCCATTGCCAGCAGCGAACAGCCGTCAAACGCGCGGTTGTTGGTGATTGCCACCAGCCACAGGAAAGCCTCACTCTTCGCCAGCGCCTGGTTAAAGAAGTGGAAAAGCCCGGAATCCAGCGGGAACCAGAAACCGTGATTCGCCGGGATATACCAGGAGAAAAAGAGCGCCAGACCGGCAGCATTGAGTAATAAAATAGCAGGAAGTCGAGTCGTCATAGTCTTCAGCAGTGTGTGAAATCAGGGGCAACGTTAGCCGCCCAAACTTAAACGAAGCTTCAACAGGCCTGACTGGAGGGCATTCCAGTCGGTATTAACCGCACTAATTAACTCTATCCGGCTGTCGGGTGGCGCGACGTTCTGGGTTTCTATAAAGAAATCTTCGCCCTGACGGTTAATGCGCACCAGACCATCCGGAGTGCGCATGATCCCTTTCACCCGCTCAACCGGCGCCAGTCTCGCCCATTCCAGTATACCAATGGTGTCGAAAACCGTATCGGCATCGAAGATCCACCCGCATGCCTGGTGCCCCTGGCCGCTGTTCAGGTTACGACGCCAGCGCTGATGTTCCGGCAGGCTCAGTGCAGCCAGACCTTGTTTCGCCCCGTGGCTATGCGAATGCTCTGCGCTGGCAGGCAGTTGCGTCTGGTTGAGGCGGGGAAGGTCAAGCAGGGCGTCATCAATGTTTCCCTGAGTCGTCTGAACATACTGGCGTCCACCGCCTGCCTGCTGCCACCAGGACTCGAACGCGGCCTGACTCTCAGCCGTCGCACGATCGGATTTATTCGCCACGATGATATCTGCCGAGGCGAGCTGGTCGCGGAAATTGTCGTTATTGATCGCTTTTTCATCCAGCAGCTGGCGGGGGTCGAGCAGGCAAAGCGTCGCACGCAGCTCAAGCCACGGCTCGTATACCGGGGCGGTCAGTAAATCAAGGATTTGCTTCGGATGACCCAGCCCGGTAGGCTCAATCAGCAGACGGTCCGGCTTGCCCTGACGCAGCAGCGTATTAAGCCCGACCTGCATCGGCAGGCCATTCACGCAGCACATACACCCGCCCGGGATCTCTTTCACCATCGCGCCGCTGTCGGCGAGCAACGCACCGTCGATCCCCACTTCGCCAAATTCGTTTACCAGCACGGCCCATTTTTCCGCCGGATCTTTATTGGCCAGCAAATGCAGAATGGACGTAGTTTTACCGCTGCCGAGAAAACCGGTGATCAGGTTGGTTTTGGTCACGTGCGCTCCGATAAATAATTGTGATGTAGTAACAACTATCTATCATCCTGACGAAAAAAACGGGCATTGAGAAGAGGGAGGGCGAACGGAGCGCAAAACCGTTCGCCTTAATTGCAATAATCGCTAAATTTTTAACGTTTCGATAACCGCCTGGCGCGCGCCGAGCCGGACGAGGCGCTGATACGCCTCGCTAATCGCCTCGACAAAGGCAGGGTTTTGCGGCAGGTCGTCGCCAAAGATTTCATTTAGCGTCAGCAGGGCGCTAACGCGTTCCGCGTCGCTGCTGGTCGCGACAATGGCCTGAAACTTTTCGCTCAGAGGATCGCGCACGTCAATGGCGTTGCCCTGTTCGTCCGTACCGCTGACGTAGCGCATCCAGCCCGCCACCCCCAGCGCCAGCAGTGGCCAGGCGGTGTTACGCTCAAGAAGCATGCGGATGCCATCCAGCATGCGTTGAGGCAGCTTCTGGCTGCCGTCCATGGCGATTTGCCATGTGCGATGCTGTAGCGCCGGGTTGGCAAAGCGGTCAAGCAGGCTGTCAGCATAGGCCGTCAGATCAACGTTGGTGATGCGCAGCGTAGGGGCCTGCTCATTCAGCATCAGCCTGCGGGCGGCTTCGCGGAAACTGTCGTCCTGCATGCATTCATTAATGTGCGCGTAGCCAGCAAGGTAGCCCAGATAAGCGAGGAAGGAGTGGCTGCCGTTCAGCATCCGCAGCTTCATCTGTTCCCAGGGCAGAACATCCTCAACCATCTGTACGCCTGCAACTTCCCACTCCGGACGCCCGGCGACAAAGTTATCTTCCACCACCCACTGAATGAACGGTTCACAGCTGATGGCGCAGGGATCTTCAACGCCAAGTTCCCGGGTGATTTCCGCGAGTGAGGCGTCAGTAGCGGCAGGTACAATGCGGTCGACCATGGTGCCGGGGAAACTCACGTGGGTCTCAATCCAACCCGCCAGCTCTGCGGAACGCT
Source organism: Enterobacter hormaechei ATCC 49162 (assembly GCF_001875655.1). Taxonomy (NCBI): domain Bacteria; kingdom Pseudomonadati; phylum Pseudomonadota; class Gammaproteobacteria; order Enterobacterales; family Enterobacteriaceae; genus Enterobacter; species Enterobacter hormaechei. The sequence goes on from NZ_MKEQ01000001.1 coordinate 3,542,678, forward strand.
TCCCGGCCATGCCGAGAACGGCGTTTTTCACCACGTGGCCATTGTCGGGAATATTGTCGCAGGAGAGCACGGTAAACGCTGGCAGGCCACGTTCGCGGCGGCGATGAAGCGCTTCGACCAGAATACCCGGTGCGGAATGCGGCTCAGACGGATGCTCCAGATCGTGAAGGATGCGGCTGTTTTGCATATCCAGTTTCCCCGTCGCCGGATCGATGCAGTAGCCTTTTTCGGTAATGGTGAGGGAGACAATTGCCACCTGCGGTTCGCAGAACTTCTCAATAATGGCGGCCAGCGAGTCGAGTTTTGCGTTCAGGCACTCTTTTACCGCGCCAATAATGATGGGCTGATTGCCTTCGGCACCTTTCTCCAGCACGGTAAACAGATGATCCTGCGCCCGGAGCTGGCCCATGAGGACATCGCCGCTAAAGAGGCTAATCTCACAAATTCCCCAGTCGCCTCCTTTGGCGTTCAGTACCCGGTTTGTTAACAACGCCTGGTGCGCCCGGTGGAACGCGCCAAAGCCGAAATGGACGATGCGGGAGCGTAACGGCGCGCGATCGTAGCGGGGCAGCTGAACATGCGCAGGAAGCGCGGTGGAGGCAATAGTCTTCATGAAGTACACACCTGATTAACCATTAATTAACAATGCCAGTGTAAAGTTATATGACAACAAATTAAATTGGTAAGCCGTAAATATCCCGGTTATGTGAGTTTGATCAATCAATGTCGCGCACTGTATTGACCGCCTTAATTAAACATGTATGGTAGTCGTCATTGAAGTAACACGTATTGGTATAACAACTTGAGAGGGTGGGGCAATGGAACAAACCTGGCGTTGGTACGGGCCGAACGATCCGGTTTCTCTTGATGATGTGCGTCAGGCTGGCGCAACGGGTGTGGTCACGGCGCTGCATCATATTCCGAACGGCCAGGTGTGGCCGGTGGAAGAAATTCAAAAGCGTCAGGCACAGCTGGCTGAAAAAGGGTTAACCTGGTCTGTTGTGGAAAGTATTCCGGTTCACGAAGATATCAAAACCCACTCCGGTGAGTGTGACACCTGGATTGCGAATTATCAGCAGAGCATTCGTAACCTGGCAGCCTGCGGCATTGATACCGTCTGCTACAACTTTATGCCAATTCTGGACTGGACGCGTACGGACCTGGAATATGAAATGGCAGACGGTTCGAAAGCGCTGCGCTTCGATCAAATCGCCTTTGCGGCTTTCGAGCTGCACATTCTGAAGCGTCCGGGAGCGGAAGCAGACTACACCGCCGAAGAGCAGCAGCAGGCGCTGGCGTGGTTCAATGCCGCCAGTGAAGCGGACATTGAGAAGCTGGTTCGCAATATCATCGCGGGCCTGCCGGGGGCGGAAGAGGGGTATACCCTCGATCAGTTCCGCGCGCGTCTGGCGGAATATGGCGATATCGATAAAAACCAGCTGCGTGAAAACATGGCGCACTTCCTGCGCGCTATCGTGCCGGTGGCAGAAGAGGCTGGCGTGCGGCTGGCGGTTCACCCGGACGATCCACCGCGCCCTATCCTTGGCCTGCCGCGTATCGTGTCGACCATTGAAGATATGCAGTGGCTGAAAGAGACGGTAGACAGCATCTACAACGGCTACACCATGTGTACCGGCTCGTACGGCGTGCGGGCGGATAACGATCTGGTGCGGATGATCGAAACCTTCGGCGATCGCATTCATTTCACCCACCTGCGTGCAACCTGCCGTGAAGAGAACCCGAAAACCTTCCACGAAGCAGCCCATCTTGGCGGCGACGTGAACATGGTTGCGGTGGTGGATGCCATTCTTGCTGAAGAGGTCCGTCGTAAGCAGGCGGGGGATGTACGTCCTATTCCGTTCCGTCCGGATCACGGGCACCAGATGCTGGACGATCTGCGCAAGAAAACGAACCCAGGGTATTCGGCGATTGGCCGTCTGAAAGGGATGGCGGAAGTGCGCGGTATCGAGCTGGCGCTGAAGATGACGAAGTATCCGGAGCTTCTGTAAGCTCTGTTGCCCGGTGACGCTGCGCTTACCCGACCTACAAAAATACAAAAACCGGCCTGAGAGCCGGTTTTTGTATTTTTGTAGGTCGGGTAAGGCGAAGCCGCCACCCGACAAAAGCCACAATCAGTCAGCACGACCCATATAACGTTTTTCTTCGATATGGATGCGGATTTTCTCGCCCGCTGAAAGGTATTCTGGCACCTGTACGACCAGACCGGTAGTCAGGGTAGCCGGTTTGTTACGCGCGCTTGCAGACGCACCTTTGATGCCCGGTGCCGTTTCAACGATTTCCAGATCAACAGTCTGCGGCAGCTCCAGCGCCAGCAGCACGCCATCCCAGGTCAGCACCTGCATGTCTGGCATCCCACCTTCAGGAATAAACAGCAGCTCTTCTTCGATCTGATCTTTGGTGAAGATATACGGGGTGTAATCCTCTTTATCCATGAACACGTATTCGTTGCCGTCGATATAAGAAAAATCAACGTAGCGACGGGTCAGGGTCACGGTATCTACGATGTCGTCGCCTTTAAAACGTTCTTCCACTTTCAGGCCGGTACGGACATCGGAGAAACGCATTTTGTACAGCGTTGCTGCGCCACGGGCGCTGGGTGCCTGAATGTCGATATCTTTCACAATCAGCAGTTTGCCGTTGTAATTCAGTACCATACCTTTCTTAATTTCGTTCGCTCTTGGCATTGCAGTAATCCTGTTTACGGGAGGTAAAAAATATCGCGCCAAATTACTCGCGCGCGGCCTTTCAGGCAAGCGGAATTCGTGGCTTTTGCTATCAATACATAAAAGGTGTTACTGTGCGCGCAATGCCCGACTGCGCGGGCATCTGCCACCAACAGAGAGCATGTATGGATTGTCGTTCCGACTGTGGCGCGTGCTGTACCGCACCGTCCATCTCAAGCCCCATTCCAGGCATGCCGGAGGGCAAGCCTGCCAATACCCGCTGCGTTCAGCTTTCGGATTCAAACCTGTGCATGATCTTTGGCTCGCCCCTGCGTCCGAAGGTGTGCTCCGGGCTCCAGCCAACCGCCGAAATGTGCGGCAGTACGCGCCAGCAGGCCATCACTTATCTGCTTGAGCAGGAGGCGCTCACCGCGCCTTAAACGTCTTTGATCCGCGTCAGGCAGCTTAGTGTCAGGACGCACATCACCAGCGCAATCCAGAACACCGTATGATAGTTCCAGATTTCAGCCACAACGCCCGCCAGTGAGCCTGCAATAATCCAGCCCACACGGGTGGTATTAGTATAAAGGGTAGTGGCGGCACCTGCCTGACCCGGCATCAGATCCTGGAAATAGAGCATACCGATACCGGCCAGAATGCCGATATAAATGGCGTTCAGCAGCTGTAAAGCAAGTAGCAGGGCTGGCGTATGAACCGTCAGCATACCGACGTAAAACAGCAGCCCGGCAACGGCGGCGACGCGCATCAAAAAGCGCTTCCCGAAACGCTTCGCGTAATAGCCCGCAATCAGCATGGTGGGGATCTCAAGCCCCGCGGCGGTACCCATCATGATCCCGGCCAGCTTCTCCGGCAGATGCAGTTCATCAATAATAAACAGGGGCATATTAATGATATAGAGACTGTTGGTTCCCCACATCAGCGTGCAGATAATGAATAACAGCAGCGCGTCGCGGCGGTTGCGTCGCGGGGCTTCCAGCGTACCGGTCGCCACTTTCGGCTCTTTGCGCATGGAGGGCAGAAAGAACCAGACCATCGCGCCGCACACCACGAAAGCCACCGCTGCGCTGAGGTACATCACCGTAAAGCCAAAACCCATCGCCAGCGCGTAGGCGAGCGGGGGACCAATCACCCATGCCAGCGACACCTGTGCACGCAGTATTGAGCTGAACATCACCGCTTCCCGCCCGGTGCGGTCGGCATGCTCGCGGGCAAGGGCAAACATTTGCGGGTTGGCGGTCGAGCCGAAACTGCTCAGAAAGACGCCCACAAACAGCAGAATGAAGTAGTTACGATTCCAGGCAAACAGCAGGCAGGCAAACACCCCGAGCAGGCAGCAAAAAACGATCAGGCTTTTGCGATCGCCTTTGCGGTCTGAGCGACCGGCAAGAAACTGGCTGACGAAAATGCCAATGATGGCGCTTCCGGTAAAAAAGAAGCCGACCATCGCCGGGCGCGCGTGGACCTCGTTGGTCAGAAACAGGCTCAGCGTAGGCGTTTGTAACGCACCGGCAATACCGGTGAGGAAAGCAACAATCAAAAACGCCGTTGACGTCAAATCAAAGGGCTTTGGTGAGGCGGCAGCGGGATTGTTATGCATGTTCAGTACTTGCGAATGACAGAGAGAGGCGGAGTTTACGCCGCCCGTCATTAAATAAACAGAGGGTAAAGTCAAGATTGCTACAAAAAATCAAAATGCCATTTCAGTTTATTGATTTGACGCTGAACCGTGCTGAAGCCGTTTGCTGAACGTCAGCAAAATCCCCCCGACTGAAGAAGAAATGTGCTGCACTTCTAAATTCTGCAACAAGAAACGTAACTTTTCTTGCAACCTTTAATAGAAAAGACAAGACTTCTTGAAACGTTTCAGCGCTATCTTGCATGTTCTGTTGAAGCAGGTTAGCGCCTATTTTCTCAGTTAAGCTGAAACGATTCAATTTCAGCAGGAGAGGAGAACCATGTTCCAGTTATCTGTTCAGGATATCCACCCGGGCGAACAGGCCGGGAATAAAGAAGAGGCTATTCACCAGGTCGCCGCTGCTCTCGTGCAGGCTGGCAACGTGGCGGACGGCTATGTTAACGGCATGCTGGCGCGCGAACAGCAGACCTCCACCTTCCTCGGTAACGGTATTGCTATTCCGCACGGCACCACGGACACCCGCGATCAGGTGCTGAAAACCGGCGTACAGGTTTACCAGTTCCCGCAGGGCGTGCTCTGGGGCGAGGGCCAGGTGGCTTACGTGGCGATTGGCATCGCGGCCAGCGGTGACGAACACCTGGGCCTGCTGCGTCAGCTGACGCACGTGCTGAGCGATGATGCCGTCGCGGAACAGCTTAAATCCGCCACCACTGCTGAAGAGCTGCGCGCCCTGCTGATGGGCGAAAAACAGAGCGAAGCGCTGAAGCTGGATAATGAAACCCTGACGCTGGACGTCGTTGCATCCGATCTGGTCACCCTCCAGGCGCTGAACGCGGCGCGCCTGAAAGAGGTGGGCGCGGCAGATGCCGGTTTCGTTTCACGCACCATCAATGATAAGCCACTGAATCTCGGTCAGGGCATCTGGCTGAACGACAGTGCTGAAGGCAACCTGCGTAGCGCTATCGCGGTCAGCCGCGCTGCGGTTGCCTTTGAGACAGATGGCGAACGCGCCGCGATGCTGGTAACGGTTGCGATGACAGACGATCAGCCGGTTTCCGTACTGAAGCGTCTGGGCGATCTGCTGCTGAACAACAAAGCTGAAAAATTGCTGAACGCCGATGCGGCGACCGTACTGGCTCTGCTGACCAGCGACGATGCGCTGACGGACGACCTGCTGAGCGCAGAGTACGTGGTGCGTAACGAACACGGCCTGCATGCCCGTCCGGGCACCATGCTGGTGAATACCATTAAACAATTTGAAAGTGAGATCACCGTGACCAATCTGGACGGTTCGGGTAAACCAGCCAACGGCCGTAGCCTGATGAAAGTCGTCGCGCTGGGCGTGAAGAAAGGCCATCGCCTGCGCTTCACCGCGCAGGGTGCGGATGCTGAACAGGCGCTGAAAGCGATTGGCGACGCCATCGCGGCCGGTCTGGGGGAGGGCGCATAATGAGCAGACGTGTTGCGACCATTACGCTGAACCCGGCATACGATCTGGTGGGCTTTTGCCCGGAAATTGAGCGTGGCGAAGTTAACCTGGTGCGGACGACCGGCCTGCATGCCGCAGGGAAAGGGATTAACGTGGCGAAGGTGCTGAAAGATCTCGGCATCGACGTGACCGTTGGTGGCTTCCTCGGTAAAGACAACCAGGACGGTTTTCAGCAGTTGTTCAGTGAACTGGGCATCGCTAACCGTTTTCAGGTTGTGCAGGGCCGTACCCGCATCAACGTTAAACTGACCGAAAAAGACGGTGAAGTGACCGATCTGAACTTCTCCGGCTTCGAAGTCACCCCGGCTGACTGGGAGCGCTTTGTTGCCGATTCCCTGAGCTGGCTGGGACAGTTTGACATGGTATGCGTCAGCGGCAGTCTGCCGTCCGGCGTCAGCCCGGAAGCATTCACCGACTGGATGACACGCCTGCGCAGCCAGTGCCCATGCATTATTTTCGACAGCAGCCGCGACGCGCTGGTCGCCGGTCTGAAAGCCTCGCCATGGCTGGTTAAGCCTAACCGTCGTGAGCTGGAGATCTGGGCGGGCCGTAAGCTGCCAGAATTAAAGGATGTGATTGACGCTGCCCATGCGCTGCGCGAGCAAGGTATTGCTCACGTCGTGATTTCGCTGGGCGCAGAAGGTGCCCTGTGGGTTAACGCCTCCGGGGAGTGGATTGCCAAACCGCCGTCAATGGAAGTGGTGAGCACCGTTGGCGCAGGGGATTCGATGGTTGGCGGCCTGATTTACGGCCTGCTGATGCGTGAATCCAGTGAACATACCTTACGTCTTGCTACCGCCGTTGCGGCCCTGGCCGTGAGCCAGAGCAATGTCGGCATTACCGATCGTACCCAGTTGGCCGCGATGATGGCGCGCGTTGACTTAAAACCTTTTAACTAACAGCAGGAGAGGAATAATGAAAACGCTGCTGATCATTGACTCCGGTCTCGGACAGGCTCGTGCCTATATGGCAAAGACCCTGCTGGGCGCGGCGGCACAAAAAGCGCACCTGGATATCATTGATAACCCGGGTGATGCTGAAATGGCGATCGTTCTGGGCGACAAAATCCCTGCGGACAGTGCCCTGAACGGCAAAAAAGTGTGGCTGGGCGATATTAATCGCGCGGTGGCACACCCTGAACTGTTTCTGAGCGAAGCAAAAGGCCATGCGACTGTTTACAGCGCGCCTGTTGAGGCGGCGCCGGTTGCTGCCACGGGTCCGAAACGCATTGTTGCGGTCACGGCCTGCCCGACAGGCGTGGCGCATACCTTTATGGCGGCTGAAGCCATTGAAACCGAAGCGAAAAAACGCGGCTGGTGGGTAAAAGTTGAAACGCGCGGCTCCGTGGGCGCGGGCAATGCCATTACGCCGGAAGAGGTGGCAGAAGCCGATCTGGTGATTGTGGCGGCCGATATCGAAGTGGATCTGGCGAAGTTTGCCGGCAAGCCGATGTACCGCACCTCTACCGGCCTGGCGCTGAAAAAAACCGCGCAGGAATTTGATAAAGCGCTGGCGGAAGCCAAACCTTATCAGCCAACCGGTGCGGCTAAAACGTCTGGCGAAGGCAAGAAAGAGTCTGCGGGTGCTTATCGTCACCTGTTAACGGGGGTTTCCTACATGCTGCCGATGGTGGTGGCGGGCGGCCTGTGTATTGCGCTCTCCTTCGCCTTTGGTATCGAAGCCTTTAAAGAGCAGGGCACGCTGGCGGCGGCGTTGATGCAGATTGGCGGCGGCTCCGCGTTTGCGCTGATGGTGCCAGTGCTGGCGGGCTTTATCGCCTTCTCGATTGCTGACCGTCCGGGTCTGACGCCGGGTCTTATCGGCGGTATGCTGGCCGTGAGCACCGGTTCCGGCTTTATCGGCGGTATCATCGCCGGTTTCCTCGCCGGTTATGTGGCGAAGCTGATTAGCTCGAAGCTGAAGCTGCCGCAAAGTATGGAGGCGCTGAAACCAATCCTGATCATCCCGTTGATTTCCAGCCTGGTGGTCGGCCTGGCGATGATTTACCTGATTGGTAAACCGGTTGCGGGCATTCTGGAAGGTCTGACCCACTGGCTGCAAACCATGGGGACGGCGAACGCGGTGCTGCTGGGCGCAATCCTCGGCGGTATGATGTGTACTGACATGGGTGGTCCGGTTAACAAAGCGGCATATGCCTTTGGCGTTGGCCTGCTGAGTACCCAGACCTATGCGCCGATGGCGGCGATCATGGCGGCAGGTATGGTGCCACCGCTGGCGCTAGGCCTGGCGACAATCATTGCCCGTCGCAAGTTCGATAAAGCGCAGCAGGAAGGCGGCAAAGCGGCGCTGGTGCTGGGCCTGTGCTTCATCACCGAAGGCGCAATCCCGTTTGCGGCGCGTGATCCAATGCGTGTTCTGCCATGCTGTATCGTCGGCGGCGCGGTAACGGGGGCTATCTCCATGGCGGTAGGTGCGAAACTGATGGCACCACACGGCGGTCTGTTCGTTCTGCTGATCCCAGGCGCCATCACGCCGGTGCTGGGTTATCTGCTGGCGATTGTTGTCGGTACGCTGGTGGCGGGTCTGTCTTACGCGGTGCTGAAGCGCCCGGAAGCGGACGTGGTTGCTAAAGCAGCGTAAAAAGGTGTCGGGTGGCGGCTTCGCCTGACCCGACCTACAAAAAAAGCCGGGTCGCATTACGCACCCGGCTTTTTTTTATGCCGCCTGTTCAGTGGTCTGCTGCGCCTTCAGCCAGGCAATTTCTTCTGCCCAGATATCCGGATTGATGGTTTCCAGCACCATCGGAATACCGTCAAAGCGGGCGTCCTGCATGATAAAGCGGAAGGCATCGTGGCCGATATTGCCTTCACCCAGGCTGTGGTGACGGTCAACGCGGCTGCCGAACGCGCTTTTCGCATCGTTTAAGTGCATACCGCGCAGATACTTAAAGCCCACCACGCGTTCAAACTCATCGAAGGTGTTTTTTGTGGCCTCGGTTGTGCGCAGATCATAACCGGCAGCAAACGCGTGACAGGTATCAATGCACACGCCCACGCGGGATTTGTCCTCCACGCCGTCGATAATCGCCGCCAGATGTTCGAACTTAAAGCCGAGGTTGCTGCCCTGACCGGCGGTGTTTTCAATCACTGCGGTGACGCCTTTGGTCTTATCCAGCGTCATGTTGATGGATTCGGCGATGCGCGCCAGACAGGCGTCTTCGTCGATTTGCATCAGATGGCTTCCGGGATGGAAGTTCAGCAGCGTCAGCCCCAGCTGCTCGCAGCGCTGGACTTCATCGAGAAACGCCTCACGGGACTTTTCCAGCGCTTCCTGAACCGGATGCCCAAGATTAATCAGATAGCTGTCGTGCGGGAGGATCTGGCCAGGCCCGTAGTGGTATTTTTCGCAGGCGGCCTTGAAGTCATCAATCACTTCTGCGGTGAGGGGAGCGGCGCGCCACTGGCGCTGGTTTTTGGTGAACAGGGCGAAAGCGGTCGCCTCGATTTCGGCGGCGCGAATGGCGGCATTGGCAAGGCCACCGGCAGCGCTGACGTGCGCTCCAACATATTTCATAAAAAGACTCCTGTTAACCCGAAATGCCTATGATAACGGGTTAACAGGAGAAGGACGAGATGGTTTATGCCAACAGGCTGTGTACCGCAAGGTTAATCGCGCCGCCGCCCACAATCAGCCAGATGAAGAGCACCAGCGCCATCAGCAGCGGTTTCGCACCGGCTTTTTTCAGCGCGCTGACGTGAGTGGTCACACCCAGCGCCGCCATTGCCATCGCCAGCAGCACCGTATCCAGCGTCACCAGCATCTCCACTACCGCTTTTGGCAGCAGGTGGAAGGAGTTAAAGATGGCGACCACGATGAACAGGATCGCAAACCACGGAATGGTGATTTTGCTCTTCTCGTTGCCGCCAGCCGGAGCAAGCTGTTTAACCCGTGCCGCGAGGAAAATCAGGAACGGCGCCAGCATCATTACGCGCAGCATTTTTGCGATGACTGCCGCGTTTTCCGCTTCCGGGTTAATGGCATGACCTGCCGCCACCACCTGTGCCACTTCGTGCATGGTCGAGCCAATATAGATGCCGTAAGTTTCCGGGCTAAACCAGTGCGCCACCAGCGGATACATGGCCGGGTACAGGAAGATCGCCAGCGTACCGAAGATAACAACCGTCGCGACCGCCACCGTCACTTTACTGGCTTCTGCTTTGACTACCGGCTCCGTCGCCAGCACCGCGGCCGCACCGCAGATGCTGCTGCCTGCACCGATCAGCCAGCTGGTCTGTTTATCCAGGCCAAAGATCTTCTGGCCAATAAAGCACGCCAGTAAAAAAGTGCTCGAAAGGGTCAGGACGTCGATGGCAATCCCGCTGACGCCCACATCCGCAATCTGCGAAAAGGTAAGGCGGAAACCGTAAAGGATAATCCCGAGACGTAATAAATGCTGCCTGGCGAAAATCACGCCGCCGTCGCAGGATTTCCAGATGTGCGGGTAAACGGTATTCCCCACCACCATGCCGAGCAGAATGGCCAGCGTTAAGGCGCTGAACCCCGCACCGGCAACTGCCGGTATACTGCCGCCCCATAAGGCCACACCGGTAACCACGGCGCTGAGCGCAAGACCCGGCACGAAGTGCCACACTGTACGATGATGTTGTAAGGTGATTTCTGACATAACCTTCTCCTTTGTCTGGCTAAAGGTTACGGCGCTCTGGCTTAAAAATAAAATTGATTATATATTTATAATCAATCTTTATAAGTGGTAAGCAACCATGCACATTACATTGCGTCAGCTGGAAGTTTTTGCCGAAGTGCTGAAAAGCGGCTCGACAACCCAGGCGTCACAAATGCTGGCGCTCTCGCAGTCCGCCGTCAGCGCGGCCTTGACCGATCTTGAAGGGCAACTGGGCGTGCAGCTTTTCGACAGGGTAGGGAAGCGGCTGGTGGTGAACGAACATGGCCGCCTGCTGTACCCGCGCGCGCTGGCCTTGCTGGAGCAGGCGATTGAAATTGAACAGCTGTTCCGCGAAGACAACGGCGCGATCCGCGTCTACGCCAGCAGCACGATCGGCAACTACGTCCTGCCGGAAGTGATCGCCCGCTACCGCCGGGATTTCCCGACCCTGCCGCTGGAGATGAGCGTGGGCAACAGCCAGGACGTGATTAACGCGGTCATTGATTTCCGCGTGGATATCGGGCTTATCGAAGGGCCGTGCCATAACGTCGATATCATTGCGGAACCCTGGCTTGAGGATGAGCTGGTGGTGTTTGCTTCCCCGGCCTCTTCCTTACTCCAGGGCGAGGTCACGCTGGCGCGTCTTGCGCAGGCGCAGTGGATCCTGCGAGAGCAGGGTTCCGGCACGCGTGAGATTGTCGATTACCTGCTGCTGTCCCATCTGCCGCAGTTCCAGTTAGGGATGGAGTTAGGTAACTCCGAGGCCATTAAGCACGCCGTCCGTCATGGCCTGGGTATCAGCTGTCTTTCCCGACGGGTGATCGCCGAACAGCTGGAAACCGGCTCACTGGTTGAGATCCCCGTTCCACTGCCGAAGCTGGTGCGCACGCTGTGGTGCATCCATCATCGTCAGAAACACCTTTCCAGCGCGCTCCAGCGTTTTCTGCGCTACTGCGAGATGTAAAAGCGCCCCTCACCCCAGCCCTCTCCCCAGAGGGGAGAGGGCTGGGGTGAGGGGAAAAAATTATGCTTTACTTATAATCCTGGCCGAGTCATGAAGCTCTCTAATAACAGAGCATTTCTGCCGGAAGCAACGCAGATCGTCTGCTACAATCGCGCCTCATTTATTGAATGGACAGCATTTTCACATGGTTTCAGAAACTAAAACCACAGAAGCGCCCGCGCTACGTCGCGCACTTAAGGCGCGTCACCTGACGATGATCGCCATTGGCGGCTCCATCGGTACAGGTCTTTTCGTTGCCTCTGGCGCAACGATTTCGGCAGCCGGCCCGGGTGGGGCATTATTCTCTTATATCCTGATTGGCCTGATGGTTTACTTCCTGATGACCAGTCTGGGCGAACTGGCGGCATATATGCCGGTGTCTGGTTCGTTTTCTACATACGGACAAAAATACGTTGAAGAAGGCTTCGGCTTCGCGCTGGGCTGGAACTACTGGTACAACTGGGCGGTGACCATCGCCGTTGACCTCGTCGCCGCACAGCTGGTCATGACCTGGTGGTTCCCGGACACGCCAGGCTGGATCTGGAGCGCTCTGTTCCTGGCGGTTATCTTCCTGCTGAACTACATCTCCGTGCGCGGTTTCGGCGAAGCGGAATACTGGTTCTCTTTGATCAAAGTGGCAACCGTCATCATCTTTATCGTCGTCGGTGTGGCGATGATCGTTGGTATTTTCAAAGGGGCTGAACCGGCGGGCTGGAGTAACTGGACGATAGGCGATGCGCCGTTTGCCGGGGGCTTCTCGGCGATGATTGGCGTGGCGATGATTGTTGGCTTCTCCTTCCAGGGCACGGAGCTGATTGGTATCGCGGCCGGTGAATCCGAAAACCCGGAGAAGAACATTCCGCGCGCGGTGCGTCAGGTGTTCTGGCGTATCCTGCTGTTCTATGTCTTCGCGATCCTGATTATCAGCCTGATCATTCCGTATACCGACCCAAGCCTGCTGCGTAACGATGTCAAAGACATCAGCGTCAGCCCGTTCACGCTGGTCTTCCAGCACGCGGGTCTGCTCTCTGCGGCGGCGGTGATGAACGCGGTGATCCTGACGGCGGTACTGTCTGCGGGTAACTCCGGGATGTACGCCTCCACCCGTATGCTCTACACCCTGGCCTGCGACGGCAAAGCGCCGCGTATTTTCTCAAAACTGTCTCGCGGTGGCGTGCCACGCAACGCGCTGTATGCGACCACGGTGATTGCGGGCCTCTGTTTCCTGACCTCCATGTTCGGCAACCAGACGGTTTACCTGTGGCTGCTTAACACCTCTGGTATGACGGGCTTTATTGCCTGGCTGGGTATTGCCATCAGCCACTACCGTTTCCGTCGCGGGTACGTCAAGCAGGGTCATGATCTGAATAATCTGCCGTACCGTTCAGGGTTCTTCCCGCTGGGGCCGATTTTCGCCTTCGTTCTGTGCCTGATCATTACCCTGGGCCAGAACTATGAGGCCTTCCTTGCGGACACCATTGACTGGGGCGCTGTCACGGCCACCTATATTGGCATTCCGCTGTTCCTGATCATCTGGTTTGGCTACAAACTGACGAAAGGAACACGCTTCGTTCGCTACAGTGAAATGGATTTCCCGGAACGATTTAAACAATAACCGCACTTCCTCTCTTTTAGCCCGCTCAGTTGAGCGGGCTTTTTTATGGGCAGATCAGAAGCTGTAGGTCATGCCAACGGTATAGCGACGCCCGTCGAGCACGGTGTCATACGTATCGTAATCAATCTGCTTATCAAGCACGTTATACACACCGGCGGTTACCAGCAGGTTTTTGTTGGCGTTGTAGCGCATACCGACGTCAACCTGAGTGTAGGACGGTGTGCCCTGGGACATTGACGTGCGGCTCAGGTACTCAGACGTTTTACCGCGCAGGTTCACGCGGCTCCAGAAACCGACATCGTGCGTCGCCTGCCAGTCGAGGGTGGTGTTGAACATGTGTTTCGGCATTTTGTTCAGTGGCTTGCCGGAGAACTGGCCGCTCTTCTGCTCGGATTCCGTATAGGTATAGTTTGCCGTCCAGTTCAGATCGCGCGTGATTTTCCAGCCGAAGGAGGATTCCACACCGCGCATGTTGGCTTTGTCCACGTTGACGCGGTCGCTCACGAAATCATAGCTGTGACCGCCAATCGTACAGGCGGGATCGGCGCTGCTGTTACAGCGGCGAACTTCCGTAATCTTGTCCTTGAAGTCGGTATTAAACAGCGTCACACCGGCATTCAGGTTATCGTTGTTATCCCAGAGCAGGGCGAGTTCTTCGCTGAGGCTCTTCTCTGGTTTCAGATCCGGGTTGCCGACGATGATACCGTCAAGACGTCCGCCACCGGTCACCTGGCCCCAACTGGCAGACGACTGACGCAGGTCCGGCGCACGATAGCCAGCCGAAACCCCGCCTTTCAACGTCCACTGTTCGGCCAGGTGCCATACGCCGTAACCGCGCGGCGTCCAGTTAGTACCGTAGTTCTGGTCTTTGTCCATCCGCAGGCCGCCGGTCAACGTAAAGCTTTCCGTCATTGACCATTCATCTTCGGCAAACAGGGCCCAGCTCCAGCGCGTCAGTTTGTTCAGGCCGTCAGCAGCTTCCAGCTGATTACCGTTGTCGCGCAGTTTCTCATAGCGATACTGCCCGCCAAGGGTCAGAGTGTGATCGCCGAGGAAAACCTGGTTCTGGTTGTTGAAGGTGGTGTTATAGGAGCGCATTTCGCGACCTGGATTATTGGTCTCTTCCTGCTGGATATAGCTGGTGGTATTGAAGTCATCGTAATAACCGCTGTGGGTTAACGAGTAGGTCGTATGCTCATAGCGCGAGTCGCTTTTGGTGGTTGGCGTACAGGTCGTTCCCCGGCAGGTTTCCGTCGCTTTTGACATCCCCGGCGTGCTGTTTCTGTCCTGAAGCTCACGAGCAAAATCAAGGTCGAAATCGTTCTTCTCGTCCGGCGTGAAGTTCAGCGTAATACCACCGTTACGCATCTTCTGCTCGTTATAGCCGTTCACGATCTTATCTTCTGCGCGGCGTGACAACAGCCCCGTCACTTTTGCGCCCAGCAGCCCGTCAATCAGAGGACCAGAAGCGTAGGCGTTGGTCTGGAAGATATCGCCGGAATCATGGTTTTCCTGGAAGGTGGCATCGCCGTGCAACGAACCGGTCCAGGCTTTGGTGTTCGAGACTTTTTTGGTGATGACGTTGATAACGCCACCCATCGCATCGGAGCCGTACAGCGAGGACATCGGGCCGCGGATGACCTCGATGCGCTCAATGGACTCCAGCGGCGGCAGCCAGCCTTGTTCAATACCCGAGTTGTCGCTGTTTGGGCGGGTGCTTCGCGTACTGACGCGTTTGCCGTTCACCAGGAACAGGGTGTACTGAGAGGCCATGCCGCGAATACTGATGTCACTGCTACTCCCGCCGCCCGTGACGACCACGCCCGGGACGTCTCTCAGGGCATCGGTAACATCACGGTAGGCTTTATCTTCAATTTGCTGTTTTGAAATCACAGAGATGGAGGCGGGAGCATTCTGGATCTTTTGTTCAAAACCGGTCGCGGTGACGACAACGGTGTCCTGATCGGCTGCGTGAACGAAGGAGGAACATGTGGCAGCGCCAACGGCGACGGCCAGGAGTTTAATGCGTGGTATTGTCATTTGTACATTCCGTATAAAAATGAATAAAACTCCATCGGGATAACCCTGAGAACTGTATGTTTTTGTCTTGTAAGAACTCTTTGCGATGGAGAAGAGCCTGGAATTGTACAAAAGAATGTAGAATTGTAAACACAAATGATAATTGAAATCATTTGTGTTTGATAAAGGAGTGCAGAAAAGAGGCTGGATTCAGGCGGATAGCAGGATGTAAAGAGGGTGAGGGAAAGACCCGGTAGACAGGAGGCGCTACCGGGCAAAAGGCGGAACTTACCTGAACAGATGCTCCGCATGGAAGCGGAGATGATCCTCAATAAAGGACGCCATAAAGTAATAGCTGTGGTCGTATCCCGGCTGAATGCGCAGCGTCAGCGGCCAGTCCTTCTGGCGTGCGGCTTCCGCCAGCAACGCAGGCTGTAACTGCCCGGCGAGGAACTGGTCGGCGTCGCCCTGATCCACCAGCATCGGAATAGCGTTTTCTGGCTGGCTCGCCAGCATCAGCGCGCAGCTGTCCCATTCCTGCCATTTCTCGGCATCTTCACCCAGATAATGCGTAAAGGCTTTTTGCCCCCACGGCACCTGCGTTGGGTTCACAATCGGTGCAAACGCGGACACGCTGGTGTATTTCCCCGGGTTTTTCAGCGCCATGATCAGCGCGCCGTGGCCGCCCATCGAATGACCGCTTATCGCGCAGCGCTCGCTGACCGCAAACTGAGCGTGCACCAGGGCAGGCAGTTCATCACGAATGTAGTCATACATGTGGTAATGGCTCGCCCAAGGCTGTTCCGTGGCGTTGAGATAGAACCCGGCGCCTTTACCCAAGTCGTATCCGGCATCGTCGGCCACGTCATCGCCACGCGGGCTGGTGTCTGGCATGACCAGCGCTATGCCCAGTTCGGCGGCAATACGCTGGGCACCCGCTTTGGTGGTGAAGTTTTCGTCGTTGCAGGTCAGGCCTGAAAGCCAGTACAGCACCGGGGGATTGTCCGCAGGGGGCAGGAAAATGCTGAACGTCATAGCACAATTCAGCGTGGTGGAGTCGTGCCGCCAGCGCTGCTGTCGACCTTCAAAACAACGATGCTCTTCGAGCAGTTCCATGCAGGGCTCCTTTTACGAAAAACGATTCATAAAACGCATAATACAGAGTTTTCATTGGCCTGTGAGCAACTTTCACTTTCGCAGGACGGCGAGATGTTGCATCATAAATTTACTTTTCTTTAACAATTGGAGCGATCATGGCGCTGCGTATCGCGCTCAGCGGATTTGTGGTTCTGGTCGTCGCGATGGGGATAGGGCGCTTCGCCTTCACCCCTCAGGTGCCGCTGATGATTGCCGCCGGGCAACTCACGCTCACCAGCGCGGGGCTGGTGGCAGCAATGAACTATCTGGGCTATCTGGTAGGGGCATGGGATGCCATGCGGGCGCATCGCTTCGTTGAAACACGTCTCTGGCTTGGCATCACCGGTGCGGTGGCGCTGACGCTGCTCTCCGCGGCGGCAGAAAATGCCGTCGTTCACGGTCTGCTGCGCTTTGTGATCGGCTGCATGAGCGGCTGGTCGATGGTGCTGATTGCCGCCTGGACCAACGAGCGGCTGGGGCAGCTGGGCAAACCGGGACTCAGTGCGGCCGTCTTTGCCGGACCCGGGGCCGGAATTGCCCTGAGCGGCCTGCTGGCGGTCTATATTCAGGCGAAATCCCTTTCAGCCGGGGCAGCATGGCAAATCTACGGCGTACTGGCGCTGGTGCTGATTGTGCTGGTGGCGCGCTATTTGCCGCGCGCGGGACAACTTCATCGCCCCGGTACCGCACCTGAACCGCTGCTGCTGACCGCAGATCTCAAGCGTCTGGTCTGGAGCTACAGCCTGGCAGGATTCGGCTATATCCTCCCGGCAACCTTTTTATCGCAAATGGCCGCGGTGCGTTTTCCCGGCAGCCTGTTTGCCCAGTTTGTCTGGCCGATATTTGGCGCCGCCTCGGTGGTGGGGATTGCGCTCAGCATTGCCCTGCGGCATACATCAAGCGCTAACCGCAGGCTGGCGATTGTTCTGTGGTTACAGGGCGTTGGCGTGCTGGCGGCCTGGCTGCTGCCGGGCATTGGCGGCTTGCTGACGGGCGGACTGCTGGTGGGCGGCGGCTTCCTCTGCGCGGTGCAGCTCTCGCTATTATGCGGACGCGAGCTGGCGCCAGACCACACGCGTTATATGGCGGGTCTGCTCACCACCGGGTATGCCATTGGTCAGCTGGTGGGGCCGGTCACGTCGGCACTGTCAACCTGGCTCACGCACCGGCTGGAGCCTGCGCTGGGGCTGGCGGGGATCGCGCTGTTCGTTGCCGGGGCGTTAGTCTGGAACCGTCAGGCTGAAAGGCAACAGCAATTGCAATAATTATCGTCGTGAATACTGGATTATGTGCGTCGCCTCACGCACAATGAGCGCACACTTTTGCCACAACGAGGGCAAAAGACGCCACACCTGCAGGAGAAAAGAATGTCATCACTCAGTAAAGAAGCAGCCCTTGTCCATGAAGCGCTGGTTGCGCGCGGTCTTGAAACGCCACTGCGCCCGCCCGTGCAGGAGCTGGACAATGCCACCCGCAAGAGTCTGATCGCCGGCCATATGACGGAGATCATGCAACTGCTGAATCTCGATCTGAGCGACGACAGCCTGATGGAGACGCCGCACCGCATCGCGAAAATGTACGTCGACGAAATTTTCTCCGGCCTGGATTACGCGAACTTCCCGAAAATCACCGTCATTGAAAACAAAATGAAGGTCGATGAGATGGTGACGGTACGCGACATCACGCTGACCAGCACCTGCGAGCATCACTTTGTGACCATCGATGGTAAAGCGACGGTGGCCTATATTCCAAAAGATACGGTGATTGGCCTGTCCAAGATCAACCGCATCGTGCAGTTCTTTGCCCAGCGTCCGCAGGTGCAGGAGCGTCTGACGCAGCAGATCCTGACCGCACTGCAAACTCTGTTGGGTACTAACAACGTGGCGGTCTCTATCGACGCGGTGCACTACTGCGTGAAAGCGCGCGGCGTGCGTGATGCAACCAGCGCGACCACCACCACCTCGCTGGGCGGACTGTTCAAATCGAGCCAGAACACCCGTCAGGAGTTCCTGCGCGCGGTGCGTCACCACAACTAATCAGACAGGGCAGGGACCATGGAGCGAAACGTCACGCTCGATTTTGTTCGCGGCGTCGCCATTCTCGGTATCCTGCTGCTGAATATCAGCGCCTTCGGTCTGCCGAAGGCCGCCTATCTGAATCCTGCGTGGTATGGCGACATCACGCGCAGCGATGCCTGGACGTGGGCAATTCTCGATCTCTTCGCACAGGTGAAATTCCTGACCCTCTTTGCGCTTCTGTTTGGCGCGGGACTTCAGCTTCTCCTCAAACGCGGTACACGCTGGATCCAGGCGCGTTTAACGCTGCTGGTTATCCTCGGCTTTATTCACGGGCTGCTTTTCTGGGACGGCGATATTCTGCTCGCGTATGGTCTGGTGGGCCTGATTTGCTGGCGCCTGATCCGCGACGCGCCCGGTGTAAAAAGCCTGTTTAACACCGGCGTAATGCTCTATGTCATGGGACTGTGCGTGTTATTGCTGCTCGGCATGATTGCCGGTGGCGCCACCAGCCGTTCGTGGATCCCGGATGCGGCTAACCTGCAATATGAGCAGTTCTGGAAGCTGAAAGGCGGCATGGAAGCGATCGGCAACCGGGCCGATATGCTCGGCGATAACCTGCTGGCGCTGGGGGCGCAATACGGCTGGCAGCTGGCGGGGATGATGCTGATGGGGGCCGCCCTGATGCGCACCGGCTGGCTGAAAGGGGAATTTAGCCTGCGTCACTATCGTCGTACGGGAGCAGGGCTGGTGCTGCTCGGTGTGATCATCAACCTCCCGGCGGTGATTGTGCAGTGGCATCTTCAGTGGGATTACCGCTGGTGCGCGTTCCTGTTGCAGGTGCCGCGCGAACTGAGCGCGCCGTTCCAGACCATTGGCTATGCGGCGCTGATCTATGGCTTCTGGCCCCAGCTTTCTCGCCTGTGGATCGTCAGTGCGGTGGCCTGCGTTGGGCGGATGGCGTTAAGCAATTACATCCTGCAAACGCTGATATGCACCACGCTTTTCTACCGATTCGGCCTGTTTATTAAATTCGACCGACTCACCCTACTGGCGTTTGTTATTCCGGTCTGGATTGTTAACGTGGTGTTTTCGGTTGTCTGGCTGCGTTATTTCCGCCAGGGCCCGCTGGAATGGGCATGGCGACAGTTAACCGCCCGTGCTTCGGGCGTGTCATTGCGTAATACATCCAGATAACGATCTGGATCACAATCATTAACAAAACGGATGTAAGCGTTTTCATCTGTGTGAGCTTCTTCACGTAGTCTCCTCTCTCTCGCTGCCAGAATAGCCACCTTGCTAAACACAGGGGGTGTCTGTGAGTTGCTGCAATCCTTTAAAGGATGGTGAATATGATCACCATTCGTGACGTCGCCCGCCAGGCGGGTGTTTCTGTTGCTACCGTCTCCCGCGTGCTGAACAACAGCGCGCTGGTCAGCCCTGAAACGCGTGAAACCGTGATGAAAGCCGTGACCCAACTGGGGTACCGGCCAAACGCCAATGCCCAGGCGCTGGCGACGCAGGTCAGCGATACCATTGGCGTCGTGGTGATGGACGTGTCGGACGCCTTCTTCGGTGCGCTGGTTAAAGCGGTGGACGTTGTTGCCCAGCAGCACCAGAAATATGTGCTGATTGGTAACAGCTATCATGAGGCTGAAAAAGAGCGCTATGCCATTGAAGTTCTGATCCGTCAGCGCTGTAACGCCCTGATTGTGCACTCTAAAGCCCTGAGCGATGAAGAGCTGGCCGGGTTTATGGAGCAGATCCCCGGCATGGTGCTGATCAACCGTATCGTGCCCGGTTACGCGCACCGCTGCGTCGGTCTGGATAACATCAGCGGCGCGATGATGGCGACGCGGATGCTCATCAGCAACGGCCATCAGCGCATTGGTTATCTGGCCTCCAGTCACGGTATAGAAGACGACATGATGCGCCGTGAAGGCTGGCAAAACGCCCTGAAAGAGCAGGGCATCGCGCCGCTGGAGAGCTGGGTAGGTACCGGTTCGCCGGACATGCAGGGCGGTGAAGCGGCAATGGTTGAACTGCTGGGGCGTAATCTTCAGCTGACGGCCGTGTTTGCCTATAACGACAGCATGGCGGCGGGGGCGCTTACCGCGCTGAAAGACAACGGCATTGCGGTGCCACAGCATTTATCGCTGATTGGTTTTGATGATATCCCGATTGCCCGTTACACCGATCCGCAGCTGACAACGGTGCGTTACCCCATTGCGTCGATGGCGAAACTGGCGACAGAGCTGGCGTTACAGGGGGCGGCAGGGCTGTTAGATCCTGACGCAACGCATTGTTTTATGCCGACTTTAGTACGCCGCCATTCGGTCTCTGTTCGACAAACTGTGGCTCCGATCACTAACTGATAACATCACGTGATGTAACCGTTTTCAATCTGTGAGTAAATTCACAGTATCTTAACAAGCCGCTGTCTATGATGTCAGCGTTTTAGGGGCTGAAACACAATGTAACGGTGACTATTCACTTTTACCGTTACGAGAGTGCCTCAAACAACGAATAAAACGCATTTCTGGAGCGTTACCGAACACGGAAGCTGGACATTTTATAAGTGAACTTCGGCGATCAGTAACGTTTTATTAACATCTGCCCGCCAACCGTTTTTCACAAGAACTACCCTGCATAAAAAAAACCGGAGATACCATGAATAAGAAGGTGTTGACTCTGTCTGCTGTTATGGCAAGCATGCTTTTTGGCGCAGCAGCCCACGCTGCGGATACCCGTATTGGCGTGACTATCTATAAATACGACGACAACTTCATGTCTGTTGTGCGTAAAGCAATTGAAAAAGATGCTAAATCAGCGCCAGACGTGCAGCTGCTGATGAATGACTCCCAGAATGACCAGTCCAAACAGAACGATCAGATTGACGTTCTGCTGGCAAAAGGGGTGAAAGCGCTGGCTATTAACCTGGTCGACCCGGCAGCGGCAGGGACGGTGATTGAGAAAGCGCGCGGCCAGAACGTGCCAATCGTCTTCTTCAACAAAGAGCCTTCCCGTAAAGCGCTGGATAGCTATGACAAAGCGTATTATGTGGGCACTGACTCCAAAGAGTCCGGCATTATCCAGGGCGATCTGATTGCCAAACACTGGGCGGCGAACCCAAACTGGGATCTGAACAAAGACGGCCAGATTCAGTTCGTTCTGCTGAAAGGCGAACCGGGCCACCCGGATGCTGAAGCCCGTACCACGTACGTTATCAAAGAGCTGAACGACAAGGGTCTGAAAACCCAGCAGCTGGCGTTAGACACCGCAATGTGGGACACCGCTCAGGCGAAAGATAAGATGGATGCGTGGCTCTCTGGCCCGAACGCCAACAAAATTGAAGTGGTCATCGCCAACAACGATGCGATGGCAATGGGTGCCGTTGAAGCGCTGAAAGCACACAACAAATCCGCTATTCCTGTATTCGGTGTGGATGCCCTGCCAGAAGCGCTGGCGCTGGTGAAATCTGGCGCAATGGCCGGTACCGTGCTGAACGATGCCAACAACCAGGCGAAAGCCACCTTCGATCTGGCGAAAAACCTGGCCGACGGTAAAGGCGCGGCTGACGGCACCAGCTGGAAAATTGAAAATAAAATCGTTCGCGTTCCATACGTGGGCGTAGACCAGTCCAACCTGGCTGAGTTTATCGGTAAATAAGTTATCTGAATTGTCTTCACTGGGCGCAATTCGTTGCGCCCTTTTATAACGCGATATGCGAGGCCAACAAGGTATAATTATGGTCAGCACAACTACTCAGTCGTCCGGTGAATATTTGTTGGAAATGACCGGTGTCAACAAGTCATTCCCCGGTGTTAAGGCACTCGATAATGTTAATTTAAAAGTGCGTCCTCACTCTATTCATGCATTAATGGGTGAAAACGGTGCGGGTAAATCAACATTATTAAAATGCCTTTTTGGGATCTATCAAAAAGATTCTGGCAGCATTCTTTTTCAGGGAAAAGAGATCGACTTCCATTCAGCGAAAGAAGCACTGGAAAACGGTATCTCGATGGTACACCAGGAATTAAACCTGGTTCTGCAACGTTCGGTTATGGATAATATGTGGTTGGGTCGTTATCCAACCAAAGGTGTCTTTGTCGATCAGGATAAAATGTATCGAGACACCAAAGCCATTTTTGATGAGCTGGATATTGATATCGACCCGCGCGCACGCGTCGGGACATTATCTGTTTCCCAGATGCAGATGATCGAAATTGCCAAAGCGTTCTCCTACGATGCGAAAATCGTGATCATGGATGAACCGACTTCGTCATTAACGGAAAAAGAGGTTAATCACCTTTTTACCATTATTCGCAAGCTGAAAGATCGCGGCTGCGGCATTGTCTACATCTCGCATAAAATGGAAGAGATTTTCCAGCTGTGCGATGAAATCACCATCCTGCGCGACGGCCAGTGGATTGCCACTCAGCCGCTGGAAGGGCTGGATATGGACAAGATCATCGCCATGATGGTTGGCCGTTCCCTCAACCAGCGCTTCCCGGATAAAGAAAACAAGCCAGGCGAAGTGATTCTGGAGGTGCGTAACCTGACCTCGCTGCGTCAGCCGTCTATTCGCGATGTTTCTTTCGATCTGCACAAGGGCGAGATTCTTGGCATTGCAGGGCTGGTGGGCGCTAAGCGTACCGATATCGTGGAAACCCTGTTTGGTATTCGTGAGAAAGCCGAAGGCACCATTACCCTGCACGGTAAGAAAATCAATAACCACAACGCCAACGAAGCCATTAATAATGGTTTTGCGCTGGTGACGGAAGAACGTCGTTCCACCGGTATTTACGCTTATCTGGATATTAACTTTAACTCGTTAATTTCTAATATTCGCAATTACAAAAACAAAGTCGGGCTGCTGGATAACTCCCGCATGAAGAGCGATACCCAGTGGGTGATTGACTCCATGCGCGTGAAAACGCCGGGCCACCGTACGCAAATTGGTTCACTCTCGGGTGGCAACCAGCAGAAAGTCATTATCGGTCGCTGGCTATTAACCCAGCCTGAAATTCTGATGCTGGATGAACCTACGCGCGGTATCGACGTCGGGGCAAAATTTGAGATTTACCAGCTGATCGCTGAGCTGGCGAAAAAAGATAAAGGGATCATTATTATTTCTTCCGAAATGCCGGAATTGTTAGGGATCACAGACCGTATTCTGGTTATGAGCAATGGTCTCGTTGCCGGTATTGTTGACACCAAAACGACAACGCAAAACGAAATTTTGCGTCTTGCGTCTTTGCACCTTTAAGATCAGGGGCTCCTCATGAGTGCGTTAAATAAAAAAAGTTTTCTCACTTATCTGAAAGAAGGCGGTATTTACGTTGTTCTTTTAGTCTTGCTGGCGATTATTATTTTCCAGGACCCTACGTTCTTAAGTTTGCTGAACTTGAGTAACATTCTGACCCAGTCTTCCGTACGTATTATTATCGCGCTTGGCGTGGCGGGGCTTATCGTGACCCAGGGGACTGACCTTTCGGCAGGGCGCCAGGTGGGTCTGGCGGCGGTCATTGCGGCAACTCTGTTGCAGTCGATGGAAAACGCCAACAAGGTGTTCCCGGAGATGGCGACCATGCCGATTTTCGTGGTGATCCTGATCGTGTGCGCCATCGGCGCGGTGATCGGCCTGATTAATGGCATCATCATTGCTTACCTGAACGTGACGCCATTCATCACCACATTGGGCACGATGATTATCGTTTATGGTATCAACTCCCTGTACTACGATTTCGTCGGCGCGTCCCCGATCTCTGGCTTCGACAGCGGCTTTTCGACCTTCACGCAGGGGTTTGTTGCGCTGGGCAGCTTCCGTCTCTCCTATATCACCTTCTATGCGCTGATTGCGGTGGCGTTCGTCTGGATCCTGTGGAACAAAACCCGCTTCGGTAAAAACATCTTTGCTATCGGCGGTAACCCGGAAGCGGCGAAAGTGTCCGGGGTCAACGTGGCTCTGAACCTGCTGATGATTTACGCCCTGTCCGGTGTGTTCTACGCCTTCGGCGGGATGCTGGAAGCGGGCCGTATCGGCTCTGCCACCAACAACCTCGGCTTTATGTACGAACTGGATGCGATTGCGGCCTGCGTGGTCGGCGGCGTCTCCTTCAGCGGTGGCGTGGGTACCGTGCTGGGCGTGGTGACCGGTGTGATTATCTTCACCGTAATCAACTACGGCCTGACCTACATCGGCGTGAACCCGTACTGGCAGTACATCATCAAGGGCGCCATCATCATCTTCGCGGTAGCGCTGGATTCCTTGAAGTACGCGCGTAAGAAGTAAGGTCTTCAGAATGAAAAGGCCCGCTCACGTAGCGGGCCTTTTTTTGCCCGGTGGCGCGACGCTTACCGGGCCTACTAAATCGCGATCGTAGGTCGGGTAAGGCGAAGCCGCCACCCGACATCAGTTATTACTTCTTCTGCATTTCCAGCAACTGCTCTGGCGTTACCGCCGGATAACCCTGTGCATCCTCCGGCACTTCATGCATCGTTGGGATTGGCACCAGCGGGCCTAAAAAGCGCGGTTCACGTTTGAATAAGTACAGGTCAGCCAGTGCGCCAAAACGGGCGCCAAACTCGCGTACACGTACGCTCAGCATATCTTTTGGCGACGGCACCGCGTAGCACTGGGCCTGGATCCCCATATGCAGGGCGATGAACAGCGCCCGCTCGCAGTGGAAACGCTGGGTAATGATGATGAAATCATTGGTGTCGAACACCTTACGAGTACGCACGATGGAGTCAAGCGTGCGGAATCCGGCGTAGTCGAGCACGATATCGGCCGGGTCGACGCCTGCGGCAATCAGATCTTTGCGCATCGTCACCGGCTCGTTATAGCTTTGCAGCGCGTTATCGCCGCTCAGCAGCAGATAGTTCACCTTGCCGCTGTTATAGGCGTTCAGCGCACCCTGAATACAATAGCGGTAATACTGATTGATGACGCCGGTGCGGTAATACTTGGCGGTGCCAAGCACGACGCCAACCTGACGGTAGGGGAGGTCCTGTAGATCATCAAAAATGTAGGGGGCTGTTTTCCAGCTCATCCAGCGGTCGAGACCCAGCACGATCAACAGCAGTATGCCGACCAGGACAGACAGGCTGTAAAACACGCGCTTTAACATGGAGATGGCTCGTACCGATGATGAAATTTCCCTCAGGCTACTGTACCCGCCTGGTTAGCGCAAGAAACAGCGATTCAACTGAGGGGTTTTTCGTCAGACTGGCGGGCATCTCTGCCCGCCGACCAGATTATGCAAGCAGTACGCGGTAGAGGGCTGAACAGCCCAGCGCTTTCAGCGTGGCGGCGGTCGCGTCCCACTGGATCAACGGCGCATCGGCAATTTCTGCCAGGATCGCGCGCTGAATATCCGGGTAGTCGTACCCGTTCAGGCTGAGCAGATTCAGCGCACCCTGGAGCGGAGGCAGCGTCGGGTTAAACGCGGCGTTCTCTGCATAGCTGCCGGTGAAGATGCGGCCGTCGCGGCACTCAAGGGCGACGCCGCTTGGTGATTTGCTGTATGGCGTGTGGCTTTTATTGGCGGCGGCAATGGCCGCTTCGCTGAGCGCATCGCCTGAAAGCGCGTAACCGTGATCCTCCTCGTCCATCAGCAGGGTTTTGATCTCCAGATCTTTCGGGCCGAAAGCATCCGGCAGGTAATCACCCAGCGTATGCGGCGCACGACCCGGCAGGTTGATGCGCAGTTCCAGCCCGCTGTTCAGCTCATTCATAAACTGGCGACAGTGGCCGCAAGGGGTATAGTTGACGGTGATGGCGCGCAGGGCTTTTTCGCCACGCAGCCAGGCGTGACTGATAGCGCTCTGCTCCGCGTGAACGGTTTGCTGCATGGTCGCACCGAGAAACTCCATGTTCCCGCCGAAGTACCAGGTCCCACTCACGCCGCGCGCAATCGCGCCTACGTTAAAATGGGAAAGGTCAGCGCGGGCGCAGGCAGCCGCCAGTGGCAGCAGGGCGAAAGCCAGCGCGTCTTCGTCCAGCCCCGTTGCCTGCTTAAGCGTCGTGACCTGATCTGCCGTCAGCAGGGCGGGGAAATGCACATCCGCCAGAACCGGAGCCAGGGCTGATTGCAAATTCTCTGCAAGCTGAGAGAAAGCAGCTTGAAAACGTGGATGCATGACGTTGCCTCATCAAGGTTAATGGATCGGTAGTGTACGGAGCCGTACGGCCTTTATATGTGATCCAAATCTCATTATGTGTGCAACTTATGAAATGAAAATGAAATTTGCGCGACGCATCGCAAATTTTAGCCCATTACCGCCAGAATCACCGGGAAGATAAACGGCGCGACCAGGGAAGTGATAATCCCGCAGATCACCAGCGCCAGCGAGCTGAATGCCCCTTCCTGATAATCCAGTTCCGCACAGCGTGCGGTGCCCAGCGCGTGCGAGGCAGTACCCATCGCCAGGCCGCGCGCCGCTTTGGTCCGAATTTTCATAATATTCAGCAGCGTATGACCAAACACCGCGCCGAGGATCCCGACGAAAATCACGCACACGGCGCTGATGGCCGGAATGCCCCCGATGCTGCCGCCCACGGCCATGGCAATCGGCGTGGTGACGGATTTAGGCAGGATAGAGGCGGCGATCTGCGGCGATGCGCCCATCAATAAGGCCACCGAGGTGCCGGTGATCATCGCAACAAGGCTACCCACAAAGCAGATGGTAATGATGGATTTCCAGCGCGCGCGGATCTGATGCAGTTGCTCATATAAAGGAAACGCCAGCGCCACCACGGCAGGCTGCAACAAATCGTTGAGGATCTTGCTCCCGGCGAAATAACGTTCATAAGGAATGCCGGTGAGCAGCAGAAAAGGAATAATGACCACCATGGCGACCAGCAGCGGGTTCAGCAACGGCATTTTGAAACGAACCGCAAGCTTACGCGCAGCAAAGAACACCAACAGGGTTAACGGCAGGGACCACCAGATATTTGCCATCATTTTTTTGTTTTCTCCCCAACGACCTTACGTTCGCCATGCACAATGTGTGAACTCCAGCTTACCACCAGGAAAACCACCAGCGTACTGATGGCACAGGAGACCACAATCGGACCGAACTGCGCTTTAAGCACATCGTAATACTGCATCACCCCTACGCCGATCGGCACAAAAAGCAGGGCCATATAGCGAATGAGAACGAAGCATCCCGGATTAACCCATTTCGCGGGCAGTACCTGTAATGCCAGAAGCACAAACAGGATCAGCATGCCGATAATGCTACCGGGGATAGTTATAGGCAGCAGCGAAGCGATAAAAATGCCGGCATACAGGCAGGCATAAATCAGGACGAAGGCGCGAAGGTATTGCCAGATAGTATTCAGTGATTTGCTCATGGTGAAAGTCCTTGCTGAGACGTATTCATCATACAATTAAACCTGAAAATGTGCCACGGATCACATCATGAATTTTGGGCATACCAGACATTCCAGAATGGAACGCCGGGCTTTCAACATACATAGAGAGCAGCTACTATAGCGCGTCTTTTTTCACAGGTACTCAGAATGCGTGTTTTACTGGCCCCGATGGAAGGCGTGCTCGACTCGCTCGTGCGCGAGCTGCTGACCGAGGTGAACGATTACGATCTCTGCGTGACGGAGTTTCTGCGCGTGGTCGATATGTTGCTGCCAGAAAAATCATTTTATCGTCTCTGCCCGGAACTGCATCGTCAGAGCCGCACCCCGTCCGGTACGCTGGTGCGCGTCCAGCTGCTCGGCCAGTATCCTGAGTGGCTGGCTGAAAACGCTGCCCGCGCGGTAGCGCTTGGCTCGTACGGCGTCGATCTTAACTGCGGCTGTCCGTCAAAGCTGGTGAACGGCAGCGGCGGCGGGGCAACGTTACTCAAAGATCCGGAGCTGATTTATCGCGGCGCCAAAGCCATGCGTGAGGCGGTGCCATCGCATCTGCCGGTGACGGTCAAAGTGCGTCTGGGATGGGACAGCGGCGATAAGCAGTTTGAAATTGCTGACGCGGTGCAGCAGGCGGGTGCCACCGAGCTGGTAGTGCACGGGCGAACCAAAGAAGATGGGTATAAAGCCGAGCGCATTAACTGGCAGGCGATTGGCGAGATCCGCAAACGGCTGACTATTCCGGTGATTGCTAACGGCGAAATCTGGGATTACGAGAGCGCACAGGCCTGCCTCAAAGAGACCGGCTGTAATGCGGTGATGATTGGCCGCGGTGCGCTGAACGTGCCGAACCTCAGCCGGGTGGTTAAATATAATGAGCCGCGTATGCCGTGGCCGGACGTGGTGAAGCTACTGCAAAAATATACGCGGCTGGAAAAGCAGGGCGATACCGGGTTGTATCACGTTGCGCGTATTAAACAGTGGCTAAGTTATTTGCGGAAAGAGTACGACGACGCGCTGGGATTATTTCAGGAGATCCGTACGCTACAGACCTCTGCGGATATTGCCCGGGTGATCCAGTCGAAGCACTGAGCAACGCGTGAATACGTTTGCCCGACGCGGAGCCGGGCAACAGATTCAGAAAATCATCTTAAATACGCCGGTAACCACCAGCAGCCCTATCAGAAATATAATCAAAATAACCCACAATAATATTTTCATTCGCCTCTCCTGCGTATGTCTGTCGAGAGTAAGTGTAGCAGTCGATTCATAATTAGCATGAATGTATGAAATTAAATCATTATCTCGGGCTATAAATTTCCGGATATGAAAATGTATAACAATATGCGGATTGCCACGCGTTACTAAAAAACGCAACGTCAGTAAGCGTAAGTTGCGCCTTTATTTTTTTGAGTTCATGGCGTAATGAAACCTTCCCTTACTTTATCTCTGAGTGTTCCTCTGGTTTTTATGCTGGCCGCCTGCGCGCCGGAACATGCCACGGTGTCTCCCGTTAAAACGCAGGTCACTGCCGCGGCTGTAAATACCCAACTGCCTCATGCCGACTGGCCCAAAAGCGAATGGTGGAAAGACTATCACGACCCCCAGCTCAACGCGCTGGTCGCCAAAGCGATAGCGGATGCGCCGGATATGCAAATTGCCCGGCAGCGCATTACCCTGGCGGAAGCACAGGCGAAAGCCGCGATAGCTGCGGATGGCCCACAACTGGATTTTTCCGCAGATGTTGAACGGCAAAAGATGTCGGCAGAGGGGCTGATGGGGCCATTTGCGCTGACCGACCCGGCGGCAGGGACGACCGGCCCATGGTACACCAACGGCACCTTTGGGCTGACGGCGGGCTGGGATCTGGATTTATGGGGTAAAAACCGCGCCCACATTGAGGCCCGCATCGGTAAAGTGAATGCGCAAAAAGCGGAGCTGGAGCAGACCCGCCAGCTGCTCGCCAGCAGCGTCGCGCGGCTGTACTGGGACTGGCAGACCGAGGCCGCGGTGGGTGACGTGCTCGCGCAGATCAAACGTGAGCAGGAAAACATCATCGGGGCCGATCGTGAACTCTATCAGCACGGTATTACCTCCTCGGTGGAAGGGGTTGAAACGGATATCAATGCCAGCAAAACCGATGAACAGCTCGCTGACGTACACGGCAAAATGAAGGCCATTGAAGCGCGTCTGAATGCGTTGACCAATACTCCTTCGCTCACGCTCACCCGGCATGCATTACCGGACGTGGAGGCCTCGCTGCCGTCAACGCTCGGTTATGAACTGCTGGCTCGTCGCCCGGATTTGCAGGAGGCGCACTGGTATATCGAAGCGTCCATGAGCGACGTGGAGGCCGCCAGAGCCGCGTTCTACCCTGACGTCAATTTGATGGCGTTCTTGCAGCAGGATGCATTGCACCTGAGCGACCTGTTCCGCTCATCTGCGCAGCAAATGGGCGTGACTGCGGGTCTGACGCTGCCAATCTTTGACAGCGGTCGGTTAAATGCGAACCTGGATATCGCTCAGGCGCAGAACAACCTCTCCGTGGCGAACTACAACAAGGCCGTGGTGGATGCCGTAAATCAGGTCGCCCGGACGGCCAGCGAAGTGGAAACGCTGACCACCAAAAATCAGCACCAGCAGCAGATCGAAAAAGACGCGGCGCGCGTCGTTGCGCTGGCGCAGGCGCGCTTCAGCGCGGGGATCATTGCTGGCTCCCGGGTGAGTGAAGCCAAAATTCCGGCGCTCAAAGAGCGTATTTCCGGGTTATTGCTTAAAGGTCAGTACGTGGATGCCACGCTCCAGCTCACTTCCGCGCTGGGTGGTGGATATCATCACAGCTAAATTCGCGCATTATCTATACTTACCTCTTTACAGATTTTCAGGAGGTGAGTATGACGCGAGTCGCAATTGTTACCGCATCGGATTCAGGGATTGGTAAAACGACGGCCCTGATGCTGGCCGAACGCGGGTTTGATATCGGGGTGACCTGGCATTCAGATGAGAAAGGGGCGCTGGCAACCTGCCGTGAAATTGAAGCGCGTGGGCAGCGTGCCGAGGCCATCCATCTTGACTTAAGCAATCTGCCGGAAGGCGCAAAAGCAATCGACACGCTGATCGCGCGTTTCGGGCGGCTGGACGTGCTGGTTAACAACGCCGGGGCGATGAGCAAAGCGCCTTTTCTGGAACTGTCGTTTGACGACTGGCGGCACATTTTCACCGTTGACGTGGACGGCGCGTTTCTCTGCTCGCAAATAGCGGCGCGTCAGATGGTGAAGCAAGGGGAAGGGGGGCGGATCGTGAATATTACCTCGGTGCATGAACATACGCCCTTGCCGGACGCCAGCGCCTACACCGCCGCAAAGCATGCCCTGGGCGGGTTAACCAAGTCGATGGCGCTGGAACTGGTTAAGCATAAGATCCTGGTAAACGCCGTTGCGCCCGGCGCGATCGCCACCCCGATGAACGACATGGACGACAGCGAAGTGAAAGAAGGCTCAATGCCGTCAATTCCGCTGGCGCGGCCTGGCCACACCAAAGAAATTGCCAGCCTGGTGGCCTGGCTGTGTGACAGCGACGCCAGCTATACCACCGGGCAGTCGTTTATTGTCGATGGCGGTTTTATGCTGGCGAATCCGCAGTTTAAGCCGGAAGGGTAGGGTTTCATTCATCTCCCTGCCGCTTTTCACGATGCCTGAGCCACAGCCGGACCCCAATCACCGCCGCAACCACCAGGATCAACCAGGCCCAGTGTTTAAGATGCTGATCGAGATTATGCAGCCACGGGCCTATCACTTCGCCACCCACGTAGCCCAGCGTGGTGAAAATCAGCGCCCAGGCAATCGCCCCGATAATATTCAGCGGCAGGAAAATTTTCGGCGGCAAGCGGCTGGCGCCAATCAGTATCGGCCCAATAATGCGAAAGCCGTACATAAAGCGGGTGCCAATCACAAACAGGTAAGGATGTCGCTGGATGAGCCGCTGAGCGCGGCGGATTTTCTTTTGATGCTTAGCAAAACGTTGCAGCAGCGTCGGGCCAAAGCGCAGCCCCAGAAAGTAGAGCAGCTGATCGCCAATCATACCGCCCAGCGCGACGGCGGCGACCACCAGCGGAAATTTCAGCAATCCCTGATGTGCGGCGACACCGCCCAGCAGGGTGATGGTTTCACCCTCTGCTACGCTGCCAATCACCAGCGCGGCGTAGCCATATTGTTCAATAAGACCGTTGATATCCATTACGTAAACGTCGTCTCCCTTTCTGTGCCTGCGTTAATCATATACCCCATCCATCAACCGCGCGGCAATCAACGGAAATTTCCCACTGTACAGAAAATAATCTAAAGCCTGCATTATACTTAAGCTATCGATGACGGGCCGACAACAAGGGGGCGTTATGAACCATGTCTGGGGACTTTTCTCCCATCCCGATCGTGAAATGCAGGTTATCCGTAACGAGAACGAAACGGTCGCGCATCACTATATCCACCATGTCCTGCTGATGGCAGCGGTGCCGGTGGTCTGCGCGTTTATAGGTACTACGCAAATCGGCTGGAACTTTGGTGACGGCACCGTGGTTCAGCTTTCCTGGTTTACCGGACTGTACCTGGCCATTCTGTTTTATGGCCTGATGCTGGCCGGGGTGGCGGTGATGGGGCGGGTCATCCACTGGATGGCGCGTAACTATCCGCAGCGCCCGTCGCTGGCACACTGTATGGTCTTCGCCGGATACGTCGCGACCCCGCTGTTCTTAAGCGGTATTGTCGCGCTCTATCCCCTGGTCTGGCTGTGCGCGCTGATCGGTACGGTTGCCCTCTTTTACACCGGTTATCTGCTGTATGTGGGGGTGCCAACCTTCC
Organism: Enterobacter hormaechei ATCC 49162; assembly: GCF_001875655.1. Taxonomy (NCBI): domain Bacteria; kingdom Pseudomonadati; phylum Pseudomonadota; class Gammaproteobacteria; order Enterobacterales; family Enterobacteriaceae; genus Enterobacter; species Enterobacter hormaechei. Next base: position 3,575,171 of record NZ_MKEQ01000001.1, read on the forward strand.
TCAATATCAACAAAGAAGAGGGCCTGAGCTTCTCCAGCTCAACGCTTGCCATCGGCGTGCTGGTCCTTGAGGCGCTACTGGCCCTGACAGTTATTCTTTGGGGTTATGGATACCGTCTCTTTTAGGTTCCCTGCATTGCTGGCGTAAATGCCAGCAATGCAGCATCTGGTTATGATTCTCTGCTGGCGACAACGCACGGTGACCGCTATGATGCCGAAGCCAGCCTGTGTTTATCCGTCGACACAGGCGGTGTACGTCATAACGTGCGTGAATCATTATCAGAAGTCTCATCATGCTGAAATTCCGAGTGTCACTCCTTAGTCTTGCGCTGCTGTTGGGCGTGTCCGCTACCGCGCCAGCCATCGCCAAAACGCCCGCAGTCGCTACCGCTGCTGCGCAACCCCAGATTGCGTCCGGCAGCGCGATGATCGTTGACCTGAATACCAATAAGGTGATCTACGCCAGTCATCCGGATCTGGTGCGCCCGATCGCTTCCATCACCAAAGTCATGACCGCGATGGTGGTGCTTGATGCACGACTGCCGCTGGACGAAAAGTTAAAGGTGGATATCAGCCACACGCCAGAGATGAAAGGGATCTACTCTCGCGTGCGTCTGAACAGTGAAATCAGCCGTAAAAATATGCTGCTGCTGGCGCTGATGTCCTCAGAGAACCGCGCGGCGGCAAGCCTCGCCCACCATTATCCTGGCGGTTACGACGCCTTTATCCGCGCGATGAACGCTAAAGCCAAAGCGCTGGGGATGAAGAATACCCATTTCGTGGAGCCAACCGGCCTGTCGATCCATAACGTCTCGACGGCAAGGGATTTAACGAAGCTGCTGATCGCCAGTAAGCAATACCCGCTGATTGGTCAGCTCAGCACTACGCGTGAGGAGATGGCGACATTCTCGAATCCGGCGTATACGCTGCCGTTCCGCAATACTAACCATCTGGTGTATCGCGATAACTGGAATATTCAGTTAACCAAGACCGGTTTCACCAATGCGGCAGGGCACTGCCTGGTGATGCGCACCGTGTTTAACGGTAAGCCAGTGGCGCTGGTGGTGATGGATGCCTTCGGCAAATATACCCACTTTGCGGATGCCAGCCGCCTGCGCACCTGGATTGAAACCGGGAAAGTGCAGCCGGTGCCAGCTTCAGCGCTGGCGTATAAAAAGCAGAAAGCGGAACAGATGGCGACGGCGCAGAACGATTAGGTAAAAGCAAAACGGTAACGCATGTTACCGTTTTTAATGTTTTCTCCCTCTCCCCGTGGGAGAGGGCCGGGGTGAGGGCACCAGGCTGCACCGGGCTTACTCAGGCAGCGTCCAGTCCCCGTCGTTGAGCGGGCGCTGCATCAACACCGTGTCCCGCCAGTCGCCTTTCTTGTATCCCACACTCCTGAGCTGACCCACCATCTCGAAACCGTGCTTTTTATGCAGACGTAACGACCCGGGATTATTTTGCCCGTCGCCGACCACGGCAATCATCTGCCGCCACGGTCCCTGTTCACAACGGGCGATCAGCGCCTGGAGTAAGACCGAGCCAAACCCGCGACCGGTGGTGCTGGCATCCACATAGATGGATTCCTCAAGGGTGTACCGATAGGCCTGGCGTGGACGATAAAAGGTGGCGTAGCAGTAGCCGACGACAATGCCGCGATACAGCGCAACCAGCCACGGTAAACCGCTGTCGGTCACACGCTTCATCCGCTCACGCATCTCATCGACGGTGGGGGGAACTTCCTCGAAGGACGCACGGCCATGAAGCACATGCCAGGCGTATATCGCCGAGATGGCATGCGCATCGTCAGGAAGGGCGTCGCGCACCTCGATTTCAGTTTCGGGGAAAATCTCTACAGCCGACATGGTCTGCCCGCTCCTCATTTGGAAAGCCAGAGAAACGCTTCTCTGGCAACAGGCAGATACTCTAGTACGTTTGAGGCGAGCTTAACAATCTCTTAAATTTGGCTGTACGAGATCGTCAGCGGCCTGGGTATTGCGCTGCTCTGTTTCAGCAGACTCTTTCCAGTATTTCTGCCGCGTTGTCTTACCAATGCCGGGGTTCATACTGTTTGTTGGATCATTTTTACGATAAAACTGTTTAAGCGTCTCCGGCGCCTTATACAGGTGACCCACGTTGTGTTCGGCAGGATATTGTGCGCCGCGCTCATGCAGCAGCGCCAGCATCTGCTCTTTCAGCGCATGCGCGTCGACCCCTTTTTTGACGATGTAATCCTGGTGGAAGACATAGCACATAAAGTGGCCGTAATAGAGCTTGTGCACCAGTTTGCTGTCAATCTCCGGCGGCAGATGCTCAAACCATTCGGTGTCGTTGCGACGCAGGGCAATATCCAGCGCCAGAATATCCTCCACCTCTTCGGAATGCACCGCCTGGTAACGGATAGCGGCGCCCGCCGCGGCGAAGCGGTGCAGGAAGGCTTTGCTGCCTTCTTCCGGCGTACAGGCAAAGAAATCCCCGTCGGCGGTTTTGAAGAACCCGGTGAGCCAGGACTGTGCTTCAGCAATCCCGTCCCCGGCCATTTTCAGCAGCAAGTGATGTTCATACTTATCGCGCCAGGTTTTCATTCGCTCCGGCAGATGGGCCGGGAAAACGTTGCCCAGCTTCTGCATAAAGCGGTCGGTAAAGTGGGGTTTGAACAGCGAGACTTTCTCCAGCATCGCGTCGGTGCGCCCTTTCATGGTGAAGAAGAACGGCATTTTGTCGGTGCCGAGCTTGTCGATCATCAGGAAAGTATCTTTGCCGTAGCGTTCGGCGATGTCGTAAATATCCCGGTGCATATACTCGCCCGCCACCGGCAGGTGAGTGAACTCGGCCAGAATATGACGGCGGATCTCCGTCAGCACCTCCGGCTGGTTGGTGCCGATGTAAAACACCTGCTGCTTTTTCTCTGCCGGGAAGGTATCAAGGCGCACCGCAAAAACGGCCAGTTTGCCCGCGCAGCCGGAGGATTCAAACAGGCGATCCGGATCGGCGTTATAGCGCGCTGGCGTATCGGCCTCGATATCGCGCACGCGGGTGATGTAATCGTGGTCATGCGCGTGACGACCGTCGTGCTGCACGTCTTCGTCCTTCACCCGATCGTCATCGAGCTTGCTGAGGATCTGTTCCGGCGTTACGCCCAGATCGATGCCCAGATGGTTCACCAGCGTCAGCTTGCCGTTTTCATCGATACGGGCAAACAGCGACATTTCCGTGTAAGCCGGGCCGCGCTGTACCAGCGAGCCGCCGGAGTTATTGCAGATCCCGCCGATCACCGAGGCGCCAATGCACGATGAGCCAATCACCGAGTGCGGTTCGCGTCCCAGCGGCTTAAGCGCCTTTTCCAGTGAGTAGAGCGTGGTGCCGGGGAAGGCGAGTACCTGTTCGCCTTTGTCGAGCAGGTGCAGTTTGTCGAGGCGCAGGGTGCTGATAATCACGATGTCACGATCGTAATCGTTGCCGTTCGGCGTGGAGCCTTCGGTCAGGCCGGTATTCGCAGCCTGCATTAAAATAATCTTGTCTGCCGCAACGCAGGCGCTCAGCACGCGCCACAGTTCAAGCAACGTACCGGGGAAGACCACCGCCAGCGCGTCGCCCTGGCCGGAGCGAAAGCCCTTACGGTAGCGGGCGGTTTTGGCCGGGTCGGTAAGCAGGTGAGAGTGACCAACCAGGCGCGACAGTTCGTTAATAAAAGCCGTGTTATCGTCAGTTCGAACAGAAGACATCTTCCACTCCTTGTGGTGGGGCAAATTTCTCGCTGTAAAGCATAGCGCGATTAGCCGTTGAGCGGTCGGGTATTCATGAGAAAAATCAGAGAATAACCCTGCAAGGTTTTGAGGCTTTGTGGCACACTGCGCTTTTCGCACGGTCTGGCCGGGTGCTTCCCGCGGTTATTGATGAGAGAGAATAACAACATGAAATGGCTATGTTCTGTAGGTGTCGCCGTCAGCCTGGCGCTGCAACCTGCGCTGGCAGAGGATTTGTTTGGTAATCACCCGCTCACGCCTGAAGCCCGCGACGCCTTTGTCACGGATTTGCTCAAAAAGATGACGGTCGATGAGAAAATCGGCCAGCTGCGCCTGATCAGCGTCGGCCCGGATAACCCGAAAGAAGCCATCCGCGAGATGATCAAAGACGGGCAGGTCGGGGCTATCTTCAACACCGTTACCCGCCAGGATATCCGCGCCATGCAGGATCAGGTGATGCAACTCAGCCGCCTGAAAATTCCTCTTTTCTTCGCCTATGACGTGGTGCACGGCCAGCGTACCGTCTTCCCGATTAGCCTCGGGTTAGCCTCCTCCTTCAACCTCGATGCGGTGAAAACCGTTGGGCGCGTTTCTGCTTATGAAGCGGCAGACGACGGCCTGAACATGACCTGGGCGCCAATGGTGGACGTCTCGCGCGATCCGCGCTGGGGCCGCGCCTCGGAAGGCTTCGGTGAAGACACCTTTTTAACCGCCACGATGGGGAAAACCATGGTGGAAGCGATGCAGCGCAAAAGCCCGGCAGATCGTTACTCGGTGATGACCAGCGTCAAGCACTTCGCCGCCTATGGCGCGGTGGAGGGCGGTAAAGAGTACAACACCGTCGACATGAGCCCGCAGCGCCTGTTCAACGACTATATGCCACCGTACAAAGCGGGGCTGGATGCGGGCAGCGGCGCGGTGATGGTGGCGCTGAACTCTCTCAACGGCACGCCTGCCACCTCCGATTCGTGGCTGCTGAAAGACGTGCTGCGCGACCAGTGGGGCTTCAAGGGCATCACCGTTTCGGATCACGGCGCGATTAAAGAGCTGATCAAGCACGGCACGGCGTCTGACCCGGAAGATGCGGTACGGGTGGCGCTCAAGTCCGGCATCAACATGAGCATGAGCGACGAGTACTACAGCAAATACCTGCCGGGGCTGGTGAAGAGCGGCAAGGTGACGATGGCTGAACTGGACGACGCCGCTCGCCACGTGCTGAACGTTAAATATGACATGGGGCTGTTTAACGATCCGTACAGCCATCTGGGGCCGAAGGACTCAGACCCGACGGACACCAACGCCGAAAGCCGTCTGCACCGTAAAGAAGCCCGCGAAGTGGCCCGCGAAAGCCTGGTGCTGCTGAAGAACCGCCTCGACACGCTGCCGCTGAAAAAATCCGGCACCATTGCCGTGGTCGGTCCGCTGGCCGACAGCAAGCGCGACGTCATGGGCAGCTGGTCCGCTGCGGGCGTGGCGGATCAGTCCGTCACGGTGCTGACCGGCATTAAGAGCGCCGTCGGTGATAACGCAAAAGTGGTTTACGCCAAAGGCGCGAACGTGACTGACGACAAAGACATCGTCACCTTCCTCAACCAGTACGAGGAAGCGGTGAAGGTAGACCCGCGCACGCCGAAGGAGATGATCGACGAAGCGGTTAACGCCGCGAAGCAGTCCGACGTGGTGGTCGCCGTGGTCGGTGAAGCGCAGGGGATGGCGCACGAAGCCTCCAGCCGTACCGATATCACCATTCCGCAGAGCCAGCGCGATCTGATCGCGGCCCTGAAAGCCACCGGCAAGCCGCTGGTGCTGGTGCTGATGAACGGTCGTCCGCTGGCGCTGGTGAAAGAGGACCAGCAGGCTGACGCCATTCTGGAAACCTGGTTCGCCGGTACTGAAGGCGGTAACGCCATTGCCGACGTGCTGTTTGGCGATTACAACCCGTCAGGCAAGCTGCCGATGTCCTTCCCGCGCTCCGTCGGGCAGATCCCGGTTTACTACAGCCACCTGAACACCGGTCGTCCTTATAACGCCGACAAGCCGAACAAGTACACGTCTCGTTATTTCGATGAAGCGAACGGCCCGCTGTATCCGTTTGGCTATGGTCTGAGCTACACCACCTTTACGGTCTCTGACGTAAAAATGTCGGCGCCAACGATGAAGCGTGACGGCAGCGTGACCGCCAGCGTGGACGTGACCAACAGCGGCAAACGCGAAGGTGCGACGGTGATCCAGATGTACGTGCAGGACGTCACGGCCTCCATGAGCCGTCCGGTGAAACAGCTGCGCGGCTTCGAGAAGGTCAACCTGAAACCGGGCGAAACCAGAACGGTTAGCTTCCCGATTGACGTGAATGCGCTGAAGTTCTGGAATCAGCAGATGAAATACGATGCCGAGCCAGGCAAATTCAACGTCTTTATCGGTGTGGATTCCGCCCGCGTGAACAAAGCCGAATTCGAACTGCAATAACCCCTCCTGCCTCACCATCCCCCGCACTGCGGGGGATGTCTCTCCTCAAGCACTAAAAACGGTTAAATGCGCTGTTTTAAGCTACGCTTTTCTCTCAAGCCTATGAAAAAGGCCACAAAATAATGAGGAAAACAGCATGACGATGATTAAGGGGATCGCTGGTTCGACGGTGCTACTGGCGGCGCTGAGCCTGCCGCTACAGGCCGCAGAGCCGGTTAAGGTGGGTTCCAAAATTGATACCGAGGGCGCGCTGCTCGGCAATATCATTTTGCAGGTGCTCGAAAGCCACGGCGTGAAAACGGTCAATAAAGTTCAGCTTGGCACCACGCCGGTCGTCCGCGGTGCCATCACGTCCGGTGAGCTGGATATCTACCCGGAATACACCGGCAACGGGGCATTCTTCTTCAAGGATGAAAACGATCCGGCCTGGAAAAATGCCAAAGCCGGGTACGAAAAAGTCAAAAAGCTGGACGCGGAAAAAAATAAGCTGGTCTGGCTCACGCCTGCACCGGCCAACAACACCTGGACCATCGCGGTGCGCAAAGATATCGCCGAGAAAGGCAAGCTCACCTCGCTTGACGATCTCAGCCGCTACCTGAAAGAGAAGGGCGAGTTTAAGCTCGCGGCCTCGGCAGAGTTTATCGAGCGCGCTGATGCCCTGCCAGCGTTTGAAAAAGCCTATGATTTCAAGCTTGATCAGGCACAGCTGCTCTCTCTGGCGGGTGGCGACACGGCGGTGACCATCAAGGCGGCGGCGCAGCAAACCTCTGGCGTCAACGCGGCGATGGCCTACGGCACCGACGGCCCGGTCGCGGCGCTTGGTCTGCAAACCCTGACCGACCCGAAAGGCGTTCAGCCGATTTACGCCCCAACCCCGGTGGTGCGCGAGGCGGTTCTGCAAGCCTACCCGGATATCGACGCATGGCTGAAACCGGTGTTTGAAAAACTGGATGCGAAAACGCTGCAACAGCTGAACGCCAGCATTGCCGTTGAGGGGCTGGATGCCAAAAAAGTGGCTGCCGACTTCCTGAAACAACAAGGGCTTGTGAAGTAACGGGATAAGGCTGTGCCAATAAAATGTCATAACCGCGTCCTGCTGCTGTTGGCCTGTGTGGCCATCGCGGCGGTCGCGTTACCCTTTGTAAATGTCGCGCCAAACCGTCTGGTATCGGGCGAACCGCGCGCGCTCTGGCAGATCTGGTCATTTACGCCGCTGCTGCTGGGCGCGGCGCTGGCGAGTGCCGTTGTCCTGGCATTCTGGCCAGGGCGTGCAGCACAGTGGCTGACGCTTCTGCTCAGCGAAGCGCTGTTTATCGTACTGTTCTGGAGCGCAGGGCAGGCGGCAACGCAGATGGCCTCGGTTGAAAGCCCGCTTGCGCGCACGTCAATTGGCAGCGGCCTGTGGCTGTGGCTGGCACTCTGCCTGCTGGTCTGTAGCGATGCCATTCGCCGTCTGACGCCGATGCCCGTCTGGCGCTGGCTGCTGAATGCGCAATTCTGGGTTATCCCGCTGCTGATCCTTTTCAGCGGCGATCTGAATCATCTCTCGCTGCTAAAAGAGTACGTCAACCGCCAGGAGGTGTTTGACAACGCGCTGGCGCAACATCTGACGATCCTGTTCGGAACGTTGATCCCGGCGCTGCTGCTGGGTGTCCCGCTGGGGATGTGGTGCTACCGGCATCCCAGCCGCCAGGGGGCCGTTTTTACCGTACTCAACGTTATTCAGACTATCCCCTCCGTCGCCCTGTTTGGCCTGCTGATTGCTCCCCTCGCCGGTCTGGTGAAATCCTTCCCCGCGCTGGCTGCGGCAGGGATTGCCGGAACCGGGCTGACGCCTGCCCTTATCGCCCTTGTGCTGTATGCGCTGCTGCCGCTGGTGCGCGGCGTGGTGGCGGGGTTAAGCCAGGTTGCGCCTGACGTGCTGGAAAGCGCCCATGCGATGGGAATGAGTGCGCGCCAGTGTTTCTGGAAAATACAGCTACCGCTTGCGCTGCCGCTGCTGGTTCGCAGCCTGCGGGTGGTGACGGTGCAGACCGTGGGAATGGCGGTGATTGCCGCGCTGATCGGTGCGGGTGGCTTTGGGGCACTGGTGTTCCAGGGCCTGCTCAGCAGCGCGCTGGATCTGGTGTTGCTGGGCGTCGTGCCCACGATTGCGCTGGCGGTCGTACTGGATGCCCTGTTTGCCCTGTGGCTCGCGCTGCTCAGGAGAAGAGCCAATGATTGAATTTCATGATGTAAGTAAAACCTTTGCGGGCCGTCCGGCGGCAAGCCACCTCAATCTGCATTTTGCCGAGGGGGCGTTCTCGGTATTGATCGGAACGTCGGGGTCGGGAAAATCCACGACGCTGAAGATGATCAACCGGCTGGTGGAACACGACAGCGGAACAATTCGCTTTGCCGGAGAAGAGATCCGCAGCCTGCCGGTGCTGGAGCTGCGGCGGCGTATGGGCTACGCCATTCAGTCCATCGGCCTGTTTCCCCACTGGACGGTGGCGCAGAACATTGCCACCGTGCTACAGCTGGAAAAATGGTCCCGGGCGAAGATCAACGAGCGTGTCGACGAGCTAATGGCGCTGCTGGGCCTGGACGCCTCGCTTCGCGACCGCTATCCGCACCAGCTTTCCGGCGGGCAGCAGCAGCGGGTCGGGGTGGCGCGTGCGCTGGCCGCCAACCCGCAGGTGTTGCTGATGGATGAACCCTTCGGCGCGCTGGATCCGGTCACCCGTGGCGCACTTCAGGCCGAGATGAGCCGCATCCACCGTATTCTTGGCCGCACCATCGTGCTGGTGACGCATGATATCGACGAGGCGCTACGGCTGGCCGATCGGCTGGTGCTGATGGATCACGGCGAAGTCGTCCAGCAGGGGACGCCGCTTGAGCTGTTAACGGCGCCAGCAAACGATTTTGTGCGTGAGTTTTTTGGCCGCAGCGAGCTGGGCGTCAGGCTGCTCTCGCTGCGCACCGTCAGAGACTATATGCGTCCGCAGGAGGCACAAATCGGTGGTGAACCGCTGCATGATGCGATGAGCCTGCGCGATGCCCTGTCGGCGTTTGTTGCCCGGCAGTGCGAGGTATTACCCGTTGCGGACGGGCAGGGGACGCCATGCGGGACGATCCATTTTCGCGATTTGCTGGCGGGGGAGGTGACGAGTGAAGTGGGTACGTGATCCGTTACTTTGGCTGACAGGACTGTTCATCGCCTTACTCTACCTGATGCCACACAGCGCGGCGCTATTTAATGCGCTCATTCCCGGGCTACCGCGCCCGGTGTACCAGCAGGAGAGCTTTGTTAATCTCACCCTGGCGCACTTCTGGCTGGTGGCGGTATCAAGCGTGATTGCCATTGTGCTGGGCGTTGGCGCCGGTATTGCGGTGACGCGGCCTGCGGGCAGGGAGTTTCGCCCGCTGGTGGAGACCATCGCCGCAACGGGGCAGACTTTCCCGCCGGTAGCCGTGCTGGCGATTGCCGTACCGGCGATCGGTTTTGGGCAGGAGCCTGCCATCATTGCGCTGATTTTGTACGGCGTGTTGCCCATTCTGCAAGGGACGCTGGCGGGCATAGCGGCGGTGCCTGCATCGGTGCTGAGCGTAGCGGAAGGAATGGGAATGAGCGCCTGGCAGCGGCTGGTGAAGGTCGAACTGCCGCTGGCCGCCCCGGTGATTATCGCTGGCGTGCGGACGTCCGTGATTATCAACATTGGTACGGCAACCATCGCCTCGACGGTCGGCGCGAATACGCTGGGGACGCCGATCATTATCGGATTAAGCGGGTTTAATACGGCTTATATTATTCAGGGGGCGGTTCTGGTTGCGCTGGCGGCGATTGTGGTGGATCGCCTGTTTGAACGCCTGGCTGGATACCTCAGCCAACACCGCCGCGAACAATAAATGAATAACCTGCAAGCATAACGCCACCGATACCGCTGACGGCCATCAGTGCAAAAAGGGTAATTACGGCCAGTTTCGTTGCCTTCATCATGTGCTCCTGTTGTTAACGGAACAATTATACGGTGAAGCGCAGCTGTTAATGAACCATTAAATGCCGTTACGACGCATTTGGCCCCAGCGAGTAAACGGGATAACCATGTTCGCGCCACTCCATCAGGCGCTGCTGCTGGGAAGCGGAGGGGACTTCGCCGCACCAGACCAGCAGCGTCTGCCCCTCAAAGAGTTCCGGTCTGAGCTGGGCCAGCGAGTGGGCAAGCACGTCAACGCGCCAGCCCTGCTGGGTGGCAATCCAGGCTTCGAGCCACAGCCGGGTGGTATCGTGCACGTTCCAGCCGATCACCAGCGCATCTTTACTGTTTTTATTCCGCGCTGAAGCAAGACAGACGGAAATATAGTTAATCAGCACGCCGTCAAGCATGCTGAGCAGCGCCTGTAAGGTGGTTTGCTGACACTGGAGCCGTCGCCGTAAGGGAATAAAAAGATGGGTGATCAGGGTTTGTGCGGGGTAGTCGCGACCCTGTTCTTTGATCCAGCCGCGCAGACGCTGCACATTACCGCTCTGCAACAGCCTCAGCAGCGTTTCCTGCTGCTCGCGCCAGAGATGCTGCGTATCAGGATCGTCCTGGCTCAGAAGCGATTTCACCTTGCCAACCTGTACGCCGTTGTCGATCCAGCTTTTGATCTCGCGGATCCGGTCAATATCCGCATCGTTAAACAGGCGGTGCCCGCCGTCCGTTCTTTGCGGCTTAAGCAATCCATACCGTCGCTGCCACGCCCGTAGCGTAACGGGATTGATATCACACAGGAGTGCCACTTCACCTATCGTGTAAAGCGCCATTTTCGCCCCCAGGCTTGCGCGTCCCCAGCTTAACTGTAGACCCACTTTGCGGAACCAGGAAGATTTGATTCTTTTTTGTACAGATTATGCGAAAGATGGGTTATCTCCGGCAAAAGGTGTGATGGCGGACACGATTTATCGCTTTTTTGGCATGTTTCAAAGAAAGTTAACCGCCATCAGTGTATGTTACGCGTTTTTAGAATGTGCGGTTTGTGAGTATGTACGAGTTTAATCTGGTGCTGCTGTTGCTTCAGCAGATGTGCGTGTTCCTTGTCATCGCCTGGTTGATGAGCAAAACGCGCCTGTTTATTCCGCTGATGCAGGTCACCGTCCGTCTGCCGCACAAATTCCTCTGCTACGTCGTATTTTCCATATTCTGCATTATGGGGACCTGGTTTGGTCTCCATATCGAAGATTCCATCGCCAATACGCGTGCCATCGGCGCGGTAATGGGCGGGCTGCTTGGCGGCCCGGTCGTGGGCGGTCTGGTGGGGTTAACCGGCGGCCTGCATCGCTATTCGATGGGCGGTATGACGGCGCTAAGCTGCATGATCTCCACCATCGTCGAAGGGCTGCTCGGTGGTCTCGTCCACAGCTATATGATTAAGCGCGGTCGCCCGGATAAAGTGTTCAGTCCCCTTACCGCCGGGGCGATCACCTTCGTGGCGGAAATGGCGCAGATGGCGATCATCCTGCTGATTGCGCGCCCGTTTGACGATGCGTTACACCTGGTCAGCAGCATTGCGGCGCCGATGATGGTCACCAATACCGTAGGCGCGGCGCTGTTTATGCGCATTCTGCTCGACAAACGCGCCATGTTCGAAAAATACACCTCGGCATTTTCTGCCACTGCTTTAAAAGTTGCGGCGTCGACGGAGGGGATCCTGCGTCAGGGGTTCAACGAAGAGAACAGTATGAAGGTGGCGCAGGTGCTTTATAAAGAGCTGGATATCGGGGCCGTGGCGATTACCGATCGTGAAAAGCTGCTGGCGTTTACCGGTACCGGGGACGACCACCATCTGCCGGGAAAACCGATCTCCTCAGCCTACACCCTGCGTGCCATTGAAACGGGTGAAGTGGTGTATGCCGACGGAAATGAAGTCCCGTACCGCTGTTCCCTGCATCCGCAATGCAAACTCGGCTCTACGCTGGTCATTCCTCTGCGGGGCGAAAACCAGCGCGTGATGGGCACTATTAAGCTTTACGAAGCCAAAAACCGCCTGTTCAGCTCCATCAACCGCACGCTGGGGGAGGGGATCGCCCAGCTGCTTTCGGCGCAAATCCTTGCAGGGCAGTATGAACGGCAAAAAGCGCTGCTGACGCAGTCAGAAATTAAGCTCCTGCACGCTCAGGTGAATCCGCATTTCCTGTTTAACGCGCTCAACACGCTGAAGGCGGTGATCCGCCGTGACAGCGATCAGGCCGCGCAGCTGGTGCAATTTCTGTCGACATTTTTCCGCAAAAATCTGAAGCGGCCTTCGGAAATTGTCACCCTCGCGGATGAGATTGAACATGTAAACGCCTATCTGCAAATTGAAAAAGCGCGTTTCCAGTCACGTTTACAGGTGTCGTTATCCGTCCCGGATGAGCTGGCGTATCAGCATCTTCCGGCCTTTACCCTGCAACCGATTGTGGAGAACGCCATTAAGCATGGGACGTCGCAGCTGCTGGGCACGGGGGAGATTATGATTTCCGCTTCCCGTTTTAACCACCATTTGGTGCTGGATATTGAAGATAACGCCGGGCTGTATGACGTTTCCGCGTCAGGCGGCCTGGGCATGAGCCTGGTGGATAAACGCCTGCGCGCGCATTTTGGTGACGACTGCGGTATCACCGTCGCCTGTGAGCCAGACCGCTATACCCGAATTACCTTACGATTGCCGTTGGAGGAGAACGCATGTTAAGAGTGCTGATTGTTGATGATGAGCCGTTAGCACGGGAAAACCTGCGTGTCCTGTTGCAGGAGCAGAGTGATATCGAGGTCGTGGGCGAATGCGCCAATGCGATTGAAGGCATCGGTGCGGTGCATAAACTGCGCCCGGACGTGCTGTTCCTTGATATCCAGATGCCGCGCATCAGCGGGCTGGAGATGGTCGGCATGCTTGACCCGGAGCACCGTCCCTATATCGTTTTTCTGACGGCCTTTGATGAGTACGCGGTAAAGGCCTTTGAAGAGCACGCGTTTGATTATCTGCTGAAGCCGATTGAAGAGAAGCGTCTTGAAAAGACCCTGACCCGTCTGCGTCAGGAGCGTTCCGTGCAGGACGTGACGCTCCTGCCGGAACATCAGCAGCCGCTGAAATTTATCCCGTGTACCGGACACAGCCGGATTTACCTCCTGCAAATGGACGACGTCGCCTTTGTCAGCAGCCGTCTGAGCGGGGTGTATGTCACCAGCGCTGAAGGCAACGAAGGCTTTACCGAGCTGACCCTGCGCACGCTGGAGAGCCGCACGCCGCTGATCCGCTGCCATCGTCAGTATCTGGTGAACATGGCGCACCTGAAGGAGATCCGCCTGGAAGATAACGGCCAGGCCGAGCTGGTGTTACGTGCCGGGCAGACCGTGCCCGTCAGCCGTCGCTACCTGAAAAGTTTGAAAGAGGCGATTGGCCTGTAAAACTGGTACACTGCGCGCCATTGCATCATCGACATTCGAAGGCTCTATGCTAAGTAACGACATTCTTCGTAGCCTGCGCTACACCCTGAAAGCGAACAATAATGACATGGTGCGCATTCTTGCGCTCTCCGACATGGAATCCACGTCCGCCGGTTTCGACACCTGGATGACCAAAGAAGATGAAGAGGGTTTCGTTCGCTGCCCGGACATCATTCTGTCGGGCTTTCTGAACGGTCTGATCTACGATAAGCGTGGCAAAGATGAATCTGCGCCTGAGCTGGCGCTGGAGCGTCGGGTGAACAATAACACGGTGCTGAAAAAGCTGCGTATCGCGTTCTCGCTGAAAACGGACGATATTGTGGCGATCATGACTGAGCAAAAATACCGCGTGTCCGTGCCGGAAGTGACCGCCATGATGCGCGCGCCGGACCACAAAAATTACCGTGAGTGCGGCGACCAGTTCCTGCGTAATTTCCTGCGCGGGCTGACTCACCGGGTGCATAACACGAAGGGGTGATTTTTAGCCTGGTGGCGGCTTCGCCTTATCCGGCCTACAAAACCCGTAGGCCCGTGCAAGCGTAGCGCCGCCGGGCAAAAAAAAGCCGGATTTTCATCCGGCTTTTTTATTATTTCACCTGCTGTCCTGGCTTCGCGCCTTCGTCAGGGCTTAACAGGAAGATATCCTTCCCGCCAGGGCCTGCGGCCATCACCATCCCCTCGGAGATGCCGAAGCGCATTTTGCGCGGCGCCAGGTTTGCCACCATCACGGTCTGACGACCAATCAGCACCTGCGGGTCAGGATACGCGGAACGAATGCCGGAGAAGACGTTACGCTTCTCGCCGCCCAGATCCAGGGTCAGACGCAGCAGCTTGTCAGAACCGTCTACGAACTCCGCGTTTTCAATCAGCGCCACGCGCAGGTCGACTTTAGCGAAATCATCAAAGGTGATGGTTTCCTGAATCGGATCGTCAGCCAGCGGGCCGGTCACCGGAGCGGCAGCTGCCTTCACTTCTTCTTTAGAGGCTTCGACCAGGGCTTCAACCTGCTTCATTTCGATGCGGTTATACAGCGCCTTGAAGGTGTTCACCTTGTGGCTGAGCAGCGGCTGATGGATGGCGTCCCAGGTCAGTTCGGTGTTCAGGAACGCTTCCGCGCGGGCTGACAGCTGCGGCAGAACCGGCTTCAGCCAGGTCATCAGTACGCGGAACATGTTCAGACCCATGGTGCAGATCGCCTGCAAGTCGGCGTCACGGCCTTCCTGTTTCGCGACCACCCACGGTGCCTGCTCGTCCACATAGCGGTTGGCCACGTCTGCCAGCGCCATGATTTCGCGAATGGCTTTACCAAATTCACGGCTTTCCCAGGCTTCGCCAACCGCAGCGGCGGCATCGGTGAAGGTTTTGTACAGCTCAGGATCGGCCAGTTCGGCAGAGAGTACGCCGTCAAAGCGTTTGGCGATAAAACCTGCGTTACGGGACGCCAGGTTCACCACCTTGTTGACGATGTCCGCGTTCACGCGCTGCACGAAATCTTCCAGGTTCAGGTCGATATCGTCGATGCGGGAAGAGAGCTTCGCGGTGTAGTAGTAGCGCAGGCTGTCCGCATCAAAGTGGTTCAGCCAGGTGCTGGCCTTAATAAACGTTCCGCGAGATTTTGACATCTTCGCGCCGTTCACCGTTACGTAGCCATGTACGAACAGGTTGGTTGGCTTGCGGAAGTTGCTGCCTTCCAGCATCGCTGGCCAGAACAGGCTGTGGAAGTAAACGATGTCTTTACCGATGAAGTGGTACAGCTCGGCATCGGAATCTTTCTTCCAGTATTCGTCGAAGCTTACGGTGTCGCCGCGCTTGTCACACAGATTCTTGAACGACCCCATGTAGCCAATCGGCGCATCCAGCCAGACGTAGAAATATTTGCCCGGCGCGTTCGGGATTTCGAAGCCAAAGTAGGGCGCATCGCGGGAGATATCCCACTGTTGCAGACCGGATTCGAACCACTCCTGCATTTTGTTCGCCACCTGCTCCTGCAACGCACCGCTGCGGGTCCACGCCTTCAGCATTTCGCTGAACGACGGCAGGTCGAAGAAGAAGTGCTCGGAGTCACGCATTACCGGCGTCGCGCCGGAAACCACGGATTTCGGTTCGATAAGCTCGGTCGGGCTGTAGGTCGCGCCGCACACTTCGCAGTTATCGCCGTACTGGTCCGGGGATTTACATTTCGGACAGGTGCCTTTAACGAAACGGTCCGGCAGGAACATGCCTTTTTCCGGATCGTACAGCTGAGAGATGGTGCGGTTTTTAATGAAACCGTTCTCTTTTAGACGGGTGTAGATCAGCTCCGACAGCTCGCGGTTTTCGTCGCTGTGCGTGGAGTGATAGTTGTCATAGCTGATGTCAAAGCCAGCAAAATCGGTCTGATGCTCCTGACTCATTTCGGCGATCATCTGTTCCGGGGATATCCCCAGCTGCTGTGCTTTCAGCATGATCGGCGTGCCGTGGGCATCGTCCGCACAGATGAAGTTCACCTCGTGGCCGCGCATTCGCTGGTAACGGACCCAGACATCAGCCTGGATATGCTCCAGCATGTGGCCGAGGTGGATTGAGCCGTTGGCGTACGGCAGGGCGCACGTTACCAGAATTTTTTTCGCGACTTGAGTCATAGTAGGCATTACTTCTTTTAACTGTGAAAAGGGTTTTCGATGTTACCCGAAAGGTAATAACTACGCCAAGTGATAAGGGCATTAATCCATAAATGATTAATTGTTACCTCTGGGGTAAACTTGGTGATTACACGTCTTTTTCAGAACCACTACAAAGGAGTCGGGATGAGTTCTCAATCCCAGGCCAAATCACCGGAAGCCTTACGAGCAATGGTCGCCGGGACGCTGGCTAATTTTCAGCACCCAACCCTGAAGCACAATCTCACGACGCTGAAAGCGCTTCATCACGTCGCATGGCTGGACGATACGCTGCACATCGAGCTACAGATGCCGTTCGTCTGGACCAGCGCCTTTGATGCCCTGAAAGAGCAAACCAGCTCGGAGCTGCTGCGCATTACCGGCGCAAAAGCGATTGACTGGAAGCTGAGCCACAGCATCGCCACGCTCAAACGCGTGAAAAATCAGCCGGGCGTTAACGGCGTGAAGAACATCATCGCCGTCAGCTCTGGCAAGGGCGGAGTGGGTAAATCGTCTACCGCCGTTAACCTGGCGCTTGCGCTGGCGGCAGAAGGGGCGAAAGTCGGCATTCTGGATGCGGATATCTACGGCCCGTCCATTCCAAACATGCTGGGGGCAGAAAACCAACGTCCAACGTCGCCGGACGGCACCCATATGGCGCCGATTATGGCGCACGGTCTGGCGACCAACTCCATTGGATACCTGGTGACGGACGATAACGCGATGGTCTGGCGTGGCCCAATGGCCAGCAAAGCGCTGCTGCAAATGTTGCAGGAGACAATGTGGCCTGACCTCGACTATCTGGTGCTGGACATGCCGCCGGGTACCGGTGACATTCAGCTGACGCTGGCGCAGAACATTCCGGTTACGGGCGCCGTTGTGGTGACCACGCCGCAGGATATCGCGCTGATCGACGCCAAAAAAGGCATTGTCATGTTCGAGAAAGTGGAGGTGCCCGTGCTGGGTATCGTCGAGAACATGAGCATGCATATTTGCAGCAACTGTGGGCACCATGAGCCTATCTTTGGTACTGGCGGTGCCGAAAAGCTGGCGGCGCAATACCACACGCAGCTTCTGGGGCAACTGCCGCTGCATATCACACTGCGTGAAGATCTGGATAGCGGGAAACCGACGGTGGTCAGCCGTCCGGAAAGTGAATTCGCGGAAATCTATCGTCAGCTGGCGGGGCGCGTTGCGGCGCAACTGTACTGGCAGGGTGAGGTGATCCCAAGCGAGATCGCCTTCCGCGCGGTGTAACGCCTCTGCGCGTTAGTGCCGGGTGGCGGCTTCGCCTTACCCGGCCTGGCTCGATTTTGTAGGTCAGGCAAGCGTAGCGCCACCTGACTTTACCCAAGCCGATAGTGCATCAGATAGTACTCTCCCTCCGGAGAATCCCCCGTCGCCTCAATGTGCCAGCCGTGTCGCTGGTAAAACGCAATAGCCCGTTCATTCTTCACCAGACACTTCAGCGCGCCTGTACTGGTAAACGTCTTCTGAACCTGTTCCAGTAACAAATGACCCACTCCCAGGCTCTGATACTGCGGGTCGACAAACAGGTTGTGCAGAAAATTATCGTTCGTCCAGACTGAGGCAAAGCCAAGTCGGTGCCCATCCTGCTCCGCCACCCAAATCTCTTCGTCCAGGGTTGCCGCGTCAAAATCTTCAAGCTGCCACACAGAACTGTCCAGCCACGGCCAGGCTTCACGCCGGGCGTGGAGAAAGAGCGTGCGCAGGAAAGGGCGATCGCTCTCCTGCCACGGACGGATGAGGATCGTATCAGCGGTGATAGAAAATATCTCCGTTATAGGCTTTGTAGATTTTGCCATCGGCATCGCCAATCAGAACATAATTTTCACCCATGTAGGTCCAGTGGGTACCGGCATCAGGCGCAGGAAGGTTACGCAACTGGTACTGTTTGATGGTGTACTCGGGCGTCTGATACTGCGCGGGCGCGGTATCGCCAATTTTGAACTTTGTAAAATCGGCAATGAACTCTTGTTCTTCATAGGCTTTGATGCCAGAAGGCGCAGTCGATGCTTGCGGTGCAGCGTGTGCAGCCCCCGCCAGTGACAGTAATACACCCAGAAGCAACAGTTTACGCTTAGCCATTTTTTCTCCAGTCATATCGTTACTGATACTTTTTGTGCGCCGATCCGCATAAGGATGGCAGGCAGTTCATTTTAAGTATCTAAACAAGGTGAGTTTGAAAAAAAATGTAACAAAAGTGAACGGATTTGTGTAGTCAACGTGATGATTAAATATTTGGGCGATGAATAGGGTTTTGCTTATATAGTAAAAATATTTATCGATTTATTAATTAATTCTGAAAAGACATTTTCAGCGCAAATTTCCAAAGATCAACGCATGCATTCGATAAATGAAACATTTAAGATTGCACTAAACTAAGCTTCCACATTCCAGAGTCATAAGTTGATGATCTCTCGTAACGGATGATGGCGTGGCGGGCTGTTTTATATGATTTCTTTTCTTCGTTCGTTAAGTTATGGAATAACAGGTTATTGTTCTTAAAGAGAATTAAATTTCAATCGTACTTATGATAACCACTACTATAAAAGATATTTTTAATAAATGAAAAACACAACAGCATTCTCGCTATTATTATTAAGTATTTTCCCGTTATCCGGCTGCGTCTTTAGCCCGGGGCAGAACCTGAATGTCGAGGGAAAACAGGTTATCACCGCAGAAGATGCAAATTACGATCTTGAGAAACGCGTAGAGGTTTATCCTCTGACCCCCGCGTTAATAGAAAAATTGCGGCCTCAGGTCTTAAATTCTCAGGCAAATCCTAATCTGGATGAGCAGGTTAAAAACTGGGAATACCGTATCGGCACGGGTGATATTTTAACCGTTACCGTCTGGGACCACCCAGAGCTGACAACCCCGGCGGGGCAGTATCGTAGCGCAAGTGACACCGGTAACTGGGTGAATGCCGATGGCACGCTTTTCTATCCGTACATCGGAAAACTGCATGTGGCAGGTAAAACGGTCTCACAGGTGCGCGAGGAGATCACGGCCCGGTTGAACGACGTCATTGAAAGCCCGCAGGTGGACGTCAGTGTCGCCGCTTTCCGCTCGCAAAAAGCCTATATCACTGGCGAGGTGGTCAAGTCGGGGCAGCAGGCTATCACCAATATTCCCTTAACGGTAATGGATGCCGTGAACGCCGCGGGAGGCCTCTCCGCTGACGCGGACTGGCGCAACGTCGTGCTCACGCATAACGGTAAGGATTCACGCCTTTCACTGTATGCGCTGATGCAGCATGGCGATCTCACCCAAAACAAGCTGCTTCATCCAGGCGACATTCTTTTTGTACCACGTAACGATGCGCTGAAGGTGTTCGTCATGGGCGAAGTCGTTAAGCAGAGTACGTTGAAAATGGATCGCAGCGGCATGACCCTCGCCGAAGCGTTGGGTAATGCAGGCGGGCTGAACCAGGACATGGCGGATGCCACCGGTATTTTTGTCATTCGTTCGGTAGCGAAAAAAGATCGGGCGGGCAAAATCGCCAACATCTACCAGCTCAATGCCAAAGATGCATCCGCAATGGTGTTAGGCACCGAGTTCCAGCTTGAGCCTTATGACATTGTGTATGTCACAACTGCGCCGTTGTCCCGCTGGAATCGTGTGATTACGCAACTTGTCCCTACGATAAGCGGTGTGCATGACATCACCGAAACGGTTCGTTACATCAGATCGTGGCCGCAATAATGTTCAATACCATTTTGGTGGTTTGCACCGGCAACGTCTGCCGTTCTCCCATTGGAGAGCGGCTTTTACGTCAGTACTTACCCGACAGACATATCACCTCGGCGGGGATATTTGGTCTTGAGGGACGGCCGGCGGATGACTATGCCCAGGAAGTGGCCTGGCGGCATGGGATCTCCCTCGACGGCCATGTGGCGCGCAAGTTGACGCGAGGGCTGATGCAGGAATCCGATCTTATTTTGGTTATGGAGCCGGAGCATCTTCGCTTTATTTCCGCCATGGCACCGGAGATCAGAGGGAAATCGCTGCTGTTTGGGCAGTGGCTGGAGCCGCAGGATATCCCCGATCCCTACCGTAAAAGTCGGGAAGCGTTTGAATATGTGTTCGGGCTATTGGGTAAAGCCAGCCAGGAGTGGGCACGTCGTTTGGGTCAGAAAGGAATGAAGCATTAATGTCGTCTTACACTACAGACAATTATGGTGCAGCGGCACCCCAGCAAAGTGAAATCGATCTTGTTCGTTTGCTCGGTGAAATGATCGACCATCGCACGATAATTTTGTGCGTGACGTTCCTGTTCACCCTGTGTGCGGGCATGTATGCCTGGGTTACGCCCCCTGTGTACCAGGCGGATGCGATGGTGCAAATCGAAAATAAACAGGATAACAGCCTGCTCAAAGGCCTGTCCCAGTTGAGTTCTGACGTTTCGCCAGATGTTGCCCCTGAACTATTGCTGCTCAAATCACGCATGATACTCGGCGAAACCGTCGATAAATTAGATCTGTCGTATCAGGCAACGCCGCGCGTGTTCCCTGTGGTGGGACGTCTCTGGCAACGTTTGCAGGGGCGTGGATTGGGCAAAATAACGTTAGGTGAACTCCAGATCCCACTGCTGGAGGGCAAACCGCAAGAACTTACGCTGACTGTTAAAGAAGAGGGCAAGTTCCATCTGTCAGGCGAAAACTTCGAGGCGGAGGGGGCGGTAGGGAAGCGGCTTGATAAGCAAGGCGTCTCTCTGCTGGTGGGCTCGATTGCGGCGGAGCCTGGTACGCAATTCTCTCTCAGGGCGTTGACGCGGCTGGAAACGATCAACGCGCTGAAGAAAAATCTTACGGTTGCGGAGTCGGCGAAGCAGAGCGGTATCGTGGCGCTGACCCTGACAGGCGAAGATCCCGATAAAATCGCCCGCGTGTTGAATGCGATTGCTGACAATTTCCTTGAACAAAATATTGCGCGTCAGGAGGCTCAGGATTCCCGTAGCCTGGCGTTTTTACAGGAACAGCTGCCGAAAATCAGAAACGAACTCGATCAGGCTGAAGCGCGGCTCAATGCCTACCGGGCACAGCGCGACTCCGTCGATCTGTCGCTGGAGGCAAAGTCCGTTCTCGACCAGGTTGTTAATGTTGAGAACCAGCTTAACGAGCTGACGTTCCGTGAGGCGGAGATTTCCCAGCTGTTTAAAAGGAGTCACCCGACCTATCGTGCATTAGCTGAAAAAAGACAAACGCTTGAGCGGGAACGCGATCGTCTAAATAACCGCGTGTCAGCCATGCCCTCCACGCAGCAGGAGATTTTACGCCTGAGCCGCGATGTTGAATCGGGCCGCACGATTTACTTGCAGTTGTTGACGCGTCAGCAGGAACTGAATATTTCCCGTTCCAGCGCCATCGGAAACGTGCGGATCATTGATACGGCCGTCACGCACCCGGAACCAATAAAGCCGCGAAAAGCGTTAATTATTATTCTTGGCACGTTGTTCGGGCTGGTGGTTTCTGTGGGCGGTGTGCTGGTACGTCAGGCATTTAAACGTGGGATCACCCTTTCCGAACAGCTGGAAATGCCGGGAACGCCAGTTCTGGCTACGTTGCCGCGTTCACAGTGGTTGTGGAAGAAAACGCATCTGCACAGAAAATTACCGTTTTCTCGTCAGTGGAAACACAAAACCACGGATGTACCTTTCCTGCCTGTCGATCGGCCTGCGGATATGTTTGTTGAAGCGGTGCGCGGGTTACGTACCAGCCTGCATTTCACCATGATGGAGGCTGAGAATCGTATTGTCATGATTTCTGGCCCGACGCAGGACTGCGGGAAAACCCTGGTAGGGACGAACCTGGCGGCGATAGCCGGACAGAGTGGCCAGCGTGTGCTGTTTATTGATGCCGATATGCGCCAGGGCTATGTTCACAACATTTTTGGTCTGGATAATCGCTATGGACTGTCGAGCGTACTCGAAGGCAAACGCGACTGTGCGGAGGTGATTCAGCACGCTGAAAAAGGGGACATCGACGTCATCACCTGCGGGCCGACACCGCTGCGTCCGTTGGAATTGCTGTTAAGCGAACAATTCCTTTCCACTATGTCATGGGTAAATGAGCAGTACGACATCATCATTATCGATACCCCGCCAGTACTCGCCGTTACCGATGCGGCACTGGTTGCCCGAACAGCCGGAACAACGCTAATGGTTGCCCGTTACGACAAAACCAGCGTCAAAGAGATGGAGAATACCTTTAAACGTCTACAGCACGTTGGCGTGAAGATTAGCGGTACCATTCTCAATGATATTGTTAAGTCCAGAGCGCTCTTTTATAGCTCGGGGTGTAGTCACTATGAATATGATTATGCTTCGAAGAATCAGAGAGAAGGGCGGTAAAACGGGGAAAATACCCCCTCTCCCGGTCGGGAGAGGGGAAAGCGTTACTTCGCCAGAACTTCCTGTGCAGTACGCTCAACCAGAGACAGCAGGACTTTAACGTCCTCCAGCGTCACGGTTGGGTTCAGCAGGGTCAGCTTCAGGCAGGTGATACCGTTATGCTCGGTTACACCTACGTTTGCACGACCAGACTCCAGCAGTGCGTCACCAATTTTCTGGTTCAGCAGGGCGATACCGGCGTCATCCATCTGCGCCTGCGGACGGAAGCGGAACAGCACGCTTGCCAGCTGAGGCTGCATCACCAGCTCCAGCGCAGACTGCTCTTTCACATAAGCCGCAACCTGCTGCGCCAGCGTCACGCCGTGATCGATAATGGCCGCGTATTGCTCCTGACCCAGCGCTTCCAGGCTCATCCACAGTTTCAGCGCGTCGAAACGGCGTGTGGTTTGCAGAGATTTGGAAACCAGGTTAGGCACACCCGCTTCTTCATCGAACTCAGAGTTCAGATAAGCCGCCTGATAGCGCATCAGCTCATAGTGACGCGCTTCTTTCAGCAGGAATGCACCGCAGCTGATGGTCTGGAAGAACTGTTTGTGGAAGTCCAGGGTGACGGAATCCACCAGCTCAATGCCGTCCAGGTAGTGACGATACTGCTCAGACATCAGCAGCGCGCCGCCCCAGGCCGCATCAACGTGCACCCAGATATTCTGTTTCGCCGCCAGCTCAGCAATCGCACGCAGCGGATCGATAGCACCGGCGTCGGTAGTACCTGCCGTCGCGACGATCGCCAGAATCTGCTCGCCGTTCGCGTTGCACTGTTCGATTTTCGCCGCCAGATCGGTGAGATCCATGCGGGAGAATTCGTCAGTTTTCACCTGCACCACGGACTGGTAGCCCAGACCCATCAGCGCCATGTTTTTCTGCACGGAGAAGTGCGCGTTTTCCGAGCACAGTACGCGGATCTTGCGCAGATCGCCCACCAGACCGTCCTGCTGAACCGAGTGGCCCTGACGCGCAAAGAACGCATCGCGCGCCAGCATCAGGCCCATCAGGTTACTCTGGGTGCCACCGCTGGTGAAGACGCCTGCGTCGCCAGCCTGATAACCCACGCGGGTACGCAGCCACTCGATCAGCTTGATCTCAATGATGGTTGCGGACGGGCTTTGATCCCAGGAGTCCATACTCTGGTTGGTGGCGTTAATCAGCACTTCCGCCGCCTGGCTAACGACCAGGCTTGGGCAGTGCAGGTGCGCCACGCACTGCGGGTGATGAACGGACAAACTGTCTTTCAGGAAGAACTCCACGGCGCGTTCAATCGCCGCTTCGTTGCCCAGCCCTTTCGGGTTGAAATCCAGCTTAATACGGTCGCGCAGTTCCGCGACCGTTTTGCCCTGGTACATCTCAGGCTGTTTCAGCCACTGCATCACAGCCTGAGTGCTTTGCTCAATCGCCTGCTGGTAAGCTTCAATGCTCTGCGCAGAGGAGAACAAAATTGGGTTTGAATCAGACATCGTAATCAACAACTCCGGTTACGCCGGGCGAACGCCCGCAGCAAGCAGTGCCTGCTCGAATTTATCCAGGAAGATTTTCAGCTCTTCATCGCTGATCAGCAGGGAAGGCAGCAGACGCAGAACGATACCGTTACGGCCACCACGCTCCAGAACCAGGCCCGCTTCGAAACATTTCTTCTGGATCAGTGCGGACAGCTCGCCATCACCCGGGAAGCAACCCATATGGTCGGCGGCTTCATGTGGCTTAACGATCTCAATACCGATCATCATGCCCAGACCGCGAACGTGGCCGATCACCGGATAGCGTTTCGCCATCTCTTTCAGCTGGCCTTTCAGCCATTCGCCCTGTGCAGCCACTTTGCCTGCAATGTTCTGGTCTTTCAGGATCTTCAGCGTTGTCAGGCCGGTTGCCATCGCCAGCTGGTTACCACGGAAGGTACCAGTGTGGTGACCAGGCGCCCATGCATCGAACTGCTTCTTGATACCGAGCACAGCCAGTGGCAGACCACCGCCAACCGCTTTAGACATCACGATGATGTCTGGCTCAATACCTGCGTGTTCGAAGGCGAAGAATTTACCGGTACGGGCAAAGCCAGCCTGAACTTCGTCGAGGATCAGCAGGATACCGTGTTCCTGAGTGACTTTACGGATGCGCTGCAACCACTCAACAGGTGCCGGGTTAACGCCGCCTTCACCCTGAACGGCTTCGAGGATCACCGCGGCAGGTTTACGCACGCCGCTTTCGACGTCGTTAATCAGATTTTCGAAGTAGTAGGTCAGCGCCTTCACGCCCGCTTCACCACCGATACCCAGCGGGCAGCGGTACTCGTGTGGGTAAGGCATGAACTGGACTTCTGGCATCATACCGTCAACCGCTTCTTTCGGAGACAGGTTACCGGTGACGGACAGTGCGCCGTGGGTCATACCGTGATAACCACCAGAGAAACTGATGATACCGCTACGACCGGTCACTTTTTTCGCCAGCTTCAGTGCCGCTTCAACGGCGTCAGCCCCGGACGGGCCAGTGAATTGCAGGCAGTACTCTTTGCCCTGACCAGGCAACAGAGAAAGGAGGTATTCTGAAAACGCGTCTTTCAGAGGCGTGGTCAGATCCAGGGTATGTAACGGCAAGCCGCTGGTAATGACATTTTGGATGCTTTTCAGCACATCAGGATGATTGTGTCCAAGCGCGAGGGTGCCTGCGCCGGCTAAACAGTCAAGGTATTCTTTATTATCTGCATCGGTGATCCACACGCCTTCTGCTTTCGTGATGGCTAAAGGCAGTTTGCGCGGATAACTCCTGACGTTAGATTCAAACTCGGCCTGACGGGCCAGATAGGTTTCGTTGCTTTTGTGGGCATCTACGGTGTCAATACGGACTTTATCCGTCATCATATCACTCCTACAACCGCCGCTTCGTTATGAGCAACGATTGAATAAAAAGTTAAAAAACAGATGGGGCCTGAAAAAAACGCCGCCAATATAGAGCCTTTTGTCACCTGGCTCAATGGTTAATTTGTTTACTGTTTTGTGACACAGGGCACAGGGGAGGGTAGAACCTCGTTTTCAAGCGGAAATTTGCAATTTATGGCAAATAAAAACAGCGGCTTACGTGTGATTTGTCAGCATTGTAAAATCAGACAAAAGTGTGTGACAAATCGTGCGATTGGCAAGAGAAAAGGAGGCGGAGAGCCTCCTTACGCTGTTTATTTCTGGGAAACGTGTAAAACGCCGTGTTCGCGCCCCTTCATTTTATTCCACGACGCGTCCGTAATACCGTTTTCATCCAGGCTTAGCGATATCACAAAACCGTTACCCTGAATCTCATAGAAATTCGCGTTCAGACGTTTAACGCTGGCTTTTTTGCCGTTGACCGTGGCGCTAAAAAAGCCGTTTGAAAGGGTGGCGTTAACCGTATCCGACGAGAATGAGGCTTCTCGCAGGGGATCGTGAACGGATTCCGCTGGTTCGTGTTGTGCCGCGTTTTCCGCTTTGGTTTTACTGATATCGCAGGAGCCATCGCCAGCGCTAATTTGCGTGCATCCTGAACGCTCTAATTGAGCGCGATAATGGGCGTTTATGGCGTGCGCAGGCGAGACACAACCTGCAAGCACGGCAGTACTAATAACTAACATCATTAATTTTTTCATTTTAACACCTTAAAAACGACACAAATACCAGGAGACGTACATCACGCCGATCCAGATCCCGACCGAAATCAGCATCAGATACAGGGCTGCTGAAATAAAAATATATTTAGACATCTTTTTGTATCAACGAAATGCTCATCAGCAAAAATGAGACTTTATATTTGTCCGATGATTGTTTTACGCTTTAAAAGCCCATCCCAATCCCAACCGAAGCGCCCATATTATTCGCGGTATCATCTGAGAAGCTCACTTTCGCAATGACATGGGAATTAACGTTAACGGACGCACCGACAGCAAGCGCGCTCTCGCCGTTGTAAGTCGCGCCGCCAGCAGAGAACATGAGGCGCTGATTCGTAAACGGATAAACGCTGTCTAAATCTTATTTAGTAACGCGAGTAAACTATCAATTAAACACAAACCAATGATTTTGATCTAAGTCATAAATATTATGAATAGTTCCGACGGCGTAAAAGTCATTTTGTGGTTGTTATTAATGTAAACATTAAGGTGTAAATGACGTAGTAAATGAGCGGGTTAAATTAAGTGTTTGACAGAAATAAAATTCTGCAAAATAAATGTTTACATTAATATGTGGGTTTATTTCATACGAAAGAAGGTGGGCTGTCTTATAAAAGCACTTCCGGTGCGTCATTATGGATAAAAATAAAATTTCCTCGCATTGAGAGTGAATAATGTTTTTCATGAGTTATTAACAAATCTAGCGGGATAATTAACTGAACAATAATGTATACATATTGTGCGTAGGTAATATCTTGCAGGTTATTGGTCACAACAGGTGGTTAACGGACAGCCCGAAACTCCTTGCACCCATGTTACCCCCCGGTTACACTACATGACTACGAATTGCTATTTCGTAATGTGCTGTTTTATAAGTAATTTGACTCGGGGTGCCCTTCTTTGTGAAGGCTGAGAAATACCCGTATTACCTGATCTGGATAATGCCAGCGTAGGGAAGTCAGATGCCTACCCGGTCATCGCTTCTTCACGTACGGCAGGAGCGAAACCATGCAGCCTGACCAGCTCGACTCACACGTTTTACATCAATTCCGAACCCGTTCTCCGCTCACGCACTGTATGACGAACGATGTCGTGCAGACCTTCACCGCTAACGTTCTGCTCGCGCTGGGGGCTTCCCCGGCAATGGTGATCGAAGCCGAGGAAGCGGAACAGTTTGCCGCACTTGCCGATGCGCTGCTCATCAACGTGGGTACACTCACCGCGCCGCGCGCCCAGTCGATGCGTCGGGCCATTGAGAGCGCAGTAGGCGCGGGCACGCCCTGGGTTCTGGATCCGGTCGCGGTTGGCGCCCTGGCGTTCCGCACCCGCTTTTGCCAGCAACTATTATCCCTTAAACCTGCGGCCATTCGTGGAAACGCCTCCGAAATCCTCGCCCTTGCCGGTATGAGTGCGGGCGGGCGTGGGGTTGATTCCACCGATACGGCGGCGAGCGCGTTGAGCGCTGCGCAGGCGCTGGCCCGCAAGACACACGCCGTTGTTGTCGTCACAGGGGAAGTGGATCACATCACCGACGGCCAGCGAACCCGTAGGGTCGCGGGTGGCGACCCGCTGATGACCCGCGTGGTGGGGACAGGCTGTGCGCTCTCGGCGGTTGTCGCCGCCTGCTGCTCGCTGCCTGGCGACAGGCTTGATAACGCAACGGCAGCCTGCGGCTTTATGAAACGTGCAGGGTCAGTTGCGCTGTCTCATAGTCGTGGCCCCGGCAGCTTTGCCCCGGCGTTTCTGGATGCGCTTTACGCGCTGGAGGAGCAGGTATGACACGCATTAACGCCCTGACTATTGCGGGAACCGATCCCAGCGGTGGCGCGGGGATCCAGGCAGACCTGAAAACCTTCTCTGCGCTCGGCGCTTACGGCTGCTCGGTTATCACCGCGCTGGTGGCGCAAAACACGCGCGGGGTACAGTCGGTGTATCGCATTGAGCCGGATTTTGTCGCCGCACAGCTGGATTCGGTATTCAGCGATGTACGTATCGACACCACCAAAATCGGCATGCTCGCAGAGGCGGACATTGTTGAAGCGGTTGCTGAACGTCTCAAACATTACCGGATAAAAAACGTGGTGCTCGATACCGTGATGCTGGCCAAAAGTGGCGATCCGCTGCTCTCCGCCTCTGCCATTGACACGCTGCGTAAAAAGCTGCTGCCGCAGGTGGCGCTGATCACGCCAAACCTGCCTGAAGCCGCCGCGCTGCTGGATGCGCCACACGCGCAAAACGAACGTGAGATGAAAGAGCAGGGCAATGCGCTGCTGGCGATGGGATGCAGCGCGGTGCTGATGAAAGGCGGTCATCTTGATGATGCCGAAAGCCCGGACTGGCTTTTCACCCGCGATGGCGCGCAACGTTTCACCGCCCCGCGCGTACAAACCAAAAACACCCACGGCACGGGCTGCACGCTCTCGGCGGCGCTAGCGGCGCTGCGTCCCCGTCACGCTAGCTGGGCGGAGACGGTACAGGAGGCGAAGATCTGGCTCTCCGGCGCGCTGGCAAAAGCCGATTCTCTGGAAGTGGGTCACGGTATTGGGCCGGTTCACCATTTTCATGCATGGTGGTAAGCCGTATACTGGCATAAAACCTTATGCCAGAGAAAAACAGAGATGGAACAAGCGCATACCCGGTTAATTGCTCAACTCAAGGAACGAATTGCCGCACCGGACAACACGCCGTTGTATCTGAAATTTGCCGAAACGGTTAAAAACGCGGTACGCAGCGGCGTGCTCGCGCACGGTAATATTTTACCTGGCGAGCGCGATCTGAGCCAGCTGGCCGGTGTGTCGCGCATTACGGTGCGTAAAGCAATGCAGGCGCTGGAAGAGGCCGGTGTTGTCACCCGCGCGCGTGGATACGGTACGCAAATCAACAATATCTTTGAATATTCGTTAAAAGAGGCGCGCGGGTTTTCTCAGCAGGTGGTGCTGCGTGGCAAAACGCCCAACACGCTGTGGGTCAATAAACGCGTCGTGAAGTGCCCGGAAGAGATCGCCCGCCACCTTTCCCTTGCGCCGGACAGCGATGTCTTTCTGCTTAAGCGCATCCGCTACGTGGATGACGATGCGGTATCAATAGAGGAGTCCTGGGTACCGGTAGGGTTAATCCCCAACCCGGACGACATCGGCGTCTCGCTTTATGATTACTTCCGCAGCCAGAATATCTTTCCGCAGCGCACCCGTTCCCGCGTCAGCGCCCGGATGCCGGACAGCGAGTTTCAGACGCACATAAAGATGGACGATAAGATACCGGTGCTGGTGATCAAGCAAGTCGCGCTCGATCAACAGCACCGGCCAATTGAGTACAGCATCAGCTACTGCCGCAGCGACCTATACGTCTTTGTGTGCGAGGAGTAGGGCCTCGCGCGTGGGGGCGCAGTCGCCACCGCGATGGCTGACTACCCAGGCGGCTACGGCATTGCCAAGCTGCACCGCCTCTGGCAGTGACCATCCCGCGGCCAGCCCGGCAAGGGTACCTCCCGCATGGCTGTCACCCGCGCCGATGGTATCGACCACGGTAGCCGGGAACGCCGGAACGTGTCCGGAAGCATCGCCGTCATACCAGATCGCCCCGTCTTTATCATGGCGCACGATCAGCGCAGCGCCAAACCGTTGCTGCCACTGTGTGCCGAGCTGTTCCACGTTCACGCCAAGCCATTCGGCGGCAAGTTCCGCCTCCTGACGATTGAGCGAGACAATCGGTTTACAGGCCATGATCCGCGCCATTAGCGGGTCGGGAATATCTGCGATACGCGGACCGAAATCGATAAAGAGCGTCACATCCTGAAGGTTTTCCAGCCAGGCCGTCAGCAACTCACCGCTGGGGGACGCCAGCTGGTAGCCGGACAACGAGATCAGGCTCCCGGCCGGTATGCTTAACCCGTCCAGCCAGCGCTGCTGCCACTGGTTCTCCACGCCGCTAAACGACATAAAGGTCCGTTCACCGTCAGGCTCCACCAGCGCCAGACACCAGCCGTTATCGCCCGTTTCCGCTTCCACGGCGCTGTGCAGATCCTGCTTCGCCATGGCGTTACGGATAATATCGGCCCACACCCCGTGACCGACGGGAAGGGCATTTTGCGCTGCAATGCCGAGCCGCTTCAGGGCGATGGCGATATTCAGCGCGCAGCCGCCAATATTCACTCCCTGTTGCTTCAGCTCGATATCACATCCGCGCCAGGGCAGGGCGTAGGCGTCGGCAATCACGTCGATGACCGCCGCGCCAAGCACCGTTACGGGTCGCGTGGCGTGAAGGGTTTCGAGACGGCGGGCAAAAGCACTCATACCCCCTCCCTTTGCTCCCGGAAGTGCAGCAGTTTTTCGCAGTAGAGGCCGAAATCAAGCCGGTTTACGGCATCAAGTTCGTTTTTTAGCGCCGGATCAATGGCCTGTACACCGTGCAGCGCACCGCAAATGGCCGTTGCCATCGCGCCGATAGTGTCAGTATCACCGCCCAGGTTGGCGCATAACACCGCGCAGCGGTTTGGATCGGTGCCTGCCAGTTCGACCATCGCAATCGCCGCCGGAACGGACTCAAGGGTGCTCGTTCCCGCGCCAATAAGCTGATAGACCTGCTCGCTGGCGGATTCCGTACCGTTGGCTTCGCGCACGGTTTTCAGGGCCAGTTCAATCCGGGCGGAAAGCGATGCGCTGAAGGTGGTTGTGTTCGCCTCCTGCGCCGCGCGGGCAATGCCCGGCAGGGCATCAGCGATGTTCTGCCAGCGCTCGCCGTCGATCGCGCGTGAAACCGCCCACGCGATCACCACCGCACCGGCGATGGCGAGATCCGATTTATGGGTCGGGCTGGAGGCTAACGCAACCTGTTCCACAAAGTGGGCCAGACGCGTGGCTGGCAGCAGACAGCCTAGCGGAGAGGCGCGCATCGCCGCCCCGTTGGTGACGCCGTTGTTTTCCAGCTCGCTCACCGGTTTGCCGTCACGGATGGCGTTCAGGGCAATTTTGGAGGTCGGGCCGAGCACATTCTTATTGAACGCGTCGAAATCCAGCGCCCAGTCCAGAATATGCTTACCGATAACGTCAGGATTAATCTCCCCGTCGCATTCGATAATCGCATCGGCCAGGCACAGCGCCATCGACGTATCATCCGTAAATTCGGCCTGTTTAAAGTAGCAGGCGGCATTATTCTCAGCCGGGCCGGGTAAGAAACGGTCGATCCAGCCGAAGTGCGCTTTCACCCGCTTGCGCGGCCACAGCTCCGACGGCATCCCCATCGCATCCCCTAACGCCTGCCCGTAAAGAGCACCGAGAATACGGTCTTGTTTCATTTAACTTCCCCTCGTGTCAGCGCGGTATCGCCATCAACCACCTCAATTGCGGTGATCTCTTTATCCGATTCGCGGAAAAACAGCATAAACAGCACGGCAATCACCACAATCATGATTGCACCAAACGTCCACATTCCGGCCCAGTTGAAGGTCAGCCCATTCACCGGCTCTTTATATGCGAACATTTTTTCCATCATCACGCCGCCGAGACGGTAACCCAGCAGGCTACCAAAGCCCTGACAGCACAGCGTGATCAAGCCCTGCGCCGCGTTGCGCATATGCACGGGCGCTTTTTTATCCACGTAGATGTACGCGGTGACGTAATAGAAGTCATAGCTCACGCCGTGCAGCAGAATGCCGAGGAACAGCAGGGCGTAGGTGAAGTATTGCTCGGCGCCGCCGTAAACAAAGAAGCCGTAGCGAATGGCGGCGGTGATCAGGCCCAGCAGCAAGACCTTCTTAATACCAAAGCGTTTGGTAAAGAACGGCAGGGCGAGCATAAAGAAGATTTCAGAGAACTGGCCGAGGGTCATCCAGCCGGTGGCGTTTTTCATCCCCACTTCGGTGAGATAGCCGTTGGCAAAGATGTAGTAGAAGGCCAGCGGCATGGCAAACAGGAACGAGCAGAAGAAGAACACCAGGAAGTTTTTATCGCGCAGCAGGATCAGCGCATCCAGCCCCAGCATCACTTTGAAAT
Source organism: Enterobacter hormaechei ATCC 49162 (assembly GCF_001875655.1). NCBI lineage: Bacteria > Pseudomonadati > Pseudomonadota > Gammaproteobacteria > Enterobacterales > Enterobacteriaceae > Enterobacter > Enterobacter hormaechei. The sequence goes on from NZ_MKEQ01000001.1 coordinate 3,607,511, forward strand.
CCAGCTTGCCGGTGCTCTTCGGCGGGGTATTCGGCAGGAACAGCGCGAAGACGCCAAGCAGAAGGGAGCTGGCAGCGGTCATCAGCAGCGGAATATTGGTGTCAGAGATGTCGCTATAGCCCATCATCTGCGGCAGGAAGCCGCACGCCAGGCCAGAGGCGATCCAGCCGATGGTGCCCATCACGCGGATGCGCGGGAAATCAGCCTCCACATCATCGACGTTCGCGAAGGCGATACTATTGGTCAGCGCGATGGTCGGCATATAGGTCAGGGAGTAAGCCAGCAGCAGCGGGAAGAAGGTGCTGAACTGGGTTTGCTGCGCCGCGAAGTACATCAGAATCGCGCCTGCGAACATCAGCACGGCCAGCACTTTCTGGGCGGCGAAGAAACGGTCCGTCAGCGAGCCGACCAGGATGGGAGAGAGGATCGCGGCTATTGCGGTACAGGCATACGACCAGCCGATTTCGCCGGCGGTAAACCCGCTCTTACTCAACCACAGCCACAGTGGCACAAACCATGCGCCCCAGATAAACCATTCAACGAACATCATGAATGACAGTTGGACTTTCGTTTTCATTTTTTAATCCTGCATGTCAGAGGTACGCTTGTAACATACCATGTGATAATACCTTTTAAATACCTTTAAGGCGATTGTTTGATCAGTGTAACAAAAATGTTGTACACGAAACGAGCCAGCAGATTGTGCTTAAAAAAGTTGCAAATGGTGGAAAATAGGTTAAGTCGGTACCAGGCTTATTCTGCCTGCAAAAACGTGGGCTTGGATCACACGCTCCGACACCCTGTCGGACTTACGGGAGCATCACTATGACTGATATTGCGCAGCTGCTTGGCAAAGACGCCGACAGCCTTTTACAGCATCGTTGTATGACCATTCCAGCCGACCAGCTTTATCTGCCTGGCCATGATTACGTAGACCGCGTCATGGTCGACAACAACCGTCCGCCTGCCGTACTACGAAATATGCAGACGCTTTACAATACTGGCCGTCTGGGTGGGACCGGGTATCTCTCCATTCTGCCTGTGGACCAGGGCGTGGAGCACTCGGCGGGGGCGTCGTTTGCGGCTAACCCGCTCTATTTTGACCCGAAAAACATTGTTGAGCTGGCGATTGAGGCGGGCTGTAACTGCGTGGCCTCTACCTATGGCGTGCTGGCGTCCGTGTCGCGTCGCTATGCCCACCGCATTCCGTTCCTCGTCAAACTGAATCACAACGAAACCCTGAGCTACCCGACCGAATATGACCAGACGCTGTATGCCAGCGTCGAACAGGCGTTCAACATGGGTGCGGTGGCGGTTGGGGCGACGATCTATTTTGGCTCTGAACAGTCGCGCCGTCAGATAGAAGAGATCTCCGCGGCGTTTGAACGTGCCCACGAGCTGGGCATGGTGACCGTGCTGTGGGCTTATCTGCGCAACGCATCGTTCAAGAAAGATGGCGTGGATTACCATGTTTCAGCGGATCTGACCGGTCAGGCAAACCACCTGGCGGCGACCATCGGCGCGGACATTGTGAAACAGAAAATGGCCGAGAATAACGGTGGCTATAAAGCGGTGAACTTCGGTTACACCGACGACCGTGTTTACAGCAAGCTGACCAGCGACAACCCGATCGACCTGGTGCGCTACCAGCTGGCGAACTGCTATATGGGCCGCGCCGGGCTGATTAACTCCGGCGGTGCGGCAGGCGGTGAAACCGACCTGACCGACGCGGTGCGCACGGCGGTGATTAACAAACGCGCCGGTGGTATGGGGCTGATCCTTGGCCGTAAGGCGTTCAAAAAATCCATGGCCGACGGCGTGAAGCTGATTAATGCGGTTCAGGATGTCTATCTGGACAGTAAAGTCACCATTGCCTGACGCCACCGTATCCCTCTCCCGGTGGGCTGAGGGATCACCAGTAATTTTTAAGCTGAAGCAATAAAGCGACTTTCAGAATGAACGATGGCTTGCAGCGACGTCCTGGTCCGGCTGTAAATCGCCGAAGCGTTTCCGTAAGGCCGGGGCGAGGCGCAGGGATGCGCCGAGAGGGCGTGGCCTGCATGGATGCAGGCTCATGCCCGACCCGATAGCCTGAAGGAATAAGCTGAGGGCACCGCGAAGCGGCGATTTTCCGCCGGGAGCCCGGGTCGCCAGGGCGGTGGCGATTGAGCCGCCCTGGCACGTTCACCGGTCATATCCTTACAGAGTAGCAAGGAACATAACGTGAACGGAATGACCACTACCGCCGTATGTGCCCCTCACCCTAACCCTCTCCCCAAAGGGGCGAGGGATGGTTCACTGCTCGCATTAATTTGTGGGGATCCCTCTCCCGGTGGGAGAGGCCATTATCGCGCACTCTGTAAAACATCAGCGCAACAGCACGCAGTCCGGCGGCAACCGGCACTCCAACGCGCCGGGTAACACTTCGATGCGGAACCGCTCACCGCTGAGCGGCTCCCCGTCGAGGTTAAAGGTCATGCCGTGTGGGGCGATCACTTCAAACCACGCGGATTTGCCGTCGATAATATTCGGGCTCTCCTCTGGCTGCGTCAGCGTCGTAAACAGCGCAGGCAGCAGCCCGTCGCCGGTAAAAATGCGCAGCTGTAGCTGACCGTCATTAATCAGCGCTTCCGGGCAAAGCTGCTGTCCGCCGCCTGCCTGACGCCCATTGCCGATACCAATCACCAGCGCGTCGCCCTGCCAGTGGAAGTTTTCACCGAGGATTTCACAGCTGTCGGGCTTGAGGGTGTCCATGCGCATCAGGCCGTGAATGAGATACGAGACGCCACCCAGCGCGGCTTTCAGTTTTTCTGGCGTTTCGCTGGTGATCCGCGTACCGAAGCCCCCCGTCGCCATATTGATAAAGCAGGTCCTTTCATTCACCTGTGCAATATCAACGGCGGTCGCTTTTCCGAGGATAGCCAGTTGCAGCGCTTTCCCTAAATCCTCAGGTATGCCTGCGCTGGTGGCAAAATCATTGGCGGTACCGAGCGGTAAAATGCCCATCACCGGGCGATGTGCTGTGTTGAGGTCAATAAGCGCGCCAGCGATCTCGTTGATTGTTCCGTCGCCGCCGCCGGAAATGATGGTCTCAGCGCCTAACCTGATGCCTTCGTCGATATAACGTGCCGCATCGCCTTTTTCAAAAGTCACCCTCACGTGAATGCGTGCACCATCTTCACGCAATTCGGTAATCGCCTGGCGCAACAAATCGTTGCCTGCACTTTTGCCATTGAGAATTAATAAACTGTCTGGATAGGTTGCCATCCGGGTTGCTCCCTTTTTTTACTATAAAAAGAGTGTATCCCAGAGAAGGAAAAAGCGGGTAAGAACAGGATGAAAGGCAAAAAATAAGCCCGCGTAAGGGAGATTACGCAGGCTAAGGAGGTGGTTCCTGGTACAGCTAGCATTTATGGGTTATGTTTTTCAGCGGGGGGATAATACCCGTATTGAACGAAGCGGTATGTGATCCGATTCTAAGAATTATCCCAGCGTGAAAAAATCCCGTTGATTGACTATTTGCTGTGTGGATTTCGGGTGTTTTCACCTTCAAAATTACGCATCAGCAGTGCAAACTCCAGCTCCACCTCTTCAGGAACCGGCAGCCAGACCACATGGCCATCGCCAGGTGCGACCTCAATCGCTTCACCTTTTTTGTTTTCCAGGTGCTCAAGACGGAAGTTCATGTTGCCCTGCGGCGTCATCAGCTCCAGGCTGTCGCCTTTTGTGAATTTGTTTTTTACGGCGACGGCGGCCAGGGGACCTTTACGTTCACCGGTGAAGTCACCTACAAACTGCTGGCGTTCAGAAATGGAATAGCCATGCTCGTAGTTCTGGTAGTCGTCGTGGGTGTGACGACGCAGGAAGCCTTCGGTATAGCCGCGATGCGCCAGACCTTCCAGCGTTTCCAGCAGGCTGGTATCGAACGGTTTACCCGCGGCGGCGTCGTCGATGGCTTTGCGATACACCTGCGCGGTACGGGCGCAGTAGTAGTAAGACTTGGTGCGGCCTTCGATTTTCAGGGAGTGCACGCCCATCTGGGTCAGACGCTCCACGTGCGCGACGGCGCGCAGATCTTTGGAGTTCATGATGTAGGTGCCGTGCTCGTCTTCAAAGGCGGTCATGTACTCGCCCGGACGTTTGGCTTCTTCGATCATAAACACGCTGTCGGTAGGCGCGCCGATACCCAGCGTTGGCTCAACGTTGGTGACCGGGATCGGCTCGTGTTTGTGCACGATGTTACCGATGTCATCCTCTTTGCCTTCCTGAACGTTATATTCCCAGCGGCAGGCGTTGGTGCAGGTGCCCTGGTTCGGGTCGCGCTTGTTGATGTAGCCAGAGAGCAGGCAGCGCCCGGAGTAGGCCATGCACAGCGCACCGTGGACGAAGATTTCGATCTCCATATCCGGCACCTGGGTGCGGATCTCTTCGATCTCTTCGAGAGACAGCTCACGGGAAAGAATGACGCGGGTCAGCCCCATCTGTTTCCAGAATTTCACCGTCGCCCAGTTAACGGCGTTGGCCTGCACCGAGAGGTGAATATCCATCTCCGGGAAGTTCTCCCGAACCAGCATGATTAAACCGGGGTCCGACATGATCAGCGCGTCCGGCCCCATATCCACCACCGGCTTCAGGTCACGAATGAACGTTTTCAGCTTGGCGTTGTGCGGCGCGATATTCACCACCACGTAGAATTTTTTGCCCAGAGCATGCGCTTCGTTGATGCCGAGCTGAAGATTCTCGTGGTTGAATTCGTTGTTACGCACGCGCAGCGAGTAGCGCGGCTGGCCCGCGTAGACGGCATCGGCGCCATAGGCGAAAGCGTAACGCATATTTTGCAGCGTTCCCGCCGGGGAAAGGAGTTCCGGTTTAAACATGTTTGTTCTCGTTCTGATGACAGGTCAGATCCGCGAGCACCAGGTGCAGCGGTAAGGGGAGATCCCCCACTTTAAGGGCGGGCATTGTAGCGCTGCGGGGAAGAGAGGTAAAGCTTTGCCCCTCACCCTAACCCTCTCCCCTTTGGGGAGAGGGCAGGGTGAGGGGGTGTTTATTTAGGCAATCCTGCATGCATCCGCTTCCCAGCGATACCCCACGCCGTACACCGCGCGAATAAACGACTGGTCGGCGTCCAGCGCCTCCAGCTTGCGGCGCAGGTTTTTGATGTGGCTGTCGATAGTGCGATCGGTCACCACGCGGTAATCGTCATACAGATGGTTAAGCAGTTGTTCACGGGAAAACACTTTCCCCGGCTCGTGGGAGAGCGTTTTCAGCAGGCGGAACTCCGCAGGGGTGAGATCCAGCAGTTTGCTGCGCCAGCTTGCCTGGAAGCGGCTTTCGTCAACAACCAGCGGGCTTTCGGCGTCCAGCACCTGTAGCTCGCGCTGCGGCTTGCAGCGGCGGAGGATCGTTTTCACGCGCGCGACCACCTCCCGCGGGCTGTATGGCTTGCAGATGTAATCGTCGGCGCCGATTTCAAGCCCCAGCAGACGGTCGATCTCTTCGATTTTGGCCGTTACCATCACAATGGGCACATCGGAGAAACGACGAATTTCACGGCACAGGCTCAGGCCGTCGGTACCCGGCAGCATCAGATCCAGCAGGATCAGATCCGGCGGCGTCTGGCGCACGTAGGGCAACACCTGGTCGCCGTGGCTGATAAGCGTTGGCGCATAGCTCGCGGCGCGCAAATAGTCGATCAGCAGTTGCCCCAGTTTAGGCTCGTCTTCCACGATCAAAATGCGCGGTGTGTTGTCGTCAATCGGTAACTCGGTCATGCTTCCCTCGATAAATCCCGTTCCAGAGGTAACTCTACTGTAATGCTTACCCCGCCAAAAGGCGAATGGGCGGCGCGGATGGTGCCCCCGTGGGCTTCCACAATGTTAACGCATATCGCCAGCCCAAGGCCGGAACCGCCGCTGGCGCGGTTGCGTGAACCTTCGGTGCGATAGAAGCGTTCAAACAGTTTTTCCAGCTGCGCATCCTTCACGCCAGGGGCGGAGTCCGCAAAGGTCAGAGCAAAGCGCCCGTTTTCCTGTCTGCCGGAGATATGCAGCGCGCCGCCGCCGTCGGTGTAGCGGAGGCTGTTCTCCAGCAAATTATTGAACAGCTGCATCAGGCGATCCCTGTCGCCAAATACCACCGCGCTGTCCGGCAGCGAGAGGTTGATTTTCAGGTCACGGCTGGCGAAGCGCTCGCGGAACGCACCGGTCACGACTTCAAGGATATTGATCACATCGATAGGTGCTTTCTGGTAAGCCAGGGCGCCTTCGTCGGACATGGAAAGCTGATGCAGATCGTCCACCAGCTTGGTCAGCGTGCCGACTTCCGCCTGCAACGAGGCCACGGACTCGGGGGTGAACTGCCGCACGCCGTCCTGAATCGCCTCCAGCTCGCCGCGCAGCACCGCCAGCGGGGTGCGCAGCTCGTGCGAAATGTCCGCCATAAAGTCCCGGCGCATCTGCTGGTTTTTTTCCAGCGTGCTGGCGAGCTGGTTGAAGTCCTGCGCCAGCTTGCCCAGTTCATCCTGGCTGCGGGTGTCGACGCGGGTCGAGAAATCCCCCGCTGCCAGCTTGTGCGTGCCTTCCACCAGGCGCTTAACCGGTGCCAGCAGGCCACGCGCCAGCGGGAAGGTGGCGAGCGCCGCAAGCAGGGTAGAAAGCGCGACAATCAGCCAGCTGGTCTGCCGCTGCTGGCGGTCAAAGTTGATGTCGGTGTTGCGCGTCAGGCGCTCGACCGGCGAGGCGATTACCCAGCCTACCGTGGCGCCGTTCGAGGTAATGGCGCGCTTTGTGCCATCCGGCGGTACCGGTGAGCGCGGGCCAACGAGCACGCGCATCTCCTGGTCAATCACCCAGAACTGGGTGCGCCAGCCGTGCGGCGGCATGCCCGGCCCCGGGCGGTCGTCGTCGTTATCGTGTTCCAGCGAACGCAGGATTTGAAAAATAAAACGGTCGTTGTTGCGCAGAAAACGCCAGTTACCGTGCAGGCTGTACTGCTCGCCCAGCGCGTCGCTTAAGCCCTGTAAACGCTGTTCGTTACCGTGTTTGATGTAGTCAATAAAGCCCCGCTCAAAGCTGACCCGCACCGCCCAGTGCATGGTAATCAGCAGGACGATACAGGTGGCGAAAATCGCCACAAAAAGCTTGCCGGTGATCCCCGGACGCCAGAATTTCATAGTGCACTCCTTTTGCCGCGTCGGATCACGACGTTTTTGGTCGTGTCATTCGGTACTCTGGCAAAGATAAAAGCGGGCAGGGCGATAATTACCGCCATGCTGAGGTAAGTGTATAAAAAGACCTGATGCGCAACGGGGGTGTCGGCGGTGAGATGGTGCTGACCGTACATGCCGAGCAGCAAACCGGCCACCGTGACCCCCACGCTCATGGAGAGTTGCATGATCATCGACAGCAGGCTGTTACCGCTGCTCGCCAGCTCGTCCGGCAGATCTTTTAGCGTCAGGGTGTTCATCGACGAGAAGCGCATGGAGTTGATAATCCCCTGGCAGAACAGCACCAGCGGCAGGATGTAGTACCAGCCCAGCAGCGCCACAGCCATAAACAGCAGGCAGACCAGCGCCAGCCCGAGCGTGGCGGCCACCAGCACCCGGCGATAGCCAAAGCGGTTCACCACCTGCACCACAATACGCTTCATCCCCATGCTGCCGAGCACCATCGGGATCATCATTAACCCGGCGTGGAACGGCGAGAAGCCCATCCCAATCTGTAAAAATACCGGCGTCATAAACGGCAACATGCCGCTGCCGATGCGTCCGGCAAAGCTACCGATAAGACCAAGACGGTAGGTGGGGTTCCTGAACAAATTCAGGCTGAACAGCGCGTTTTCGTTGCCTCTGGCATGCCACAGATACCAGAGGATCGCGGTGATCCCCAGTGCCACCAGCAGGGCGAGCGACAGGGAGGAGATCCCCAGCCCTTTTTGCCCGTCGAGCGCCAGGGTAAGCGTCGCCATGCCAGCCGCCAGCAGGATAAAGCCAACGGCATCAAAGCGCCGGGTCTGCATTTTATAGTTCGGCATCAGCGTCAGGGTGGCAATCGCGCCGATAATACCGACCGGCAGGTTGATCAGGAAGATCCAGTGCCAGGAGGCATACTCCACCAGAATACCGCCCAGCGCCGGGCCAAGCAGCGGGCCGACCTGACCGGGCAGGGTGACGAAGGTCATCGCCGCCATGTACTGCGCGCGCGGAACAATTTTCATCACCGTGAGTCGCCCGACGGGCACCATCATCGCGCCGCCGACGCCCTGTAGCACGCGCGCCATCACCAGCTGGTCGAGGGTATTGGCCTGGGCACAAAACAGCGACCCGGTGGTAAACAGCACAATGGCAGTGAAGAAAATATTCCGCACGCCGACCTTATCCGCCAGCCAGCCGCTGGCAGGCAGCATCACGGCGACCGTCAGCACGTAGGCGACAATCACCATATGCATGTGCAGCGGACTCTCCCCCAGGCTTTTCGCCATTGAGGGGAGGGCGGTGTTCACGATGGTCGTGTCCAGCGACTGCATAAAGAAGCCGAACGCGACGATCCACAATTGCCAGCGAACGTTACCGGGTAGGTCGGTCATTTACTCGGTCACCGTGGTTCTCTTATTACGCGAAAAACGCAGCCGCAGTCGGTCAAAGAACAGATAGACTACCGGCGTGGTGTAGAGCGTCAGCAGCTGGCTCATCACCAGACCACCGACAATCGTGATCCCCAGCGGCTGGCGCAGTTCCGAACCATCGCCGCCGGACATGACCAGCGGCAGCGCGCCAAACAGTGCGGCCAGGGTCGTCATCATGATCGGGCGAAAACGCAGCAGACAGGCCTGGAATATCGCCTCGTCCGGCGTCAGGTTGCCGTTGCGCTGGGCGTCCAGGGCGAAGTCGACCATCATAATCGCGTTTTTCTTCACGATGCCTATTAATAGCATGATCCCGATGAGCGCGATGAGGCTGAATGGGGCACCGAATAGCTCCAGCGCCAGCAGCGCCCCCACGCCCGCAGAAGGCAGCGTGGAGAGGATGGTCAACGGATGCACGTAGCTTTCATACAACACGCCCAGTACGATATAGACCGTCGCAATGGCCGCCAGAATCAAAATGACCTGCGAGTTCATGGTGTCCTGGAACACCTGCGCCGTACCGGCAAAACTGCCGCGCACGGAGGAAGGCACCCCGAGCTGGGTCATGGCGCGGTTGATGGCATCACTCGCTTCAGACAGCGACGAACCGGTTGGCAGGTTAAACGACACGGTCGAGGCGGCAGAAAGCCCCTGGTGATTCACCGACAGCGGCGCGTTCGACGGTTGCCAGCTGGCGAAGTACGACAGCGGGATAGCCTTGCCGTCATTATTAATCACAAACATCTTGTCCAGCGCGCTGATGTCCTGGGTGTAGCGCGGATCGACCTCCATCACCACCTTGTACTGGTTCATCGGCTGATAGATGGTGGAAACTTCACGCTGGCCGAAGGCGTTGTTAAGCAGGCTGTTGGCCGCTTCAACATTGATGCCCAGCCGCGACATGGTTTCACGATCGTAGGTGAGCGCCATCTCCGCGCCGTTGTTCTGGCTGTCGGAGTTCACGTCCGCCAGCTGCGGCAGCGCGGCCAGCGCTTTGCGTATCTTCGGCTCCCACTCGCGCAGGGCGGCTAAATCGTCCGAGAGCAGGGTGTACTGATAGCTGGCGTTAGCCTGTCGCCCCCCGACGCGGATATCCTGAACGGCCATCAAAAACAGATTCGCCCCCGGCTCTTTGGCAAGCTTCACCCGCAGGCGGTCAATGATCTGCTGCGCCGTTTCATGACGTTCATCGCGCGGCTTGAGGGTAATAAACATCATCCCGCTGTTAACGCGCGAGCCGCCAGTAAAGCCGGTCACGTTATCCACGGCCGGATCTTCCCGGATGATTTTCATAAAGTCTTGCAGTTTGCCGCGCATCGCCTGGAACGAAATACTCTGGTCTGCCTGAATACCGCCCATCAGCACGCCGGTATCCTGCTCCGGGAAGAAGGTTTTCGGGATGGTGATATACATCCAGACGTTGAGCACGATGGTGCCGATCAGCACCAGCCCGACAAGACGCGTGTGGTTCAGTACCCATTTCAGCGATTTGCCGTAGCCGGACTGCATCGCCATCAGGACGCGGCCAAAGCCTTTCCTGCGCGGCTGCGAGTGCGGTTGGCTGCGCTTTAGCATCCAGCCGCACATCATCGGCGTCAGCGTCAGCGAAATGACCAGTGAGATACCGATGGCGACGGAGAGCGTAACGGCAAATTCGCGTAACAGTCGCCCCGGCAGGCCGCCCATCAGCAGCAGCGGCAGGAAGACCGCCACCAGCGACAGGCTCATGGACAGGACCGTGAAGCCCACTTCGCGCGTCCCCTGAAGCGCCGCCTGGAGCGGCTTCATGCCCGCTTCCAGATGACGCGAGATATTTTCCAGCACCACGATGGCGTCATCCACCACAAAGCCGGTGGCAATCGTCAGCGCCATCAGCGACAGGTTGTTAAGGCTAAAGCCGCACAGGTACATGGCGGCAAAGGTGCCTATCAGCGACACCGGAACCGCCACCGCCGGGATCAGCGTGGCGCGCCCCGAGCGCAGGAACAGGAACACCACCAGGATCACCAGCGCGACGGAGATGATCAGCGTTTGCTCGACCTCCTCAAGCGAGGCGCGGATGGTGGGGGAGCGGTCCTGCGCAATCTGAAGGTCGATGGCCGCCGGAATCGTTTCCTGAAGCTCTGGCAGGCGCGCGCGGATGCTGTTCACCGTCTGGATGATGTTGGCTTCCGGCAGCTTGCGGATCATCAGCAAAATCGCCGGTTTAGCATTGGTCATCCCGGCGTTACGCACGTCCTGCACCGAGTCGGTGACGCTGGCGACGTCGCTCAGGCGCACCGCCGCGCCGTTATTGTAGTGAATAATTAACGGCTGATACTCGGCGGCGGTTTTTAGCTCGTCGTTGGTCTGGATCTGCCAGCGGTGGCTGTTGTCCTCAATGGCGCCCTGCGGTTTACGCACGTTGGCGTTGCTGATGGCGGATCGCACGTCGTCCAGCGACACGCCCTGATTAAACAGCGCCTGCGGATTTAGCCCCACGCGCACGGCGGGGAGGGAACTGCCGCCGACGTCCACGTCGCCCACGCCGTCGATCTGGGCGATGGTTTGCGCCAGCTGGGTGGAGGCAAAATCGTACAGTTCGCCCTGGGAGTAGGTCTCTGACGTAAGCGTCAGGATCATGATCGGCGCGTCGGACGGGTTGGCCTTGCGGTAGGTTGGACGACTCGGCATGCCGCTCGGCAGCAGGCTTTGCGCGGCATTAATCGCGGCCTGCACGTCACGCGCCGCGCCGTTGATATCCCGGTCGAAGTTGAATTCCAGAATGATGCGCGTGCTGCCCAGCGAGCTGCTGGAGGTCATCTCGTTCACTCCGGCAATTCGCCCAAGCGATCGTTCAAGCGGCGTCGCCACCGATGACGCCATGGTTTCCGGCGATGCCCCCGGCAGCGAGGCGCTGACCATGATCACCGGGAAATCGACCTGCGGCAGCGGGGCCACCGGCAGCAGCCGGAAGCCCAGCACACCGCACAGGGTGATGGCGACGGAGAGTAAAATCGTCGCTACCGGACGGTAAATGAAGAGGGCGAAAAACTTCACTTACGCCTCCTCTTCACGTTTCGGGAAGCGGCTTTTCGTCCACAGGGCCAGACGGTCAAACAGCAGGTAGATAACCGGCGTGGTAAACAGCGTCAGCACCTGACTCACCAGCAGGCCGCCCACCATCCCGATCCCCAGCGGACGGCGCAGTTCGGCCCCCACGCCGGTGCTCAACATCAGCGGCAGCGCGCCTAACAGGGCGGCGAGAGTGGTCATCAGGATCGGACGAAAACGCAGCAGACAGGCCTGGAAAATGGCCTCGCGCGGCGCCATCCCCTGCTCGCGTTCGGCGGCCAGCGCAAAGTCGATCATCATAATGGCGTTTTTCTTCACGATCCCGATAAGCAGGATGATGCCGATAATGGCTATCACGTCCAGTTCGCTTCCCGCCAGCATCAGCGCCAGCAGCGCCCCCACGCCCGCCGTCGGCAGGGTGGAGAGAATAGTGATCGGATGGATAAAGCTTTCATACAGCACGCCAAGCACGATATACATCGCTACCACCGCCGCAACAATCAGCCAGACGGTGCTCCCCAGCGCGGCCTGGAACGCCAGCGTACTGCCCTGGAACTGGGTCTGAATATCGGACGGGAAGCTAAGTTCTTTTTCCGCGCCCAGAATGGCCTCCACCGCTTCGCCCAGGGAATACCCGTCCGGCACGTTGAAGGAAATGGTGGTAGACGGAAACTGATCGAGATGGTTAATCGACAGCGGGGTGTGACGCTCTTCCACGCTGGCAATGGCGCTGAGCGGCACAATACCGCCGTCTTTGCTGGTCAGGCGTACCGAGTCCAGCGCCGCCAGACCGGGGGTATTCTCGGTGTTATGTTCCAGCACCACGCGATACTGGTTTGCCTGGGTATAAATGGTGGAGATCAGGCGCTGGCCAAAGGCGTTATACAGCGCGTTATCCACGTCGGACATGGTAATACCCAGACGACTGGCGGTGTCGCGGTTGACGTTCACGTATGCCGCCAGCCCTTTATCCTGCCAGTCGCTGCTGACGTCAGAAACCTGCGGCAGCGCTTTCAGCTTATCCACCAGCTGTGGCACCCAGGTACTCAGCGCCTCAAGCGTGGTGGCCTGGAGCGTGAACTGATACTGCGTGCGGCTGACCTGCGTATCAATGGTTAAATCCTGAATCGGTTGCAGATACAGCTCAATGCCCGGCACGCGCGCCACCGCGCTTTGCAGACGCTCAATCACCGTGTTGACGCGATCGTCGCGGTCATCAAGCGGTTTGAGGTTAATTTGCAGGCGCGCGCTGTTCAGGGACGGGTTGGTGCCGTCCACGCCCACGTAGGCCGTCAGGCTTTCCACCGCCGGATCTTTCATGATGATCTCTGACACCTGCTGCTGGCGCTGCGCCATGTTGGCGAAGGAGACCGTCTGCGGGGCCTGAAGCGTGCCCTGAATAATGCCGTTGTCCTGAATCGGGAAGAAGCCTTTCGGAATGAATATCCACAGCATCACGCTGAGCGCCAGGGTGCCGAGCGCCACGCCGAGCGTTGCCCACGGATGGTTCAGGACTTTCGCCAGCACGCGGCCATAGGCGGCAATAATGCGCTCGAACATCCGCTCGGAGGCGCGCGAGAAGCGGTTTTGCTTGCGCAAAGATTCGTGGCTCAGCATGCGGGCGCACATCATTGGCGTGAGCGTCAGCGACACCACGGCGGAGATCAAAATGGCGACCGCCAGCGTCACGGCAAATTCGCGGAACAGCCGCCCGACGATATCGCCCATAAACAGCAGCGGGATTAGCACCGCAATCAGCGAGAAGGTGAGTGAGATAATGGTAAAGCCGATCTCCCCTGCGCCCTTCAGCGCGGCGGCCAGCGGCTTTTCGCCTTTCTCGATATAGCGTGAGATGTTCTCGATAACGACGATGGCATCATCCACCACGAACCCGGTGGCGATGGTGAGCGCCATCAGCGTCAGGTTGTTGATCGAAAAATCAAGGAACACCATCACCGCAAAGGTGCCGACCAGCGAGAGCGGCACGGCAACGGCGGGAATAATGGTTGCCGGGACGTTGCGCAGGAACAGGTAGATAATCATCACCACCAGCGCAATCGCCAGCATCAGCTCGTACTGGGTGTCGGTCACCGACGCGCGAATATTCGTGGTGCGGTCAGAGAGCACTTTCACGCTGACCGATTTTGGCAGGCTTTCCACCAGCTGCGGCAGCATGGTGCGAATGCTGTCGGCGGTATCAATGATGTTCGCGCCCGGCTGGCGCTGAACGTTCATGACAATCGCCTGCTGCTTGTTGGCCCACGCCCCGAGCCAGCTGTTTTCCGCCCCTTGTTCGACGGTTGCCACGTCGCCCAGGCGGATCGGCGCGCCGTTCTGGTACGCAATGATCAGCTGACGGTACTCATCGGCGGACTGCATCTGGTCGTTGGCGGAGAGCGTGACCGCGCGGGTCGGGCCGTCCAGCGAGCCTTTCGCGGAGTTGACGTTGGCGCTGCTGATGGCGGTGCGGATGGTTTCGCTGGTTAACCCCAGCGCGGCAATGGCCTGGGCATTCAGTTTGACGCGAACGGCGGGGCGTTGACCGCCTGCCAGCGTCACCAGCCCCACGCCGGTCACCTGCGAAATCTTCTGCGCCACGCGGGTTTCAACCATGTCTTCCACCTGGGTCATCGGCATGGCGGAGGAGGTGACGGCAAGGGTCATGATCGGCGGATCCGCCGGGTTGACCTTGCTGTAAACCGGCGGGTTAGGCAGGTCAGACGGCAGCAGGTTCGTGGCGGCGTTAATCGCGGCCTGCACCTCCTGTTCAGCGACGTCCAGCGACAGCGTGAGCTGGAACTGAAGCGTGACGACCGAGGCGCCGCCGGAACTTTGGGAGGACATCTGCTTCAGGCCAGACATCTGACCAAACTGACGCTCCAGCGGGGCGGTGATGGCAGACGTCACCACATCCGGACTGGCGCCCGGATAGAGGGTGACAACCTGGATGGTCGGATAGTCCACTTCCGGCAGCGCCGACACGGGCAGAAAACGGTAGCCAATGATCCCGGCCAGCAGAATCGCCACCATCAACAGGGTCGTGGCAACCGGACGTAAAATAAACAGGCGTGATGGCCCACCTGTAGAGCTCGGCGGCATCACCTGCATCAGGCTTTTGCTCCTGTATTCTGTGCTTCCACCACCTCGACCTGCGCCCCTTCGGTCAGACGGTCAATACCGTCGGTGACGACGCGGTCGCCTGCGGACAGCCCGGCGCTGATCACCACCGTCTGGCTGTCCTGGATGCCGGTTTTCACCAGATGTTTGCTGACCTTGTTTTCGCTGTTCAGCACCCAGACAAAGTTGCCTTCACTGCCCATTTGCAGGGCCGCCGTCGGGATCACCACCGCGTTTTCTTCGGTCGCGACCAGCATGCGCGCATTGACGAACTGATTCGGGAACAGGGCATCATCCTGATTGTTGAAGCGTGCTTTAAGCTTGATGGTGCCAGTGGTGGTGTCGATCTGGTTATCCAGGCTCAGCAGCAAACCTTCGCTCAGCTTCTGTTTGTTGGTGCGATCCCAGGCTTCAACCACCAGCGCTTTTCCGGCCTTCTGCGCCTGTACCACCGTCGCAATGTCGCTTTCCGGCAGGGTAAAGACGAGATCGATAGGGTGCGTCTGGGTGATCACCACGATGCCGGTGGTGTCGCCGCTGGAGATTTGGTTGCCGATATCAACCTGTTTCAGGCCCACGCGGCCGTCAATCGGCGCGGTGATCCGGCTCCAGTCGAGCTGAAGCTGGGCGCTGGCGACCGCGGCTTCGTCGGCCTTGATAGTGCCCTGAGATTCACTGACCAGAGACTGCTGGGTGTCCAGCTCCTGACGCGACACGAGGTTGGTTTTTACCAGCTGCTGATAGCGGGCTAAATCGCGGCGGGCATTGGCGAGGGTGGCTTTGTCTTTCGCGAGCTGCCCCTGCGCCTGCGCCAGGGCCACCTTAAACTGGCTTGGGTCGATTTCCGCCAGCAGATCGCCGGCTTTCACCTGCTGACCTTCCTGGAAGTGGATGGCCATCAGCTGACCGTCCACGCGGCTACGCACCGTCACGGTGTTGGCGGCGGTAATGGTTCCCAGCCCGGAGAGATAACGAGGCACCGCTTTAGTCACCGCCGTGGCCGCCTGCACCGGCGCCAGCGCACCGCCGCGCATGCCGTGACGCCCCCCGCCCGTTGGGCGTTGTGAGGCGCTGTTGGCGCCAGCAGGTGCCGTGGAGTTCGCGGACTGGCTGTGCCAGTAACAGGCGGCGGCAAGGGCCACCACAATCAGACCAACGGCGATTGCCCAGCGGAATTTGTTACTGCCTTTCATCGTTATACGTTCTCATCCTGAAACTCTTTCGGGGAATGATACTAGTTTAGTCAGGTAACACAGCGGAAAAATGGAGGAAATATGGAAGACTGTCGGGAATTGTCTGAGTGTGGCGCAGCGGTTTTCACCCTCTCCCCGTGGGAGAGGGCCGGGGTGAGGGCACCAGACCGCACCAACGCTAGCTAAACACCACCTGCGCCCAGCGCGCCAGCCCAGCCGTGACAGAGCCAAAGTCATCGCCGCCGGCAATCGGGATCCCCGGCAGCTGTTCCGCCAGCGCTTTTTTGAGAAGCGGTGAACGGGCGCTGCCGCCGGTCAGGTAAATCACGTCCGGTTTCTCTTTGCCATTCTCCAGCGCCAGCTGTACCTGCTCCAGAATACGCTGTAGCGGCTGGACCAGCGCCGCTTCCAGCCCTTCCTGCGTGATAGCCGTAGCCAGATCGTCACTGATAAACGGCAGCGAAACCGCATGCTCAGGACGATCGGAAAGGGCGATTTTGCTCTCTTCGGCGGTGCGCACCACGCGGTAGCTCAGACGCTGACGCCACACCTTATACAGCAGCGCGACCTTCTCCGCATCCTGCGCATCACGCACCAGATCGTTGAGGAAACGCCCATTCGCGGTGCTGTAAAAATCACTCTGCGCCGGGACGTCGTTGATGGCAATCGCGTTCCACCACGGCAGGATCGGCAGGGCGATGCCTTTCTCGGTTTGTCCGCCCATGCCGAGCAGCGGCATCAGGCTCTTGAACGCCAGGGCGATATCCAGATCGTTACCGCCCACGCGGCAGCCGCTGTGCCCCAGCAGACTGTTTTCACGATCGCGACGGTGATGCCACTGCGGACCCATCAGCATCAACGAACAGTCCGTTGTACCGCCGCCGATGTCCACCACCAGCACCCGTTTCTCTTCCGTCAGCGTGGCTTCAAAATCCAGCCCCGCCGCCACCGGCTCATACTGAAACACCACGTCACGGAAGCCAGCGCGGTGTGCTGCACGCTCAAGGATCCCCTGCGCCTGCTGGTTGGCTTCGTCGCCTCCCAGCCCCTGGAAGTTGATCGGGCGGCCAATCACCGCCTGAGTAATAGCCGCCGGCACCTGCGACTGCGCCTGATTGCGGATATGCAGCATCATCGCGCAGACCAGATCCTCAAACATCGCCACCTGCTGCGGCTTCAGGCCGCTGGCGCCGAGGAAGGATTTCGGGGATTTTACGAAGTAAACCTCTTCCGGGTCTTCAATGTACTGCCCGAGTGAGGAGAGGCCGAACTGCACGCTGGACGGCGTAACCTCAATATCTTCTTCACGGTTGAAACTGACCGCCCGACGCAGCAGCGCCTGGGTTTCCGCCGCCGTAGCCGGAACCTGATGGTGGCGGAACAGCCACTCGCTCACCGCTTCGCGCGTGGGCGCACAGAGCATTGACGGCAGCAGCGTACTGCCGTTTTCCATTTTCAGGAGCTGCGGTTGTCCATTTTGCATTATCGCAACCGAGCAGTTTGCGGTGCCGTAGTCGAATCCAATAAACACAATAAATCCCCATGCCGGTGAGAAGGGGCGAGACTTTAGCGAAATGTCTGCCAGGCGACAACAGGAATATGAAAGCAAGGCGTAACGCGATCTTTCGGTTTATGCTGAGGTAAAGACAAAAGGAGAGACGATGTACACCCTGAACTGGCAACCGCCTTACGACTGGTCGTGGATGTTTGGCTTTCTTGCCGCACGTGCGGTCGCGGGGGTTGAAACCGTCACGGAGGATTACTACGAGCGCAGTTTTGGCTATGCCGGGCACCGGGGCGTTTTCCGGGTTACGCCAGACAGCGCAACCCCTACGCTGGCGGTGTCGCTAAGCCCTGGCCTGATCCCGGTGGCGGATATCTGCCTGGACCGCATCGCCCGCCTGTTTGACCTCGATTGCGACCCGCTGCACATTGCGCGGACCCTGGGCGATCTCGGCGCGGCGCGGCCGGGGTTACGTTTGCCGGGCGCGATGGATGCATACGAGCAGGGTGTGCGCGCCATTCTCGGGCAACTGGTGAGCGTGGCGATGGCGGCAAAACTGGCGTCACGGGTGGTGGCGCTGTGCGGTGAACCCATTGAGGATGCGCCGGGCTACCTCTGCTTTCCGCCGCCAGAGGTACTGGCCGCGGCGGATCCGCTGGCGTTAAAAGCCCTCGGGATGCCGCTCAGGCGTGCTGAGTCGTTGATTCACCTGGCGCAGTCGGTGGTGGACGGTGAATTCCCGCTGTTCCCGCCTGCGAACATTGAGGCCGGGATGAAGGCGCTACAGCAGCGCCCCGGCATCGGACGCTGGACCGCCAATTATCTGGCCCTGCGCGGCTGGCAGGCGAAGGATGTTTTTCTGCCGGATGATTATCTGATTAAGCAGCGCTTTGCCGGTATGACGCCCGCGCAGATCCGCCGCTATGCTGAGCGCTGGCAGCCGTGGCGCTCCTATGCGTTGTTACATATCTGGTACACCGACGGCTGGTCGCCGTCAGTTGATGGCGAAATAGCTGGTATTCAGCAGTAGATCCAGCGGCTGCGCTTCACCGATGGTATCGCCGTAAATAAAGTCAACGCCGATGCCCGACAGCGTATCCATCATGATCGACTGATGGCATGGCCCGGCAATTGTTTTTATGCCCAGACGCTGGGCGTGGCCCTGAATGATTGTCACCATCATCTCATCCATCAGATTGCCGTGGACGTTGGTCACCACGTCTGCATCCAGCAGTAGATAATCCGCCGTGTGGGCGCTAAGCTGGCTGAAGACGTTCATATCGCGTCCGACGCGGGTTAACACCACGCGACAGCCAGCATGACGAAGCTTTTGCAGACCCTGCTGCACGTTTTCATCTTTATTGCTCAGCACATCGACGGCGATCGCCAGATGCAGCAGGCGCGCGGGCAGCGGGCCTTTGGTAATCAGGTCGAGCAGCTCATCCACCAGCGTGACGCTGGCTAAACCCGCTTCTGAAAGCGGCAGCGCGACGCCCATCCCTTTCGCCGCCACCTGTCTGGCATAGGTGCGGAAAAACTCGCTGAAAATACGCCGGTCAAGGGCGTGCAGCAGCTCCGCCTCCGCCAGCCCGGCGCGGAAGGCATGCTCCTCCAGCACTTCCCCCTGGCTGGTCCACAGCCGCAGGGATATCAGCCAGAAGCTACTGCTCTCGGGAATGCGCGGTGAGGCGACGCTGCGGGCGATCATCAGCAGATGATTATCTTTAATCATGTGCCACTGTTCATCCAGCGACATCATGCTGCGCGTGCTGTGGATCCGCTCCTGCTGGGGTTCATAGACGGTAACCACGCCGCGCCCGCTGTTTTTCGAGGCGTAACAGGCGATATCGGCCTGAGACATCACTTCCGCAGCCTGATAATTGGTGTCGTCAATCAGCGTGATCCCTGCGCTTGCGCCAATCCGGTGCAGGCGTCCTTCCCAGGAAAAATGATA
Source organism: Enterobacter hormaechei ATCC 49162 (assembly GCF_001875655.1). NCBI lineage: Bacteria > Pseudomonadati > Pseudomonadota > Gammaproteobacteria > Enterobacterales > Enterobacteriaceae > Enterobacter > Enterobacter hormaechei. Next base: position 3,626,958 of record NZ_MKEQ01000001.1, read on the forward strand.
GTTGTTGATGGCGTCGATCAACCGGCCCGCAATATAACGTGCGCTTTCGACGTTGCAGTCCGGCAGCAGCAGGCCAAACTCGTCGCCGCCCAGACGCGCCAGCACGTCGCTGGAGCGCAGCATGGTCAACATTAGCGAGGAGAGTTCGCGCAGGAGAGCATCACCCGCCGCGTGGCCTGCCGTATCGTTTACCGCCTTAAAACGGTCAAGATCGATAAAGACCAGCGCGTGACGCTGATGGGTCTCCTGTACCGTCTGCAACAGACGCTTCAGATGGTTTTCAAAGCTGACGCGGTTCGCCAGGTGGGTCAGGGCGTCATGGGAGGCGCTGTAGCTCAGCTGGCGCAGCATTTTGCGCGACTCAGTCACGTCCTGAATAACCAGCACCGAGCCAATATTCTGTCCGTCCAGGGTGCTCAGCGGAGTAATGCTGTAGTGAATGTCGTAACTGCCGCCGTTCCGGCAGTTAAGCACCACATCCTGTTCGATATCGGTCCGGGACATATCGCCGCTGTGGATGTTTTCCATTAACGGACCGTTCTCGCCGAAGGTAATGTGCAGCACCTTCAGAACGGGCTGACCCAGCGCTTCGCTTTGCGACCAGCCGCTCATCTTCTCGGCAACCGGGTTCATAAAGGTGATGTTCATGTCGATATCGGTACACAGCACCGCTTCGCCGATGGAGTCGAGGGTGATATGCAGGCGCTCTTTTTCCTGGAACAGCGCCTCGTTCAGCTGCTTCACCTCGGTCATATCCATGTTGATCCCTAACAGCCGTTCCACCTCGCCCTGTTTGTTCAGCACCCGGTTCGCCAGCGAACGAATATGGCGAATGCCATCCTTGACGCGAATGCGAAATTCCAGCTTGAAAGGCATTCTGGCCTGGAGTGACTCTCGCAGCACCTGTTCGGCATGCGTACGATCTTCAGGCACGATGGCGTCATGCCAGAGCGACCAGGTAGGCTTGATATGCGGGGGGATCTCGTACAGTTCAAACATCCGCTTATCCCAGCTGATCACGTCCGGCTCCAGATCCCACTCCCAAATCCCAATGCCACCGGCTTCGTTAGCGAGGGTGATACGTTCCATCAGACGTTTATTGACCCACTCGGTGTGTTTCAGGTCGTTGATGTCTTCAATCTGCGCAATAAAGTAGAGCGGCGTACCGTCGGCATGACGCACCACGGAGACGGCCAGCAGCGCCCACACCACTTCGCCGCTGCGGGTGTAGTAGCGTTTTTCGAGGCTGTAGGTGTTGATCTCGCCGTTCACCAGTTGTTCCATCTGCTCCAGGTCGGTATTTAAATCCTCCGGCCAGGTCAACTGCTGGAACGTGAGCGCCTGGAGTTCAGACTGGCTGTAACCGAGGAAATTACACAGCGCCTTGTTGGCCTGAAGCCACTGGCCCTCAATGCCCACCAGCGCCATACCAATCGCGGAATATTCCATCGCATTACGAAAACGTTCTTCGCTTTCGGTGATGTGTTTGCGCTCGGCCCGGAAGGCGTACATCACCATCGTCATAATGTTGGCAGGTAGCAGCATCATCAGGAAGGGGAGCCACGGCGCGTTGAAGGTTACGATCATGCTCGAGGGCGTCATGGAGGCCGGATTTCGCGCCATCATCAGGGACACCATCATGATGGTGAACAAAAATACCAGGAAGGCTTCCATACGCGGCAGGCGTACCGCGCTCCACATCAGCAGAACGATGATGCAGGTGAATGGCCACGGCAGCCAGGTGATTGCCGTCCAGCTCAGGACCAGCGTAATGACTAGCGTCACCAGCGTTTCCAACAGCAGTTTCGGGTTGCGGTGCCGCAGCAGGTAGTGCGGCTTAAACAGTAAACCTAATGGCACCAGCGCCAGTGCGCCAATAGATTCTGAAAGTACCCAGAAAATAAAATTACGCAGCGGCTCTGCGCTCGGCACCAGAAAATGAACCAGAACGCCCCCCACCAGGGGAGGGATCAGGGCACTGCCGATGGCAAGACGGACCCAGTCGTTGAGGTTTTGCAGCGGGTTATACCAGGGGAGTAGCTTGCGCAACAAAACTGCCCCAATACCGGCCTCAATAATATTGATTGTGGTGTAGGTCAGGCTGATCGCGTCCCACGAGAAAAGCAGCCACGAGGCAAAAATATTGCCAAAAGAGCAGGCGAGCGCAATGCCGGGCCACATTTTTCCCGCGTGGCGGTAAAACGCCACCATCATAATGGAGGTCGGGAACCACAATGGCGCCAGCAGCGTACCGAAGCGAGTCAGCTCAAGGGAAAATAAGGTGAAGATGAACGTGACCAGACCCAGACAGACAAGCCGCAGTAAAGGATGTGGGGTAGTAACCAAAACCCGCTGGTATTGTTTATTCATTACCGCTCTATCCAGGGACGCCGTGTTGTCAGGAGCCAGGTCCGGACGCGTAAAATTAATAATTTGGTTTATGCTAGTACAAACATTTTACAATTCATATGCTGAGTGCTCAGATTTTGACTTCATAGACTTATAAAATAGTTACTCTGCGAAGAAGGGTGATGAAATGGCGAAAAACCGCGCGTAAAAATTTCGCTAAAGGCGTGAAACGGCGCTTTTCAGCCCGCCTCGCATAACCTGCGCATTCGACTGGTATCACGTCTCCGAAATCCCTATAATTGCCGCGTTTGACGCTCCGGCGTCGTCCTTCCTTACATCCAGGTTAATCAGGTCGCTAAATTTATGACTGATAAGTCTCATCAGTGCGTCATCATAGGCATCGCCGGCGCATCGGCTTCAGGTAAAAGTCTTATTGCCAGTACGCTTTATCGCGAACTGCGTGAACAAGTGGGTGATGAGCATATCGGTGTTATTCCCGAAGACAGCTATTACAAAGATCAATCCCATCTTTCGATGGAAGAGCGCGTAAAAACCAATTACGACCACCCCAGTGCGATGGATCACAGCCTGCTGTTCCAGCATCTGGAAGCGCTGAAGCGCGGCGAGGCGATTGAACTGCCCGTCTACAGCTATGTGGAACATACCCGCACCCAGGAAACGATCCGCATCGAGCCCAAAAAGGTGATCATCCTTGAAGGGATTTTGCTGCTCACCGACGCCCGTCTGCGCGAATCAATGAACTTCTCGATTTTCGTCGACACTCCGCTGGATATCTGCCTGATGCGTCGTATCAAACGCGACGTTAACGAACGCGGCCGCTCCATGGACTCCGTCATGGCGCAATATCAGAAAACCGTGCGTCCGATGTTCCTGCAATTTATTGAGCCTTCGAAACAATACGCCGATATTATCGTGCCTCGCGGCGGTAAAAACCGTATTGCCATTGATATCTTAAAAGCGAAAATCAGTCAGTTTTTTGAATAAGCCGTGTGAATTGTGTACCGTTCAGAGATAACCTGGTTTTGCCCTGACGCCGTAAGGCTTCAGGGCGCGATGCACGAAAGGAGAAAGTGCCATGCGTCTTTGTGACCGCGATATAGAAGCCTGGCTGGATGAAGGCCGCCTGTCTATCACCCCGCGTCCACCGGTTGAGCGTATTAACGGCGTGACCGTCGATGTGCGTCTGGGGAATAAATTCCGCACCTTCAGCGGCCACACGGCACCGTTTATCGACCTCAGCGGGCCGAAAGACGAAGTCAGTGCGGCGCTGGATCGCGTCATGAGCGACGAAATCGTCATTGAAGAAGGAGAGGCGTTTTATCTCCATCCTGGCGAACTGGCGCTGGCGGTGACCTTTGAATCCGTCACGCTGCCTGCGGATCTGGTCGGCTGGCTTGACGGACGCTCTTCCCTGGCGCGTCTGGGCCTGATGGTACACGTCACCGCGCACCGTATCGATCCGGGCTGGTCTGGCCGTATCGTGCTGGAGTTCTTTAACGCCGGTAAACTGCCGCTGGCGCTTCGCCCGGGTATGATGATTGGTGCGTTGAGCTTCGAACCGCTGACCGGCCCGGCAGACCGTCCTTATAACCGCCGTCAGGACGCAAAATATCGCGACCAGCAGGGTGCGGTTGCCAGTCGTATCGATAAAGACTGATCTGTGAGTTCACTGAGGAAGCCATGAGAAGAGTTCTGACAACGCTGATGATTTTGCTGGTGGTGCTGGTGGCTGGCCTTTCAGCGTTGGTGCTGCTGGTTAACCCCAATGACTTCCGGGCCTATATGGTGCGGCAGGTGGAAGCGCGCAGCGGGTATGAACTCAAGCTGGACGGGCCGCTGCGCTGGCATGTCTGGCCTCAGCTCAGCATTCTCTCCGGACGTATGTCGCTCACCGCGCCGGGCGCCGCCCAGCCGCTGGTCACGGCGGATAACATGCGTCTTGATGTCGCGCTCATCCCGCTGTTATCCCATCAGCTCCAGGTAGAACAGGTGATGCTGAAAGGGGCGGTGATTCAGCTTACGCCACAAACCGAAGCCGTTCGTCAGGCGGATGCCCCGGTCGCACCGCGTGAAAATACCTTGCCTGACGTTCCGTCTGACACCGGCTGGTCGTTCGATATTGGTAATCTGAAAGTCGCTGACAGCGTGCTGGTTTTCCAGCATGAAGATGACGAACAGATTACCGTACGCAATATCAACCTCAGGATGGAGCAGGACGCCAACCATCACGCCACTATGGAGTTCTCCGGGCGTATCAACCGCAATCAGCGCGATCTCAACCTGTCGATGAACGCGAACGTGAACGCGTCGGACTACCCGCACCAGCTGACGGCGGACGTTCAGCAACTCAACTGGCAGCTGACCGGCGCGGATTTACCCACAAAAGGGATCGTCGGGCAGGGCACGATGCAGGCGGTGTGGCACGAAGAGCGCAAACAGCTCGAACTGAACGCGCTCAACCTTCAGGCCAACGACAGTACCCTGAAAGGGCAGGCGAGCGTCACGCTTGATGAGAAACCCAGGTGGGTGTTGGATCTGCAATTCGACAGGCTGAACCTTGAGAACCTGCTCCCGCCCCAGCCGGTGAACGCGACCGATGAAGGGGGCACGCAGGTGGGGCAAAGCCAGGGCACGCAGTCGCGTCCGGTTATCTCCTCTAATCTCGATCAGCCTGACTACAACGGCCTGCGCGGATTTACCGCCGACATTCTGCTGAAAGCGAACAGCGTGCGCTGGCGTGGCATTGATTTTACTGACGTCAGTAGCCAGATGTTCAACCACAATGGCCTGCTGGTCATCTCCGAACTCAGCGGAAAAATGGGGGCAGGAAACCTCTCCCTGCCAGGCACGCTGGATGTACGCAAAAACGTTGCCAGCGCCGCGTTCCAGCCGCGTCTGGAAAACGTTGAGATTGGCACCATCCTGAAAGCCTTTAATTACCCGATTGCCCTCACGGGGCAGCTGTCGCTGGCAGGGGATTTCTCCGGCACGAAGATTGATGCGGACGCGTTCCGCCGTAGCTGGCAGGGGCAGGCGCACGTTGAGCTGAAAGATTCGCGCATGGAAGGGCTTAACTTCCAGCAGCTGGTGCAGCAGGCGGTAGAGCGCAGCAGCAGCGTGAAAGCGAATGAAAACTACGACAGCGCAACCCGTCTCGACAGCTTTACCAGCGAGCTTGCCCTCGACAACGGTCAGCTCTCGCTGGACGAGATGCAGGGAACCTCCTCTCTGCTGGCGCTGACCGGAACCGGCGCGCTGGATCTGGTGAAAGAGACGGCAGACACCCGCTTTAACGTCCGCGTGAAGGCCGGTTGGGAAGGTGAAGGTCAGCTTGTCGAGTTCCTGAAAGAGACGCCGATACCGCTGCGCGTCTACGGAAAATGGCAAGAGCTGAATTACAGTTTGCAGGTCGATCAGATCCTGCGTAAGCACCTTCAGGATGAAGCGAAACGTCGGCTGAATGACTGGGCGGATCGCAATAAAGAGTCTCAGTCAGGTAAGGATGTGAAAAAGCTGCTCGATAAGCTGTGATGCCTGTTGTGCCGGGTGGCGGCTTTGCCTTACCCGGCCTACAAAAGCCAGACACCGTAGGCCGGGTAAGCGAAGCGCCACCCGGCTTTTTTACACCTCAAAATCCATCTCATCTTCACCGCGCAGCGGTATCAGCTGCACCTTCTGCACGCGATGGCTCTCTACCTGCAAGGTTTTGATCATGTAATCCCCCACCTGAACCTCTTCGCCCGGCTGCGGAATGCGTTGCAGATATTCCATCAGCAAACCGGCGATGGTGTGGTATTCGCGCTTCTCATCCAGCGGAAGCGGAACGAACTGCACCAGATCCTCCAGCGGCATATGGCCGTTAGCGGTCCAGCTGCCGTCGGCGTTTTTCTGAATATCGTGGCGCGCATCGATCTCATCCACCTCATTAGGCAGATTACCGGCGATGGTTTCCATGACGTCGCTAAGCGTTACCAGCCCTTCCACAGAACCAAATTCATCAACGACAAACGCGAAGTGGGTACGCGCGTTGCGGAACTGTTCCAGGGCGGAGAGCAGCGGCAGCGCTTCCGGGAACACCAGCGGCTGGCGCACCAGCGCGCGCAGGTTGAGCGGCTCGCCGTGAAGCTGCTGTTGCAGCAGGTCGATCACGTGCACCACGCCCAGTAGCTCTTCTTCCTCTTCGCCGCCGGTGACGACCACGCGAGTGTGCTGGTTTTTATGCAGCAGGGCACGGATCTGCTCTTCCGGTGCCGTCAGGTCAACATGCTCAATGTCATGCCGCGAGGTCATGATACTGCTCACCGAACGCTGGTTGAGGTTAAGCACGCGCTCTATCATCCGGCGTTCCTGCGGGTTGAAGATCTGCCCGTCGCTGTGGTCGGCAAGCATCGCAGCGGACTCAGCATCCAGCTCGGCATCCTCTTTTTTGCCGCTCAGCAGACGCATCACGGTATCTGCGGTGCGCTGGCGTAATGTCTGGTTGGCGGAGAGAAACCGGCGACGGTTGAAAATGGCCAGCTGGTTGAGGAACTCAATCAGCACCGAGAAACCAATGGCAGCGTACAGATATCCTTTCGGGATATGGAAGCCAAACCCATCCGCCACAAGGCTAAAGCCAATCATCAGCAGGAAGCTCAGACAGAGGATGACGATAGTCGGGTGACTGTTCACGAAGCGCGTGAGGGCTTTACTGGCGAGCACCATCAGGGTGATGGCGATGATCACGGCGGCCATCATCACGGCCAGATGGTCAACCATCCCGACGGCAGTGATCACGGAGTCGAGAGAAAAGACGGCATCCAGCACCACTATTTGCGCGACCACCGGCCAGAATTTAGCGCCGCGTCGCTGGGTGGGGTTTTCACTGTCTTTTCCCTCCAGTCGCTCATTAAGCTCAACCGTGGCTTTGAACAGCAGGAACAATCCGCCGAAAAGCATGATCAGGTCGCGGGCGCTAAAGCTCAGACTCTGAATGCTGAATAAGGGTTTGGTCAGCGTCACCAGCCAGGAGATTGAGGCCAGTAATAGCAGACGCATCACCATGGCGAGCAGCAGGCCCGTCACGCGGGCGCGGTCGCGTTGTGAAGGGGGTAATTTATCGGCGAGGATGGCGATAAACACCAGATTATCAATGCCGAGTACTAATTCGATGACGACCAGCGTCACCAGCCCGGCCCAGATTGATGGATCGGCAATCCATTCCATAGTAAATGCAATACCTTCTGTTATATGACTAATGTCACACTTCGATCATGGATAAAGCCGACGAAAATTGCAATGCCGGGGTGAGATTTCTCTTAATGCTACACTCACGTAAAACCCATTTACCGGGCGGTGTAAATAAGTTAATTGCGAAGAATTAATTACAGAAGACAAAATTTAGGATATATCGCAATAAATGGCGTGATGATCTTTTTTGTCAATATAAAGAAAATCCGAAAACCTTAAAACTTTGCTCTTAATATTAATCTTAAAAACGAATATTAGGACGGTTGTCTCCTTGCCTGCTATTAGGTTAGCTGCAACAATTCTTCCAGCATCAAATGTTAAATCTCCTTGTTGCTATTTTTGTTTCGGTCTTAGGTGAAGGTTATACATTATCAGTCTGCCTTTTGAGGTGATTGATATATTTCACAAAAGGCCTTATCAAAGAGGGTGTCTAACCATAACGCATTGTTTAGTCAGTGGATTGGTAACTGAAAGCCAAGGGCGGTAGCGTGCCTGAAAGCGTGTGAATCAGCCTCAATTATTCTGTCAATAGCCAATGGATGAATAAGCTTTTTTTAGGACTGATGCCAGTTATATTGCTAAATGATTAACTGCATTCTGATTGTCACCACGACCCGCGCTTATTTTAATTGCACAGGATAATTACTCTGCCAAAGTGATAAATAATCAATGATGAAATCCAAAATGAAATTGATGCCATTATTGGTGTCTGTGACCTTGATGAGTGGTTGCACGGTCTTTCCCGGCAGCAATATGTCAACAATGGGCAAGGATGTGATTAAACAGCAGGATGCTGATTTTGATCTCGACAAAATGGTGAATGTTTATCCATTAACCCCACGTCTGGTAGAACAATTACGCCCACGTCCAAATGTTGCTCAGCCAAATATGTCTCTGGACCAGGAAATTGCCTCTTACCAGTACCGCGTAGGTCCGGGTGACGTCATTAACGTGACCGTCTGGGATCACCCGGAGCTGACCACGCCTGCGGGCCAGTACCGCAGCTCAAGCGACACCGGTAACTGGGTACAGTCCGATGGCACCATGTTCTATCCCTACATTGGCAAAGTGCACGTCGCGGGCAAAACGCTTGCTGAAATCCGTAGTGATATTACCGGCCGCCTGGCGCAGTACATTGCTGACCCGCAGGTGGACGTTAATATCGCCGCGTTCCGATCCCAGAAAGCCTATATCTCTGGCCAGGTCAACAAATCCGGTCAGCAGGCGATCACCAACGTTCCGCTCACCGTGCTGGATGCGATCAATGCCGCAGGCGGCTTAACCGACGGCGCTGACTGGCGCAACGTGGTGTTGACCCACAACGGCAAAGAGCAGCGCATTTCGCTTCAGGCGCTGATGCAAAACGGTGACCTGACCCAGAACCGCCTGCTCTATCCGGGCGACATTCTGTATGTGCCGCGCAACGACGATCTGAAAGTGTTCGTGATGGGTGAAGTGAAGAAACAGAGCACCCTCAAGATGGACTTCAGCGGTATGACCCTGACCGAAGCGCTGGGCAATGCGGAAGGCATCGACCTGACCGCCTCCAACGCCAGCGGCATCTTCGTGATCCGTCCTATCAAAGGCGAGAACGCGAAGGGCAAGATTGCCAACATCTACCAGCTGGATATGTCCGACGCGACATCGCTGGTCATGGCAACGTCGTTCCGTCTCCAGCCGTACGATGTGGTCTATGTTACCACCGCACCGGTTGCCCGCTGGAACCGTCTGATCAACCAGTTGCTGCCTACCATCAGTGGCGTTCGCTACATGACGGATACGGCGAGCGACGTTCATAACTGGTAAGCCGCGATGTTTAACAAAATTCTGGTGGTGTGTGTGGGGAACATTTGCCGTTCCCCCACGGCTGAAAGGCTGCTGAAAAATTACCAGCCTGCGTTAACGGTCGACTCCGCAGGGCTGGGCGCGCTCGTGGGAAAAGGTGCCGACGAACGTGCCGCAAGCGTTGCCCTTGAGCATAACCTCTCACTCGACGGGCACGTTGCCCGTCAGGTCTCTGGCCGGATGTGCCGGGAATATGACCTGATCCTCGCGATGGAAAAACGCCACATTCACGCGCTGTGCGATATCGCACCGGAGATGCGCGGCAAGGTGATGCTGTTTGGTCACTGGGATGGCGAGCGCGAAATTCCCGATCCGTATCGCAAGAGCCGCGAGGCCTTTGAGGCGGTATACACCTTACTAGACCAGTCTGCCCGTCAGTGGGCGCAGGCACTGAAAGCTCAGCAGGGATAACAATGACAGAAAAAACAAGACCTTCTGCCGCCCCGACGTCGGGCAGTGATGAAATCGATATCGGTCGCCTGGTCGGGACCGTTATTGAAGCGAAATGGTGGGTGCTGGGTATTACCGCCATCTTTGCCGTGGCGGCGATCGTTTATACGCTGTTCGCGACGCCTATTTACAGCGCCGACGCGCTGGTGCAGATCGAACAAAATACCGGAAACTCACTGGTTCAGGATATCGGCTCGGCGCTGGCCAACAAGCCGCCAGCATCGGAAGCCGAAATTCAGCTGATCCAGTCGCGCCTGGTACTGGGCAAAACGGTTCACGATCTGGGGCTGGATATTGCGGTCACCAAAAACACCTTCCCGGTGTTTGGCGCTGGCTGGGATCGCCTGATGGGGCGCAGTAACGATACGGTAAAAGTGACCGACTTTGTGATCCCCAAAGGGGCAGGGGACCAAACCTTTACCCTGACCGTGCTGGGACCAAAACAGTATCAGCTGACCAGCGACGCGGGCTTCAGCGCGCGCGGCGAAGTGGGGCAGATGCTGACCAAAGAGGGCGTCAGCATCAAGGTCAGCGCTATTCAGGCGCATGAGGGCGGGGAGTTTACGGTCACTAAATTCTCGACGCTCGGGATGATCAACAACCTGCAAAATAACCTGACCGTCACCGAAAACGGCAAGGATACCGGCGTTCTGAGCATGACCTTCACCGGTGAAGACAAGGATCAGATCCGCGACATCCTGAACAGCATCACCCGCAACTATCTGGAACAGAACGTTGAGCGTAAGTCTGCGGAAGCCGCGAAAAGCCTGGCGTTCCTCAGTAAGCAACTGCCGGAGGTGCGCGCCCGTCTGGATGACGCTGAGAACAAGCTGAACGCGTACCGTCAGGACAAGGATTCCGTCGACCTGCCGCTGGAGGCGAAATCGGTTCTCGATTCCATGGTGAATATTGATGCGCAGCTGAACGAGCTGACCTTCAAAGAGGCGGAGATTTCCAAGCTCTATACCAAACGTCACCCGGCGTACCGCACGTTGCTGGAAAAACGTCGTACCCTGGAAGAAGAGAAGGCGAAGCTGAATGACCGCGTGACCGCGATGCCGAAGACGCAGCAGGAAATTGTTCGCCTGACGCGTGATGTGGAATCCGGCCAGCAGGTTTACATGCAACTGCTGAACAAACAGCAGGAGCTGAAAATCACCGAAGCCAGCACCGTCGGCGACGTGCGTATCGTTGACCCGGCCATTACCCAGCCGGGCGTGCTGAAGCCGAAGAAAGCGCTGATTATCCTCGGCAGCATTATTCTCGGCCTGATGCTCTCTATCGTCGGCGTGCTGTTGCGCTCGCTGTTCAACCGCGGTATCGAAAGCCCGCAGGTGCTGGAAGAGAACGGTATCAGCGTATACGCCAGCATCCCGCTTTCAGAGTGGCAGAAGTCCCGTGACAGCGTGAAAACCATCAAGGGCGTCAAACGTTACAAACAGAGCCAGCTGCTGGCCGTGGGTAATCCGACCGACCTGGCGATTGAAGCGGTGCGCAGCCTGCGTACCAGCCTCCACTTCGCCATGATGCAGGCCAAAAACAACGTCCTGATGATGACCGGCGTCAGCCCGTCAATCGGTAAAACCTTCGTCTGTGCCAACCTGGCGGCGGTGGTGAGCCAGACCAACAAGCGCGTGCTGCTGATCGACTGTGACATGCGTAAGGGCTACACCCATGAGCTGCTGGGCACCAACAACGTTAACGGTCTGTCGGAAATCCTGCTCGGTAAAGGGGAAATCAGCGAAAGCGCCAAGCCGACCTCGATTCCGAAATTTGACCTGATCCCGCGTGGCCAGGTGCCGCCGAACCCGTCTGAACTGCTGATGAGCGAGCGCTTCACGCAGCTGATTGAGTGGGCGAGCAAAAACTACGACCTGGTGCTGATCGATACCCCGCCAATTCTGGCCGTCACTGACGCTGCCGTGGTGGGACGTCATGCAGGCACCACGCTGATGGTCGCACGCTATGCGGTGAACACCCTGAAGGAAGTGGAAACCAGCCTGAGCCGCTTCGAGCAGAACGGGATTGAGGTGAAGGGGGTCATTCTGAACTCCATCTTCCGCCGCGCGACCGGGTATCAGGATTACGGCTACTACGAGTACGAATACAAGTCTGACTCTAAATAACAAAACACACCCCACACCCCTCACCCTAACCCTCTCCCCAAAGGGGAGAGGGGACTGACTGGTGCGGTCTTTCACCCTCTCCCCTCCGGGCAGAGGGCCGGGGTGAGGGGCAGGAGGAATACATGAGCACACAACGCCCTTTGATTTCTATCTATATGCCGACATGGAATCGTCAGCAACTGGCGATCCGCGCGATTAAATCGGTCCTGCGTCAGGATTACGATAACTGGGAACTGATTATCGTGGATGACTGTTCCTCCTCTTACGAACAACTGCAAAAGTTTGTTGAAGACCTGAACGACCCGCGCGTGGTGTACACCCACAACGCCATCAACTCCGGGGCGTGTGCGGTGCGCAACCAGGCGATTATGCAGGCGAAAGGGCAGTATCTGACCGGTATCGACGACGATGACGAATGGACGCCAAACCGTCTGTCGATCTTCCTGTCGCACAAAGCGCAGCTGGTGACTCACGCGTTTCTGTATGCCAACGACTATGTCTGCCAGGGCGAGGTCTATTCGCAGCCCGCCAGTCTGCCGCTGTATCCGAAATCACCCTATTCCCGCCGCCTGTTCTACAAGCGCAACATTATCGGTAATCAGGTGTTTACCTGGGCATGGCGCTTTAAGGAGTGCCTGTTCGATACCGAGCTGAAGGCGGCGCAGGATTACGACATCTTCCTGCGGATGGTGGTGGAGTACGGCGAGCCGTGGAAGGTGGAAGAGGCCACGCAGATCCTGCATATCAATCACGGGGAGATGCAAATCACCTCGTCACCGAAGAAATTCTCGGGCTACTTCCATTTTTACCGCAAGCATAAGGACAAGTTCGACCGTGCCAGCCGCAAGTATCAGCTCTTTACCCTGTATCAGATCCGCAACAAGCGCATGAACTGGCGCACGCTGCTGACGCTGCTGTCGGTACGTAACGGCAAGCGTCTGGCTGACGGGCTTCGGGGGAAATAATGTTTCTGGAAGATTGCCGCGCTAACAGCTGGAGCCTGCGCCCGTGCTGCATGGTTCTGGCCTACCGTATTGCGCACTTTTGCTCCGTGTGGCGCAAAAAAAATGTACTGAACAATATCTGGGCCGCACCGGTGCTGGTGCTGTATCGCATCATCACCGAATGCTTTTTTGGCTATGAAATTCAGGCCGCTGCCACCATTGGCCGCCGCTTTACCATTCATCACGGCTATGCAGTGGTCATCAACAAGTTCGTCGTCGCGGGTGATGATTTCACCATTCGCCACGGGGTGACAATCGGCAACCGTGGGCCAGACAGCCTGGCCTGTCCGGTAATTGGCAATAACGTCGAGCTGGGCGCCAACGTGGTGATGATCGGGGAGATTACCGTGGGCAATAACGTGACGATTGGCGCAGGCAGCGTGGTGCTGGACAGCATTCCGGACAACGCGCTGGTGGTGGGCGAGAAAGCCCGCGTGAAGGTGATTAAATGAACATTCTGCAATTTAACGTGCGCCTCGCAGAGGGCGGGGCGGCAGGCGTGGCGCTGGATCTGCACCAGCGTGCGCTGCAAAAAGGACTCCAGTCGCGCTTTGTTTACGGTTACGGCAAGGGCGGCAAGAAAAGCGTCAGCCATGATAACTATCCGCAGGTGCTGAAACAGACGCCACGTCTGACCTCCATTGCCAATACTGCGCTGTTCCGCCTGTTTAACCGCGATCTGTTCGGCAACCTGAATAATCTCTACCGCACCGTCACCCGCACCAGCGGGCCGGTTGTGCTGCACTTTCACGTGCTGCACAGCTACTGGCTGAATCTGGACGAGGTGGTGGCGTTTTGTGGCAAGGTGAAGGCGCACAAGCCGGACACCCGATTCGTCTGGACGCTGCACGACCACTGGAGCGTGACCGGACGTTGCGCTTTTACCGACGGCTGCGAGGGCTGGAAAGATAATTGCCAGAAATGCCCGACATTAAGCAACTACCCGCCGGTGAAGATCGATCGTGCGCATCAGCTGGTTGAGGGTAAGCGTCAGCTGTTCCGCGACATGCTCTCGCTCGGCTGCACCTTTATCTCCCCAAGCCAGCACGTGGCGGATGCTTTTAATAGCCTGTACGGAGCAGGGCGCTGCCAGATCATTAACAACGGTATTGATGTGGCGACGGAAGCGATCCTGGCCGAACTGACGCCCGTGGCCGTGACCGTCGGTAAGCCGAAAATTGCGGTCGTCGCCCATGACCTGCGCTACGACGGCAAAACCAATCAACAGCTGGTGCGCGACATGATGGCGCTCGGTGACAGGATTGAACTGCATACCTTCGGCAAATTCTCGCCATTCGAAGGCGCTAACGTGGTGAACCATGGGTTTGAAACCGACAAGCGCAAGCTGATGAGCGCGCTCAACGGTATGGACGCGCTGGTGTTCAGCTCCCGCGTGGACAACTACCCGCTGATCCTGTGCGAAGCGCTATCCATTGGCGTGCCGGTCATTGCCACCCACAGCGACGCGGCGCGTGAAGTGCTGGAGAAATCGGGCGGTAAAACCTTCGCTGAAAACGAGGTGCTGCCGCTGGTGCAGTTGCCGAAGGCCGATATCGCGCAGGCTGTTTTTGGCACGGACCTGGAATCGTTCCGCAACCGCAGCCGCAAGGCCTACAGTGGACAACAGATGCTGGAGGAGTATGTCTCGTTCTATCAGAATCTGTAGTTATCTGCTGCTGCCGCTGATCTACCTGCTGGTCAACGTCAAGATTGCCCAGCTCGGCGAAAGCTTCCCGATTACCATCGTCACCTTCCTGCCGGTTCTGCTGTTGCTGTACGTTGACAAGCTTAACCTCAAAAAGCTGATGATTGCGCTGGGCCTCGGGTTTGGTCTGACGGCATTTAACTACATCTTTGGTCAGTCGCTGGACGCCAGCAAATATGTCACCTCCACCATGCTGTTTGTTTATATCGTTATCATTATTGGCATGGTGTGGAGTATTCGCTTTAAAACTATTTCACCGCACAATTATAGGAAAATCCTTAGGTTCTTTTATATTGTCGTCGGGCTGATTGTTATGCTCGCGGCCATGGAGATGGCGCAAATTATTCTCACCGGCGGCAGTAGCCTGATGGAAATAATTTCGAAATATCTTATATACAGTAACAGCTATGTACTGAACTTCATTAAGTTTGGTGGCAAGCGTACAACGGCGCTCTATTTTGAACCGGCATTTTTCGCTCTGGCGTTAATCTCAATTTGGCTCAGCATCAAACAGTTCGGTATCAAAACCCCCAAGACCGATGCTATGATTCTTGCAGGAATCGTTCTGTCAGGGTCGTTCTCCGGGGTAATGACGTTTATTCTGTTTTACCTGCTGGAGTGGGCGTTCCAGTACCTGAACAAAGAGGCGATTAAGAAAAAACTGCCGCTGGCGATAATCTCTCTGACGGTATTTTTAGTGGGCGTAATATTTGCTTTTCCGTACATTTCTGAACGCCTGGGTGATTTGGGAACGGAAGGTTCGTCGTCCTATTATCGCATCATTGGTCCCCTGGTGATGGTGGGTTATTCCTTAACCCATATTGATGGCGTAGTAAGATTTGGCTCACTTTACGAATATGTTGCATCATTCGGAATCTTTAACGGTGCGGATGTCGGTAAAACCATAGACAATGGTCTGTATCTGTTAATTATTTATTTTTCCTGGTTCGCCGTACTGTTGACACTGTGGTATCTGTTTAAAGTTTTCAAAATGATGATTAACGCGTTTGGTGATAACCAGAACTTTCGCGTTCAGCTTTATCTGTTTACGCCGGTGTCGCTGTTTTTTACCGGGTCAATATTTAGCCCGGAATATGCGTTCTTAATTGTATGTCCGTTTATTTTGCGCAAAGCGCTAAATATTACGCGGGCATGACGAAATGAGGTGATTTATGTTTCTTAGCGTCATTACTGTCGCCTTTCGTAACTACGAAGGGGTGGTAAAAACCTGGCGCTCGCTGCGCAATCTGGCGCGCGATCCAAGCCTCACCTTTGAGTGGATCGTGGTTGATGGCGGCTCGAACGACGGCACGGCGGAGTTCCTGGAAAAACTCAACGGTGAGTTCAACTTACGTTACATCAGCGAGAAAGATAAAGGCATTTACGATGCCATGAATAAAGGTATCAACATGGCGCAGGGGCGTTACGCCATCTTCCTTAATTCCGGCGATGTGTTCCATGAAGATGTGGCCCTGTTTGCCCGCCAGCTGGCGCGCCAGAAAGAAGATGCCATGTTTATCGGTGATGCGCTTCTGGATTTCGGTGAGGGGAAAAAAGTGCTGCGCGGCGCGAAACCAGGCTGGTATATCTACCACAGCCTGCCTGCCAGCCATCAGGCTATTTTCTTCCCGATGAGCGGCCTGAAAAAACAACCTTACGATTTACGCTATAAAGTGTCATCAGATTATGCCCTGGCCGCCAGTCTGTACAAATCTGGCTACCCGTTCCGTCGAATTAAAGGACTGGTCTCTGAATTTTCCATGGGCGGCGTGTCAACCTCGAATAATCTGGAACTGTGCCAGGATGCCAAAAATGTGCAGCGTAAAATATTACGCGTGCCGGGGTTCTGGGCGGAATTATCTTATTTCTTACGTCTGAAAACGACGGGTAAAGCGAAAGCCTTATATAACAAAGCCTGAGATATAAGGAAACGTAATGCAGGAATTAAATGGATTCTCCGTGCCGAAAGGTTTTCGGGGTGGGAGCGGTATTAAAGTTCAATTGTGGTGGGCTGTACAGGCAACGTTATTTGCCTGGTCGCCGCAAATACTGTACCGCTGGCGCGCATTTTTACTGCGTCTGTTTGGCGCAAAAATAGGAAAAAACGTAGTCATTCGTCCTTCGGTGAAAATTACCTATCCCTGGAAATTAACGCTTGGGGATTACGCCTGGGTAGGGGATGACGCGGTGTTATATACCCTGGGCGAGATTACGATTGGCGCAAATTCGGTGGTCTCACAGAAATGTTATTTGTGCACCGGCAGCCACGATTTTATGAGTCAGCATTTTGATATTACCGCTTCGCCAATTGTGATCGGCGAAAAATGCTGGCTGGCAACGGATGTCTTTGTTGCACCCGGTGTTTCTGTTGGCGATGGCACGGTAGTCGGTGCCCGCAGCAGCGTTTTTAAATCGCTACCGGCAAATACGGTTTGCCGTGGCAACCCCGCAGTGGTGATACGCGAACGCGTTGAAACTGAAAAACTTTGATAAGTACAGAGGAATATAAACATGTCTAAAGTCGCTCTCATCACCGGCGTTACCGGACAAGATGGTTCTTACCTGGCAGAGTTGCTGCTGGAAAAAGGGTATGAAGTTCACGGTATTAAGCGTCGTGCCTCTTCATTCAACACCGAGCGTGTCGATCACATTTACCAGGATCCGCATGCGGCAAACCCGAAATTCCATCTGCATTACGGCGACCTGACCGATACCTCCAACCTGACCCGCATCCTGCAAGAAGTGCAGCCGGATGAAGTGTACAACCTGGGCGCGATGAGCCACGTTGCGGTTTCCTTCGAGTCCCCGGAGTACACCGCTGACGTGGATGCGATGGGTACGCTGCGTCTGCTGGAAGCGATTCGCTTCCTCGGTCTTGAGAAGAAAACCCGCTTCTACCAGGCATCTACCTCTGAGCTGTACGGTCTGGTGCAGGAAATTCCGCAGAAAGAGACCACGCCGTTCTACCCACGTTCTCCGTACGCTGTGGCGAAACTGTACGCTTACTGGATCACCGTGAACTACCGTGAATCCTACGGCATGTACGCCTGTAACGGCATTCTGTTCAACCACGAATCCCCGCGTCGCGGCGAAACCTTCGTAACCCGCAAAATCACCCGCGCGATCGCCAACATCGCTCAGGGCCTGGAGTCTTGCCTGCACCTCGGCAACATGGATTCCCTGCGTGACTGGGGCCATGCAAAAGACTACGTGAAAATGCAGTGGATGATGTTGCAGCAGGAGCAGCCAGAAGACTTCGTGATTGCGACCGGCGTGCAGTACTCCGTGCGTCAGTTCGTTGAGATGGCCGCGGCACAGCTGGGCATCAAACTGCGCTTCGAAGGCACCGGCGTGGAAGAGAAGGGTATCGTTGTTTCCGTGACCGGCCACGATGCACCGGGCGTGAAGCCAGGCGACGTGATTGTCCAGGTTGATCCGCGTTACTTCCGTCCTGCTGAAGTGGAAACCCTGCTGGGCGACCCAACCAAAGCGCACGAAAAACTGGGCTGGAAACCAGAAACCACCCTGCAAGAAATGGTATCCGAGATGGTGGCCAAAGATCTTGAAGCAGCGAAAAAACACTCCCTGCTTAAGTCTCATGGCTACGAGGTTGCCATCGCGCTGGAGTCCTGAGAATGACAAAACAACGTATTTTTGTCGCCGGTCATCGCGGAATGGTGGGTTCCGCGATTGTCCGCCAGCTTGAGCAGCGCGGCGACGTCGAGGTGATTGTTCGCACCCGTGACGAGCTGAACCTGCTGGACAGCAAAGCGGTGCAGGAGTTCTTCGCCAGCGAACGTATCGACCAGGTGTATCTGGCGGCGGCGAAGGTGGGCGGCATTGTCGCTAACAACACCTACCCGGCGGATTTCATCTACGAGAACATGATGATTGAGAGCAACATCATTCACGCGGCGCATCTGCACAACGTGAATAAGCTGCTGTTCCTCGGTTCATCCTGTATCTACCCGAAAATGGCGAAGCAGCCGATCGCCGAGAGCGAACTGTTGCAGGGCACGCTTGAAGCCACCAACGAGCCGTACGCGATTGCCAAAATTGCCGGGATCAAGCTGTGTGAATCCTACAACCGTCAGTATAACCGCGACTATCGCTCGGTGATGCCGACCAACCTGTACGGACCGCACGATAACTTCCACCCGAGCAATTCGCACGTGATCCCGGCGCTGCTGCGTCGTTTCCACGAGGCGACTGCCGAAAACGCCCCGGACGTGGTGGTGTGGGGCAGCGGGACGCCGATGCGCGAGTTCCTCCACGTGGATGACATGGCGGCTGCCAGCATTCACGTCATGGAGCTGGATCGCGAGGTGTGGCAGGAAAACACCGAGCCGATGCTGTCGCACATTAACGTCGGGACCGGCGTGGACTGCACCATCCGCGAGCTGGCGCAGACCATCGCGCAGGTGGTGGGCTACAAAGGACGCGTGGTGTTTGACGCCACCAAACCGGACGGTACGCCGCGCAAGCTGCTGGACGTGACCCGTCTGCATCAGCTGGGCTGGTATCACGAGGTCTCACTGGAACAGGGGCTGGCCAGCACCTACCAGTGGTTCCTGGAAAACCAGCACCGCTTCCGGGGGTAATGATGTTTTTAAGTCAGGAAGATTTTGCCACGGTGGTGCGTTCCACTCCGCTCATCTCTATTGATTTGATTGTGGAGAACGAACGCGGCGAGTTCTTGCTGGGGAAACGAACCAATCGTCCTGCACAGGGCTTCTGGTTCGTGCCCGGCGGGCGCGTGCAGAAGGATGAGACGCTGACCGATGCGTTTGAGCGTCTCACTCTGGCGGAACTGGGCCTGCAACTGCCGATGGCAGCGGGCCAGTTTTACGGGGTCTGGCAGCACTTCTATGACGATAACTTTTCAGGCACCGGGTTCACCACGCACTACATTGTGCTGGGGTTCCGCCTGAAGGTGAGTGAGGCAGACCTGCGTCTGCCTGATTCTCAGCATGACGATTACCGCTGGTTAACGCCAGAGGCGCTGCTGGCAAGCGACAACGTCCATGACAACAGTCGGGCGTACTTCCTCGCGGAACGTCAGGCCGAGGTGCCAGGCCTATGAAAATCCTCGTCTACGGAATTAACTACTCGCCAGAGCTTACCGGTATCGGGAAATACACCGGCGAGATGGTCGAGTGGATGGCGAGCCAGGGACATGACGTGCGGGTGATTACTGCCCCGCCGTATTACCCGGAGTGGAAGGTAGGCGAACGCTATTCCAGCTGGCGCTACCGCCGCGAAGAGGGTGCCGCGACCGTCTGGCGTTGCCCGCTCTACGTGCCGAAACAGCCCTCGACGCTGAAACGTTTAATTCATCTGGGCAGCTTTGCCCTGAGCAGTTTTTTCCCGCTGATGGCGCAGCGTCGCTGGAAGCCGGATCGCATCATCGGCGTGGTGCCGACGCTGTTCTGCACGCCAGGCATGCGCCTGCTGGGAAAACTCTCCGGCGCGCGCACCCTGCTGCATATTCAGGATTATGAAGTGGACGCCATGCTCGGGCTGGGGATGGCCGGGAAAGGCAAGGGCGGCAAGGTGGCGAAGCTCGCCAGCGCCTTTGAGCGCAGCGGCCTGCACAACGTGGATTACGTCTCAACCATCTCACGCTCAATGATGAACAAGGCGCAGGAGAAGGGCGTCCCGGCGGAAAAGGTGATCTTCTTTCCAAACTGGTCCGAAGTGGCGCGTTTCCGCGATGTGACAGAACACGATGCGCAGGCGTTACGCGCGCAGCTCGGGTTGCCTGCTGATCAAAAAATCATTCTTTACTCAGGCAACATCGGCGAAAAACAGGGGCTGGAGAGCGTGATTGACGCCGCGCTTCAGCTGAGCGAACACCCGTGGATGTTCGTGATTGTCGGGCAGGGCGGCGGTAAAGCGCGGCTGGAGAAAATGGCCAGCGAGCGCGGACTGACCAACATCCGCTTCTTCCCGCTTCAGTCGTATGACGCGCTGCCCGCGCTGCTGAAAATGGCGGATTGCCATCTGGTGGTGCAAAAACGCGGCGCGGCGGATGCGGTGCTGCCGTCCAAGCTGACCAATATTCTGGCGGTGGGCGGAAACGCGGTGATTACGGCAGAAGCCGCAACAGAATTAGGCCAGCTGTGTAACAGCTACCCGGGCATTGCCGTTTGCGTGGAGCCGGAATCGGTCCCGGCGCTGGTAACCGGCATTGAGCAGGCACTCGCCATGCCAAAAGAGAACACGGTGGCACGTGAATATGCCGAACGCACGCTCGAGAAAGAGAACGTGCTGAGCCAATTTATTGCAGATATACGGGGATAAATCATGAGTCAAACCACTTTGTATCCGGTCGTAATGGCGGGTGGATCCGGGAGCCGGTTGTGGCCACTGTCCCGCGTGCTTTATCCAAAACAGTTTCTGTGCCTGAAAGGCGACCTCACCATGCTGCAAACGACGGTTAACCGTCTGCACGGCGTGGAGTGTGAAAGCCCGGTGGTGATCTGTAACGAACAGCACCGCTTTATCGTGGCCGAGCAGCTGCGTCAGCTGAACAAGCTGACCGAAAATATCATTCTGGAGCCTGCCGGACGCAACACGGCGCCTGCGATCGCCCTGGCGGCGCTGGCGGCCAAACGCAGCAGCCCGGACTGCGATCCGCTGATGCTGGTGCTGGCGGCTGACCACGTCATCCAGCAGGAAGAGGCCTTCCGCGACGCGGTACGCGCGGCGATCCCTTACGCTGAGAACGGCAAGCTGGTGACCTTCGGCATCGTACCGGATCTGCCGGAAACCGGCTACGGCTACATTCGCCGCGGTAGCGTAACGCCTGGCGAAGGTGACAGCGTGGCCTTTGACGTGGCGCAGTTTGTCGAAAAACCGAATCTGGAAACCGCGCAGGCCTACGTGGCCAGCGGGGAATACTACTGGAACAGCGGTATGTTCCTGTTCCGCGCCGGTCGCTACCTGGAAGAGCTGGAAAAATATCGCCCGGATATCTTAAGCGCCTGCGAAAAAGCGATGGCGGTGGTGGATCCGGATCTCGATTTTATCCGCGTGGATGAAGAATCCTTCCTCGCCTGTCCTGAAGAGTCCATTGACTATGCGGTGATGGAGCGCACGGCAGATGCGGTCGTGGTGCCGATGGATGCAGGCTGGAGCGATGTTGGCTCCTGGTCGTCTCTGTGGGAGATCAGCGCGCATACCCCGGAGGGTAACGTCCATCACGGGGATGTGATCAGCCACAAAACGGAAAACAGCTATGTCTACGCCGAGTCTGGCCTCGTCACCACGGTCGGGGTGAAAGATCTGGTGGTCGTGCAGACCAAAGACGCGGTGTTGATTGCTGACCGTAACGCCGTGCAGGACGTTAAAAAAGTGGTGGAGCAGATCAAGGCTGACGGCCGTCACGAACACCATATCCATCGGGAAGTCTACCGTCCGTGGGGCAAATATGACTCCATCGACGCCGGCGAGCGTTACCAGGTGAAACGCATCACCGTGAAGCCGGGTGAAGGGCTGTCGGTGCAGATGCACCATCACCGCGCCGAACACTGGGTGGTGGTGGCAGGAACCGCCAAAGTGACCATCGACGGTGAAGTGAAGCTGCTCGGAGAAAACGAGTCCATTTATATTCCGCTGGGTGCCACGCACTGTCTGGAAAACCCGGGGAAAATTCCGCTCGACTTAATTGAGGTGCGTTCCGGCTCCTATCTTGAAGAGGACGACATCATCCGCTTCCAGGATCGCTACGGGCGCGTGTAGCCCTCCGCATCATGCCCGGTGGCGCTGCGCTTACCGGGCCTACGAATGACAAAAATAAATTTGGCCATTACATGGTCAGGGCCAACTGTTGCCTGAAAAAGGGGTCATCATGGAAAAATTAACCTGTTTTAAAGCCTACGATATTCGCGGCAAGCTGGGCGAAGAGCTGAACGAAGACATTGCGTGGCGCATCGGCCGCGCGTACGGCGAATACCTGAAACCACAAACTATCGTGCTGGGCGGCGACGTGCGTCTGACAAGCGAATCCCTGAAGCTGGCGCTGGCGAAAGGGCTACAGGACGCGGGCGTCGACGTGCTGGATATCGGCCTTTCCGGTACCGAAGAGATCTATTTTGCCACCTTCCACCTGGGCGTGGACGGCGGTATCGAAGTGACGGCCAGCCATAACCCGATGGACTACAACGGCATGAAGCTGGTGCGCAAGGGCGCGCGTCCGATCAGCGGCGACACCGGCCTGCGTGACGTGCAGCGTCTGGCCGAGGCCAACGACTTCCCGCCGGTTAACGAAGCCAGACGCGGCAGCTATAAGCAGATCAACCTGCAAAAAGAGTACATCGACCACCTGCTGGGCTACATCAACGTGGCAAACCTCAAACCGCTGAAGCTGGTGATTAACTCCGGTAACGGCGCGGCAGGCCCGGTTGTCGATGCACTTGAAGCCCGCTTTAAGGCGCTGAACGTGCCGGTGACCTTCGTCAAAGTACACAACACGCCTGACGGCAACTTCCCGAACGGTATTCCTAACCCGCTGCTGCCGGAGTGCCGCGACGACACCCGCAACGCGGTGATTGAGCACGGCGCCGATATGGGTATCGCCTTTGACGGCGATTTTGACCGCTGCTTCCTGTTCGACGAGAAAGGGCAGTTCATCGAGGGCTACTACATTGTCGGCCTGCTGGCGGAAGCGTTCCTCGAGAAAAACCCGGGGGCGAAGATCATTCACGATCCGCGTCTTTCCTGGAACACCGTCGACGTGGTGAAGGCCGCGGGCGGCGAGCCGGTGATGTCCAAAACCGGTCACGCGTTTATCAAAGAGCGCATGCGCGAGGAAGACGCCATCTACGGCGGCGAGATGAGCGCTCACCACTATTTCCGTGATTTTGCCTACTGCGACAGCGGGATGATCCCGTGGCTGCTGGTGACCGAGCTGCTGTGCCTGAAAGGGCAGAGCCTGGGTGAGCTGGTGCGCGACCGCATGGCGGCGTTCCCGGCCAGCGGGGAGATCAACAGCAAACTGGCACAGCCCGCGGA
Source organism: Enterobacter hormaechei ATCC 49162 (assembly GCF_001875655.1). Lineage (NCBI taxonomy): Bacteria > Pseudomonadati > Pseudomonadota > Gammaproteobacteria > Enterobacterales > Enterobacteriaceae > Enterobacter > Enterobacter hormaechei. The sequence goes on from NZ_MKEQ01000001.1 coordinate 3,650,702, forward strand.
GGCCATCGCCCGTGTTGAACATCACTTCGCCATTCATGCGCTGGAGATTGACCGTACGGACGGTATCAGCATGGCGTTCCCGCAGTGGCGCTTCAACCTGCGCTCCTCCAACACCGAGCCGGTGGTGCGCCTGAACGTGGAGTCCCGGGCCGATACCGCGCTGATGGAAGCGCGAACGAAGGACATTCTGGCGCTGTTGAATCAGTAATACGAAAACCTGAAAACCGCCCCTCATCCCGGCCCTCTCCCCAGAGGGGAGAGGGTGAAAAATGCTCCGAGCCGTGTCCTCGACCAGAGGGGAGAGGGTGAAAGACCGCACCGGACAGTCCCCTCTCCCCTCCGGGGAGAGGGTTAGGGTGAGGGGTAAGGTTTTGGTTGAATAAAGGAACAACGATGACAAATCTAAAAAAGCGCGAACGAGCGAGAACGAATGCATCGTTAATCTCTATGGTGCAGCGTTTTTCTGATATCACCATCATGGTCGGCGGACTGTGGGCGGTGTGTTGGGTCAGCGGGCAGTCGTTCTTATACATGCACTTGCTGATGGCGTTGATTGCGCTGGTGGTGTTTCAGATGATCGGCGGCATGACCGATTTCTATCGTTCATGGCGCGGCGTCAAAATGACCACCGAACTGATGCTGCTGCTCCAGAACTGGACCTTAAGCCTGGTTTTCAGCGCAGGGCTGGTGGCGTTCAGCCATGATTTTGATAACCGTCTTGTGACCTATCTCTGCTGGTATCTGTTAACCAGCATTGGCATGGTGGTCTGCCGTTCGCTGATCCGCTTCGGCGCGGGCTGGTTGCGCAACCGCGGATATAACCGTCGCTTCGTTGCCGTGGCGGGCGATCTGCCGGTCGGACAGGTATTGCTCGACAGCTTCCGCAAAGAGCCGTGGTTAGGTTTTGAAGTGGTCGGGATTTATCACGACGCGAAGCCCGGCGGCGTGCCGTCCGACTGGGCAGGTAACTACGAACAGCTTATTGACGACGCGAAAGCAGGGAAGATCCACAACGTCTATATCGCCATGCAGATGAAAGATGAGTCCCGCATCAAGAAACTGATGCGCGAGCTGGCGGATACCACCTGCTCGGTGATCCTCATCCCGGATGTCTTTACCTTCAACATCCTCCATTCCCGCATTGAAGAAGTGAACGGCGTACCGGTTGTTCCGCTGTACGACACGCCGCTGTCGGGGATTAACCGCGTGCTGAAGCGCGTGGAAGATATCGTGCTTTCATCCCTGATCCTGCTGCTCATCTCCCCGGTGCTGTGCTGCATTGCACTGGCGGTGAAGCTCAGCTCTCCGGGGCCGATCATCTTCCGTCAGACCCGCTACGGCATGGACGGTAAGCCGATCATGGTGTGGAAATTCCGCTCCATGAAGGTGATGGAGAACGACAAGGTAGTGACCCAGGCGACGCAGAACGATCCGCGCGTGACCCGTGTGGGCAACTTCCTGCGCCGTACCTCGCTCGATGAGCTGCCGCAGTTCATCAACGTGTTTACCGGCGGGATGTCCATCGTCGGGCCACGTCCTCACGCCGTTGCTCATAACGAGCAGTACCGTACCCTGATTGAAGGCTACATGCTGCGCCACAAGGTGAAGCCGGGCATCACCGGCTGGGCGCAGATCAACGGCTGGCGCGGCGAGACCGACACGCTGGAAAAAATGGAAAAACGTATCGAGTTCGATCTTGAGTACATCCGCGAGTGGAGCCTCTGGTTCGATATCAAGATTGTTTTTCTGACCATTTTCAAAGGTTTCGTGAACAAAGCGGCGTACTAAGATGAGCTTACGAGAAAAAACCATCAGCGGCGCGAAATGGTCAGCCATGGCGACCATCATCATCATTGGCCTCGGTCTGGTGCAGATGACGGTGCTGGCGCGCATTATCGATAATCACCAGTTTGGTCTGCTGACCGTCTCGCTGGTGATTATCGCCCTCGCCGATACGCTGTCGGACTTTGGTATCGCCAACTCTATTATCCAGCGCAAAGAGATCAGCCATCTGGAACTGACCACGCTCTACTGGCTGAACGTCGGGCTGGGCATCTTCGTCTTTGTGCTGGTGTTCCTGCTGAGCGATGCGATTGCCGGTGTGCTGCACAACCCGGACCTGGCGCCGCTGATGCGCACCCTGTCGTTCGCGTTCGTGGTGATCCCGCACGGGCAGCAGTTCCGCGCGCTGATGCAAAAAGAGCTGGAGTTCAACAAGATCGGCATGATTGAAACCAGCGCCGTGCTGGCGGGCTTTACCTTCACCGTGGTCAGCGCTCATTTCTGGCCGCTGGCGATGACCGCCATCCTCGGCTACCTCGTTAACTCTGCCGTGCGCACGCTGCTGTTCGGCTTCTTTGGCCGCAAGATTTATCGCCCGGGGCTGCATTTTTCGCTGGCGTCTGTTTCATCCAACCTGCGCTTCGGCGCGTGGCTGACCGCAGACAGCATTATCAACTATGTGAATACTAACCTCTCCACGCTGGTGCTGGCGCGCATTCTGGGCGCGAGCGTCGCGGGTGGCTATAACCTGGCGTATAACGTCGCGGTTGTCCCGCCGATGAAGCTCAACCCTATCATTACTCGCGTGCTGTTCCCGGCGTTCGCCAAAATTCAGGACGATACCGAGAAGCTGCGCGTGAACTTTTACAAGCTGCTCTCCGTGGTGGGGATCATAAACTTTCCGGTCCTGCTGGGGCTGATGGTGGTCGCCAGCAATTTCGTGCCGCTGGTGTTTGGCGAGAAATGGAACGGCATCATCCCGATCCTGCAACTGCTGTGCGTCGTGGGGCTGCTGCGCTCGGTGGGGAACCCGATTGGTTCTCTGCTGATGGCGAAGGCGCGCGTGGATATCAGCTTTAAGTTCAACGTATTTAAAACCTTCCTGTTTATTCCGGCAATTATTGTGGGCGGCCACACGGCGGGCGCCATTGGCGTGACGCTCGGCTTCCTGCTGGTGCAGATCGTCAATACCGTGCTGAGTTACTTCGTGATGATCAAACCGGTGCTGGGCTCCAGCTACCGTCAGTACATCCTCAGCCTGTGGCTGCCGTTTTATCTCTCATTACCGACGCTTGCGGTGAGCTACGGCCTGGGCGTGGTGCTCAACGGGCATCTGCCGCTGGCGGCGCTGCTTGCGGTGCAGGTCGCGGCCGGTGCGCTGGCGTTCGGCGTGATGATTGTGCTGTCACGCAACGCGCTGGTGGTGGAGATGAAGCGCCAGTTTTGCCGTAACGAAAAAATGAAAACGCTGCTTCGCGCAGGCTAATTTTACGAGGCCATTATGAAATTACTTATTCTTGGCAACCATACCTGCGGCAACCGTGGCGACAGCGCCATCCTGCGCGGTTTACTGGATGCAATTAACACCCTTAAGCCTGAGACTGAAGTGGATGTGATGAGCCGTTATCCGGTCAGCTCATCCTGGTTACTCAACCGCCCGGTGATGGGCGACCCGCTCTACAGCCAGATGAAACAGCACAACAACGCTGCGGGCGTGATGGGGCGCGTGAAGAAAGTGCTGCGTCGCCGCTACCAGCATCAGGTGTTGCTTTCTCGCGTGACCGACACCGGCAAGCTGCGCAATATTGCCATCGCGCAGGGTTTTACCGATTTTGTCCGCCTGCTGTCCGGCTATGACGCCATTATTCAGGTCGGTGGATCGTTCTTCGTCGATCTCTACGGCGTGCCGCAGTTTGAGCATGCACTTTGTACGTTTATGGCGAAAAAGCCGCTGTTCATGATTGGCCACAGCGTCGGGCCATTCCAGGATCCACAGTTCAACCAGCTGGCAAACTATGTCTTCGGCCACTGCGACGCGCTGATCCTGCGTGAATCGGTCAGCCTCGACATGATGAAGCGCAGTGAAATCGACACCACCAAAGTGGAGCACGGTGTGGACACCGCCTGGCTGGTGGATCATCAGGATGACAGTTTCCAGGCCAGCTATGCTGTACAGCACTGGCTGGACGTGGCGGCAAAGCAGAAAACCGTCGCCATTACCCTGCGTGAACTTGCGCCGTTCGATAAACGCCTCGGCACGACCCAGGCGGCCTACGAGAAAGCCTTTGCCGACGTGGTGAACCGCGTGCTGGACAGCGGTTACCAGGTGCTGGCGCTCTCTACCTGTACCGGTATCGACAGCTACAACAAAGATGACCGCATGGTGGCGCTGAACCTGCGCAACCTGGTGAACGATCCGTCCCGTTATCACGTGGTGATGGACGAACTCAACGATCTGGAGATGGGCAAGCTGCTCTCCGCCTGCGACCTGACCGTCGGCACGCGTCTGCACTCGGCGATCATTTCAATGAACTTCGGCACGCCAGCCATCGCCATTAACTATGAGCACAAGTCAGCGGGCATTATGCAGCAGCTCGGCATGCCGGAAATGGCCGTCGATATTCGTCATCTGCTGGACGGATCGCTCGGTGCGATGGTGGGCGACACGCTCGGCCAGTTGCCTGCGATCAACGAGCGTCTGGCGGTGGCGGTCAAAGCCGAACGCGAAAAAGGCATTGGGATGGTGAAATCCGTACTCGACCGCGTCCGGGAGGGGAAATGAAGGTTGGTTTCTTCTTACTGAAATTTCCGCTGTCGTCTGAAACTTTTGTGCTGAACCAAATCACCGCGTTTATCGATATGGGGTATGACGTGGAGATTATCGCCCTGCAAAAGGGCGATACGCAGAACACCCATGCGGCGTATACCCAGTATGGGCTGGAGGCGAAAACCCGCTGGTTACAGGATGAACCGAGCGGACGGATGAACAAACTGCGCCATCGCGCCAGCCAGACGCTGCGCGGTCTTCATCGCGCCTCGACGTGGCGGGCGCTGAATATGTCGCGCTATGGGGCGGAGGCGCGCAACCTGATCCTCTCCGCCATTTGCGGGCAAACGGCTCAGCCCTACCGGGCCGATGTCTTTATCGCCCACTTTGGCCCGGCGGGCGTAACGGCGGCAAAACTGCGTGAGCTGGGGGTGATTGAGGGCAAAATCGCAACCATTTTCCACGGTATCGACATCTCCAGCCGGGAAGTGCTGAACCACTACACGCCGGAATATCAGCAGCTGTTTCGCCGCGGCGACATGATGCTGCCGATAAGCGACCTGTGGGCCGGACGCCTGAAAACCATGGGTTGCCCGAGCGAGAAAATCACCGTTTCACGCATGGGCGTGGACATGGAACGCTTCACCCAGCGACCGGTCAAGGTGCCGGGCAAGCCGCTGCAAATTATCTCTGTTGCCCGCCTGACCGAAAAGAAAGGGCTGCACGTGGCTATTGAAGCCTGTCGCCAGCTGAAGGCGCGCGGCGTGGACTTTCACTACCGCATCCTGGGTATCGGGCCGTGGGAGCGTCGGCTACGCACGCTGATTGAACAGTATCAGCTGGAAGACGTGGTTGAGATGCCGGGCTTCAAGCCGAGCCACGAAGTGAAGGCCATGCTCGACGACGCGGATGTGTTCCTGCTGCCTTCAGTGACCGGCGCCGATGGCGATATGGAAGGCATTCCCGTGGCGCTGATGGAGGCGATGGCGGTTGGCATTCCGGTGGTTTCGACCCTGCACAGCGGGATCCCGGAGCTGATCACCTCTGAACACTCCGGCTGGCTGGTCCCTGAAAACAATGCGCTGGCGCTGGCGGACCGTCTGGCCGCGTTCAGTGATATCGATCAGCAGACGCTGATCCCTGTGCTGCAAAATGCGCGGCAAAAAGTTGAAGCAGAATTCAATCAGCAGGTGATTAATCGCCAGTTAGCGAGCCTGCTGCAAACGCTGTAACGCTGAGGTTGTATGCTGAAAAAGATTACCCGACGCCGATTTGTCTCTTCTTTATCCGCCCTGGCTGCCATGCCGCTGTTGTCGCCCCGCGCTGTGCGGGCGGCGACCGGGAAGACGGTTTCTGTCGATCGCTACAACAATCACGACTGGATCGCCGCCTTTAAGCAGGCGTTTACCGAGGGCGATACCGTTGTTGTTCCCGCCGGGTTAACCTGTGAAAACATCAATACCGGCATCTTTATTCCTGACGGGAAAACTCTGCTGATCCGCGGTGCGCTGAAGGGCAACGGCCGCGGGCGGTTTGTGCTTCAGGAAGGCTGCAAGGTCATTGGGGAAGGAGAGGGACGCACACATAACATCACGCTGGACGTGCGTGGCTCCGACTGCGTCATTAAGGGGCTGGCAATGAGCGGCTTCGGCCCCGTCACCCAGATCTACATCGGCGGCAAGAAGCCGAGGGTGATGCGCAATCTGCTCATTGATAATATTAATGTGTCACAGGCGAACTACGCCATTCTGCGACAGGGTTTCCATAATCAGGTGGACGGTGCGCGCATTACCAACAGTAAATTCAGTCATTTGCAGGGTGATGCGATTGAGTGGAACGTAGCGATTAACGACCGCAATATCTTGATCTCTGACCATGTTATCGACAACATCAACTGCACAAACGGCAAGATCAACTGGGGCATAGGCATTGGGCTGGCTGGCAGTACCTACGACAATGACTATCCGGAACAGCAGACCGTTAAAAACTTCGTGGTGGCAAATATCACCGGCAGCAACTGTCGGCAGTTGGTCCATGTCGAAAACGGTAAACACTTTGTGATCCGGAATATCAAGGCCAGCAATATTACTCCTGACTTCAGTAAAAAAGCCGGAATTGATAACGCGACGGTAGCTATTTATGGCTGTGATAATTTCGTTATTGATAATGTCGATATGGTGAACAGCGCCGGAATGCTAATCGGCTATGGCGTGATTAAGGGCGATTATCTCTCAATACCGCAGAACTTCAAACTTAACGATATTCGCCTTGATAACCGAGCGCTTGCGTATAAGCTGCGCGGGATCCAGATTTCCTCCGGCAATGCCACGTCGTTTGTTGCCATCACCAACGTCAACATGCAGCGCGCAACGCTTGAGCTGCACAACAAGCCACAGCACCTTTTCTTGCGTAATATCAACGTGATGCAGGAGGCAGCGACGGGGCCTGCACTTAAGATGAACTTCGATTTGCGCAAAGACGTGCGCGGGAAGTTTATGGCTAAAAACGAGACGCTGTTGTCACTGGCGAACATTCATGCAGTAAATGAAAAGGGTCAGAGTTCGGTCGATATTGATCGGGTCGATCAACACGTGGTGAATACGGAACGGTTGAATTTTGCGCTGCCACACAGGTAATCATGCAGACTATTTTGCGACTATTCCTGGAACAGAATCGCGATCTATTCAGATTACAACTACTGTAATTTGTGGTGGGGTGACTTAGGATTACTTCATATTTACGGCAAAACATGCTGGCGAAAACAGGTTAAAAAGCTATAATTCGTCAACCATTTTAAGGTGGAAGAAATAATGATTAATTTGAAAGCAGTCATACCGGTAGCGGGTTTGGGCATGCACATGTTGCCCGCCACAAAGGCCATTCCTAAAGAGATGCTGCCGATCGTTGACAAGCCGATGATTCAGTACATCGTCGACGAGATTGTTGCTGCGGGGATCAAAGAAATCGTTCTGGTGACGCACTCTTCGAAGAATGCCGTTGAGAACCACTTCGACACCTCTTATGAACTCGAAGCGCTGCTTGAGCAGCGCGTTAAGCGTCAGCTTCTGGCAGAAGTGCAGTCTATTTGTCCTCCTGGCGTGACCATCATGAACGTGCGTCAGGCACAGCCACTGGGTCTGGGCCACTCTATCCTGTGCGCCCGCCCGGTGGTAGGGGATAACCCGTTCATCGTCGTTCTGCCGGATATCATTATTGATACCGCTTCCGCCGATCCTCTGCGTTACAACCTGGCGGCAATGGTCGCGCGCTTCAATGAGACGGGCCGCAGCCAGGTGCTGGCGAAACGTATGAAGGGCGATCTCTCTGAGTATTCTGTTATTCAGACTAAAGAGCCACTGGAGACGGAAGGGCAGGTGAGCCGTATCGTTGAGTTTATCGAAAAACCCGATCAGCCGCAGACCCTGGACTCCGATCTGATGGCGGTAGGCCGTTATGTCCTGAATGCGGATATCTGGGCTGAACTGGAAAAAACCGAGCCGGGCGCCTGGGATCGTATCCAGCTGACCGATGCGATTGCTGAGCTGGGGAAAAAGCAGTCGGTTGATGCGATGCTGATGACCGGTGACAGCTACGATTGCGGTAAGAAAATGGGGTATATGCAGGCATTTGTGAACTATGGCCTGCGTAACCTGAAGGAAGGGGCGAAGTTCAGAAGCCGGATTGAGAAGTTACTGGCTAACAGTTGATTTATCCCACAAATGAACAAACGGCAGATGTTGTTTGGTTATGTTTATCATAAACAAATTATCATTGCCGTTTTTTATTATTTTTTTAGGTAATATTGAATTACTATCAATTACATAAAGTTATCAAATCAAAATGAAGGCTGATTTGTACTTGTTTCTTAAAGCAATTAGTACGACAATTAACGCCAGTTTTTCCCCTTTATAGACTCCAAAGTAACTATCAATATTAGCTCAGTGCACTGGTAGCTGTTAAGCCAGGGGCGGTAGCATTTGTTTCGAAAAGGTAAATACTTGAAAGAAAAGCAACATGATCTTAAAGCCGGATTTAAGTGGAGTGCAATAGAACGCATCATTACACAATTTGCACAATTATTAGTCCTGCTAGTCTTGGCGAGAATATTAGGTCCTAAGGCTTATGGCTTAGTTGGTATGTTAACAATTTTTATAGCTGTTTCACAAACACTAGTTGACAGCGGTTTTTCGTCTGCCTTGATAAGGCGTAATAATAATACACAAAAGCAGTATTCAACTATTTTTTGGTTTAATTTCGGGACTGCACTTTTTTTATACTTTGTGATTTTCTTTTGTGCAAATGGAATTAGTCAATTTTTTAACGAACCGCAACTAGAAAACATAATAAAAGTTTTAGGTTTGGTTATCATCATCAATGCTCTATGCATAGTTCATAAAACAAAACTTACTATCATTTTAGATTTTAAAAGCCAATCACAAATATCATTTTTATCAGTGCTAATTAGTGGTGTAGGTAGTATTGTTATAGCTCTAAATGGAGGAGGGGTTTGGTCAATTGTATTCAATAATATAAGTTTTTCATTATTATCAACAATTATGTATTTTTATAAATGTAAGTGGGTTCCTGATCTAGTTTTTAATAGAAGATTTTTCTATGCTACTTCGAAATTTAGCAGTAATTTATTAGTAGCATCATTATTGAATACATTCTTCGATAATATATACCAGTTAGTTATTGGCAAATTTTACAACACGGCTCAAGTTGGTTTTTTTACGCAAGCTAAAAATTTAACGTTATTACCAACCAATACATATTCGGCAATAATACAACGGGTTACTTATCGCTATTTTAGCGAGATAAAAAATAATAGAATAAAGCTTAACGAACAGTACGAAGAAACAGTTAAATACGCAACTGTTATTTTTTTTCCAATGATATTTGGATTAGCCTTTTTTAGTGAAAATATAGTAAGTATTATATTAGGTAAAGAGTGGTTAACAACTTCCCGTTATATTTTTGTATTATGTTTCTGTTATTGTTTTTATCCTATTCATGCACTAAGTTTGAATGTTCTTAATGTATATGGAAGATCAGATCTTTTCCTAAGGCTAGAAGTATTTAAAAAAATACTTATTACCCTGTTAATGGTAGCTACTATTAAATTTGGTATAGAATGGATGTGCTGGGGGTTGGTTTTATACTCCGTTATCGCGACTTATATAAATTCAATTTATACAAATAAGTTTTTAGATACAACTTTCATAAAATTGCTGAGTATTATTAGCCCTGCGTTTATAATATCGCTGATTTCTTTTTTTGCATCACATCTAATAATTAATAATTTGTCAAATGAATATCTTAAATTAGGAGGTTTACTACTCGGTTGTTGCGTATATTTTTTGATTTATTATATGCATGATAAAAATACTGTAAAAACAATATATTTTTGGATGAAGCGTGATGGCAAATAGAACAATATCAGTTTCCGTTGTTATTCCAGTTTATAATTGTGAAACAACAATAAAAAAAACCATCGATTCTGTACTTGCGCAGGATAATTTAGATTTCGAGGTTATCATCGTCGATGATGGTTCTACAGATAGAAGCGCTGAAATCATAACTAAATATGAAGATGCGCGCATTCGTTATTTTTACCAAGAAAATAGTGGGATAAGTAGTGCTTTAAATTATGGCATTTCTCAATCTAATGCTGAATTTATTGCTAGAATCGATGGTGATGATGTAGCTTTACCAAACAGACTCAAAGTTCAATATGAAATCCTTAAAAGGAATATTCGAGTATGTCTAGTAGGAACAGCTGTTGATTATATTAATTCCCAGGGAGTCATTATTGGTAGGACTTTTCCTTACATATTTCCCTTTAGCGCATCGAATATATTATTACAGCAAAACTTATATGCCCATCCTTCGGTTATGTTTAGGAAAGATATTTTTCTGAAAGCAGGGGGGTACCCAAATGAATTGTCGGGAATATGTGAAGATTATTATCTCTGGACACGTATGATTAAGTTTGGAAAAATGATTAATTTATCTGAATCTCTAACACAATATCGAATTTCAGAAGGACAAATTACAGATTGGGTGCCTAGTAAAGAATATTACAGGCTTATCAGAAAAATAATATCATGTGATGTCATTGATTCTAGGTTAGTATCTAAGTTAAAAGAAACTAAAGAAAATGACAAACAAGCTAACCTTATAAATTCTAAAAGTATTAAATTTAAGCGGGAGCAAGTAATCAAAAATAATCTGTTCAACAGGATTTATTCCTACCTTATAAAATATAAAGTTTCAAAATGTAATGCAGCGAAGTACGTATGTATAGTAAAGAGTATGATAATTTATTTACGCCATACCCTGAATAAATAATAGGGAAAATTCGTGAACGCCAATTTATTTTTGACTCTTACGTTATTTATAATAAATCCTATGCTGGGTACAATATCTTCGATAATTATACTTGCAAGGATTGAATCTGTTAGTATTTTTTTAATCTCCCTAATGGGAGGAATTACAGCTTATAATCTTGTTCCTTATGAAACAATGGATTTAGCTACACATTATTACAAATTTGAAGCGTTGAAGGAAATTAGCTATTATTCTATCTTTAATGATGGGGTTAATGTTTTATTTTATTATTATATGAAGGTTTTAGGAGACCTCGGCTTCAACAAAGAATGGGTACCTTTTTTTAGCACGTTTTTCGGATACTTTTTTTTATTGACATCCTTGAAAAGAAATTTATCAGAATCTCTACATAATAGCACTAGAATATATTTGTATTTACTTTGGTTTTTGACTATATCCTTTTTATCTTTGAGTAATGGGATCAGAAGTGGGTTGTCAAGCGCATTATTTATTTACGCACTTCAATATGTCTATAATAAAAAAATGTTCAAAGCAATTGTGTGGGGAATAATTTCAACATTAGTACATAGTTTTGTATTTCCTTTATTTTTTATCATAATACTTATAAATTTATTTAATAAACTTTTCTCCAAGAGGACGCTAAAGTTATGCCTCATTGCCTGCATGGTTGTATCAGGGCTTGTCGGTGTTCTTACGATTCTTGAAAGTATAATATCATCACTATCATTCATTCCCTACATTGATCAAATATATAAAATTTATATTGTTGGAGATCGTTGGGGTAGTTCTGCTGAGTTCGATTTAAATACTAGGATTGCACAGTTCATCACTCAATTGCCATTCTTTTTTTCAGTTTTTGTTTTATTGATATCTAATCAAAAAAATATTCTTTTTATAACTGCAATTCTCATTTCATGTATATCAATTATCACATTTCAATTTTGGGTTATTAGTGAGCGTTACCAATATGTTACAATACTAACAACAACGTTTTATTTGCTTTCAAAGGAAAGTACGTTTTTATTACCGAAAAGATTGTTATTCTTAGTTCTATTTATGTTGCAAGTTATTGTTACGGCATGGGCATTTTATCGCTTTAGATATATGTTAATCCCTAGTTTAGCTTTTATTACCTACCCTTTTCTTTTCTGTTTTTATCGCACTTTGGATTTATCAAAATTAATAAAGGTTTAAGTTATGAAGCGCAAAGTACTTCACATTGTTGGGACGTTAGACGTAGGTGGTATAGAGAAATGGGTTTGCAATATGATCAATTATGAGTTAAATAATGAAGACGAAATCGATTTTTATATATATTCATTAGATGCTTCTCGTAATAAAATAGTCCCACAAATAAAATTACCAATAGGTAAAATATTCTTTACAAGCTCAAACTCTATTACAGGAAGAATTTCCAGTTTTATAAAAATAATCAGACGCATAGAGCCAGAGGTTATACACTTCCATCCAGGTTATTCCTCAGGTATTTATTTAGTGCTTGCTAAATTATTTTCCAAAAATCTAACAATAGTGCATTCACACTCAGATAGAAGAAAAATTGATTTCAAGATTAGTAAGTTGCGGAAATGCTATATAGAAATAATGAAGTTTTTTATTGGGAATTTCAGCGATTACAGAATTGCCGTATCAAAAGAAGCCGGAGATTCACTATTTGACGGGGATTACTTTATTCATCACTGTGGTGTACCAGAACCGAAAAAACTTATCCCTCAAGAAGAGCAAGATAAGCAAAACAGATCAAGTTATAAAATTTATCATATAGGGCGTGATTCAGAGGCTAAGAATTATCCGTTTATCTTGGCTCTGGCCGAAAGTTTGTTAGAAACTAATGATATTCAGTTCTATTGCTTAGGTGCCGGGTTAGAAAAAATACATAGCGAAGCCGTTCGGCGTAATATAAATAATATAAATTTCCCCGGATTTGTTGAAGATCCAAGTTACGAGATTTTACTAAATGCTGATTTATTTATATTGCCCTCTTTATGGGAAGGATTACCACTAAGTGTTGTTGAAGCTCAAAAATGTCGTATCCCATGTTTGGTATCAAAAGATGTAACAGAGGAATGTAACATCGGTTTAGCACATTTTATCAAACTTGATGTTCATGTTTGGAAAATGGCTATAATTAAATACAAAGAGTATAATGTTAACAATTACGAAATTGATAACATGAAATTCTCACTGGAAAATGACATGCGATATTTTAAAAAGTTATATGGGATAAAATATGTTAATTAAAGCTTTCCGTAAGTTTAGACAAATCTTAAATACAGCTATTTATAAATCTTTATACAAGAGATTGTATATTAATCCTTTAAAATCACATTTTTTTGGAGTAATAACGATTGAGAATGAAGGAGAAGTGATTGTAGAGGATCTTTTTCGTGCTCGCAGAGGTATGTGTATTAATTGTAAAGGTGGTAAGATAAAAATCGGAAAGTCAGTTTTTTTCAATAATAACGTTACAATTAATTGCCAGCAAAGTGTATCAATTGGGGATAACGTCTTAATAGGGGAGGATGTTAAAATTTATGATCATGATCATGACTATCGTAAAGGAAACATCGAAAAAAGAGACTCATTCATTTGTTCCCCTGTAAGTATTGGACATAATGTATGGATTGGTAGCAATGTGCTGATTCTTCGAGGTGTGACGATTGGGGATAATTGCATCGTTAGCGCTGGTTCAATTGTGACTAAAAGTATCCCAAGCGATAATATATTAATTCAAAAACAAATTTCCGAATATAAGCAAATAAAATTATTATGATCAAAGAAAAAAAAATACTCTTCATAGATAGTTATCATAATTCCCTTTATGGCGCGCAGAAAAGCATGCTCAATTTAGCGGCAAAGCTTAAAGAGCGCAATTTAGAAGTTGTTATTGCGTCAGTTGCGCAAGGCGACCTTCTTAAAGAGGCAGGTGATAAAGGGTTTAATATATTCTGCTTTAATTTAAACCACTATTTACTACGTTCTGTTTCGGTTAATAATACCATTTTAAAGAAATTATGGTATCTTTGTGTATTATTACTTACATGGTGTAAAATACTTTTTAAGTACATACTGAAAGTAAAAAAATATGATATAATATGTATTAATGATATTCGAACTTGTATTTTACTATTGCCATTGATAATAATTTATCAAAAAAAGATGATATGGTATATACGCATACGTGAAGAACAAAAAAAAATTGTTTATATACTATCGCACTTCTTTTCTATTGTTATATTTATATCTTCTGATTTACAAGAGGCTACACATTTATCTAAAAGAACTAAAACCGAGAAGCTTCTTACTGGTTTTCCAAATCATGACCTTAAGTTCCAAGAAACCAACTTAAACGAAGTTAAGTTTGTAACTGTTGGTTCAATTAATGCACGTAAAAACCAAATCGAGGTTTTAGATGTCTTTAAACGACTTGATGAAAAAATTAATTTTAAATGTACATTAGATATTATCGGTTCTTACGAACCTGAAGATTACGATTATTATAAAAAATTAGAAAAGAAAATTTCAGATGATTTGTTACTAAAATATAAAGTTAAGATCAAAGGATATAGTAATAATGTTATTAGTGAATTAGAACGATATGACGTATTCATTTTTTCTTCATTGAGGGAAGGATTGCCACGTTCAGTTATAGAAGCGTTGCAGGCAGGATTGTATGTTATAACGAGACCGGTAGATGGAATAAAAGATATTATATTAATGGATGATTTAGGTTTTATTTACACAAGGCTAGATGAGTTTGATGATTTTACAGTGAATAAAATTTCTCTATATACTAAAAATAAAAATTTAAAGCTCGCTCGCAATGCTTTTATTAATAAGCGATTCGATAATGATAAGTATGTCGATGATTTTTTAAAAATCATTAATTCACTTTTAGGTAAAGCTTGATGAAAGTTGGAAAAAAAATTAAGATTGTGCATGTACAATTGCTTCCATTATTAAGTGGAGTACAACGGGTATCTCTTCAAGAGTTCCTATTATTGAATAGTGAACGATATGAGAAGATACTTATTTGCAAAGAACCAGGTGATTTAACTAAAGAGTCAGAGAAAGTTGGAGTGAAATGTTTTTATGTGTCCTCGCTTGTAAGAAATATATCACCGTTCGACGATTTTAAATCTTTTATTAATTTATTTTCATTATTTAAACAGATTAAGGCAGACATTGTCCACACACATTCCGCTAAGACTGGCGTACTGGGCCGTATTGCAGCAAAATTAGCTGGTGTACCAATTGTAATACATACAGTGCATGGATTTTCCTTCGAAAGTACAAATAATAAAGCAATATCTTACGTTTATAAATTTGTAGAATATGTGAGTGCTTTTTTTAGTGACAGAATTATTTGTTTACATGACGAAGATAAAAATAAATGTATAAATATTCTTAAAGTTCCTAGGGAAAAAATTTGTATATTGCCTAATGGTGTCGATTTGGATAAATACCATCCCGTAGAAGAAATACAAAAAAAATTTTTAAGGTCGGATTTTAACCTCCAGAATGCTTCACTTATATTTACAATGGTTGGTCGATTATGGGATCAAAAAAATCCACTCTTGTTAGTTCAAGCTGCACAAAAGTATTTACGTAGTAATTCTGTATCAAATGATATTTTTATATTTGTAGGGGATGGTGATCTTAGGAGTCAAATTGAGAAATTAGCGGCTAAAGAGATAAGCGCTGGAAGAATTATTTTATTGGGGTGGCGAAATGATATTGCTGAAATTCTTTCTTTAAGCGATGTATTTATCTTACCTTCAAAATGGGAAGGTATGCCATTGGCGATACTAGAGGCGCAAGCTTCGGGTTTGCCTTGTATCGCTTCAGACATAGCTGGTAACAAATCTTTAATCAAAGATAACATCAATGGTATCCTGTTTCAGAATGATTCTGTGGATAGCTTGCTAACTAAAATTATATTATTGTCATCAGCGGACGAAAGAAAGAGAATTAGTCATAATGCAATGGATATAGTTAAAAAGAAACACTGTATTCATTCAAGAATTAAAGAAATGGAATCTTTATATGAAAGTTTACTCAATCAATAGAATATTATAAAAGGCGACATATGAACATTTTACTTACTGGTGGTGCTGGATATATTGGTAGCCATATCGCAGTAGAGTTAATCCACGAAGATTATAATGTTTTTTTATTTGATAATCTTTCTAATTCAAAAGATATTGTTGTAGAAAAAATATATCAAATCACTGGTAAAAAACCTTTCCTTTACAAGGGGGATTTATTATCATTTGATGAATTACAATCTTTTTTTTCTAAATATAAAATTGATCAGGTGATCCATTTAGGCGCTTTAAAATCAGTAGGTGAGTCAGTTGGTGAGCCTATCAAGTATTATCTTAATAATATAACTGGTACTTTAAATTTAGTTAAGGTTATGGATTGTTTTGGGGTTAGGGATCTTATATTTAGTTCATCAGCAACTGTTTATGGGAATCCTAAATCGTTACCATTGACTGAGTCCTCGCCTACAGGTGAAGTCCAAAACCCCTATGGGTATACTAAATTAATGGTTGAACATATTTTAGAAGATTTATGTCGTTCCAATTCAGAATGGAATATTACTTCTTTGAGATATTTCAATCCAGTAGGTGCTCACCCTAGTGGATTAATTGGAGAAGATCCACATGACATTCCTAACAATATCCTCCCATACATTACACAGGTAGCTATCGGTAGACGAGAGCAGCTATGTATTTTTGGGGATGACTATGATACTAAAGATGGCACTGGTGTGCGCGATTACATTCATGTTCAAGATCTTGCTTTAGGGCATATAGCTGCATTAAAAAGAATAAAAAAACAAAATAAGTATCAAGTATATAATTTAGGTACAGGAAGGGGGTATTCAGTACTCGAACTAATACACACTTTCGAGAAAATTAATCGTATATCAATTCCATACCTAATAACAGAACGACGTGAAGGGGATATTGCTGAATGCTGGTCTTCCCCTGCCCTTGCTGAACAAGAGCTGGGATGGCGAGCTTGTAAAACATTAGACGATATGTTGCAGGATGCATGGAATTTTCAAGTTAAAAACCCTAACGGTATGAAATAAAAATAGTTATTTAACATGTTATTTATTGATGTGTTATCATCTTAAGCATTTACAGTGATTCTTAATGACAATCAAATTTCATAGGAGTAAAGCATGTCCAAGCAACAGATCGGCGTTGTCGGTATGGCAGTGATGGGGCGCAACCTGGCGCTCAACATCGAAAGCCGTGGTTATACCGTCTCCGTTTTCAACCGCTCCCGTGATAAGACCGAAGAAGTCATCGCTGAGAATCCAGGCAAAAAACTGGTTCCTTTCTATACGGTTAAAGAGTTCGTTGAGTCTCTGGAAACACCTCGTCGTATCCTGTTAATGGTGAAAGCGGGCGCAGGTACCGACGCTGCTATCGATTCACTGAAACCGTATCTGGATAAAGGCGACATCATTATTGATGGCGGTAATACCTTCTTCCACGACACCATTCGTCGTAACCGTGAGCTGTCTGCTGAAGGCTTCAACTTCATTGGTACTGGCGTATCCGGCGGTGAAGAGGGCGCCCTGAAAGGTCCATCTATCATGCCTGGCGGTCAGAAAGAAGCGTACGAACTGGTCGCGCCCATCCTGACCAAAATCGCAGCCGTAGCTGAAGACGGCGAGCCGTGCGTGACCTATATCGGTCCTGATGGCGCTGGTCATTACGTGAAAATGGTTCACAACGGCATTGAATATGGCGACATGCAGCTGATTGCTGAAGCCTACTCTCTGCTGAAAGGTGGCCTGAACCTCTCCAACGAAGAACTCGCAGAGACCTTCACCGAGTGGAACAAAGGCGAACTGAACAGCTATCTGATCGACATCACCAAAGATATCTTCACCAAGAAAGATGAAGAGGGTAAATACCTGGTCGATGTGATTCTTGACGAAGCGGCGAACAAAGGTACCGGTAAATGGACCAGCCAGAGCTCTCTGGACCTGGGTGAACCGCTGTCTCTGATCACCGAATCCGTATTTGCACGTTATATCTCTTCTCTGAAAGAGCAGCGCGTAGCGGCATCTAAAGTGCTGTCTGGCCCGCAGGCTAAACCCGCTGGTGATAAAGCGGAGTTCGTAGAAAAAGTCCGTCGCGCGCTGTATCTGGGTAAAATCGTCTCTTACGCGCAGGGCTTCTCTCAGCTGCGTGCGGCATCTGACGAGAACAACTGGGATCTGAACTACGGTGAGATTGCGAAGATCTTCCGTGCCGGCTGTATCATTCGCGCTCAGTTCCTGCAAAAAATCACCGATGCCTATGCTGAGAATGCGGGTATCGCAAACCTTCTGCTGGCACCTTACTTCAAACAAATTGCTGACGAATATCAGCAGGCGCTGCGTGATGTGGTTGCGTACGCCGTGCAGAATGGTATCCCGGTTCCGACCTTCTCCGCTGCGGTGGCGTACTATGACAGCTATCGCGCTGCCGTTCTGCCAGCGAACCTGATTCAGGCACAGCGTGACTACTTCGGTGCGCATACCTACAAGCGTACGGATAAAGAAGGTGTGTTCCACACCGAATGGCTGGATTAATATACGGTTAGCCATGCCATCAAGCCCGGTAGAGATACCGGGCTTTTTTATCTTGCCCGTTCCACCTACTATTTAATGGAATAGATTACGTGAAAATTCTAGTTACTGGCGGTGCCGGTTTTATCGGTTCCGCGGTTATCCGACATATTATTAGCAATACTCGGGATAGCGTTGTTAACGTTGATAAATTGACCTATGCCGGTAATCTGGAATCCTTGCGTGAAGTAAGCGATAGCGAACGCTATGTTTTTGAGTATGCCGATATATGTGATAAAGAGGCAATGGCGCGTATTTTTGCTACCCATCAGCCTGATGCGATAATGCACCTGGCTGCCGAGAGCCATGTTGATCGTTCTATTACCGGTCCCGCTGCGTTTATTGAAACCAATATTGTTGGCACGTATATTCTGTTAGAAACAAGTCGTGCTTACTGGTCTTCACTGGACGAGGCAGCAAAATCCGCCTTCCGTTTCCATCACATTTCAACTGATGAGGTTTACGGCGATCTGCCTCATCCCGATGAACATTATGACTCCACCCCGTTACCGCTGTTTACCGAGAAAACAGCGTACCAGCCAAGCAGCCCTTACTCAGCGTCAAAAGCGTCCAGCGATCATTTAGTTCGAGCCTGGATACGCACCTATGGTTTACCTGGGATTGTGACAAATTGTTCGAATAATTATGGCCCATACCACTTTCCTGAAAAGCTGATCCCTCTTGTTATCCTTAATGCGCTGGATAATAAACCATTGCCGATCTACGGTAAGGGCGATCAAATTCGTGACTGGTTATACGTTGAAGACCATGCTCGTGCACTGTATACGGTTCTGACCACGGGTAAGCCGGGAGAAACCTATAATATTGGCGGCCATAACGAGAAGAAAAATATTGAAGTCGTTCAGACAATTTGTGATCTGCTCGATGACATGGTACCGAAAGAAACATCCTATCGCGCACAAATTACTTATGTCGCGGACCGACCAGGTCACGACAGACGTTATGCAATTGATGCTCATAAAATTAGCGACGAGCTCGGATGGACTCCTCTGGAAACCTTTGAAAGCGGCATCCGTAAAACGGTTAAATGGTATTTGAATAACCAGGAGTGGGTATCCAATGTGAAAAGCGGCGCCTATAAGAGCTGGATTGAGCAGAATTATGGGGAGCGTAAGTAAATGACGAAACGTAAAGGGATTATATTAGCTGGCGGATCGGGTACACGTCTTTATCCCGTGACTATGGCCGTAAGTAAGCAATTGTTGCCAATTTACGATAAGCCAATGATCTATTATCCGCTCTCTACGCTTATGCTGGCAGGTATACGGGATATTCTGATTATCAGCACGCCCCAGGACACTCCCCGTTTTGAACAACTTCTCGGAAACGGTAACCAGTGGGGGTTGCATATTCAGTACAAAGTGCAACCAAGTCCTGATGGACTGGCACAAGCTTTTATTCTGGGTGAAGAGTTTATCGGTGAGGATAATTGTGCGTTGGTATTAGGCGATAATATTTTCTACGGACACGATCTCCCCAGACTGCTTGAAGGCGCAGCAAGCCAGCAAGAGGGGGCGACGGTTTTCGCCTATCACGTCAGCGACCCGGAACGCTATGGCGTCGTTGAGTTTGATAAAGACGGCACCGCGATTGGCCTTGAAGAGAAACCTCAACAGCCCAAGAGTAATTACGCAATAACCGGTCTCTATTTTTACGACAACGATGTGATTGAGATGGCCAAAAGTTTATCGCCGTCCGAGCGCGGTGAACTGGAAATTACCGACATCAACCGCATCTATATGCAGCAGGGACGGTTGTCCGTCGCGATGATGAGACGCGGTTACGCCTGGCTGGATACCGGAACGCATCAAAGTATGATCGAGGCGAGCAATTTTATTGCCACTATCGAAGAGCGACAGGGTCTCAAGGTATCTTGCCCTGAAGAGATCGCATTCCGTCGAGGCTTTATCGATGCTGAACAACTTCGGATACTCGCTGAGCCACTGAAGAAGACCGGATATGGTCAATATCTGCTGAATCTGACCAAGGGATTAGTCTGATTTGACGCAGTAAGCAGTTTCCCCCTGCTTACTGTCGAGTGCCCTTTAACGTCTTATTGTTGCTGTAAAACAGCTGCTTTGCTTAGTGTAATGATAAGCCGTTTTGGTGAGCAAAAACATTTTTCAAAAATCCTGAAACCTTGACAGTGAATGAGTATTAGCGCTAAAAAACTCCTAGTTAATCATTGTGGTGGCCGTTATATGGCTATCAAAAACTCAAACGTGTAGAAGTCAAACAAATGAAAATAACTATCTCCGGAACAGGCTATGTTGGTCTCTCAAACGGTATTCTGATTGCACAAAACCATGAAGTGGTTGCGCTGGATATCGTGCAGGCAAAAGTGGACATGCTTAACCAGAAGAAGTCCCCGATCGTCGATAAAGAGATTGAAGAATACCTCGCGACCAAACCGCTGAACTTCCGCGCCACCACGGACAAAGAAGATGCCTACCGCGATGCGGATTTCGTCATCATCGCCACGCCAACCGACTACGATCCTAAAACCAACTACTTCAATACCTCTACCGTTGAAGCGGTGATCAAAGACGTTACGGCAATCAACCCTAACGCGGTGATGATCATCAAATCGACGATTCCAGTGGGCTTCACCAAATCGATTAAAGAAGAGTTGGGTATTGATAATGTCTTCTTCTCGCCGGAATTTCTCCGCGAGGGCAGGGCGTTATACGATAACCTGCACCCATCCCGTATCGTGATTGGCGAGCGTTCCGAGCGTGCAGAGCGTTTTGCTGCGTTGCTTCAGGAAGGCGCAATCAAAAAAGACGTGCCGGTGCTGTTCACAGATTCCACAGAAGCTGAGGCCATTAAGCTTTTCGCCAATACCTATCTGGCGATGCGTGTGGCTTACTTCAACGAGCTGGACAGCTATGCCGAGAGCCTGGGGCTGAACACCCGTCAGATCATCGAGGGCGTGTGTCTTGACCCGCGTATCGGCAACCATTACAACAACCCGTCCTTCGGTTACGGTGGCTACTGCCTGCCAAAAGATACCAAGCAGCTGCTGGCTAACTATCAGGCAGTGCCGAATAACCTGATTTCCGCGATTGTGGATGCTAACCGTACGCGTAAAGACTTCATATCTGACTCCATTCTTGCGCGTCAGCCGAAAGTAGTGGGCGTGTATCGTCTGATCATGAAGAGCGGTTCCGATAACTTCCGCGCTTCTTCCATTCAGGGGATCATGAAGCGTATTAAGGCGAAGGGCGTGCAGGTCATTATTTATGAACCGGCCATGCAAGAAGACGAGTTCTTCCACTCTCGCGTCATTCGCGATCTGGATGCATTCAAGAAAGAAGCGGATGTAATTATCTCCAACCGTATGGCGGAAGAGCTGGCGGACGTGAAAGATAAAGTTTACACCCGCGATTTGTTCGGCAGCGATTGATTAAAATCGTGATATAAAAAAACCCGGCACTTTGCCGGGTTTTTTGTTTTTAAACATTATAGAAGTTGCGGTACCAGTCGACGAAGTTTTTCACGCCCTCTTTGACTGAGGTTTGTGGTGTAAACCCAATGACGTCGTACAGCGCTTTGGTGTCTGCACTGGTCTCCAGTACGTCACCTGGCTGGATCGGCATCATATTTTTCACCGCTTCTTTGCCCAGCGCCTCTTCAAGCGCGGTGATGTAATCCATCAGTTCGACAGGTGAACTGTTACCGATATTGTACACGCGATACGGGGCAGAGCTGGTTGCTGGCGAACCGGTTTCGACTGTCCAGTCGGCATCGGCCTGAGGAATAACGTCCTGCAAGCGAATAATCGCTTCCGCAATATCATCAATATAGGTGAAGTCGCGCTTCATCTTGCCGTAGTTGTATACGTCGATGCTGTTGCCTTCAATCATGGCTTTGGTGAATTTAAACAGCGCCATGTCCGGGCGTCCCCACGGGCCATACACGGTAAAGAAGCGCAGGCCAGTGGTCGGCAGATTATACAGATGCGAATAGGTATGCGACATCAGCTCATTGGCTTTTTTGGTTGCCGCATACAGGGATACCGGATGGTCTACGGAGTCGTCAGTAGAAAACGGCATCTTACGGTTAAGGCCGTAAACGGAACTGGATGACGCATACAGAAGATGCTGAACCTTGTTGTGGCGACAGCCTTCCAGCACGTTCAGGTGACCTACCAGGTTAGCATCTGCGTAGGCATGGGGGTTTTCCAGTGAGTAACGAACGCCCGCCTGTGCGGCAAGATGGATCACGCGGTCAAATTTCTCCTCAGCGAAGAGATTTGCCATGCCCTCGCGGTCCGCTAAGTCCAGCTTGTGGAAGGCGAAACTCTCGGATTTGAGCAGTTCGAGGCGAGCGAGCTTGAGGTTAGGGTCATAGTAATCATTCAGGTTATCAATCCCAACAACTTCATGCCCTGCATCAAGCAGGCGCTTGCTGACATGAGAACCGATAAAGCCCGCCGCGCCCGTTACCAGAAATTTCATAACTTCCCTCATATAATCTGTGTTCTTGTTGATGCCAGTGGGCATCAAAGTCCATCTATGATAACGCGTTGGGCTCGACATACATAACCCATCTTTCCGATATAACTCATCGGATTCTTATAGAAAATTCCGCAGCAACAGATACACTATGGAAACAAGATTATGTTTGCCCTTTTTCATCTGTTAGGGATTGTATGACGCAAAACAACAATAACCTGGTCACACGCAGTAATGACCCGGAGCAAATTGATTTACTGGATTTAATGCTACAGCTGTGGCGTGGTAAATGGGTGATTGGAGCATTTGTTGCTGCTCTTATCGTTCTTGCTGGCGTTTACATCACTGTGGCCAAAGAGAAATGGACGTCATCTGCCATCATAGCCCAACCTGATGCGGCTCAAATTGCCACATATTCCAATGCATTGAATATCCTCTATGGCGGTGCTGCACCTTCAATGATGGACATACAGAATCGTGCTATTGGACGTTTTAACACTTCTTTCTCAGCCTTAGCGCAGGCTCTTGAGAATCAGGATGCACCAGAGAAACTAATCATCGAACCAACGGTCAAAGGGCAGTCTTTACCTTTAACCGTAAGCTATCAGAGCGATTCGGCTGAAGCAGCGCAAAAGCAATTAGCTCAGTACATCCAACAGGTTGACGAACAAACGGCTAAAGAACTGACGCTTGACCTCAGAGACAACCTCAAGCAGCAGATCACAACCCTGAACGACTCCCTTCAGAACCAGGAAAAAGTGGCTCAGGAGCAAAAGGATCTGCGTATTAAGCAGATTTCTGAAGCGCTTAAGGACGCGGAAGCCGCGAAAATTAGCACACCGCAGCTTCAGCAAACTCAGGATGTTACTCAGGAAACCATGTTCCTACTGGGTACCGTAGCGCTCAAATCAATGGTCGATAACGAAGCATCCCGTCCGCTGATCTTCCCTGGCTCTTACTATCAGACCAAAAAGAATTTACTGGATATTCAGAATCTCAACATTATTCCAGACACTATTCACGTCTATCGTTACGTCATGAAACCGAATTTGCCTATTTATCGTGACAGCCCTAAGAAAGCCATCACCCTCATCCTTGCCGTTCTCCTCGGCGGGATCATCGGTTCTGCTGTCGTCCTTGGCCGTAACGCGCTGAGAAACTACAAACCAAGAGCCTGATGTACACATAAAAAAAGACCGGGTTTCCCCGGTCTTTTTTATTTATGCCGATTCCGCAAATTCTCAATCACCGTCGTCAAATCCAGCTCCTGATCCTGAAGCAGCACCAGCAGGTGATACATCAAATCCGACGCTTCGTTCGTCAGCTCCTCCCGGTCATGCACGGTGGCCGCCAGCGCCGTTTCAACGCCTTCCTCGCCCACTTTCTGCGCAATACGCTTGGTGCCACTGGCGTACAGCTTCGCCGTGTATGAGCTCTCAGGATCCGCTGACTTACGCTCTGCCAGCAGTTGTTCCAGTTGATAGAGGAACAGCCACTGGTGGCTCGCCTCGCCGAAGCAGCTGCTGGTGCCTTTATGGCAGGTCGGCCCAATCGGGTTGACCAGCACCAGCAGGGTGTCGTTGTCGCAGTCTGGCGTAATGCTGACCATGTTCAGGAAGTGGCCCGAGGTTTCCCCTTTCGTCCACAGGCGCTGTTTGGTGCGCGAGAAAAATGTCACCTTGCCGCTGTCGAGCGTTTTTGCCAGTGCCTCCTGGTTCATGTATCCCAGCATCAGCACTTCGCCTGAAACGGCATGCTGTACAACCACCGGCAGTAATCCGTCAGTTTTTTCCCAGTCCAGCTGCGCCTGTTGTTGCTCTGTTAACATACCCTGATCTCCACGCCCTGGTCGGCCAGGTACGTTTTTAACTCACCAATATTGATAATCTGTTTGTGGAACACCGAAGCGGCCAGCGCGCCGTCTACGTTCGCATCGCGGAAGGCTTCAAGGAAGTGTTCCATGGTGCCCGCGCCGCCGGAGGCAATCAGCGGCACGTGGCAGACCGCGCGCACTTTTTTCAGCTGCTCCAGGTCGTAACCGTTGCGTACGCCGTCCTGGTTCATCATGTTCAGCACGATTTCACCCGCACCGCGTTTTTGCACTTCCTGCACCCAGTCCAGCGTCTCCCATTGGGTGATACGCGTGCGGCTTTCGTCGCCGGTATACTGGTTGACGTGATATTTGCCCGTCGCGGCATCAAACCAGGTGTCGATCCCCACGACAATGCACTGCACGCCAAAGCGATCCGCCAGACGCGTAATCAGCTCAGGCTCTGCGAGCGCAGGAGAGTTAATGGAAATTTTGTCCGCACCGAAAGAGAGAATTTTCGCCGCATCGTCAGCAGATTTGATCCCGCCCGCCACGCAGAAAGGAATATCAATCACCTCTGCCACGCGCGCCACCCAGCTTTTGTCCACCACGCGGCCATCACTGGAGGCGGTGATATCGTAAAATACCAGTTCGTCTGCGCCTTCTTCGGCATAGCGTTTAGCCAGGGGAACAATGTCGCCAATGATCTCGTGGTTGCGGAACTGCACGCCTTTTACAACCTGACCATCACGCACGTCCAGGCAGGGAATTATCCGTTTTGCCAGCATTGAATCGCCTCCTTCACCGTAAATTTGCCTTCCAGCAGCGCGCGACCCACGATCACGCCGCGTACACCGGTTCCGCGCAGAGCGGCAATATCCGCCAGGTCGCCGATACCGCCAGAGGACTGAAACGCCACCTGCGGATAACGCGCGCAAACCTCTTCATACAGCGAGACGTTGGATCCAGCGAGCGTCCCGTCGCGTGAAATATCCGTGCACAGGACGTGCTTCAGCCCCACGGGGAGATACATCTCAACCAGCTCTTCCAGCGTCACGCCGGAGTTTTCCTGCCAGCCGCTGACCGCGACCTGCTTGTTACCCTGCGCGTCAATGCGCACATCCAGCGCCAGCACCAGCGCATCCGCGCCGAAGCGGCGGAACCAGCCCTGGACACTCTCAGGATCTTTTACCGCCGTCGAACCGACCACCACACGCGCCACGCCCGCGTCCAGTAAAGCAGCAACATCGTCTTCCGTACGCACGCCGCCGCCAACCTGCACGGGAACGTTCACGCCAGCCACCAGTGTTTTAAGCAGCGGGATCTGGCGCTTCGCCGGATCCTTCGCGCCGGTCAGATCGACCAGGTGCAATACCTCAGCGCCCTCGGCGGCGTAAGCCTGTAATCGCGGGAGCGGGTCGTTGCCGTAGTCGCGCTGCTGTCCGTAATCGCCCTGATGAAGACGAACAACCGTGCCGTCAATTAAATCTAAAGCGGGAATTATCATCACATCTCCAGGAAATTTTTCAGCAGCTGCGCGCCAGCGGCACCGGAGCGTTCCGGGTGAAATTGCACGCCGTAAAAATTATCTTTCTGTACTGCGGCGGTGAACGCCTCGCCGTAATTGCACTGGGCGATAGTGCAGGTATTCACCGGCATGGCGTAGCTGTGGACGAAGTAGAAGTACGCGCCATCTTCGATACCCTGGAACAGCCTGTTGCCCGCTTTCGGATAAACGCGGTTCCAGCCCATGTGCGGCAGCGGGAGGCCGTGGTCGGTCATTTTCGGCACGTCTTCTTCAATAATGCCCAGCAGATCAACGCCGTTGCTCTCTTCGCTGCGTCGTCCAAGCAGCTGCATGCCGAGGCAAATGCCCAGCACCGGTTGAGTACAGGCTTTGATGAGATCAACCAGCTCGCGCTCATGGATCTGATCCATCGCCGCCTGGGCGGTGCCAACGCCCGGCAGAAAAAGTTTATCCGCGCGCAGCACCACGTCCGGGTCGCGGCTCACCACCGGCTCATAGCCGTGGCGCATAATCGCCGACTGTACCGAGTTCAGGTTGGCGCATCCGGTATCCAGAATCACCACATTCATTACAGCACTCCTTTCGACGAGGGCAGGGCGTCACCTTCCACGCGGATCGCCTGGCGCAGGGTGCGGCCAAAGGCTTTAAACAGGCTCTCGACGCGGTGGTGATCGTTTTTGCCTTTGGTTTTCAGGTGCAGCGTCAGGCCCATGGTGTAAGAAAGCGAGCGGAAAAAGTGCTCCACCATCTCGGTGCTGAGATCGCCCACGCGCTGGTAGGTAAAGTCGGCTTTGTATTCGAGATGCGGCCGCCCGGAGATATCCATCGCGCAGCGCGCCAGGCATTCGTCCATCGGCAGAACAAAGCCGAAGCGGTTGATGCCGCGCTTGTCGCCGAGCGCCAGCTTCAGGGCTTCGCCCAGCGCCAGCCCGGTATCTTCCACGGTGTGGTGATCGTCGATATACAGGTCGCCCTTAACGGTGATCTCCATGCGGAAGCCGCCGTGAGTGGCGATTTGATCCAGCATGTGGTCGAAGAAACCGACCCCGGTGTGGATCTTGCTGCCGCCTTCGCGATCGAGCCAGACCTTCACATCGATCTGCGTCTCTTTGGTGTTGCGTTCAACATGGGAATAGCGGTCGCGTCTGGTGAGCTGCTCGCCAATCATCGCCCAGTTTAGCGTGTCGCGGTTATAGCGCAGGCCCGCGATGCCCATGTTTTCCGCCAGCGTGATATCCGTGACGCGATCGCCGATGACGTAGCTGTTAGCTTTATCCAGCGCCGCTTCCGCCAGATAACGTTCAACAAGCTTCACTTTTGGCTTGCGGCAGTCGCACTCGTCGGCAGGCATATGCGGGCAGATCAGCACCTCGTCGAAGGCGATGCCCTGGGAGGTCAGTACCTGCATCATCAGGTTGTGCGGGCCGTCAAAGTCCGCCTGCGGGAAGCTGTCGGTGCCCAGACCGTCCTGGTTGGTGATCATCACCAGCTTATAGCCCGCTTTCTTAAGCTTCAGCAGCACCGGGATCACCTCGGGCTCAAAGGCCAGCTTGTCGAAACGGTCGACCTGAAAATCGCTGGGTGGCTCCGAGATAATGGTGCCGTCACGATCGATAAAGAGATACTTCTGACTCATACTTTCTCCGCTTTCAGGGCGTCAATCACGCGCTGGCTCTCTGCACGGGTGCCGACGGTAATACGCAGGCAGCCGCTCAGGGTAGGTTGTTTATTCTGGTCTCGTAAGATAATGCCCTGATCCCACAACGATTTAAATATCGCACTTGAGGCGGTGAAGCGCACCAGGATGTAGTTGGTTTCCGAGTCGAATACCTGCTCCACGCACGGAATCGTTTTCAGGGCATCGACAAGATACTGACGTTCTTCCAGGATCTGCGCCACACGCTTGCGCATCGCGCTGATGCCCTGCGGAGCCAGCGCCTGTGCCGCAATATCGGCAACCGGCGTTGAGAGCGGATACGGGGCGATGACTTTCAGCAGCAGGTCGATAACCGCTTTATTCGCCAGCGTAAATCCGCAGCGAAGCCCGGCGAGGGCGAAGGCTTTGGAAAGCGTACGCAACACAACGAGATGCGGATACTCCTCAAGCCAGCCTGCCAGCGTCGCCTGTGGGCAGAACTCAATATAGGCTTCGTCGGCTACGACCAGCGCCTTGCCGCGCGTCATCTCCAGCAGGGTGCGGATATCCTGCGGATGAATAATCTGCCCGGTGGGGTTGTTCGGACTACAGACAAACACCACCTTCACGCCGTCGAGGTTATCGGCGATGCCCTGCAAATCCAGCTGCCAGTTGTCCAGCGCCTGCACGTTGCGGCAGGCCACGCCAAAGGTTTCGGCGCTGACGCTGTACATCCCGTAGGTGGGCTGGCAGTACATCACCGCATCTTTACCCGGCTCACAGAAGGCGCGGATCAGCAGCTCGATCCCTTCATCCGCCCCACGGCTGACCAGCACCTGCTCAGGCTTCACGCCCGCGTACTGTGCGTAGTTCTCGATCACCGCTTTCGGCTGACACTCCGGGTAGCGGTTCAGCGTCTGCTGCGACAGCTCAAAGGCCACCGCGGTGGGATATTCGTTGGCATTCAGCCAAACGTCGCCGTTCCCGCCCAGACGACGCGCAGACTGATAGGGCGTCAGGCGACGGACATTTTCGCGGGCTAATTCTTCGATGTTCATGCTTGCTCCTTCAGGGCGGCAACGCGCAGCGTCACGGCATTTTTGTGGGCAGTCAGGCGCTCGGCGGCGGCCAGGGTTTCAATAGTAGAAGCCAGTGACGCAAACCCTTCGCGGGAGAGTTCCTGCACGGTCATACGCTTCTGGAAATCCGCCAGTCCCAGGCTGGAGCAGGTTGAGGTATAACCATACGTCGGCAGCACGTGGTTGGTGCCGGAGGCGTAATCCCCGGCGGATTCCGGGGACCAGTCGCCGAGGAAGACCGAGCCTGCGCTGGTTATGCTGTCGACCAGATCGCGCGCGTTGCGGGTCTGAATGATCAGGTGTTCCGGCCCATACTGGTTGGAGATGGCGATGCACTGGTCGAGATCCCGGGCCACAATCAGGCGGCTGGCAGACAACGCCTGACGCGCCGTTTCCGCACGCGGCAGGTCAGCCAGCTGACGCTCCACGGCGTCGCCCACGCGTTTTGCCATGTCGGCATCTGGCGTCAGTAAAATCACCTGGGAGTCAGGGCCGTGCTCGGCCTGCGAGAGCAGGTCAGAGGCCACGAAATCCGGGGTGGCGCCGCTGTCGGCAATCACCAGCACCTCAGACGGACCGGCAGGCATATCAATCGCCGCGCCGTCCAGACGCTGGCTGACCTGGCGCTTCGCTTCGGTCACGTACGCATTGCCCGGGCCAAAGATTTTGTCGACCTTTGGAATGGATTCCGTGCCGAACGCCAGGGCGGAAATCGCCTGCGCACCGCCCACTTTATAGATCGCCTGCACGCCGCACAGCTTCGCCGCATACAGAATTTCATCGGCGATCGGTGGCGGAGAGCAGAGCACCACCTTCTGACAACCGGCAATACGTGCCGGAGTGGCCAGCATCAGGACAGTCGAAAACAGCGGGGCAGAGCCGCCAGGAATATAGAGACCGACGGACGCCACCGGGCGCGTCACCTGCTGGCAGCGCACGCCGGGCAGGGTTTCCACATCCACCGCCTGCAATTTTTGCGCGGTGTGGAAGGTATCAATATTTTTTACCGCGACGGCCATCGCCTGTTTGATCTCATCCCCAAGGCGGCTTTCCGCCCCGGCGATCTCCTGCGCAGTGACCTGTAACGCGCCGACCTCAGTTTTATCAAACTTCGCGCTGTACTCGCGCAGCGCGTCGTCCCCGCGGGCTTTGACGTTATCGAGGATCTCCGCCACGGTGCGGGTGATGCTCTCCGAGGCGGAAATTGCCGGGCGCATCAGCAGCTCGCGCTGTTGCGCGTCGCTACAGGTATTCCAGTCGATGATTGTGTTAAAACTCATGGTCGTTACTCCATCATCTTCTCAATTGGCAGCACCAGAATAGAGCTTGCGCCCAGCGCCTTCAGTTTTTCCATGGTTTCCCAGAACAGGGTTTCACTGCTGACCATGTGCATCGCCACGCGTTGCTGGTCGCCCGCCAGCGGCAGAATGGTTGGACGCTCTGCGCCTGGCAGCAGGGCAATCACCTCCTCCAGACGCTCGGTTGGCGCATGCATCATGATGTATTTGGATTCGCGCGCCTGAATCACGCCCTGAATACGGGTCAGCAGCTTGTCGATGAGCTGTTGTTTGGCCTCAGCCATCTCGCCGTCGCGCTGGATAAGGCACGCTTTGGAGCGGTAGATCACTTCCACTTCGCGCAGGCCGTTCGCTTCCAGCGTGGCGCCGGTGGAGACCAGGTCACAGATGGCATCGGCCAGGCCCGCACGCGGCGCCACTTCTACAGAGCCATTCAGCAGACAGGATTTAAACTGCACGCCTTTTTGATCGAGGTAACGCTTCAGCAGGTGAGGGTAAGAGGTGGCAATACGTTTGCCGTTCAGCGCGGCCGGGCCGTCCCAGGCTTCGTCGACCGGCGTGGCCAGCGACAGGCGGCAGCCGCCGAAGTCCAGACGACGCAGGGTAAAGTAGCGTGGATCTTCGCCCTGCGCGCGGCGGGTTAATAACTCTTCTTCCAGGACGTTTTCACCGATGATGCCGAGATCAACGACGCCATCCATCACCAGACCCGGGATATCGTCATCACGTACGCGCAGAATGTCGATCGGCATATTTTCAGCCAGTGCGATCAGACGCTGGGTGTGCAGGTTAATTTTAATCCCGCAGCGGGCCAGCAGTTCGCGTGAATCGTCGCTTAAACGGCCTGATTTTTGAATAGCTATGCGTAAACGTGAGTTATCTAACATTCTGTGTTCCTCGTTATCCTGTTTTAACCTGTCTGAATGCGGTCCAAAAAAAAGCCCCCGGAAGAAGATCTTCCGGGGGCTTTTTCATGCGTTCATGCACCACTGGAAGATCCAAACGTCTTCCAGCACACATCGCCTGAAAGACTAGTCAGGATGATGGTGATGATGGTGATTTTTAAAAGGAACGCGTGTCATATAAATTCTCGTTGAATGCTTATGCATTTGATGTCTTTTAACCTAAACCAGTTGTACGCCATAAAGCAAGGGCTTTTTTTGATCATTAATTCATTTCATATTGATGGTATGAATTGTGCGTTCCACCAGGCTGGCGTAGCCTTATAACAGGCGTCGTTAAGCGGAGAATGTAATGAAAAAGGTCGCGATTGTCGGGTTAGGTTGGTTAGGAATGCCACTGGCGATGTCATTAGCCGCGAAAGGCTGGCAGGTGACAGGGAGTAAGACCACCCGAGATGGGGTTGAAGCGGCACGCATGTGCGGCATTGATGGTGTCGAGCTGCGTCTCGAACCCGAGCTTATCTGCGATACCGACGAGCTGGATGAACTGATGAATGTGGATGCGTTGGTTATTACCTTACCGGCGCGGCGCAGCGGGCCGGGTGAGACTTTTTACTTGCAGGCGGTGCAGGAGATTGTCGACAGCGCCCTGGCGCACCATATCCCGCGTATCATTTTCACCAGCTCCACCTCCGTCTATGGCGATATCGACGGTACGGCGAAGGAGAACACCGAGCGCCGTCCGGTGACCGCCAGTGGCCGGGTGCTGAAAGAGCTGGAAGACTGGCTGCACAATCTGCCGGGTACGCAGGTTGATATTTTACGCCTGGCCGGGCTGGTGGGGCCGGGGCGTCATCCGGGGCGCTTCTTTGCTGGTAAATCCGCGCCGGATGGCCAGCACGGGGTTAATCTTGTGCATCTTGAAGATGTTATCGGCGCAATAGAATTGCTTTTACAGGCTCCGAAAGGGGGGCACATCTATAATATATGTGCGCCTTCGCATCCGCCGCGCAGCACCTTCTACCCGCTGATGGCGCGCCAGCTGGGTCTGGCGCCGCCGGTATTCAGTGAGGCGCAGGGGGAACGCAAAGGCAAAATTATTGATGGCAATCGTATTTGCCATGAGCTGGGATTTGAATATCAGTATCCCGATCCGCTGGTTATGCCCATGGAATAATTGCGCCAGCGGAGGCAATCGCACACCGCATGGGGGCGAAGATGAAACCGCTGCTGGATGTTCTTGTTATTCTGGATGCGCTGGAAAAAGAGGGGAGCTTTGCTGCCGCCTCAGCGAAGCTCTATAAAACCCCTTCGGCCCTGAGCTATACCGTGCAAAAGCTCGAGAGCGATCTTAATATCCAAATCCTTGACCGCACCGGGCATCGCGCGCGTTTCACCCGTACAGGGCAGATGCTGCTGGAGAAAGGGCGTGACGTGTTGCATACGGTGCGCGAGCTGGAAAAACAGGCCGTCAAACTTCACCAGGGCTGGGAAAATGAGCTGGTGATTGGAGTCGATGATACTTTCCCTTTTTCCCTGCTTACCCCGCTTATAGAGGCGTTCTATCAGCGCCATAGCGTTACGCGTCTGGTGTTTATCAATGGCGTGCTGGGTGGTTCATGGGAGGCCCTGACACAGGGCAGGGCGGATATCATCGTTGGGGCGCTGCATGAGCCTCCTCAGTTGAGTGAATTTGGTTTTGCCCGGCTGGGTGTTCTGGAGCAGATTTTTGCCGTTGCGCCTCATCACCCGCTGGCCAATGAACCGGAGCCTGTTACCCGACGCGTCATTAAAAACTATCGCGCCATTGTGGTTGGAGACAGCTCTCGCCCCGAGTGTGGCATTTCATCGCAGCTGCTGGACGAGCAAGAGGCCATTACCGTTTTTGATTTTAAAACCAAGCTGGAGCTGCAAATAAGCGGCCTGGGGTGCGGTTACCTTCCCCGTTATTTAGCGCAGCGGTTTATTGACAGCGGAGCGCTGGTGGAAAAACAGGTTTTAGCGCAGAGCAGTAACGAATCGGTGTGGGTGGGCTGGAATGAACAAACCGCCGGGCTTGCCAGCGCCTGGTGGCGAGACGAAATTTTAGCAAATAGTGCTATCGCGACAGTTTACACTCAGGCAGATGATGGGAAATCAACCAGTTAGTAAAATAAATTTATGGGCAGGTTTCTCAATGTATTGCCTTTTGTATCTGGAATAGGGCAAAATGCCGCCGCTGCAAACAAATGAATAATCGACGATATAAAAGGCGTCGGTTATTTTTTTTTGCATGTACGAAACGAAACTAAAAACCAAGAGGCCGGGCTTCGTACCGGATAGATATTTACTAAAATCCGACAGTTGTTGTCGCTGAGGAAGAAAGAAATGGGGCAATTTTTCGCTTACGTGGCGGTTATCACCGTAAAGGAGAATAACTATGTCGCATAACGCAACTCCAAACACCTCTCGCGTGGAATTACGTAAAACGCTTACGTTGATTCCGGTTGTTATGATGGGCCTTGCCTATATGCAACCGATGACGCTGTTCGATACATTCGGTATCGTATCAGGCCTTACTGACGGTCACGTTGCAACGGCGTACGCCTTTGC
Organism: Enterobacter hormaechei ATCC 49162; assembly: GCF_001875655.1. NCBI lineage: Bacteria > Pseudomonadati > Pseudomonadota > Gammaproteobacteria > Enterobacterales > Enterobacteriaceae > Enterobacter > Enterobacter hormaechei. The sequence goes on from NZ_MKEQ01000001.1 coordinate 3,684,582, forward strand.
GCTGGTCGCCATCCTCTTTACAGCGCTGAGCTACGGTAAACTGGTTCGCCGTTTCCCGTCCGCAGGCTCTGCGTACACCTATGCTCAGAAATCCATTAGCCCGGCGGTTGGCTTTATGGTGGGCTGGTCATCACTGCTGGACTACCTGTTCATGCCGATGATCAACATTCTGCTGGCAAAAATTTACTTCGAAGCGCTGGTGCCTTCCGTACCGTCGTGGATCTTCGTTGTGGCGCTGGTGGCCTTTATGACCATCTCTAACCTGCGCAGCATCAAGACCGTGGCTAACTTCAACACCCTGATTGTGATCCTTCAGATGGGGATTGTTGCGGTTATCGTTGGGCTGATCATCTACGGCGTTTCCCACGGGGAAGGCGCAGGTACGCTGACCAGCACCCGTCCGTTCTGGTCTGAAGGTGCGCACGTTGTGCCGATGATCACCGGTGCGACTATCCTGTGCTTCTCGTTCCTGGGCTTCGACGGTATCTCTTCTCTGTCTGAAGAGACCAAAGATGCTGAGCGCGTGATCCCGAAAGCGATTTTCCTGACCGCGCTGATTGGCGGCCTGATCTTCATCGGTGCGTCTTACTTCTTACAGCTGTACTTCCCGGATATCTCTCGCTTTAAAGATCCGGATGCATCACAGCCTGAAATTATGCTGTACGTGGCGGGTAAAACCTTCCAGTGGGGCGTGCTGATCTTCTCCAGCGTCACCGTACTGGCTTCCGGTATGGCAGCGCACGCGGGCGTTTCTCGTCTGATGTACGTGATGGGCCGTGACGGTGTGTTCCCAACTCGCTTCTTCGGTTACGTGCATCCTAAATGGCGTACCCCGGCATGGAACGTGCTGCTGGTGGGCGCGATTGCGCTGCTGGCGATTAAATTTGACCTGGTAACGGCCACTGCGCTGATTAACTTTGGTGCGCTGGTGGCGTTCACCTTCGTTAACCTCTCCGTGATTTCGCAGTTCTGGATCCGTGAGAAGCGCAACAAGACGCTGAAGGACCACATCAACTATCTGGTGCTGCCAGTGTGTGGTGCCCTGACGGTGGGTGCGCTGTGGATTAACCTGGAAGAGAGCTCAATGGTTCTGGGTCTGATCTGGGGTGCGATCGGTCTGATTTACCTGGCTTGCGTGACCAGAAGCTTCCGCAACCCGGTTCCTCAGTACGAAGACGTCGCGTAAGACTGTGTCGGGTGGCGGCTATGCTCAACCCGACCTACAGTTTCGCAGGCCGGGTAAGCGTTAGCGCCACCCGGCAAAAAAAAAGCCGGAGACATCGCCTCCGGCTTTTTTGTACCCGTTACTCAGACAATCTCTTGCGCGTACTGGTACAACGCTTTCAGCAGCGCCTGTTTCTCGGCATTCCCTTCATACTGACCGTAAAGCATCTCCAGCTCTTGTGCGTAGCTGCTGAGAAACTCCGGCGTAAACACGTTGCGCCGATGCTGTAACCAGCGCTCCTGCTCTGCTTCATCCAGCGTGCCGGGATAGTTACGCGCGCGATAATTAAACATCAGCTTCTCGATACGCTTATCTGCGAAGGTGATATCCAGCGCGGGCAGGTTACGCGGGTCGGTTTGCAGTACGATGTTCATCGCCGCACGATCGGCATCGCTGAAGAAACCGTTATAAAGCTGCGCATCCACATTCTCAGACGGCACGAACGGCTCTGCTTCGGCAAAAATGGCGACGACTTTCTCCCGCACCTGCGGGTTGTCGCGCAGCACTTTCAGGTTGTCGAGGCAGTGCTGACGGTTAATCCCCAGCCGGTCGGCGTCTTCCGGGCGCAGCGTATTGGCCTGCGCCAGTACCGGGCATTTGTTGATATGCACCAGTTTCACCGGTACAGCGGGCAGGTCACCCAGCGCCTCTTTCGGCGTATAGAGCCGTTCACGTAAGGTGTCGCTGTCGAGCTCAAGCAGCGGCGAAATATCCCCGGCAAGATCGACCATGATGACGGCGTTACGGTTGTCCGGATGCCAGGCAAGCGGCGCCACCCAGCTCGTGTTCCCGCGCCACGCACCGAACATTCCTGAAATATGCACCAGCGGTTTCATCTGCGGGACATCAATCAGCGTCATCAGCTTCTGCTTGCTACGATGGCTCAACAGATACTCAAACAGGCGCGGCTGCGCGGTTTTGACGAGTTTCGCCATAGCGATGGTCGCGTAGACGTCTGCCATCGCGTCGTGGGCGTTGCTGTGCTCGATGCCGTTGGCCCGCGTCAGGTGCTCGAGCCTGAAGCTCGGCAAGCCGTCTTCATTCTCTGGCCAGTGGATCCCCTCCGGGCGCAGCGCATAGCAGGCGCGCATGATATCCAGCAAATCCCAGCGTGAATTACGGTTCTGCCAGCTCCAGGCATACGGGTCGTAGAAGTTGCGGTAAAAGATATTGCGCGTCACTTCATCGTCAAAACGGATGTTGTTGTAACCCACCACGCAGGTATTGGGCACCGTAAACAGATCGTGGATGCGACGGGCAAATTCTGCTTCGCTAACGCCTTTATCCCGCGCCTCCTGAGGTGTGATGCCCGTCACCATCACCGCGCCTGGCTGCGGCAGGTAATCATCGGCGGGCTTGCAGTAAAACACTTCGGGTTCCCCGATGATGTTAAATTCGTCATCGGTACGAATAGCCGCAAACTGCGCCGGTCGGTCCAGCGCCGGATGGGTGCCAAAGGTTTCGTAATCGTGGAACAAAAAAGTCGGGCGCGCAGCAGAGTCAGACACCAGTAATCTCATCCTGTTAAAAATAGACGTCTCTATGGTAAACGATTGGGGTGAGCAGTCCGAATAAAAAGCACGGTCAGGCAAGAAATTTGCGAGATTTGTTCCGAAAAAATCTGCGTGCTGTCACATTTTTTTGCAATTAAGGCAGGTAACGACATCAGAACTCCCGTAAAAAGGTCATCGATTTTTACTGACCTGAGGATATACCGTTGAAACGCCGTCTGTTTATTGCTGTTTCTTTACTCGCTTCGAGTATTTCATCCGCGCTGGCTGCCGAGCCGCTGGATTTTTCACCTCAGCCGCCTGCCATCCAGGCAGGCTCCTGGGTATTGATGGATTACACCACAGGTCAAATCTTAACGGCGGGCAACGAACATCAGCAGCGCAATCCGGCGAGCCTGACCAAACTGATGACGGGGTACGTTGTCGACCGCGCCATTGATAGCCACCGTATCAGTCCGGATGACATTGTGACGGTCGGACGTGACGCCTGGGCAAAAGGCAATCCGGTCTTTGACGGTTCGTCACTGATGTTTCTGAAGGAGGGCGATCGGGTTTCCGTACGCGATCTCAGCCGCGGCCTGATTGTTGATTCCGGCAATGACGCCTGCGTGGCGCTGGCGGATCACGTGGCGGGCGGTCAGCCACAGTTCGTCAGGATGATGAATGACTACGTTGAAAAGCTGAACCTTCGCGATACCCATTTCGAAACCGTACACGGGCTGGATGCACCGGGTCAGCACAGCTCCGCTTACGATCTCGCCGTGCTTTCCCGCGCCATCATCCACGGTGAGCCTGAGTTCTACCATATGTATAGCGAAAAGAGTCTGACCTGGAACGGCATCACCCAGCAGAACCGCAACGGCCTGCTGTGGGATAAGACCATGAACGTGGATGGCCTGAAAACGGGACACACGTCGGGCGCGGGCTTTAACCTGATTGCCTCCGCGGTAGACGGTCAGCGTCGACTGATTGCGGTGGTGATGGGGGCAGACAGCCCGAAAGGACGTGAAGATCAGGCGCGCAAGCTGTTGCACTGGGGACAGCAAAATTTCGATACGGTGCAGATCCTGCATAACGGCAAAAAAGTGGGTAGCGAACGTATCTGGTACGGCGATAAAGAGCAGATCGCGCTGGGCACCGATCAGGACTTCTGGCTAGCATTACCCAAAACGGAAGTGCCGAACATCAAAGCGAAATACGTGATGGATAAAAAAGAGCTGGAAGCGCCGATCGCCGCGCATCAGCGGGTAGGGGAGATCCAGCTTTACGATCGTGACAAGGTGGTGGCGCACTGGCCGCTGGTTACGCTGGAACGCGTTGAAAAGGGCGGCCTTTTTTCCCGCCTCGGCGATTATCTGCATCATAAACTCTAACCTTTTTGAGCAGACTGGCAGTGTTGCGAGTCTGCTCACATAATAAATACTCCTGGTTTGCCGATAATCTCGATTCTGCTTTACAGTGTATATATATACAGTAATAAACGGAGGCAGCATGGACTACAGCATCAGGCAGCAACAGAAACGTACAATCGCTGGTTTTCATCTCGTGGGGCCGTGGGAAAAGACGGTCAAGCAGGGTTTTGAACAGCTGGTCATGTGGGTAGATGGACGTCATATTCAGCCCCAGGAGTGGGTGGCCGTTTATTATGATAATCCGGATGACGTGCCGGCAGAAAAACTCCGCTGCGATACCGCCGTAACGGTGCCGGAGGGTTTCACCGTTCCTGAGAACAGCGAAGGGGTGATGATGACTGAAATTGCTGCCGGAGAGTACGCTGTTGCTGCCGCGCGCGTGGAAAATCATGATTTTGCCACCCCCTGGAACCAGTTCTTCAACTCCCTTCTCCAGGACAACACATATCAGATTGCGCCAAAACCCTGCTTCGAACGCTATCTGAATGATGGCAATGCAGACGGCTACTGGGACATAGAGATGTTTGTACCGGTAGAGCACAAAGTGAGATAATCCTGCGAAACGCAGGGTTTTTCAGCCGGGCGCGATCCACCCGGCTGAAAACACAGTACAATTGTGGTTTGCCGTAGAGCTGGAGACGGGTGTGCGCCCCGACAAGTCATTAACGCCTTTTGAAATTCGGTTATACAAACATTATCGCGTGGTGCACGGTTGCCGCATTGCGCTGGCGTTTGTGTTGACCTTCGTACTGGTGCGTGTGCTGAATATCCCGGAAGGAACGTGGCCGCTGATCACGCTGGTGGTGGTCATGGGGCCGATCTCATTCTGGGGGAACGTGGTCCCTCGCGCCTTCGAACGCATAGGCGGCACGGTTTTTGGCTCGGCGCTTGGGCTTATCGCCCTGAAGCTGGAGCTGATTTCATTTCCGATCATGTTGCTGTGGTGCGCGGTGGCGATGTTTCTTTGCGGCTGGCTGGCCCTTGGCAAGAAGCCGTATCAGGCGCTGCTGATTGGCATTACGCTCGCAGTTGTGGTCGGCGCACCGGCGGGTGATATGACCACTGCATTGTGGCGAAGCGGGGACGTGATCCTCGGCTCGTTGCTCGCCATGCTGTTTACCGGCATCTGGCCGCAGCGCGCCTTCCTGCACTGGCGCATTCAGATGGCAAATTACGTCACGGCATTTAACCGGGTCTACCAGGCCGGGTTTTCGCCGAATCTGATCGAACGGCCACGGCTGGAAAAGCACCTGCAAAAAATCCTCAATGATGTGGTCAAAATGCGCGGATTGATTACCCCGGCAAGCAAAGAAACGCATATCCAGAAAGCCATTTTTGAAGCCATCCAGACGGTCAGCCGCAATCTGGTCTGTATGCTTGAGCTGCAAATCAATGCCCACTGGGCCTCACGCCCCAGCCATCTTCTGATGCTCAACGCGCATACGCTGAAAGAGACGCAGCAGATGACGCAACAAACTCTGCTGACCATCGCCCATGCGCTCTACGAAGGTAATCCACAGCCGATACGGGCGAACAGCGAGCGGCTGAACGAAATCGTCGCCGAGCTCAAACAACTGATGAATGAGCGTCAGGGTGACAACGTGGCGGAAACGCCCATCCACGGTTATGTCTGGCTGAGTATGGAGCTGGCGCGACAGCTGGAGTTGTTATCGCAGCTGATTTGCCGGGCACTGCGCAAATAAAGAGCGTATGTGATGCCTGCTGCTTCGATTCAGCAACAATTAGGGTTATGATGGTTTTAAACGATATACTCATTGTCATTCGCAGCCGCTGTCTGTTAAAACGGTTGCTTTAACGAATCCGAATCTCACATTATCAGGGGTGTAAAAATGGAAACTACCAAGCCTTCGTTCCAGGATGTTCTGGAATTCGTCCGCCTGTTCCGCCGCAAAAACAAACTACAGCGTGAAATCCAGGACGTAGAGAAGAAGATCCGTGACAACCAGAAACGTGTCCTGCTGCTGGACAACCTGAGCGACTACATCAAGCCAGGTATGAGCGTGGAGGCTATTCAGGGCATCATCGCCAGCATGAAGAGCGATTACGAAGATCGCGTTGATGACTACATCATCAAAAACGCTGAGCTGTCCAAAGAGCGTCGCGACATCTCCAAAAAGCTGAAAGTGATGGGCGAAATCAAAAACGTCGACGCTAAAGGCGAGTAATCACGCGAACTGTCGCCCGGTGGCGCTGCGCTTACCGGGCCTGCAATTCCGTAGGTCGGGTAAGGCGAAGCCGCCACCCGACGATTTTACCAGCCGCAGAAAAGCAAAAAGCCTGCTATAAAAGCAGGCTTTTTAAATTTGGCTCCTCTGACTGGACTCGAACCAGTGACATACGGATTAACAGTCCGCCGTTCTACCGACTGAACTACAGAGGAATCGTTGTGGAGGCTTATCTTAGCGGCGAAAAAAGTTTTGTCAAACCTGATCTTAGGCAAAAGTGATTGTTTGATGATTCTGTCGTCATTTTGTTGTAAATCCAAACATAATTTTATGGAAAATACTTTGCAGGATACGCATTTCTGCCCCATCATTTGAAATGGAGTTTCAACTTTCTCGCTAAGGTCCATTTTGAACGTCACAGCACCCCTGCGCCAGGCGATTATGCGCACGCCCTGGTATGCCAAACGTAAGAGTTATCGAGTTCTGTTCTGGCGTGAAATCACCCCCCTTGCTGTGCCTATTTTCCTGGAGAATACCTGCGTCCTGTTGATGGGCGTGCTGAGCACCTTTCTGGTGAGCTGGCTCGGTAAAGAAGCCATGGCCGGGGTAGGGCTGGCGGACAGTTTTAACATGGTTGTGATGTCCTTCTTTGCCGCTATCGATCTCGGGACAACGGTGGTGGTGGCGTTTAGCCTGGGCAAGCTCGATCCGAAGCGTGCCCGCGAAGCGGCCAGACAGTCGCTGATGATCATGACTCTGTTTTCGATCATCCTCGCAGCGGTTATCCATTATTACGGCAAAGAAATTATCGACTTTGTCGCGGGAGAAGCGACCAGTGAGGTGAAGGAGCTAGCTCTCACTTACCTGGAAATGACGGTGCTGAGCTATCCGGCGGCTGCCATCGCGCTGATAGGGAGCGGTGCGCTTCGTGGCGCAGGTAATACCAAAATTCCGCTGCTGATTAACGGCGGCATGAACATCCTGAACATCATTATCAGCAGCATTTTGATTTACGGCGTCTTTTCCTGGGATGGGCTGGGCTTTGTCGGCGCGGGTTTAGGGCTGACGATTTCCCGCTATATTGGTGCGGCGGCGATAATCGGCGTGCTGATGGCGGGTATCACACCCTCGCTGCGCCTGACGTTGAAAAGCTATTTCCGTCCGCTTAACTTCGCCATTATCTGGGAAGTGATGGGGATCGGGATTCCGGCCAGCATCGAATCCGTGTTGTTTAACGGTGGGAAACTGCTGACGCAGATGTTTGTTGCCGGGATGGGCACCGACGTCATCGCTGGCAACTTTATTGCTTTCTCCATCGCCTCGCTCATTAACCTGCCCGGAAACGCGCTGGGGTCGGCGTCGACAATCATCACCGGCAGACGCCTCGGAAAGGGACAAATAGGGCAGGCGGAACGGCAGCTTCGGCACGTCTTCTGGCTTTCAACCATTGGGCTGACGGCGATTGCCTGGGGAACCGCGCCTTTTGCCGGGCTGATGGCCTCGTTCTATACGCATGAAAATGACGTGAAAGAGGTCGTGAAGGTGCTGATTTGGCTCAACGCGGCGTTTATGCCGATTTGGGCCGCGTCCTGGGTACTTCCTGCCGGGCTGAAAGGGGCGCGCGATGCCCGGTTTGCGATGTGGGTCTCCATGCTCGGCATGTGGGGCTGCCGCGTCGTGGCGGGCTACACGCTGGGGGTGATGTTGGGTATGGGCGTTGTCGGCGTCTGGCTGGGGATGTTCCTTGACTGGGCCGTGCGCGGCGCGCTGTTCTACTGGCGCATGGTGAGCGGACGCTGGCTGTGGAAATATCCGCGAAAAAAACCGGAACAGGAGGTTTCGGAAACGGCAAATGCCTGACAAATGTGCGAAGTGGAGAATAAATCGGCAAACGATTTAAAATCTGCATTCACCCTTTGACATCCTCCGGGCGCATCGATAATATGCGCCCCGTTCACACGATTCCTCTGTAGTTCAGTCGGTAGAACGGCGGACTGTTAATCCGTATGTCACTGGTTCGAGTCCAGTCAGAGGAGCCAAATTTAAAAAGCCTGCTTTTATAGCAGGCTTTTTGCTTTTCTGCGTTCGTAAAATTGTCGTGTGGCGCTCCGCTTACCCGACCTACGGAATCCCAGGCCGGGTGAGTGGTGTGCGTGATGTGTCCTTGTTATCAGCGGAACGGTGGCTCATTAAAGGTGCGCAGCTTACGGGAATGCAGTTTGTCGCCCTCTGCACGCAGTAAATCGATGGCGCGAATACCAATCTGAAGATGCTCTGAGATCGCCCCTTCGTAAAAACGGTTCGCCTGACCCGGCAGTTTGATCTCGCCGTGCAGCGGTTTATCGGACACGCACAGCAGCGTGCCGTACGGGACGCGGAAGCGGTACCCCTGCGCGGCAATTGTGGCACTTTCCATATCGATCGCGACCGCACGGCTAAGATTAAAACGCAGGGCGGAAGCGGAATAGCGCAGTTCCCAGTTACGATCGTCGGTGGTGACGACCGTACCGGTACGCAGACGCTGTTTCACCTCTTCGCCCGGCATGCCGCTCACCATTTTCGTGGCGTCGTAGAGGGCGCGCTGCACTTCAGCGATACTCGGGATCGGAATGTCCGGCGGCAGAACCGCATCAAGAACATGGTCGTCACGCAGATAAGCATGGGCCAGAACGTAATCACCAATCAACTGGCTTTCACGCAGGCCGCCGCAGTGGCCGATCATCAGCCAGACGTCCGGGCGCAGCACCGCCAGGTGATCGCAGATGGTTTTCGCATTCGACGGGCCAACGCCGATGTTAATCAGCGTAATACCCTGGCCGTCGGCAGTGATCAGGTGCCAGGCGGGCATCTGGTGCTTTTTCCATGCCAGATCGGAGATGGCCTCTTCCGGTGCTTCGGTTTCGGCGGTGATCCAGATCCCGCCCGCGCAGGAGAGAGCGATGTAAGGGCTGTCCGGGTCGAGGATCTGGCTACAGCCCCAGCGGACAAATTCGTCCACATAGCGGGTGTAGTTGGTAAACAGTACGAATGGCTGGAAATGTTCGGCTGGCGTGCCGGTGTAGTGGCGCAGGCGTGCCAGCGAAAAATCGACACGGCGGGCATCAAAGTGCGACAGCGGGGAAAACTCTGCCGGGTGATAGATCCCATCTGCCGTCTCATCGCCAATCTGCGAAAGCTCTGTGGTCGGGAAATGGCGCGTCAGCCCCGCACTCATGGAGCGATCCAGCGTCAGCGCTGAGCCGTCTATCACGTACGGGTAAGGGATCTCGTGCAGGGACGGTTCAACGCTAATCTGCGCGCCGTAATCCTGATACAGCAGGGTAAGCTGCTCTTCCAGATAGGGGCGGAACAGCGCAGGACGCGTGATGGTCGTGCTGTAACAGCCGGAGTGGGTGAAACGCGCATAGGCGCGGGTTTTCGGATTGCTGCTGGCGCTGCCGTCCCAGGTGACAGAGAGCGATGGATAAACAAAAAGGCCCTGGGTTCTGGCCTTTTCATCGGGAAGTTTCCCTGTTTCGATATAGTCACTGATGGCGCTGCGCAGTGCATTGACGGACTGTTCATACAGCGCGTCGAGTTTTTCCAGCGCCTGAGCCGGGGTCAGGCTGGAGCCCTTATTATTCATGTCTGTCTCCTTGTTCCACAGGTGTGCGGCTATACCCGATAGTATGTCACACGCCTGTGAAACAAAAGTGAGGAGATCAGCTGTGCACGGTTTCCTTCATCAACAGGGCGGTGGCGGCAGAAAGCAGGCAACCCACCAGCAGATAAATCGCCACGCTGTGCCAGTTACCGCCGGAGAACGTCACCAGCGCGGCGGCGATAAACGGCGTAAACCCGCCGCCGACCACGCTCGCCACCTGATATCCCACGCCCGCGCCGCTGTAGCGGTAGCTTGCGCCAAACAGCTCGGTAAACATTGGCTGCTGCACGCAGACCACCATATCGTGAGCGATGTTCGCCAGCATGATTGCGAAGAAGACAATCCAGAAGACCGACTGTGCCTCCAGCGCCATAAAGAACGGCCAGGCGCTGAGTGTGCCGATGAGTGCTCCGGTGATATACACCCGCCGACGGCCAAAGCGATCCGCCAGCCAGGCGAAGCAGGGGATGGTCAGGCAGCTGATCCCGCCCACCACCAGGCCAATATTCAGGAACAATTCCCGCGGCAGGCCGAGATTTTGCGTGGAGTAGTTCAGGGCGAAGGCGGTGACGATGTACATCGTCAGCAGTTCGCACAGGCGCAGGGCGATGATTTTCAGAAAAGCGCCAGGGTGCTGCACCAGCGCTTCCATCACCGGCAGCCGTTTTTTCGCGACCGGTTTTTCGCGCTGCTGCTGCTCGAATTCAGCCGACTCTTCCATGCCGTTACGGATCCACAGGGCCACCACGACCAGCACAATGCTGAAGATAAACGGGATACGCCAGCCCCAGCTCAGGAACTGCTCGTCTGTTGTGAGCTGGCTTATTAGCGACACGAGGCCTGTGGAGAGCAGCAGACCCACGCCATAACCCACCTGCACGCCGCTGCTGTAAAACGCCTTCTTGTTCTTCGGCGCGCTCTCCACGGACAGCAATGCCGCGCCGCCCCATTCGCCGCCGACGGCAAAGCCCTGAATGGCACGCAGCGTCACCAGCAACACCGGGGCCCACCAGCCAATCGATGCAAAGGAGGGCAAAATACCGATAAGCGCGGTGGCAATGCCCATCATCCAGACGGTGAGCATCAGCATACGTTTACGGCCAAGGCGGTCACCGAAGTGGCCGAAGATTACCCCGCCCAGCGGACGAAACAGAAAACCGACGCCGAAGGTGGCAAACGCAGCAAGCGTGCCCATGGCAGGGCTAATCTGGGGAAAGAATTCACGGTTAAACACCAGCGCAGCGGTAATACCGTAGAGCAGAAAGTCATACCAGTCGACGACGGCACCTGCGAAGCTACCTAAAGCGGCGCGGCGGGCGCGGTTAAGCGAAGGTGTCTCCTCGTCGCGGCGAGCGGAGATGAGGGTGGAGTCCATAGTTGTCCTGTCTGTACTGATTTTTAATTATTGGTATAAGAAAAGGTCACTCACATTGCGGCCGTCATATTGACGGAACGTATGAGACTACCGCGATGAGGAGGGAGAGGAAACTGATTTTATTTCCTGATGGGGTGATGCAATACGGCTACGCTATGCTTATCAGAGTCGGGAAAAGGCAAAGGAAAGGATTATGCGTCGTTTGAAGGTTGTGGGCTGTCTGGCTGCGCTATTCTTCAGTCAATATGGCCTGGCGGTGAGCTACCCACTCCCTCCCGAGGGCAGCCGCCTGGTGGGGGCGCCGATCACTATCACCGTGCCTGAAGGCAATACCCTGCCGCTCGAAGCGTTTGCAGCCCGGCACGGACAAGGGTTGAGCAATATGCTGGAAGCCAACCCGGGGGTGGATCCGTTTTTACCGCGAGCCGGAACACAGCTGGTGGTGCCGCAGCAGCTTATTCTGCCGCCAACGGTGCGCGAGGGGATTGTGGTGAACGTCGCGGAAATGCGTCTTTACTATTATCCACCTGGCAGCAATACGGTTGAGGTGCTGCCTATTGGCATCGGTCAGGCCGGGCGCGAAACGCCGCGTAACTGGGTAACCGCCGTTGAGCGCAAGCAGGAAGGCCCAACCTGGTCACCCACGCCAAACACGCGACGCGCTTACGCGAAAGAGGGTAAAACGTTACCCGCGTTCGTTCCCGCCGGGCCGGATAACCCGATGGGGCTGTATGCCCTCTATATCGGCAGGCTGTACGCGATCCACGGTACCAACTCGAATTTCGGCATTGGTCTGCGCGTCAGCCAGGGCTGCATTCGCCTGCGTAATGACGATATCAAATACCTGTTCGATAACGTTTCGGTGGGGACGCGGGTACAGCTTATCGATCAGCCAGTAAAAGTGACCACCGAGCCGGACGGCAGCCGCTGGGTCGAAGTTCACGAGCCGCTTTCACGTAATCGCGCTGAATTTGAATCAACGAATAAGGTGCCGCTGCCCATTTCGGCTGTGCAAAGGTCGCAGCTTATAAGTGAAGGGGCGGGCGCTGAGCTGGAACGTCGGTCGGGGATGCCGGTGAAGCTTGCTGTGTCCGCTGGCGCTGCGCTTACCGGGCCTGAAGCACCGTAGGTCGGGTAAGGCGAAGCCGTCACCCGACAATGTTACCAGCCGCAGAAAAGCAAAAAGCCTGCTTTAAAAGCAGGCTTTTTAAATTTGGCTCCTCTGACTGGACTCGAACCAGTGACATACGGATTAACAGTCCGCCGTTCTACCGACTGAACTACAGAGGAATCGTGTGAACGGGGCGCATATTATCGACCTGCGTACGCCTTGTCAAAGGATGGATCGTCGACTTTTGATTGTTTGCTGACAAAACCAGCAAAGTGGCGTTTTTGCCAACGGAGTGCACCAAAATTGTGCAGATATACCCCGAATGGGGCAGATCGGAAACCACTGTCCTTGTCTCAAAACAGGCATCAGTGATTAGCTTTCCTTATTTTCAGCCGTTTAGCAGAGGTTTACACACCCTGTAAAAAACTGGCATCCATATTGCAAAACCTGTTTAACAACACAGCCGTTACCGGCACGCTATTTTCGAACAGGGGGCAACATGAACTTAAGACGACTGAAATACTTCGTAAAAATCGTCGATATCGGCAGCCTGACCCAGGCGGCTGAAGTGCTGCATATCGCGCAGCCTGCGCTGAGCCAGCAGGTCGCGACTCTGGAAGGCGAAATGGACCAGCAACTGTTGATCCGCACCAAGCGCGGCGTAACGCCTACCGAAGCGGGAAAAATTTTATATACCCATGCCCGCACGATCCTGCGTCAGTGCGAGCAGGCGCAGCTGGCCGTGCACAATGTGGGGCAGACTCTGAGCGGGCATGTCTCCATCGGGCTGGCACCGGGAACGGCCGCATCGTCTGTTACCATGCCGTTGCTACAGGCAGTGCGCGCTGAGCTACCGGAAGTGCTGGTTTATCTGCATGAGAACAGCGGTTCCGTGCTTAATGACAAACTGCTCAACGGTCAGCTGGATATGGCGGTGCTGTACGATCGCTCACCGGTTGCCGGCATCACCAGCCAGCCGCTGCTGAAAGAAGATCTTTATCTGGTCGGGACCCGTGACTGCCCGGGGCAGAGCATTGATTTAACCGCCGTGGCTGAGATGAACCTGTTCCTGCCGCGCGACTACAGTGCCGTGCGCGTGCGCGTCGACGAAGCGTTCTCGCTGCGCCGTCTGACGGCGAAAATTATCGGAGAGATTGATTCCATCTCCACGCTGACCGCCGCCATTGCCAGCGGCATGGGGGTCACGGTACTGCCCGAGTCTGCCGCACGTTCACTGTGCAGCGCGGCGAACGGCTGGATGGCCCGCATCACCACGCCATCCATGAGCTTACCGCTGTCGTTGAATATGTCTGCGCGCGGCTCCTTGTCCCCGCAGGCGCAGGCGGTAAAAGAGATCCTGATGTCTCTGGTCAGTAAGCCGTCCCTGGAAAATCGCGAACTGCAACTGGTCAGCTGATATTCCAAATAAGCATAAGATGCTGGTTTTTATTATTTGTTCTACAGCCCGGCTGACTCTAACAATAGCCTTATGTCAGATGCGCCGGAGTGAATCGTGAATTTCCAGCAACTTAAAATTATTCGTGAGGCGGCCAGGCGGGATTATAACCTGACCGAAGTCGCCAACATGCTTTACACCTCCCAGTCGGGCGTCAGCCGACATATCCGCGAGCTGGAGGAGGAGTTAGGCATTGAGATTTTTATCCGTCGCGGCAAGCGCCTGCTGGGTATGACGGAGCCAGGCAAGGCATTGCTGACCATCGCTGAGCGCATTCTCAACGAGGCCAGCAATGTTCGTCGGCTGGCGGATCTCTTTACCAACGATGCTTCGGGTGTGCTGACCATCGCTACCACTCATACACAGGCGCGCTACAGTCTTCCGAGGGTTATCAAAGCATTTCGTGAGATCTTCCCTGACGTGCGTCTCGAACTCATCCAGGGCACGCCGCAGGAAATCGAAGTGCTGCTGCATAACGGTGGGGCCGATATCGGCATCGCCAGTGAACGGCTAAGCAACGACCCGCTGCTGGTGGCGTTCCCGTGGTTCCGCTGGCACCACAGCCTGCTGCTACCCGCCGATCACCCGCTGAATCAGGTTTCGCCGCTGACGCTGGAAGAGATCGTTAAATGGCCGCTTATTACCTACCGGCAGGGCATTACCGGACGCTCGCGCATTGATGAAGCGTTCAAGCGTAAAGGGCTCACGCCGGACGTGGTGCTGAGCGCGCAGGATTCCGACGTGATCAAAACCTACGTTGAGTTGGGGCTGGGGATTGGTCTGGTGGCCGAGCAGTCAGGCGGAGAATATGAAGCCGGTAATCTGGTGCGTCTGGATACGCGTCACCTGTTCGACGCCAATACCGTCTGGCTGGGGCTGAAGCGTGGGCAACTTCAGCGCAACTACGTGTGGCGCTTTATCGAGCTGTGCAATGCCGGGTTGTCGGTGGATGAGATCAAACGCCAGGTGATGGAGCCGGAAGAAGTGGCGATTGATTATCAGATTTAAATTTTTGCCCGGCGGCAAGTTGCCTGCCGGGCCAGCGGGCAAGGTAAAGGGGTAGGTCTCGTGTCTGTTACCCTTCGCATTAACTGTGTTCGTGAGCGTTGCGGCCAGGCACAACGTCATCAGACTCAGCTTTATATTTTTCTTCATGATCACCTCCCTTGAAAAAGGCGCTAGTTTGAACAAGGGTTCATGCAGAGGTATGAACCCTTCAACGGATATGTCATTTCGATGCATTCATCACCGATGGGCACTGAATGCAGGCATGCAAACGCCTTTATTTTTTCACATCAGCAACGCGCATCCCGTGGAGCTGCTCATCCGTAATGGTGTTACCCGCCTTGAAGTAATCGATCACGGCGTTAGAAACGTAGTAACCACCTCGTGTATTACGTGCTTTACCCTCGGTGAAGGTGCTAAAACCATCCCCGCCGTCAGCAAGGAAGCTCTGGGTGGCAATGTGGTAGACTGTCGCATCCTCAATCGGTTTACCGTTAAGTGTAAATTCGACGACCCGCTGACCGATCGGTTTACCGCTGTCATATTTCATCTCCAGGCCTTTTGATACCTGCAAGACGCCATTGCTTAAACTTGCGGCATGCTCCATCAACGTGCGTAATTGTTTGCCGGTGAGGTCCATTGTGGCCAGCTCGTTAGGGAATGGAAACGTACTAATGACGCCGCCCATCGTAATCGGGCCAGACGGGATTTCATTGCGAATACCGCCGGAGTTGGTCAAGGCTAACTGGGTATCTTTACCTGCTGCCGCCAGTAACGCATCCGCAGCCAGATTTCCCAGCGAGGCCGATTCACCATAAGCACGCGTCAATTCCACCGGCGACTGCGCCACCGTTTGTTGAACTTCTTCATCCAGCTTCTTGTTCCAGCCGTCAATGACCTTTTTCGTTTGCGGGTCGGGCTTCCATTCATCCGCATAAATGGTTTTAAGTTCAAATTTTTTCACCGTAAACTGATGCGGCTTCGTGTAATCCAGCACCAGTTTCCCCACATCAATACCGCCGCTGTCGGTCGAGAGGATCAGCGTATTGCCTACTTTAATCGGTTCCGGCGTACCGACATGTGCATGTCCCGTAATCAGAATATCCAGACCTTTTACCTGGCTTGCCGTCTGAATATCTTTATCCAGCGCACGTCGCACGTCGGTCCCTCCCATACTGGACTGACGCGCCGGTGTGCCTTCATGAACCAGCAGTACGGTTAAGTCAACTTTTCCTTTCAGTTCATCTAAATAGCGTTGCAGCCATTTAATTTCATCCCGCGCTTCAATACCTACACGCGTTGCTGCGGAAACGGTATCGTCGAAGGCAAACACGCCGTGTAAACCAATGACGCCAATTTTCACGCCATCTTTTTCGATAATGGTATAAGGCTTATCCCAGAATAATTTGCTGCTGTTCTGATAAAATATGTTGCCCTGCACAACGGGGAATTTCGCCTGGCTTAACTGTAATAGCGTATTGTCCCAGCCATGATCAAATTCGTGATTACCTATCGTGACAGCATCAAACGGCATGGTATTCATAATATCAATAATTGCTTTTCCTTTCGTTAAGCTACTGATATAAGGGCCGGTAAAATAGTCACCCGCATCAAAAAACCATGTTGCTTTACTTTTTTCTTTTTCCTGCTTTACCAGAGTTGTGATATTCGCCCAACCACCGACATCGCGTTTGCCTTCAGCAATCCAGGGGACTTTATAAGGTTCCACATGGGCGTGCAGATCGTTGGTATAAATAAAGGTGACATCCTTGGCACCGACACAAAAGGGTAACGCCAGAAAAATACCTACGCTAATTGCTTTTATATTCACAATCCTTTCCTTCCAGTTATATAAAGATTCGGTACTTTACGTTCTGAAAGGATTTTTTATGCGAGTATGCTCACACAAACAACCCGGTATTATCAGGCAAAATCATCGACCACTTAAAATCGTTGGTGACGCATTTTGACTTTGTTTACGATTAATACCTGCAAATCGTTTGGTTGCCGCAACTTAGGGCTGCCAATATCTGCATCTGCTGATTACCGTTGGCCAGACTACAGACTGGGATTCCCGGCATTACACTGTCGGGCTTGCGGGAGTTATCCCCCGCTGTTTGATGAACAACAATTTAATGAATGGCTAGCCGCTCATTTAAAGGCATATGCCACAGACAACGGTTATTTTTGTCCTGAATGTTATAGCCAGAAAATTATTTGTTATGGTTATAATCCACAGAGAACACAGCGCGTTCAGTGCCGGGCCTGCAAAAAAGTCTGGACACCTAAACGGCAAACAAAAAGATCAATCGTCCCCCCTGAACGTATCGAAACTATTTCACTCATTGTGCCATTCCAGGGAAGTTGTGCAGAACAAAAACTGTATGTGCTTATCAGTTTCGACGCCGACCGTGGAAGTGTTCTTCATATCTCCACAAATTTTACTCCGCATGCCAGCGGTGAAACGTTAAGGTATCGCTGGCGGGGGCATATTGAACCTGATTTGCGCCATAGTGATATTGTCAATCGGGTTGATATGCGCGAGATGCAGTTTCTACATCGTAGCCAGTTTGATGAAATTCAGTATGGTAGTGCGGCTCTTAAACGTAATGCCAGAGGTGCGATTCTGCGTCCCGTTATCTCGGCTCACGGGCATTTTCGCGTGCTGAACATCCTTTTTCCTCAGGTAAAGACACACGTTATTTCACACGAATGTTTTCTTCGAGGCGCTGCCATTACCGCCTGGGCAGATCTCTTTCGCCAGCGGCACGGTGAGCTTTGGTTTATAGAAGAGGAGATCCATGAAGCTGAGAGTGAAATACCCTGGACTTTTCTGAGAACCACGCAGCATGGCTGGTGGCAAACTCAGTGGCAACTTTGGGGGCAGGGGAAAAACCGCAGGATGGTATGTTCTTTGACTGGGGGAGATAAGCGTAACGCCAAAATACTCTCTTTAACGGCCAGCAGGAACTTTTGCCATTGGTTATACAAACAAGCTGAATATTCGCACAGTACCAAATTGTCCGCTGGGCGCGTAATGCAAATTCTCCTTTCTCTGGCAAATGAGTATAACCATAATCTTACACAAACGTTGTCTGGCACGAGTACCGGCTAAATCTGTCTGGTGCTAAAGTTACGGCCTGCATTCCTGTTATATAACGTCAAGGGTCCATGCAGATACATGAGCCTTTTTAACATTTGCAGGGCGATCAAGGGGTAATTAAAACCGGCTGATCGCTGGTTAATCAATTACCTCCATAGGTTATATAAGTAAAAAAAACTTTACCTTTAACAGGGGCAAGCGGGGGGAGGGGGCAAAAACGCAAACGGCAACCCGGTACCGTCCTGCATTTCTCAGGCGCAGAAAAGCAAAAAGCCTGCTTTAAAAGCAGGCTTTTCAAATTTGGCTCCTCTGACTGGACTCGAACCAGTGACATACGGATTAACAGTCCGCCGTTCTACCGACTGAACTACAGAGGAATCGTGTGAACGAGGCGCATATTATCGACCTGCGTGCGCCTTGTCAAAGGGGAAAACACCGTTTTTGTTCGTTTGCCGAGAATTTCAGCAAACCGATGATTTAATAGCAAATTTGCTTTCAAATTGCACAGTGAGTCGCGCCGCCCGCAGGCAGGCGGCGCGCAGGATCAGAACAGAACGGAATAGTTCAGACCAAACGTACGTCCACGGCCTTTATAGGTATACAGGCCCGGTGCGCCGTAGGTTGGGCTATACAGCCCCGGTGCGCGCTGGCCCCAGGCGGTGGTGTAGTCTTTGTCCAGCAGGTTTTCCACGCTGAAGCTGACTTTGCCCACCGGCAGGGCGTAGCTGCCAAGGAAATCAACGGTGTTATAGCCATCGATCTTCTTACCGTCGGCGTCAGACACGTCAAAGGTTTGCGTACTCTGCACGCGCAGCGCCCAGTCGCCCGGCGCCCAGTTGACCCATGCGCTGGCTTTCGACGGGCTGGCGCTGTCGACCGTCAGCTTCTCCCATTTGCCGTTTTCACGCGTTTCGGACTTGATGGCGTTGAAGTTCGCGCCGGTGCTCCAGTCGCTGTCGGTGAAGAAATAATCTACCTGGCCTTCAACCCCGTAGATACGACGTTTGTCGTCTTCCAGGTTGATGGTCATGTCGCTCTTGTTGATGGTGATGGTTTTATCCGAGAGCGAGTAGTAGGCCGCCACCTGCGTACGCAGGTTATCGCCAGTGAAGCGCCAGCCCAGCTCGTAAGCGTTGACCTTAATACCGTCCAGCGTTGAGTCGTTCACGTTCACGCTGTTTTGCAGGCGATAGTGGCCGTCAACCAGCTGATAGGTGCCTGAACCGTAATATTTGGCCAGGTCCGGAATTTCAAAGCCCTGGGAGAAGTTAAACCACAGCTGCTGCTGTTCGGTCAGGCGTCCAAGGATCCCGGCGTTAAACAGGAAGTTATTGTAATCGGTTTTCCCGCCCGGCACCGCGTCAGCGGAGGTCGCTTTGCCCGTGGCGATTGCCTGCTGCTGGGCGTAGCCGACAAAATCGTCCACCTTGTTTTCGGTGTACTGGTAGCGCACGCCGCCGCTCAGGGTGATGGCGTCAATATCGTAGCTGGCTTGCAGGAACGGCGCGAGGTTGGTAATGCTGTAACCCGGATAACGGCCCACGTTGTAGGCGTTGTCCAGCTCCATGCCGCCGCTTGCCGCTGCTTTGCTTAAGTCGAAGAACTGCTGGTTGGCGTCGAACGTTTCATGGTCGGCATCCACGCCCCAGGTGAGGGTCAGGTCGTCCATCGGCTTGCTGTTCAGCGTCAGCTTGCCACCGTAAAAATCGGTTTTCTGCTGGGACGCGCCAATGCTGGTCACCGTGCCTTTGCTCAGCGTCGGGAACGGGTAGTAGGTCAGGCTCTCATCACGGTAGTAAATCTGCGCAACCAGATCCTGTCCCCAGAAATCAGTGTTCGAATATTGCAGGTTAATCAGATGGCGCTCTGTGCCCGGGATACGGTCAGAGTTGAGGTTGTCTTTGTTGTAAGCTTTGGCATCGCCCGTGACCGCCGCAAAATTCTCCCCAAGGTACAGGCCATGCTTCCCGTCGGATTCGCTCTTGTAATACTGCGTGGTTAACTGGAGCTGCTGATGATCGTCAATGTTAATGGTGCCGGTGCCCATCACGTCGATACGGTCAGAATACTGCAAGCCGGTCTGGGTGTTATCGATAATCACCTCGTCGCCGTTGCCGTCATACCAGCCGCCGTAGCGCTGGTAGGAGACCGACAGACGGCCAGAGGCGTTATCGTTACCGCCGCTCACGGCTGCTGAGACGTTCTCATCATGATCGTTGTGGCTGTTAAATCCGCTTTTTGACCCGGTCTGGAACTCCACTTCGGTCTCCGGCTGGCCTTTTTTGGTGACGATGTTCACCAGCCCGCCGGTGCTGCCGCCGCCGTACAGCGAGGTGGCGCCGGAAATGACTTCGATACGGTCAATGTTGAACGGATCGATAGAGTCGAGCTGGCGGCTGTCGCTGCGGGACGAGTTCAGACGTACGCCGTCCACCATCACCATCATGGAGCGACCGCGCAGGTTCATACCGTAGTTGGTGCGTCCCTGGCTGCTGACGTCCATGCCGGGGATCAGCTGGGCCAGCACGTCTTTGATCTCTTTCCCGCCCTGAACCTGCTGCTCAATTTCCGCCCGCTCAATAACCCAGGTGGTTTGCGCCATCTCTGCCACGCTGCGATGTGCCCGGCTGGCGGAAACCACAATATCTTCTTCCTTTTGTTCTTCCGCCCACGCAGAGGTTGAAAGCATGGCAAGCAAGCACGGATTTAAAACCCAAAGATGAGAACGTTTCATTGTTATGTTGATCCTGAATGTGTGTGTCAGTACTCGGTGGTCTTCATTAATGATTTAAAAAACCTGGCTGCTCTCCGGGCTGGTGGTGCTCCGCCAGTGGATCACGCCGGGGGTGGTTGCCAGCTCAAACGGCTCGTCAGCGTGGGCGCGATTCAGAATTCGCGCCGCGCGCCAGGCCATCAGGCTGAGCTGGGGTTCGGCAATACCGAGACGGTGCATCCCGGCATTCACGGCGAACAGGCGGTTGCTCTGCGGGCCGTCCCATTCAAGGGTGAAATCGTTGTTGATGCAGAAGGCTTCATCCTCATCCAGACGCAGGCGATGAGACAGCGGCGCGAGGAACGCGGGCTGCACGGCGCGGTAGCCGGTGGCGAAAATCACCACGTCGCTCTCCAGCTGCTCACGGCCACCGTCCAGGTGATGCTGGATGCTGAGGCGATGTCCGGTTTCCTGGCGCGTCAGCGCCGTTACCGAGCGGGACGGCATCAGGTGCGCCCAGGGTTTTTCACGCAATACTTCGAAGCGGTGGTACATGGCGCGGTATATCGCCAGCAGTGACTCGGTGGTGATCCCGTCGGAGGTCATCTTCTGCTCGTGCAGCATCTGACGACGGGCGTCGTCACCAAGGGTGGAGAAGCTGTCCACGTACTCCGGCGTGAAGTATTCGTTAGCAAACGCGGCTTCATCCAGCGCGTTGTAGTTGTTGCGGCGCGACACCCAGTTGAGACTCAGCGGCTGGCCCCATTCCCCACGGAAGATATTCAAAAACAGATCGGCACCGCTCTGGCCGCCGCCGACGACGGTGACGCGCTTGCCCGCTAAATTCGGCGTGCGCAGCATCATTTCGCTGGCGTGGAAGCAGGTGTCGTCCTGCGCGGTGACGCAGTCGGGCAGATTGATCTGCTTCCCAATCCCCACGCAGACGTGGCGCGCCAGGAAGCGATCCCGCTGGGTCACGACCTCAAACAGGCCGTTTTGCTCATCAAAGCGGACCTGCTGCACCTGCTGGCTGAACGCCAGGTTCGTGAGGTTATCCGCCGCCCAGCACAGGTAGTCGGCAAACTCTTCGCGCGAGACGGTGCGCTGCTCGGTGGTCAGAAAACGGTAGAACTTTTTGCGCTGCACCAGGTAGTTCAGAAAGCTGTGGCGGTTGGTCGGCTCCACGGCGCTGACCAGATCCTTCAGGAAGCTGGTCTGCATGTGGCAGTCCGGCACCATCATTCCCGGATGCCAGGAGAAGTGCGGCTTGCGTTCAAGAAACAGCGAGCTAAAACCGTCCAGCCCCTCTGCCAGCGCGGCAATACTGAGGTTGAACGGACCGATACCAATGCCGATGAAATCATACGTTTTCATTGCGCTGACTCCTGGGAGACCAGAAAAAGAGGGTTATCAAGATCGCAGACATAGTTCGGCAGCATGCGGCTGCCGCCGTCGTGTTCAGAGAAGGTCAGTTTGACCGGGTTGAGGATCACGCGAATAATCTGCGGCTTAAACAGGTCGAACTTCACGAAGCGTTCTGCCAGATCCGGGTGGGCGGCCATATAGCGCTGTAATACCCCGGCCAGGATCTGGTAGAAGCGGGCTTCGCTCACGCCGCTTTGCAGGGTGAGACGGGAAATAAAGCGCAGCACCGTGACAAAGTTGCCGGTTTGCAGATCGTGGATGATGTACTCCGCGCTGAGGCGCGCCGTCACCGCTTTTACCTGTTCCGGCAGGCTCTGCGCCTGCGGGAAATCCTCGTCCACCAGGCGCATATCGCCCTGGAAATCCTTCAGCAGAATGCGCTGTGGAACGTAATCTTTCATCACCAGCGTCACGTTCTGGCCGTGGGCGATAAGCGCCACCCCGTAGCGGCAGAGCAGGTGATAGAAGGGGAGCACCGTCGCCTCAAACAGCTTGTCCAGCCATGCGTCAGCGTTTAACCCCGAGCGTTTGATCCACGCGTCAATCAGCGGGCGCCCCTGGTTATCGGTTTCCATCAGCGCCGCCATCAGCACTGCCTGTTCGCCATCCTGTAAATAGCAGGATGGGTTCTCGCGCCAGATCACCCCCAGCATCTCCTGATAGCGGTACGGCGCTTTCGGCAGAGCCGCATAGCCCGGATGTGAGAGATACCCGGCAGCGGGTTCGCCAAGCACCTGCGCCCCAGAGCGGGCAAGCGTGGCATCGCTGGCGAACTGTTGCTGAAGCCAGCGCGAGGCCAGCGGACCGGCGGCAATGTACTTGCCCGGAATGCCGCGATAGCAGGAGGTGTTGTAGATGGTCAGCGGCAGCTTGATGTCATACGGCGCGCGACGGCTGGCATTGGTCAGCGTGCGCAGGGACTGCTGGGCAAGATACTCATCGCCAAACTCGCCCAGCTCCACCATTTCGCCGCGCGCCAGCTGCGCCAGGAAATGGATGGCAATTTTTTGCTGCCACTGCCACGGGTGCAGCGGCACCGGCAGCCAGCTGTCGTCCAGATCCAGCCCCTGCCAGCGGGCGTTGAACCGCTCGCGCTCGGCATCATCCATGGCGCTGGACAGCAGAGTGTGAATGTCACAATCGGCGTCGCTGCTCCAGACCAGATGCGCGCGCTTAACGGCGACCCAGTGCAGGCGAAAACGTCCGCGATATTCAGGCGCATACTGGCGTAGCGCATCCAGCCCCCAGCCGCGGCGTCCCTTGTTGAAAATAAACTTCGGGTGACCGCGCATCAGACACTGTAATTCGTCCGGGTCGAGGTGGATCAGCGCATCGGCATCCAGTGTTTCACGCGCCTGCAACAGCTGCATGTCACCCCGCAGCGTGGCGTAGAGATCTTCCATGTGCTCCGCCGTTTGCGCGTCGCTCATCTCCAGCACGGTGGCCAGTTGCAGCAGTGCGTTTTCCGCTTCAACCGCCGCGCCGCTGGTGGTGGTCAGGGTGTCAGGGTCGATATGCAGCCAGCCCCAGATCCCACGCGTGGCGCAAAACTGCCAGGTCGCGTTGCCCATGCTGATGCGCCAGCCGTCCGCCGAAACCGGTTCGGCGCGCAGGGTGCGTTCATATTCCAGTTCAGCGAGGATCTTCGCCACCATCTCGCGGTTCACTTTCTGCCAGAGTGCGTTCACAGTTCCACCTCGTGGAAGAAGCGGTGACGCTCGCTCATGATGAGGCGCGAGCGTTTGTGCGGGAAGTCGAACTCTTTCACCGTGTCGAAACCGGCAGAGGCCAGATGGCGGAACAGACGCTGGTTGTCGAAGCGCGGTTCCGCCACAATGCGCGCCGTGCGCGGCTCATCGAGATACAGATAGTGGCTGAGGCCGCGCAGCCAGCTGCGGATATACTGCGCCCCGCGCCAGTTCTCTTCGCCCACCAGCATGTGCAGCCCGCGGTCAAAGGGCTGCCAGCGGTAATGACGGCCAATGCGGTCTTCTGCCGCCCAGTAGAGTTCAAAATAGCCGAACGGCTGGTCGTCGAAGCAGCCGATAACCGGGTAGCAGTACGTCGAGTCAAGCTGACGGCGCAGGTAGTTTTCCTGCTCGGCCTGCGGGCCCGCCATCTCCCAGAAGGCATTCACGCGCGGGGTGTTCATCCAGCGGGTAAAACGCTCGCCGTCCAGCGCTACGTCCGCTACGCGAAAGCTCAGGGTGCGCTTAATCTGCGGATCGTAACGGCGATACACTTCGCCCTGCGGACGGTGAGGGCGCACCGGGAAGTACAGCTGACGGCTCTCATCAAACTGCATGTCGCCGCTGGCCTGCGGACGTTCGCCTTTCAGCCACAGCGGCAGCTGCCAGAAAACGTCGCGCGCCAGATAATCCCCGTGAACCAGGCTAAACAGCGCCTGCGCCTGCGGTTCATTCTGCCAGGCAGCCCACGGCAGGGTAATACCCGTCAGCGCAGGTGCGGCAACAAACAGCTGATCGAGGGCGTCCACCAGCCAGCCGTCTGGTAGCCCGGCCAGACGCGCAAGGACCGCGCTGCCGTCAAGACCCAGCGTCAGCGGCAGGTTTTGTTCCGTGGATGTGCAGCAAAAGCCGTAACCGGAATGGACGATATTCGCAATGGCCATCACGCCTTCTCCTTATAAAACGGGTTGCTAAAGTCGAAATAGATCACCGCGGGATCGGCGATGGTGTTTTCGTTGCGATCGTGCAGGTAACAGAAGAAGTTGCCTTTACAGTTCCAGGTCGGGCTGTCGAGCACGTAATCGAGACAGCGGGTCTGCTTCGCCGTCTTGCGTAGTTCCGCCAGCGCGTCACGTACGCGGGACATCAGGGTCTCTTCGCTGTCGAACCCGGCAGCGGCAAGCGCGGCGGTGACGGCAAGGGTGGAGTTCAGCAGCAGGTAGTACGGGAAGTAGCGCAGCAGCTGGCTGTCGCCAAAGCGGTTTTCTACCCCGGTTTCGCCTGCCTCTTCCAGCCACGCGTCGGCCCCTGCGGTCCAGGCGCTGCCCTGACAGTCGCGGTAGATCAGCCCGACCGGGAAGTCCTGCTGCATCTCTACGAGGATATTTTGCTGGTGTGCCAGCAGAACCAGGCCGTAGTCCGCCTCGGCGCTGAACAGCGGAAGCAATACGCGGTCGCAGTAGGCATCCAGCCAGCAGCGCGCGGCCTGGGCGAGCGGGAGATCCAGACGCTGGCTCAGACGGCGCACCGCCGCCGCCAGCAGGCTGTCGCCGCCGTCCGGTGCGGCCTGGGTCAGGCTCACCAGTACGTTGGTTTGGGTTGCTGGGGTATCAAACAGCAGATTGACGCGCAGGGCCATCAGGCTCTCTTCCTGAACGACGCCGTTTTCGTCACGCAGCCCAGCCCAGCCGTCTTCCTGCATCACGCGCATGGTCGGGTAGCGCGCCTGAAGTTCCTGCCAGCGTGCCGTTTTCGCCAGTCGTGCCAGGCGCATGCCGCGCTTAACTTCTTTCACCGACAGCGTGCGCACGGAGTTGGTCAGGCGTACGCTCAGGGAAAACTTAATCATGTCGCTGTTGGTTTCGCTGTACAGCGAGCGGGAGGAGCTGGTGGGCAGCCAGTGCGCACCGGCTTCGCCCAGATCGCGCAGGGCACCTTTTTCCGCCAGACGCTGGCACCAGTCCTGCTCCAGCAGATAGTCGGCCTGCCACGGATGCATCGGCAGCAGCCAGCGGGTGTCGGTGAAATGACCGAGCAGCTCGGGTGCGCTCTGGGCGGCGAAGCGCAGCAGACGTTCCCGCAGGGAGACATTCAGGCTGTCGCCGGCGATCAGCGTATGCTCAACCGCAAACCAGCGCAGCGGGAAGCGGGAGGCGAAATCCGGCAGATAGCGGCGCGCCTCGGCCTCGTTAAACGGCTCGTGCGATTTCGGGGCAGGGTGAAAAGCATGGCCGACCAGCAGCGCCTGTTCCGCGTCGGCAAAGGTCAGCGGCGTATCGCGCAGGTTTGCCCAGTTGTGACGTAAATCAATGGCCTGCCAGGTATGCGTATGGCTTTCCAGAACGCGCTGCCTGAAGCGAGCCAGCGTATCGGCGTCCAGAGTGCCTTTTACTGACTCTTTTTGAAGAATAAAATCAATCAGTTGATGAAATGTGACCGCGTCACCGCCGTCGCTGTCGGCCTGAATCAGCGTTGCCGGGAAATGATACTGATGATGCTGCGTGGGGGAGAAATAGCGAACCGGAACCCGGATGGCCTGGGTTGGGGAGAGCGGGATATGAATCTGCGATAACTCATCCGCACGGGTTGCGGGAAGATAGTGCCAGTCCTTCGTTTCGCGCAGCAGCGCGTTCAAAAAACACTGGGCCGCAACATCTGTACCGGCGGAGCGGGGCAGAGTACGCATAGATGTACCTCATTCCATGACTGATAATAATTCTCGTTATGATATTCATTCTGTTTACAGCCGCAACTATTTTTGCAATATTTGTTTTCATAAACTTCATAATTTCCACACATTTATTGACATTATCTTCACAATCTTATGCGCGCCCGTACTGAAAATCTCACTGACGTTGTGGCTCCGAAAGCTAACTGGCCCCTGGCACTGGGCGCAGGTTTATTAGGTATTGGGCAAAACGGTTTGCTGGTCATGCTGCCGCAGCTGGTCTCTCTGACCGGACTGTCGCTGTCCGTCTGGGCCGGGCTGTTGATGTTCGGCTCGATGCTCTTTTTGCCCGCATCGCCCTGGTGGGGACGCCAGAGTGAGCGACACGGCTGTAAGGTCGTGATGCTGGCTTCGTTAGGCGGTTACCTGGCCAGCTTCGTCGTGATGGCGCTGGTGGTCTGGGCGATGGCAAACGGCGCGCTGAATGCCTTCTGGGGCATGGCGGGGCTGGTTCTGTCGCGCATGCTGTATGGCCTGACGGTATCGGGGCTGGTGCCTGCGGCCCAGACGTGGGCCATTCAACGCGCGGGGCTGGATAAACGGATGGCGGCGCTGGCGACGATAAGCTCTGGCCTGAGCTGCGGGCGTCTGCTGGGGCCGCCTCTGGCGGCGCTGATGCTCAGCGTCAGCCCGGTCGCACCGCTCTGGCTGATGGCGGTGGCGCCGTTTATCGCGCTGCTGCTGGTGCTGCGTGAAGCCGCCGATCCCCCGCTGCCGCCGGTAGCGCATCAGTCGACGCGGCTACAGGCCTCTATGTTGCCTTTCCTGGTGCTGGCGCTGCTGCTGGCGGCGCTGGTCAGCCTGATGCAGCTTGGCTTATCGCCACATCTTCACCCGTTATTCAACGGTGATGCGGTGCAAATCAGCCATCATGTCGCGCTCCTGCTGAGCCTGGCCGCGCTGGCGACCCTGGCGGCGCAGTTTCTGGTGGTGCGCCCGCAGCATTTTAGCCCGAGGGGGTTACTCTTGCTTGCCGCGGTGCTGATGGTGACGGGGCTTGGGGTGATGTGTCTCGCCAGTTTAGCCCTGTTCTACGCGGGAATTGTCCTCACCTCACTGGGGGCCGCTATGGCAACACCGGGATATCAGCTTTTGCTCAACGATCGCCTGACGACGGGCAAAGGCGCAGGGGTGATCGCCACCAGCCATACGTTGGGGTACGGAGCCAGCGCACTGCTGGTACCCGTGGTGACGCGCTTTTACGGTGAGCAGTTTTTGATTACTGCCGCCTGGGGAATGGCGCTGCTGTTTTTCGCGGTGAGCGTATGGGTACGATCAACCGATCGCACCCCTGCTGAACATTAGTGGAACGGATGAGAGGATGTGCTGGCAGCATCCTCACTTTGCCGCAGACGCTGGAGCGGATCCTGCTGATAAAACTGGCAGAAACGCTGCCACAACGCCGGGAAGCGTGGGGCGAAAAGCTCAGGTGCGCTAAAGAAATACTCGGACAGCACCGCAAAGCACTCGGCGGGATCGGTCGCGGCGTAGGCATCAATGCTGGCCGCGCTTTCACCCACCAGGTCTATCTCATCCTGAATGTTTTCCATCGCCGCGTGCAGATCGTGCTCCCATCCCGCGACTTCACGCAGGGGGATCAGCGGCACGCCGCTGGCGCGATCGCCGTTGCGGGTATCCAGCTTATGCGCCACCTCGTGAACGATCAGGTTGAAGCCCGAGGCATCAAACGAGTCCTGAATATCCAGCCAGTTGAGGATTATCGGCCCTTGCTGCCAGCTTTGTCCTGACTGCACCATACGCTGGTTATGCACCAGACCGATGTCATCCTCCCACTCATCATCGACGATAAACGGCGCCGGGTAGATCAGCACTTCGTGGAAGCCATCCAGCCACTCGATGCCTAACTCCAGCACCGGCAAGCAGAAGAGCAGGGCGATGCGCGAATTTTTAAGCGGATCCAGTTCGAAGCCCTGTAGCGGCACCAGCCTTTTTTGCTGTAAAAAACGCTCGGCCAGCTGAATCAGCCTGGATTGCTCTTCAGGCAAGAGATTCGCCAGCACGGGGATCGCCAGAGCCTCATCCCAGGGCAGCGCCATATTTCGACCAGCTTCGTTCGTTTTCCAGGGCCACTTAATCATCGCTTTGCTCGTTACTCGCACGTGAACAAAATGGAAAGGTCAGGGGCTGTTAGCATGCCAACATACACTGTTTAGCAGTATGACACTCCTCTTCGGCTGTTTGCAGACTGGCAGCCTGTTTAAGAGGAATCCAGCCCGCATAAACTATCACTATGTGCCGTCAGGTTGATAGCGCTTTAGGGGTATCCCCTTCATTTTGTGAAGTATGTCGTGCGCGGCTATGATAAATCTCTTCTTACTCTACCGTGCTTAAGGATCCCGTCAGTATGCCCGTCAATTTTGACCTCAACGATCTCTACGCCTTCCGCGCACTGCTGGAGTACGGCAATTTCCGTCTTGCGGCAGAGTCTATCTGCCTTTCCCAGTCGGCGTTGAGTCGCAGAATTGAAAAGCTGGAGGCGGCACTGGGGGCAAAACTGTTCGACAGAACCACCCGGCGCGTCACGCTGACCCTGTATGGTCAGACCTTTGCCGACCGGTGCGGGCAACTGCTTGCCGATGTGGAATCCATGCTTTCGGATATCGATAAAGCCAGCGAGGAGCGCACGGGGCTGATCACCGTGGCGACGGTGCCGTCAGCCGCCTGTTACTTTATGCCGGATGTGATCCGCCGCTTTCAGTCCCGTTACCCCCGCGTACGCATAAAACTGATCGACAGCAGCGCCGGAAATGTCATCGAGGCCGTTACCCGCGGACAGGCCGATTTCGGTATCTGCTTTGCACAAAGTTTGCAACCCGACATCGAGTTTGTCCCGCTGGTGGAGGACGTTTACGTGGCTGCCTGCCGACGAGACAGCCCGCTTGCAAAAAGAAAAAGCCTGACGTGGCAGGCTTTTTATCAGCAGGATTATATCGGTCTGGATAAGACCTCTGGCAACCGCAATCTTCTCGACCAGCGGGTCGGGCATATTCGGCCTGAGCGCCCCAGTATCTGCGAAACGCGGCACGTAACGACCATGCTGGGGATGGTGGAAGCGGGCATCGGCATTGCGGCCGTTCCCGCTATGTCGATGCCCCGCGCAGAGCATTCATTGCTGACGTCGGTGCCTTTGACCGAGCCAGAGGTCAGGCGAACCGTGGGGCTGATTCGCCGTCGCGGGCGGATCCAGTCCTATATTGCTGCCGAACTGGAAACGCTGATCACTGAGCAGTATCGCGAGTTGCACTGACGGGCATTAAGCCCGTTGTCGTGATGACGCTGGCGGCCTGTGGCGAGGAGAGAAAGGCCAGCAACGCTTTCCCCTGTTCAGGATGGTCGGCCTTCTGCGTTACGGCTCCGGCGAAACGGGTAATGTACTGCATGTCGTCAGGCAACTTACCCACAAACGTCACCCCCGGTACCGGCAGAAGTTCGCTCACCTGCTGAAAGCCGAGATCGTATTTCCCTTTTGCCACTTCAGACGCCACCGGGATGCGCTCAACCCGGTGCGCTTTATCGTGAACCTGACCGTCGATGCCCAGCTTACGGAACAGCTCGCTCTCAACATACCGGTCGCTGGCGCTGTCGGAATAAGCCATGGAATGTGCCTTCAGCAGCGTTTGCCGCAGGGCGGGCACCGTACTGATATCCGGCACCGGCGCGCCCGCCCTGACGACCATGCCGACGGGCGAATCCGCCAGCTCCACGCGGGAGCCTGGCGCCGTCCTGCGATCCTGTTCCAGTTTCGCCAGCGCATCGCCCACCATAATCACCACGTCCGCTTTTTCGCCCCGGGCGAGCCGGGCCGGAATGGCCTGCGGCGTTTTGCCCATCGACGGGCCGGAGATCAAAACGATCCTGTCGCCGCTTTTCGCTTCGTACTGCGGCGCCAGCTTCTCCAGGGCGGCCTTGAAGCCGCCAGAAATCATCACCGTCACATCCTGTGCAAGCGCGCCCGCACTGAGGGTGGCGAAAGTCAGGGCGGCAATCACCGTTCTGAATGTAAGCATAATGAATCACTCCTCAACGGCGGTTTGCAGGGTTAACGTGCGACGGCGATAGAGATACAGCGTTGCCAGCAGGGCGCAAACGGCGGCAAAGCTCATCCAGTAGCCCGGGGAGGCTTTGTCTCCGGTGTACTCAATTAAGGCGGTTGAAATGACCGGCGTGAAACCGCCAAAGACCGCCGTTGCCAGGCTGTAAGCCAGCGAGAAGCCCGCCACGCGCACCTCTGTTGGCATGATCTCCGTCAGGGCCGGGATCATCGCGCCGTTATACAGGCCGTAGAGGAAAGAGAGCCACAGCAGCACGGTCAGCATCATGGAGAAGCTCGGGGCTGCGGCCAGCATCGTCAGCGCCGGATAGCTGGTCGCCAGCGCCAGCAGCGTCATGGCGATCAGCACCGGTTTACGCCCGAAGCGGTCCGACAGCGCGCCGCCCACCGGCAGCCAGATGAAGTTAGATACTGCCACCAGCAGCGTCACCAGCAGGCTGTCCGACGCGCTCAGCATCAGGACTTTTTTACCGAAGGTCGGTGCGTAAACGGTGATCAGGTAAAACGCGGTGGTGGTCATCGCTACCATCAGCATGCCCGCAAAAACAACCTGCCAGTTAGCGAGCAGCGTCGAGAAGACCTGACGCATCGCCAGATGGTGGCGACGGGCGCAGAATTCCTCGGTCTCTTCCAGCTTGCGGCGCAGGAAAAAGATGAACGGCACAATCAGACAGCCAAACAGGAACGGGATACGCCAGCCCCATTCGCGAATGGCACTCTCCTCCAGCAACACATTCAGGGCGAAGCCCATCGCCGCTGCGATCATAATGGCGACCTGCTGGCTCCCCGACTGCCAGCTGGTGTAAAAACCTTTGCGGCCCGGCGTGGCGATCTCCGCCAGATAAACCGAAACCCCGCCCAACTCGGCGCCTGCGGAAAAACCCTGTAACAGGCGTCCGGTCAGCACCAGCAGCGGCGCCCACAGGCCAATGCTCTGATAAGAAGGGATCAGCACAATCAGAAACGTTCCGGCGGCCATAATCGACAGGGTGACGATCAGCCCTTTACGGCGACCCACTTTATCAATGTAAGCCCCCAGGACAATGGCCCCGATGGGACGCATCAGGAAGCCTGCGCCAAAGACGGCGAAGGTCATCATCAGCGACGCAAATTCACTGCTCGCCGGAAAGAACGTGTGGGCGATGTAGGTGGCATAAAAGCCGAACAGAAAGAAGTCGAATTGCTCAAGAAAGTTGCCCGATGTGACGCGAAAAATCGCGCCCGCTTTCGCACGAACCGTTGCAGGTGAGGTTGAGGAAACCATGATTATCTCCAGTTTTATAGTGACGTTATGCTCGTCTGTTTCTGAAAACTGGATCAGGAAGCGGAAATTAATAAGCGCAAATAGCGCATGAACTGATGCGTGTCGTGCATTAATGACAATCTGTTGACCAGGATTTACATAGGCAACAATAGCTTAACATTTTGGTGATCTTTCATTTACCCGTTTTCGCTAAGTTGCTGATATCGCTGTTTTGTGACATCGCGCAGGCAGAAGCCAGGCGGGGGCCTGGCTCGGGATTATCAGCGCAGCGCGTTCGCAATCGCGCTAAACATCAGAGATGCTTCCAGCGGCTGGGCGCTGAATGACGGCTCTGCCTGCGGCCAGGTGGACCACTGGACGATAACCAGATTTTCTTTCTGATTAACCATGATCATCTGACCAAAAATGCCCAGCGCCCAGAGAGAATCCTTCAGCGAATTTTCGACTGTCGGCTCCACGTGTGTGGCAGTGACCGGCACTTCGTTGTTCCACCACTGGTAGCCGTACAAGCCCTTCGGATGCGCGGCGGACACCGACCCTTTGGCCTGTGTCCAGGTGGAGGACTGTTTCACCCAGCCGTCGGGGAGGATCGGCTTTCCGTCCGGCAGCGTACCGTTATGCAGGATAAACTCCCCGAAACGCCCCCAGTCTTCCAGCGTGGCGTTAAACCCATGCGCGCCCACGTCGTGCTGGCCTTTGCTGTAGGCATGCCACACGCCGTCGCTCGCCATGCCGTACGGCTGCCAGATGGTCTTCTCCAGATACGCCGCGAGCGTCATGCCGGTGGCGCGCTCAAGCACATCGCCTAACAGCCAGGCGCCACCCGAGGAATAGGACCAGTTTTCGCCCGCCGGGTGTTCGCGGTGTAATCCCTTCACCAGGGTGCGCACGCAGTCGTAGGTTCCCGGTTTCGCTTCGCATTCGGTAAGCCGGGCGAAGTCAGATTGCGGGTTGGTGTAATCTTCACTCCACGCCACGCCAGAGGTGTGGGTGATGAGCTGTTTCAGCGTTACGCCGTCCCAGGCGGTGCCTTTTAAATCCGGTTCGTATTGGGTAATAAGGTCGTCCAGGGAGTGGATTTTCCCTTCTTTAATTGCAACCCCCACCAGCGCGGAGACCACGGATTTGCCCACAGAGCGCGACGTCCAGAGCGTTGAGTCGGTATTGCCTTCTCCCAGGTATTTATAGGCGACTTTGCCATTTTTCAGCACCAGCATGCCGCTGACGTTCTGGCGTTTCAGGTAATCCTGAAGATTGTAAATCTTACCCTTCACCTGATAGCGGGCATCGGTGAGCGGTTTTTCTGCGGGCAGCAGCGGCGTAGCGTTGCCGTGGCGGAACACATCCCCCGCGTAGTTGCGGTAGTCATTGCGAAAGCCCACCACGCGATCGGCCTGGCTCCAGGTGAGCATGGTATGCGCGTCCGGGAGTCTGGCATCAAAAGGCGCCGG
This sequence comes from Enterobacter hormaechei ATCC 49162, assembly GCF_001875655.1. Classification (NCBI taxonomy): domain Bacteria; kingdom Pseudomonadati; phylum Pseudomonadota; class Gammaproteobacteria; order Enterobacterales; family Enterobacteriaceae; genus Enterobacter; species Enterobacter hormaechei. Next base: position 3,717,950 of record NZ_MKEQ01000001.1, read on the forward strand.
GCAGGTGGTGAGGTCGGTACCGTTGCAGGCCGCGAAAACGGCGGGCGAGAGCAGGCTGCTGACAACCAGCGCCGCGAGCAGCGTGCGGTTTGTTTTGATTTTCATCTTTATCTCGTATGGCTCAGGAAGGACTTCAGTTTAAGAACCCGCGCTCTATAATAAAAAGCGCGTTATGGGGGAAAATCCCCCGCAAAAATTGCGTGGAGAATGACGTGGCATCACTGATCTATTCCTTTGCCCAGCTTGAGGCGTTCACCGCCGTCGCTGAACACGGCAGCCTGATGAAGGCGGCCAGTAAACTCGGCAAAGATCGTACTACCCTGCGGGATCTGATCGATTTCCTGGAAGATGGGCTGGGCTACGCTCTGTTCCTGCGGGAGGGTCGGAGCCTGCGCCTGACGCCGGAGGGGGAGCAGCTTCAGCGGCAGGCGCACCTGCTGATGCGGCAGGTCAAAGCGTTTGAGGCGTTTGCCAGAACGGTGCCGGACAGCGCCACGCAGGAGATTGCCCTCGTTTACGATCCATTCACCCCCAGAGCCTTTTTACAGGCGCTGATTGCCACACTGGCGGCGAAAAACATTCGCCTGAGCCTGACCAGCGCGTCGCGCGATGAGGCAGAAGCGATGCTGGCAAACGGTCAGGCCGATGTGGGGATCTGCCAGGCGCGCAACCGCAGCGTGGGCAATGAGATGGAGTGGCGGGCGCTGGGGGCGATCGAAATGGATTTTTACGCCGCCACGACGTTGTTTGCGAAGGCATCGTCGCCGGTGTCGCTGCTCGATCTCTCTCTGGTTCCGCAGATCATTATGCATGCCGCCTCAGACGAGCCGGTTGCCCGTCGCCTGCAAATTTCAGGGCACACGCTTTTCACTAACGAACTGGAGATGCTGCGCGGCCTGCTGGAGCTGGGGTGCGGCTGGGGCTTTTTGCCGACCCATCTTCACGCGACGCAGTGGCAAAACGTTAAAAGGCTGCCCACCGAAGTGGGCAGCCAGGGGATAAGTCAGACGATGGTCACCATCTGGAAGCCAGGCAGCGACAAGCGCGGGGTGATCAATGAGACGCTGTCGCTGCTTCCGGCGTTATGGAAAAGCTCAGCGCTGTGAGCATCCCTGGCACTGTTTGTTCTGGATCTGCTGGAAGAAGTCGTTGCCTTTGTCATCCACCAGGATAAACGCCGGGAAGTTTTCTACCTCAATTTTCCAGATCGCTTCCATACCCAGTTCGGGATACGCCACGCACTCCAGGCTCTTGATGCTGTTTTGCGCCAGCACCGCCGCCGGGCCGCCGATGCTGCCGAGGTAGAAACCGCCGTGTTTATGGCAGGCGTCGGTGACCTGCTGGCTGCGGTTGCCTTTGGCCAGCATGATCATGCTTGCACCGTGGGATTGCAGCAGGTCCACGTAGGAGTCCATGCGTCCGGCGGTGGTTGGGCCTAAGGAGCCAGAGGCGTAACCTTCCGGCGTTTTGGCCGGGCCTGCATAGTAAATCGGGTGATCTTTCACGTACTGCGGCAGGGCTTCGCCGTTGTCGAGCAGCTCTTTCAGTTTCGCATGGGCGATGTCGCGCGCCACGATAATGGTGCCGTTCAGCGACAGGCGGGTAGAGACCGGGTGCGCGGAAAGCTGCGCCAGAATGTCGTGCATCGGCTTGTTCAGATCGATGCTTACCACGTCGCCTTCCCCCTGCTGGCGGAGAGATTCAGGAATGTACTGGCCCGGGTTGTGCTCCAGCTTCTCAATCCAGATCCCGTCGCGGTTGATCTTCGCTTTGATGTTGCGGTCAGCGGAGCAGGAGACCCCCATCCCGATTGGGCAGGAGGCACCGTGGCGCGGCAGGCGGATGACGCGGATGTCGTGGGCGAAGTATTTCCCGCCAAACTGCGCGCCAAGGCCGAGGTTTTGCGCTTCCTGAAGCAGTTCCTGTTCCAGCTGAACGTCGCGGAACGCCTGACCGTGCGCGTTGCCTTCGGTTGGCAGCGCGTCATAGTAGCGGGTGGAAGCGAGCTTGACGGTTTTCAGCGTCGCTTCTGCGGAGGTGCCGCCGATAACGAAGGCGATATGGTAAGGCGGGCAGGCCGCGGTGCCCAGGGTACGCATCTTCTCAACCAGATAATTTTTCAGCTTCGCCGGGGTGATCAGCGCTTTGGTTTCCTGATACAGATAGGTTTTGTTGGCAGAGCCGCCGCCTTTTGCCATGCACAGGAATTTGTATTCGTCCCCGTCCACGCTGTAGAGGTCGATTTGCGCGGGCAGGTTGGTGCCGGTGTTCACCTCTTTATACATATCCAGCGCCGCATTCTGCGAGTAGCGCAGGTTGTCTTCAATATAGGTGTTATACACGCCCTGACTCAGCGCCGCTTCATCGCCGCCGCCGGTCCAGACGCGCTGGCCTTTCTTACCCATAATGATTGCCGTGCCGGTATCCTGACACGTAGGCAGCACGCCTTTCGCCGCAATCTCGGAGTTGCGCAGGAATTGCAGGGCAACGTACTTATCGTTCTCGCTGGCTTCCGGGTCGCTCAGAATGGCCGCAACCTGCTTCTGGTGAGAGGTGCGCAGCATAAACGCCGCATCGTGGAAGGCCTGCTGCGCTAGCAGGGTCAGGGCTTCCGGCTCCACTTTCAGCACTTCCTGACCGTCGAACTCGGCAACGGAGACATGCTCTTTGGTCAGCAGATAGTATTCGGTGTCGTCATGGGAAAGCGGGAAGGGGTTCTGATAAAAAAACGGTTTATTCGACATAGTATTGCTCCACAAAAATAAAACCGCCGGAGGAGAAGTCCGGCGGTCAGGAATCAGAACATCATGGACATCCACGGATAGCCAATCAGCAGCAGGGCCGCCAGGAAGATGGCACCGAAGATGGTGCCGAGGCGCCAGTAGTCTTTGGTTGGCAGGTAGCCGCTACCGTAGTAAATCGGGCTTGGACCTGTACCGTACGGGGTGATGATCCCCATTACGCCCAGCGAGGTCACCATCAGCAGGACGAACACGTCCATATTCATGCCCGGAATGGTGGAGGCGATGGTCAGCATCGCAGGCAGCAGCGCCGTGGTATGCGCGGTGGTGCTGGCAAACAGGTAGTGCAGCAGGTAGAACGCCAGCAGCAGGATAATAGTCGCCACGCCCGGAGAGATGCCGCTCATCAGCAGGCCGCCTTCTTTACCCAGCCAGCTAATGAAGCCGGTAGAAGAGAGGCCATCCGCCAGCGCCACCAGGGTAGCGAACCAGACGAAGGTGTTCCACGCGGCTTTGTTACCGGTGATATCGTTCCACTCCAGCACGCCGGTCCACAGCATCAGGCCGACAATGAGCAGGGCCGCCATCGCTGGCTCAATCCACGCCGCGGCGAAGATCCACATCAGCAGCGCACAGCACACGAACACCAGCAGCAGGATCTCATTGCGCGACAGTTTGCCCAGTTTTTCCAGTTCACGGGTCGCCCACAGCGGTACTTCGTTATTTACTTTCACTTCCGGCGGGTAGAACCAGTAGGCCAGCAGCGGCATGGTCAGGATCAGCAGGATACCCAGCGGCAGGAAGGCGAGGAACCAGGTCCCCCAGGAGATATCAATCCCGACGGTGCTTTTCACCAGCGCCAGCGCCAGCAGGTTAGGTGCCAGGGCGGAAAGGAACATCGAGCTGGTGATACAGGCCGCGGTGATCGCCACCCACATCAGATACGAACCGATTTTGCGCGCGCTTGGGTCATTGGGTTTTGAACCGTACAGCGGCGGCAGGTTGGCAATAATCGGGTAGATGGTCCCGCCGCTGCGCGCGGTGTTGGACGGGGTAAACGGGGCCAGCAGCAGATCCGCGAAGGTAATGGCGTAGCCGAGCGTCAGGCTGCGACGGCCAAGATATTTCACCAGAATCAGCGCCAGACGGCGGCCGAAGCGGGTTTTGTCGTAGCCCGCGGCGAACATAAAGGCACCGAAAATCAGCCAGACGGTGGAGTTACCAAACCCGCTTACCGCCCATTTAAAGGAGGCGCCCGCCAGCTTGAATTTTGGGTCGGCCAGCTGATCGGGGCTGAACAGCACCCACTGGCTGCACAGGGCAATCGCCACGACGCCGGTAAGACCGATCACCGCGCCCGGCAGCGGTTCGAAGATCAACCCGACGATGACGCCGACAAAGATGGCGAAGTAGTGCCACGCATAAGGCGGCAGCCCTTCCGGAACGGGGACAAACAACAGCAGGACGGCAACAATGACGGGCAGAGCCATCATCAGCAGTCGTTTTGCTGTTCCATTTGATGCCAGATTCGCCGCAGGAGGCGTTACAGCAGTTTTTGTATTCATAGTTTCACGTCTTAAGTTGTCAAAAATTCGTCGTACAGCGAAAACACACTTTCGATTTCTTTATTCACTTTGCTTTTTTTAGTTATTTAAGGTGCGGTTTTGTGTTTTCAGTAATAGCGATTTAACGCATTTTTGTTTGCGCTAAATAAAAAAAGATGATGTTTTTATATTGCTCTTTTGGATGCCACAACTATTGATCGCGATCAAATAAACGGAACTGAATGCCTTTTTTTATACTTTTTATAATAACCACTCGGAGTAGTGTGGTTATTCGCTGGTTTTGCACATTTTACGTATCAAAACTATAACATTTAAAATCTGGTGTTATTTTTATGATTTGTTTTATAAGGGGTTTTATTGTTTATGGTGCATTGGTTTGACCTTTATTAATTTTACGTTTTTTAAATTATTGTGAACGGGTGAAACAATCCCGCTAACACCAATGTGTTATTAATGTTATCGAAGGGATTAAATAGTTTATTAACTAACGTAATGGCTTTAGAAACTAAAAAAAGCTTTATATTACTATCATGACATCGGCAAAGAACACGAAATAAAAAATCATCCCGATAACGAATTCTTAATTTTTAAAGTTTGGAGTTTCTATTATGAGCACTAACGAACGTATTTTAAGCCCCTTCACATTACCGAATGGTACTGAACTCAAAAACCGTTTGTTAATGGCCCCGATGACAACCTGTACCGGTTATTACGATGGCACCGTGACCAGCGAGCTGGTGGAGTACTACCGCGCCCGCGCGGGCAGCATCGGCACCATTATCGTTGAGTGCTGTTTTGTGGACGACCTCGGCCTGGCGTTCCCGGGCGCAATTGGTATTGATAACGACGAGAAAATCGCCGGGTTGGCAAAAATCGCTGACGCCATCAAGTCAAAAGGTTCCAAAGCCCTGCTGCAAATCTACCACGGCGGCCGCATGGTCGACCCAAAACTGATTGGTGGGCGCACGCCGGTTGGCCCAAGCGCCGTTGCCGCACCGCGTGACGGTGCCGCGACGCCGGTTGCCCTGACCGCAGAAGAAGTGGAAGGTATGATCGGCAAGTTTGGCGAAGCCGTACGCCGCGCAATTCAGGCTGGCTTCGACGGCGTGGAAATCCACGGGGCCAACACCTATCTGATCCAGCAGTTCTACTCCCCAAATTCCAACCAGCGCGACGACGAATGGGGCGGCAGCCGCGACAACCGTGCGAAGTTCCCGCTGGCGGTGCTGGACATCACCCACAAGATGGTGCGCCAGTACGCGGATGATGCGTTCATCATCGGCTACCGTTTCTCTCCGGAAGAGCTGGAAGTTCCGGGCATCCGCTTTGAGGACACCATGTACCTGCTGGAGAAACTGGCCGCGCGCGGCGTGGACTATCTCCACTTCTCCGTGGGTGCCACTCTGCGTCCTTCTATTGTCGACACCCAGGATCCAACGCCGCTTATCGAAAAATACCGCGCGATGCGCTCTGAGACGCTGGCGCAGGTGCCGGTGATGGGCGTCGGCGGCGTGGTGAATGCTTCAGATGTGAACGACGCGCTGGATCATGGTTACGACCTGATTGCCGTCGGTCGCGCCACTATCGCCTACCCGGACTGGACCGACCGCATTGCGGCAGGTGAAAGTCTGGAGCTGTTTATGGACAGCACCAAACGCGAAGAACTGAGCATCCCTGAACCGCTGTGGCGCTTCTCGCTGGTGGAAGCGATGATCCGCGACATGAGCATGGGCGAATCGAAATTCAAACCGGGCACCTTCACGGAAAAAGTGCAGGACGACGTGAACGAACTGGTGATTAACGTCAGCCTCGAAACCGACCGCATTGCCGATATCGAACTGGCCTCTGGCCCGAGCGAAGACGTGGCCTTTGTCACCAGTTTCGAAGAGATCCGTACCCGCATTCTGGACGCTAACACCCCGCACGTGGACGCGATCACTGGCGCCACCAGCCAGAGCGAGGCGGTGAAAAAGGCGGTCTCGAAAGCGATGCTGAAATCCAGCAAAGCGCTGGCGGCAGAAGAGGGCGCGGACCCGAACGAAACCCGAAGCGTAGATGTTGTCGTGGTCGGCAGCGGCGGTGCCGGTCTGGCGGCGGCCATTCAGGCCCACGACGAAGGCGCGAGCGTACTGATCGTCGAGAAAATGCCAACCATCGGCGGGAACACCATTAAAGCCTCTGCCGGGATGAACGCCGCAGAGACCCGCTTCCAGCGCGTGAAAGGCATTCAGGACAGCAAAGATCTGTTCTACCAGGAAAGCCTGAAAGGCGGTGGTAACAAGAACAACCCGGAACTGCTGCGTCGCTTTGTCGAGAACGCGCCACAGGCCATTGAGTGGCTGGCCACGCGCGGCATCATGCTGAACGACATCACCACCACCGGCGGGATGAGCATTGACCGTACGCACCGTCCGAAAGACGGTTCCGCGGTGGGGGGGTATCTGATCAGCGGCCTGGTGCGTAACGTCAACAAACGCAACATCGAGGTGATGCTGGATACGTCCGTCAGCGACATCCTTTTCGAAAACGGCGAGGTGACAGGCGTGCGTCTGACCACCGAAGAGAACGAAACCGTCAATGTGGCAACCAAAAGCGTAATTGTCGCGACCGGCGGCTTCAGCGCCAACAGCCAGATGGTGGTGAAATACCGTCCGGACCTGGAAGGGTTCGTCACCACCAACCACAAAGGGGCGACCGGCGGCGGTATTGCGCTGCTGGAGCGCATCGGGGCTGGCACTGTCGATATGGGTGAAATTCAGATCCACCCCACCGTGGAGCAGAAAACCTCGTACCTGATTTCCGAATCTATCCGCGGCGGCGGGGCGATTCTGGTCAATCAGCAGGGCAGCCGCTTCTACAACGAAATGTCGACCCGCGATAAAGTCTCGGCGCAGATCATCGCGCTGCCGGAGAAATACGCGTACATCGTCTTTGACGAGCATGTTCGCGCCAAAAACAAAGCCGCGGATGAGTACATCGCGAAAGGTTTTGTCACCAGCGCCAGCTCGCCGAAAGCGCTGGCGGAAGCGCTGGGGATGGATCACCATCAGTTCCTGGCAACGCTTGAGCGCTACAACGGCTTTGTGGAAAAACAGCACGACGATGATTTTGGCCGCACCACCGCGCTGCGTGCGCCAATCAACGAAGGGCCGTTCTACGCCATTCAGATTGCGCCAGGTGTGCACCACACCATGGGCGGCGTGACCATCAACACCGACACCTGCGTGCTGGACAGCAACCACAACGTGCTGCCGGGAGCATTTGCGGCGGGTGAAGTGGTCGGCGGGATCCACGGCGGCAACCGTATCGGCGGTAACGCGGTGGCAGATATCATTATTTTTGGTACGCTTGCAGGACATCAGGCGGCTATGCGTTCGAAAACACGGTAAGGCTCCTGTTTCCCCGGCGGCGCGGTGCCTGCCGGGGCTACATCTGAGGACTCTGCTATGCCTGACGACACTCGCGTTTACAGTTACTCCGCCGTTCTGATGGGCTCACCCATCCTCCTGAAACTCTTCTCCCATGACGAAGCCCTCGCTTCCCGCGTGTTCCGCCTGATGAAACAGTATGAAGATCTGCTTACCGTCAATCGCGCCCATTCGCAGGTGATGGACGTTAACCATGCTGCCGGTCAGCATCCGGTTGCCGTCAGTCGCCCGGTGTTTGATCTGATCCGCTGTGCCAAAGCCGCCAGCCTGGTTAAGGACAGTGCGTTCAACCTGGCCATTGGCCCGCTGGTGAAGCGCTGGAAAATTGGCTTTAAGGGTGATGCCGTGCCGCCCACGGACGAGATTGCCGCCTTGCTGGGCATCACGGATCCCGCGGACGTGGTGCTGGATGAAGCCAACAGCAGCGTGTTCCTCACGCGCCAGGGAATGGAGATCGATCTGGGGGCCATTGCCAAAGGCTATATTGCCGACAGGGTGCGGGATTACCTGCATAAAGAGGGCGTCGAACGTGGGCTGATCAACCTTGGCGGCAACGTCCAGACGTTAGGATCGCCGGAGGGTGGCTGGCGCGTCGGCCTGAAAAAACCGTTCGCCGGTGACGAGCTGATTGGCGCCATGACGGTCGAAAACCGGTCGATTGTGACGTCAGGCACCTATGAGCGCTATTTCGAGCAGAACGGCAAACGCTATCACCACATCCTTGACCCGCGCACCGGCTACCCGCTGGATAACGAACTGGACAGCGTGACGATTATTTCGAAAGACTCCCTCGACGGCGATATCTGGACCACGCTGATCTACGGCATGGGCGTGGAAAAGGGCTGTGCCGCGCTGCGCTCGCACCCCGATATTGAAGCCATTTTTGTCACCAAAACAAAAGAAGTGGTGATCTCCTCGATGCACCACTTCCGTTTTACCCTTCTGGACGACAGCTACCGCATTACTGGCAGTACTGTTTGAGCAGTCCGACCTGTTCCGGCTGTAAGCGGTAACGATACACCGGGCGGCCGGTCGCACCGTAGTGAATGCTGGTGAACAGGATATTAATTTGCGCCAGCCAGATCAGGTATTTGCGGCAGGACACGCGGGAAATGTTGACCGCGTTAGCCAGATCGTCGGTGGAAAATTCCATCTCCGGGTGGCTGTCGATCCACTGGCAAATGGTGCGCAGCGTCTGCGGCGTTAAGCCTTTCGGTAATTTTTTGCTGTCGGCCAGCTCCGGCGCGCCGCCGTGGATCAGCCTGTCGACGTCGGCCTGTTCATAATACTGATGCGAACCCATCAGACTGCGCTTTGCCTTCCAGCCGTTAAGCGCCTCTTCAAAACGCGGGAACTGGAACGGTTTGATCAGGTAGTCCACCACGCCATAGTGCATCGACGTCTGGATCGTCGCAGCGTCGGAGGCCGACGAGATCATGATGACGTCGATCGGGCGGCCCGATGCGCGGATGATGGGCAGCAGATCCAGCCCGTTATCCTGCTGCATATAAACATCCAGCAGCACCAGATCGATCGGCTGGCCTGGGTTTGCGATCAACGCCTCGGCCTGGTTGAGCGTGGAAGCGACGCCGCAGCAGCTAAAACCCTCAACGCGGTTAACATACAGACGGTTGAGGTCGGCTACCATGGCGTCATCATCGACAATTAACACATTTATCACGCGATATTCCTCTCGCTATCCCAGGGGATCTGAACAAAAAATTGGGTAAATACGCCAGGCTCCGACTCGACGGTAATATCGCCGCCCAGGTTCTGGATCTGCTGACGTGCAAGGAACAGCCCAACGCCGCGGTTTTCACCTTTTGTTGAGTAGCCCTTTGTAAAAATAGACTCCAGCCGCTCGGGATCAATGCCGGGACCGTCATCGCTGACTTCACCGCTGAGCCAGCCGTTCTGATAATGCAGCAGCAGGCCGATCTCGCCATCCGGCTGACCGTCCATCGCATCCAGAGCATTTTCGATTAGATTGCCCAGCACGGTGATCAGCACCGCAACCTGCTCTTCATTGGTGGTGTCAGGAAGCTGACTCTCCTCCGCCAGCGTCAGGGTCACTCCGGCCTCTTTGGCGCGGTTAATTTTACCCAGCAGGAAACCTGCAATGACCGGGGATTTAACCTTGCGCTGTATCGCACCGATATCCGTCTGATAATTCTGCGCGGTCTGGATGATGTACTCCTCCAGCTTGTCGTAGCGCTTCATGTGCAGCAGGCCGAGGATCACGTGCAGCTTGTTCATAAACTCGTGCGTATGGGAGCGCAGGGCATCAACGTAGTTGACCATGCCATCGATACGCTGCATTAACTGGCTGATTTCGGTTTTATCGCGGAACGTGCTGATGGCGCCAATCACCTGATTCTGGCTTTTTACCGGCACCATATTGCACAGCAGCAGCCGTCCGTTACAGCCGATCTCCTGATCCTGACGGGCAATACCGGTCCTCGACACTTCGCGCAGGCTGGCCAGCAGCGGTTCACTACTGCTTTCGGAATGCTCGCCAGAGGTCAGGAGTAATATTTCTCTGGCGGTGTGGTTAATCATCGTCACGCGCCCGTGAATATCCACAGCCATGACACCCTCGCGCAGAGACTGCAACATGGCCTGGCGCTGCTCAAAGAGGGCGGAGATCTCGTAAGGCTCCAGCCCGAACAGGATACGTTTCAGAACCCGGACCAGGCCCCATATCGCCAGTGAACTCATCAGAACGCTGAATAAGATGGTCCACACGGCGTTGAGCCGTCCGCGGGCAATCTGATCTTCTACTTTATTCAGCGAAATACCCACGACCACTACGCCGATCTGGTCGTGCCGTTCGTCATACACGGGCGTAAAGACGCGCAATGCTTCCGCGAGCGCGCCCCGGTTAACGGAGACATTCTCTTTTCCTTCCAGGGCGGGCGTCAGATCGTCACCAATAAAATGCAAACCTAACAGCGCTTCGTTTGGATGGGAATAGCGGATCCCACGCAGGTCGGTGACCACGGTAAACAGCAGGTCGTTGCGCTTCGTCACCGCCTGGGCAATCGGCTGGATGATGCCAGCCTGCGGCGACGCCATCAGGCCGCGCTTGATATCCGGGCTGTCGGCCAGCGTGCGGGCGATACCCAGCGCGGTATCTTTCACGTCATCGCGCGTGGCGCGGGTGATCTGCACAGAGTACAGGGCGAAGACCACCAGCAGCACAGAGCCGATAATGGCGCACACCATCAGCGTAACCAGCGTATTCAGCTTCATAGGGCGCTTGCGCGTCGGGGGGAAAGGCTGCAAATCGCTCATCAAGACTCCGCGATGAAAAAGAAAGGGCTAATTATCGCTGATGACGGGCGTTTCATAAAGCCATGTAAAGAGAGGCGTTTCGTGAGCCTCCTCTCAGGTGACCTATATAAAACACTTTATAGTGTGTGGGTACTCATAATAAGGAGGCAGTTTATGAGCATTACGCTTACCGGTACGGCCAGGGAAAGACGGCACGCCAGCTCGATGAACATCGACAGATTATCGACGCTGGATATGCTTAATGTCATTTACCAGGATGACGCGCAAATCTCTTCTGCTCTGACCCCTCACTTAAGTATGCTGGCCCGCGTGGTGGATAACGCGGCAGCGACGCTTAGCCACGGCGGACGTCTGGTGCTGACCGGCGCGGGCGAGTCCGGGCGCGTGGCGGAGCAGGCGGCAGCAGGGTTTGCGCCGGGAAAACATCCCGTCATTGCAGTGACAGCAGGCGATCACGCCGGAAGCTACGCGCGCGGCGTTGCCGACCTTCAGACGATAAAATTTGGCGAGCATGACATGATGCTGGCGCTGTCCGTTAGCGGTAAAACACCCTGGGTATGGGGCGCGATGCGTCATGCGTGGTCTCTGGGGGCAACGGTCGCGATCGTTACGACGGATGCGCAAAGTGAAGCGGCGCAGCTGGCGAGCATGGTTATTGCCCCCGAGCTGGGCGCTGATGTGGTAGCCGGGTATGACAACACCAAAGCAGGCATTGCGCAAAGCATGATTATGCATATGGTCACCACCGGCCTGGCGGTGCGGACCGGACGGGTGTACAGCAACCTGCGCGTTGATCTGGAGGCAAGCAACACCAGATGGGCCGAACGACAAATTGCCATCGTCATGGAAGCGGGGGGATGTACCAGGGCGCAGGCGAAGGCCGCGCTGGAAAGCTGTAACCACCAGTGCAAAACGGCGGTACTGATGGTGCTGACGGGTCTGGATGCCTGGAAAGCACATGAACTGCTGGCGCAGAATAACGGGTTTGTTCGTCTGGCCTTGCAGGAAGCGCCGTAATATTGCCGCGTGAAATAAAAAAAGCCCGTATCGCGGGCTTTAATATTTACGGGGATTAGAACTGGTAGGTCATGCCTACGCCAACGATGTCATCGGTAGAAATACCGTTTGCTTCATAGAAGCGTTCATCGTTGTCCAGCATGTTGATTTTGTAGTCAACATAGGTGGAGAAGTTCTTGTTGAAGCTGTAGGTCATGCCCACGTCGATGTAGTTAACCAGATCCATGTCGTCTTTCTGACCCTGCGGGTTGCCAGCGTAGCCTGGATAAGTCATGTCCTTACCTTTAGAGTAAACCCATGCCAGGGATGGACGCAGACCGAAGTCGAACTGATACTGTGCCACTGCTTCGAAGTTCTGAGTCTGATCCGCAATACCATAATCGCCGTATGGGGTCATGTTGCGGGTTTCAGCGTACATCATCGCCAGATAGACGTTATTGGCATCATATTTCGCGCCAATGGTCCATGCTTCGGCTGTTTTACCGCCAGCATAGTGTGCATTGTTTCGACCTGCACCTTCTTGTGCGTTAGTACGGTCAGAAGAAGAGTACGCAGCACCCAGGCTCAGACCAGACAGATCGCCAGAGAAGTCATAGGAGGTAGACATGCCGAAGCCGTCGCCGTTCTGGAAGCGTACGTCTTTATGACCATTTTTCGTGCCTTCCTGGTCTTCTTGAGCAAACTGATCTTCATTCGCACCCTGGTATTGCAGTGCAAAGTTCAGGCCGTCGACCAGACCGAAGAAATCGTTATTACGGTAAGTTGCCAGACCGTTAGCACGACCGTTCATGAAGTTATCGGTCCAGGTGTAAGAATCTCCACCAAATACCGGCAGCATATCGGTCCAGGCTTCTACGTCATACACGACGCCGTAATTACGGCCGTAATCAAATGAGCCGTAGTCGCCAAATTTCAGGCCAGCGTATGCCAGACGGTTGAAAGATCTATCCCCTGCGCCTTCGGTGTCGTTAGCGTAGGTTTTATATTCCCACTGACCATAACCTGTCAGTTCGTTCGTGATCTGCGTTTCGCCTTTGAAACCCACCTGCACATAGGTTTCATCGCCGTCGTCGCCTGGGTTGTCGGAGAAGGTATGACGCGCATCAACCTTACCGTACAGGTCAACTTTGTTGCCATTCTTGTTATACATTTCCGCCGCATTTGCTGCGCCAGCCATTAATAACGCGGGTACAAGCATTGCCAGAACTTTTCTTTTCATTATATATTCCCTTTAAATATAAATTGTCTGAATATATGTAGTCACCCTCCGTAACTACATGGTCGATACTATTCTATGGATTATTATTTAGGTTCAAAAATAAATGTAAGTAAAGTGGTAGAAATATTACAAAATATTTCTTTTTGTCTCTTTATTTTTCACATGAATTAATTCATTGAAAAATATAGCGGGTAATTATTATTAAGTATTTCGCAATTCTATTTTTTAAACTCTTTAATTCGGGTGTATTATATTTCACACTCTTTTTAGCAACAGGATGGGATAATGGAACTGGCGCAATGGCAGCAGCGTTTTGAGCAGTGGCTTGACGAAAATCATTTAACTGATGATGCGGCGCACGATATCGCCCATTTTCGCCGCGTCTGGATGACGGCGCAGAGCATTATGGCTGAGCACACCGTCGATCCGCTGGTCGTGCTGACCGCATGCTACTTCCACGATATTGTCAGCCTGGCGAAAAATCACCCCGAACGTAGCCACTCTTCCCGGCTTGCCGCGCGAAAAACGCGCGAGATCCTGAGTCGCGATTTTCCTGACTTTCCGCCCGATCGTTATGCGGCCGTTGAGCACGCCATTGAAGCGCACAGCTTCAGCGCCGGTATCGCGCCGCAAAGCCTGGAGGCCAAAGTTGTGCAGGATGCCGATCGGCTGGAGGCGTTAGGCGCTATCGGCCTGGCGCGCGTCTTTGCCGTGTCCGGTGCGCTGGGTGCCGCGCTGTTTGATGCCGACGACCCGTTTGCCGGAACACGAAAGCTGGATGATAAAGCCTTCGCGCTCGACCACTTTCAGACCAAACTCCTGCGTCTGCCGGACACCATGCAAACCGCGCGGGGACGCGAACTTGCGCGTCACAATGCCGATTTCCTGATCCAGTTTATGGCGAAACTGAGTGCCGAATTACAGGGCGATTACCTCGGAACCGACAGCCAGATATTGACCCATTTCCGTCGCAGTGTGGGATCCTGAACTGTGGTACTCTGTTTTCTGTCTTTATTGTCCGGTTAAGAGAATGCAGGAAAATCGATCAGTGACTGTGCCCGCGCCTGAGCGGGTTGAGAAATCAACGGCAGCCGTGCAGGCACTCCTGCGTCAGCTGCTGGAAATGTATGATGCTAAAACGCTGGCAAACCAGCTGGTGGCCCATGGCGAGAGCCACTGGAGCCCGGCGATACTCAAGCGGCTGCTGATAAGCGACAGGGCAGGGCACCGCCTGAGCGACGGCGAGTACCGCTATCTGCACAACCTGCTGCCGCGTCCTCCTGCTGCGCATCCGAATTATGCCTTTCGTTTTATCGATCTCTTTGCCGGTATCGGCGGCATTCGCCACGGCTTTGAAGCGATTGGCGGGCAGTGCGTGTTCACCAGTGAATGGAACAAACATGCTGTCCGCACCTATAAAGCCAACTGGTATTGCGATCCTGACGTGCACCAGTTCAACGCGGATATTCGCGATGTCACCCTGAGCCACAAAACCGGCGTCAGTGACGAAGAGGCCGCGGAACACATTCGCAACACCATTCCGGCGCACGATGTGCTGCTGGCCGGTTTTCCCTGCCAGCCGTTCTCGCTGGCTGGCGTGTCGAAGAAGAACGCCCTGGGACGCGCGCACGGTTTTGCCTGCGATACGCAGGGCACGCTGTTCTTTGATGTTGCCCGGATTATTGATGCCCGCCGCCCGGCGATTTTTGTGCTGGAGAACGTCAAGAATTTAAAGAGTCATGACGGCGGCAAAACCTTCCGCATTATCATGCAAACGCTGGATGAACTGGGTTACGACGTGGCGGACGCTGAGGATATGGGGCCGGACGATCCGAAAATTATCGATGGCAAACACTTCCTGCCGCAGCACCGGGAACGCATCGTACTGGTGGGTTTCCGCCGCGATCTCAATCTGAAAGGCGATTTTACGCTGCGTGATTTGCCCTCGCTGTATCCGGCGCGCCGTCCGACAGTGGCCGATCTGCTGGAGCCTGCGGTCGATGCGAAATTCATTCTGACGCCGGTGCTGTGGAAATACCTCTATCGCTACGCCAAAAAGCACCAGGCGAAAGGCAACGGTTTTGGGTTTGGCATGGTCAACCCGCTTAATCCTGACAGCGTGACGCGTACGCTGTCGGCGCGCTATTACAAAGATGGCGCGGAAATTCTTATCGATCGGGGCTGGGATAAGGCGCTGGGTGAAAAAGATTTCGACGATCCCCAGAACCAACAGCACCGACCACGGCGCTTAACGCCGCGCGAGTGCGCCCGCTTAATGGGCTTTGAGACGCCGCAGGGCTACAGTTTTCGCATCCCGGTGTCGGATACCCAGGCCTACCGTCAGTTTGGCAACTCGGTGGTGGTGCCTGCCTTTGCCGCCGTAGCGAAACTGCTGGCCTCACGCATCAGCAAGGCCGTTCAGCTTCGTCAGAGTGAGGCCGTCAATGGCGGACGTTCACAATAAGGCCACGCGCAGTAAAAACATGCGTGCCATCGGTACGCGTGATACCGCGATTGAAAAACGGATCGCGGGCCTCCTTACCGCCGTCGGGTTTGAATTCAGGGTTCAGGATGCCACGCTTGCCGGGCGTCCTGATTTCGTCATCGACGCGTACCAGTGCATCATCTTCACCCACGGCTGTTTCTGGCATCATCACGATTGTTATCTGTTTAAAGTCCCGGCGACACGTACCGACTTCTGGCTGGAGAAGATTGGCAGGAACGTCGAGCGTGATAAACGCAATGTTTCGCAGCTTTACGCTCAGGGCTGGCGGGTGCTGATTGTCTGGGAATGCGCGCTGCGCGGAAGAATGAAGCTGAACGACATGGAACTGACGGAGCGGCTGGAAGAGTGGATCTGCGGCGGCGGGCAGGCCGCGCAGATCGACACTCAGGGCATTCACCCGATCACGGTTTCTCCACCTCACACGGCGTGACAATCGGTTTCGCGGGCAGCAAATATTTACCCAGCGTGACCAGCACCACGGCAAAGACAATCACACCCAGCGCCAGCCATTCTATTGTCGACAGCACTTCGCCCGCAAATCCGGTACCCAGCAGCACGGCCACCACCGGGTTAACGTAGGCGTAGCTGGTCGCGACCGCCGGTGAGACGTTGCGGATCAGGTACATATAGGCGTTGATGGCGATAATGGAGCCAAACAGCGCCAGATACCCGACGGCCAGAAAACCTGCCAGGTCTGGCATCGCCGTGAGTTTTTCACCCGTCAATGCGGAGGCAATCAGCAGCACAATGCCTGCCGCGAGCATCTCAATGGCACCTGCCATCATCCCGGAGGGCAGCTCAATGCGGGAGCCGTAGACCGAGCCAAACGCCCAGCTCATAGAGCCGACCATGATCAGAACGGCAGCCCAGGGGTTCCCGCTCAGGTTACCGCCGCTGTTGAGCATGATGATACCCACAAGCCCAATCGCGATGCCCAGCCACTCGAGCTTACGGGTGCGGATCCCGAACAGACGACTAAAGCAGAGCGTAAACAGCGGCACGGTCGCGACGACCACTGCGGCGATGCCCGACGGCACGTTCTGGTGTTCGGCGACGGTTACCGCGCCATTGCCCACCGCCAGCAGCAGCAGGCCGATCAGGGCGGCGTTAAGCAGGGGACGCAGCGGCGGTAGCCTGTGACCGCGCAGCAGTAAAAACGCCATCAGCAGCACGCCAGCCGTAAGGAAACGAATACCGGCCATCATCAGCGGGGGCCAGCTTTCCACGCCAATACGAATGACAAAATAGGTGGATCCCCAGATGATATACAGGGAAAAGAGTGCTCCAATGAGCGGTAATAAATGCCGAAAACGCATAGTCCCTCACGACGAAATAAAAAGTTCGCTCATAGTTAACGCCAAAACTATCGGGCTGGCGAGTGCTTTAATTGTGTTGTTAATGTGAAATTTGTGTTGACGCGAGGTGCCTGTTTCCGGGCGGTAAGTTTTGTTCCATACTATTCACTTAATTAGCAAAAAAAGAAGGATAGAGATTTTGGCAGGAAGTAGCTTATTAACATTACTGGACGATATCGCCACCTTGCTGGATGACATTTCGGTTATGGGAAAACTGGCGGCGAAAAAGACCGCCGGGGTGCTGGGAGATGATTTGTCGCTGAACGCGCAGCAGGTCAGCGGCGTGCGGGCGAACCGTGAGTTGCCGGTAGTGTGGGGCGTAGCGAAAGGGTCCTTTATTAACAAGGTGATCCTCGTGCCGCTGGCGCTGCTGATTAGCGCCTTCATACCCTGGGCCATCACGCCATTGCTGATGATCGGCGGGGCGTTCCTCTGTTTCGAGGGTGCCGAAAAAGTGTTGCATATGCTTGCCGCGCGCAAACAGAAAGACACCCCGGAAATGCGTCAGCAGCGTCTGGAAGCGCTGGCTGCACAGGATCCAAAAACGTTCGAGCGCGATA
Source organism: Enterobacter hormaechei ATCC 49162 (assembly GCF_001875655.1). Classification (NCBI taxonomy): domain Bacteria; kingdom Pseudomonadati; phylum Pseudomonadota; class Gammaproteobacteria; order Enterobacterales; family Enterobacteriaceae; genus Enterobacter; species Enterobacter hormaechei. The sequence continues at coordinate 3,735,635 of NZ_MKEQ01000001.1, forward strand.
AGGTTAAAGGTGCGATCCGTACCGACTTCATTCTCTCGGCCGAGATTGTGGCGATTACGCTGGGGATCGTCTCAGAAGCGCCTCTGATGAACCAGGTGCTGATCCTCTCCGGCATTGCGATCCTCGTGACGATAGGGGTTTATGGCCTGGTGGGGCTGATCGTCAAGCTGGACGATATCGGCTTCTGGCTGGAAAAGAAATCCAGCGCAATCGCGCGTGGCATCGGGAAAAGCCTGCTGGTGCTGGCACCGTGGCTGATGAAAACGTTGTCGGTGGTGGGAACCCTGGCGATGTTCCTGGTCGGCGGTGGCATTATCGTGCACGGTGTTGCTTCGCTGCATCACATGATTGAGCATTTTGCGTCAGGCCAGGGGGCGCTGGTCGCCGCGGTTCTGCCCACACTGCTTAACCTCGTGCTGGGCTTTATCGTCGGTCTGATTGTGGTCGCCGTTGTTAAGCTGGTTGAAAAAGTACGCGGAAAATCGCATTAATTATTGCTGACCCCGGGTGCAAAAAGACCATTCCTCGTCTAAATTGAAAACGTTTCACCCTGATACAGGATGCAGGTATGGTCTTTTTGATCAGTGATGAAGTTAAGCCTAAGAATGGTGGTCCAGGCATGATTGTCACCGGGTATTCCAGTGGAATGGTGGAATGTCGGTGGCATGACGGATACGGCATTAAGCGGGAGGCTTTTCGTGAAGACGAGCTTCAGCCTGCGAATAAAAGGCAAAAACGCGACAAGGCTTAATCACACAACGCCCGGCCTTGCCGGGCGTTTTTACTGGCAGAAGACTTATCATATCGGATGGTGAGCGACAATCAGGGAGTGTGTGTGCAGCACGATACCTTTGGTGTAAAGCAATCTTTTTTGCAGTGGCTGCATAAGCGTAGCAATCCCCGTTTGATTGTTAACCTCTGTTTTATTGTTGTCCTGATCTTTTCCACCCTCCTGACCTGGCGCGAAGTTGTGGTACTGGAAGATGCTTATATCTCCAGCCAGCGTAACCATCTGGCCACGGTTGCCAGTGCGCTGGACAGACAACTCCAGTTCAGCGTCGATAAAATGCTGTTTTTTCGCCACAGCATGCGAGATGCACTGGAAACGCCGCTGGCCTTTGGCGTGCTGCATGATGCGGTAAAGCGTTTTGCGCGTTTGCGAACGTCCCCTGCCTGGCAAATTGCGGTTGATAAACAGCGCACATTACCCATCAACGGGGTTTCGGATGCCTTCGTTGAAAAGACCACCCTTCTGAAGCGTGATGATGAGTACCTGGATAATGAACTGTCCGCCGCGCTCGAAGTGGGTTATCTGTTGCGTCTGGCATCCAGTGCTTCGCGCAACGAAGAGCGCGTGATTTATGTCTCTCGCGCCGGATTTTTTCTGGAAACGGATATGCCGGGCAATGCCAGCGATATCGTGCCGCGCTACTACCGTCTGGTCACTCAGCCCTGGTTTACCCACCAGTCCGAGCGTGAAAACCGTGCGCGTGCCGTGCGCTGGTTTATCCCGCCTCCGTCCTCCTTTGTGGGCAAAAAGCCGCTGATCACCGCCAGCGTGCCTGTTTATTACCAACGCGTCTGGTATGGCGTGGTGGCGATGGATTTCACCCTGGCCACCCTGCGTCGCCTGCTGGTGGAAGCCGTTAACGATGCGCCGGAAGGGGAATACCAGCTGTATGACAATCGTCTTACCCTGCTCGCGACGTCTGGATCACCGGCTGCGGACGTCAATCATTTTGACCCGCGCGAATTAGCGCAGATAGCGCACGCAATAGAGTCGGATTCCGAAGGCGGCATTCGTCTGGGGAGTCGTTTTGTCAGCTGGGAGCGTCTCGACCATTTTGACGGCGTCGTCCTGCGTGTGCATACCCTTGATGAAGGGGTGCGCGGCGATTTCGGCAGCATCAGCATTGTGCTGGCGTTGCTTTGGGCGCTGTTCACCGCGATGCTGCTCATCTCATGGCTGGTGATCCGGCGCATGGTCAGTAATATGTATTCGATGCAGAACTCGCTGCAATGGCAGGCCTGGCACGACCCTCTGACCCGGCTGAATAATCGGGGATCGCTGTTCGAGCAGGCGAAAAGGCTGGCGAAGCAGTGTGAACAGCAGTCGCTGCCTTTCTCTGTCATCCAGATCGATCTTGACTGCTTCAAGAGCATCAACGATCGGTTCGGGCATCAGGCGGGGGATAAGGTGTTGACCCATGCCGCGGGGCTGATTGCCAGCACCCTCGGCGCGAAAGATATTGCCGGACGCGTCGGGGGCGAGGAGTTCTGTGTGGTGCTGCCCGGCATGACGCTTGAAGAGGCGGCGGAAGTCGCAGAGCAGATCCGCGAGCGTATCGACAGCAAAGAGATCCTGATCAAGAAAAGTACCACCCTGCGCGTGAGTGCGTCGTTTGGCGTCTCTGGCGCGCAGGAGAAGGGCAATTATCACTTCGAGAATCTGCAATCCACCGCCGATGCGCGTCTGTATGAGGCGAAACAGCGCGGGCGTAACCGGGTGATCTGGCAGGATCACGTCAAAAAGTAATCGAGCCCCTCGCACCAGCCGGTCGGCCCGGTGTGCTGAGTGCGATACACCCGTGCGGGATCGTTGTTCTCAAGGCTGACACCCTCCCGGTTGAAGCCTTTCACCACCACGGCGAAGCCTACGCTGTCCAGCAGAGGGGCATCATTGGGGCCATCGCCCAGTCCCAGCGTCGTGGGTTCGAAGCCTTCATGCAGGCGATACTGTTCCACAAGCCAGTGAACCGCCACGTCTTTGCCGCAGCCTGCGTCCAGAATGTGCCAGAAACGTGCCCCCTGGACCATCTTCAGCCCCTGCCGGGCGAGTTCGGCGGCAAAGCGTTTCATCTGTTCATCACTGTCACGCCAGATCAGCGTCACGGAAGCCTCGTGCTTGCGCGCAAGCACCGAACGGGGACGGCTCAGTCCGGTCCATTCGGCGACCACGCGATCGTCCACATCATCGAAGGTGGTGAATTTCAGATGCAGGTCCTGACGTACCTGCGCGAGAAACTGCCAGATATCGTCATGCTTCTTTGCTGAGATGAACCGTGCGGCGTTTTCCCACCGTACGTCAGGCTGGATCACCGCGCCGTTTTCCGCAATGTACGGCAGCCCACCAAGCCCCAGTTCCTGTTGCATGTCCTGCATCCCGGCGGTGGTTTTGCTGCTGCACAGTATGACCGGTATCTGTTTATCCCTTAATTTCGCCAGCCAGGGAGCCGCTGGCTGCCAGTCGAGCGTGTGAAAATCCAACAGCGTGCCGTCGAGGTCGGTAAAGACAAGCAGGGTCTCCTCAAGCGAAGGCATAACGTCTCCCGGGTGATGATTTTAACCTAAGAAAAATCTTAAAAAAATGGACATTGACGCGCCGTTGAGGTGGAAACGATCCCGACAAACCCACACGCGGCGCATGTTTATACTCATAACCAAAATTCACATGTATAAAATATAATATTCGCTAAGAGAATATATGCTTGTAAGACAATTCTGTTGGGGATAATGTCTTACCTGCATCAGATTTCCTGGTGTAACGAATTTACAAGTGCTTCTTGCATAAGCAAGTTTGATCCCGGTCATCCCCATGACCGGGATTTTTTTCGGCTTAGCGGTTCGTCTCCGAGACGCTAAAGTCATGAATATCCAGCTCGAACGCTTCTGCCAGTTCACGGTAGGTATGGTAATCCCGACCATTCACCACGACACGATCTGAATTATCCTCCGCGCGATGAACTTCGGACTCACTGATTTCATTGATGGCGGCAAGCAGGGCATCGACATCCACTTCCACCTCACGCTTAATGGTGTCGCTGTACTCTTTGTCGGTCTTCATTGCGGGCTCCTCATTTAACCGTCTCCACAGCTTAGTATAGACCGCACACAAAAACGCCATTCGCGCCAGGCGGCGATGCCAGGCAATGTAATTTGTTCTACACTGGCTCAAAACCACAGGAGGAATGTATGAAGGTCAACGATCGGGTAACCGTCAAAACGGACGGTGGGCCGCGCCGCCCGGGCGTGGTGCTGGCAATAGAAGAGTTTAATGAAGGCACAATGTATCTGGTGTCGCTGGAAGATTACCCGCTCGGCATCTGGTTCTTCAACGAACTGGGCCACCCGGATGGGATCTTTGTGGAAACGGCGGAATAGGGCGGCGTCGGGGGCGTAATCTCCCCGGCTCCGGCTGCTGAAAAGCAAAATCTCTGGCCAGGCCAGAGATCAGGGTAGGGTACAACATGGCCGTGCAACTTAGCGCATATTAACGAAAATCCCATTCGTCACATTATCTGTCAGGCGTACGACATGGTATATCACTTGCTTATTATGCGTTTTAATTTTCCTTTTAATATTTCCTTTGTGTGACGATACTGTTTTTGCCTTGATATTCATCTGGTCTGAGATCTGAATTGTCCCTTGCCCAGCCATCCACATTCTTAACATACTAGATTCAGTTCTGCTTAATGATAGGGTGGGTAAGTTAATCGCCCCTACATTCTTCACTTCTTTATTCAAATAATCGCCCAGAATGTCATCAAGTGACTCTGGTTTAATCGATTTCGAACTGATTAATAAGTTTTTACGCACCAGCAAATACTCATCGAAATGAATATTGGCGATTGCCATAAAAACAATAAACAGGGTCTTAGGATGCTGATTAATGATCTGCTTAATGTGCTGACTGTTAGCGGGGTCGTGAATGAAACAGTCCTCATTAATAAACACCACGCCAGGCTTGTGAACGTCACAAGCGGCTGCGAGTTCTTCAACGGTGTGCGCATCGTTGATGTCTCTCTTTCTTACCCCTCTGCTTGCTAAGTACCCGGTTAACCCTAGCCGGGTGTAGCTGCATAAATCCATAATGATCGTTGACATGGCATACCCTCACTCAATGCGTAACGATAATTCACCACCTGCCTGAGAGCTCATAAACAGCCATACGGGATGGAAAAAATCTAATAAAACCTGTGAGCATGACAAAGACTTTCAGGCGAACTCACTATCCCGTAAAGTTACGTATAATTTGCCAGGAATCATCTTAAAGTAAAGTAAATATTAAGTATTGTGAGGTGGTTAGAAACATTTAAACCGCGTCAGATATATCCTGGTAGATGTTTTTCGAGATTATTTTTAGGAATATCCTCAGAAAGACATTGCAAACGCTGCGGGTTATTATTTGCGTGGAAGTTCGCTGACAATATCCGCTAACAGATTGAATATCTCGCTGAATAAATGCTCGCAGAAGGGGGCGATAAGTGGCATCAATAATGACATTAATAAAAGCCCAACCGTCAATGTCACCGGAAAGCCAATCACGAATACTGACAGCTGCGGGGCCATTCGGTTGAGTAAACCTAATGCGAGGTTAACGGTAAGCAGCAGGGTAATGATCGGCAGCGCCAGCATCAGCCCGTTGAGGAAGATCAGCCCGGCAGCCCGCACCAGCGCCAGAAAGGCGTTGCTGTTGACCGGGTTGTCGCCAATCGGCAGCGTATGAAAAGTGTCCACCAGCATAGAGATCAGCCACAGGTGGCCGTTGAACGAGAGGAACAACAGCATCGCCAGCAGGTCGATAATACGCGCCAGCACGGGCATATTCAGGTGGCTACCCGGGTCAACGAACGTCGCGAAGGACAGGCCCATCTGCAAACCGATCAGTTCCCCCGCCGTTCGTACCGCCGCAAAGGCGAGCTGCATCGTAAACCCGACCGCCACGCCAATCATCACCTGTTGCAGGGCAATCCAGATCGCATTCGGAGAAAAGATCGGGATATCCACCGCCGGGAGGGAAGGGGCAACGATAATGGTGATCACAATGCCCAGCCCAATTTTGACGCGCTTAGGCACCGACTTTTCACTCAGAATGGGGGCGGTGGAGATCAGCGCCATGATGCGCAGCATCGGCCAGAAATAGATCCCGAGCCACTGAACAAACTGATCGCTGGTGAAATGCAGCATCGTCCGTCAGCCGATGATGTACGGCAGGTTGGTGAACAGGTTACGCATATAGTCCAGCAGCAAATTGAGCATCCATGGCCCGGCAACGATAATCGCCACGAAGACGGCAATGATCTTCGGGATGAACGACAGGGTCATTTCATTAATCTGCGTGGCGGCCTGGAGAATACTGATAATCAGACCGGTGACCAGCGCAACCAGCAGCAGGGGCGCGGCGACGGCAATCGCGACTTTCATCGCCTCCGTGCCCATCATCATGACCGACTCAGGCGTCATTGCGCGCTCCTCAACTGTAGAAACTCTGCGCCAGCGAGCTGACCAGCAGCTGCCAGCCGTCGACCAGCACGAACAGCATGATCTTAAAGGGCAGGGCAATGGTCGCGGGCGGGACCATCATCATCCCGAGCGCCATCAGAACGCTGGCGATCACCAGGTCAATAATCAGGAATGGAATGAAAATGGTGAAGCCAATCTGGAACGCCGTTTTCAGCTCACTGGTGACATATGCAGGCAGCAGAATGCGCATCGGCACCGCTTCCGGCCCCTGTAGCTCACCCGTGTTAGCGAGACGGGCAAACAGGGCTAAATCCGCTTCGCGCGTCTGGCGAAGCATAAATTCACGTAATGGCTGCGCCCCCTTTTCCAGGGCAACCTGCATGGAAATTTTATCTTCGCTGAATGGCTGGTATGCCTCGGTGTAAATCTTGTCGATTACTGGCGACATAATGAAAAAGGTCAGGAACAGGGCTAAACCCAACAGCACCTGATTGGGTGGCGCGGACGGCGTGCCGAGCGCATTTCGCAGCAGGCCAAACACAATGATGATGCGGGTAAAGCTGGTCATCATCAGTAAGATTGCCGGGATAAAGGTCAGCGAGGTGATGAACACCAGCGTCTGCACGGACAGGGACCAGCTTTGTCCCCCGTTCGCCAGCGGCGTGGAAACCAGCCCCGGCAGCTGCGCATACACGGAGGGCGCGAACAGGCCCAGACCTGCCAGCGTAAGGAATAACAAACGGCGCATCAGGATCTCCCGGGACGCTTGAGCAAACTCTTCATAACGGACTGAAAATCCGCAGGGGCCTGGGAGGTCGTCTCCACCGTGGCAGGCGCAGGGGGCAGCGTGTGCAGGACGTTAATGCTGGAGGCGGTTACGCCCAGCACCAGTCGCGCATCTTCCACTTCCACAATGACCACGCGCTCGCGCGGCCCGAGTGGGGTGCTGGCGCTGACCTTCAACCCACGCGTACCGGCCGTTTTCCCCGCCAGACCAAAACGCTTTGCCAGCCAGGCGGCAATCAGGATAAAGGCAATAATACCGAATAGCGCGCCGCTCACCTGAAGCAGCGGTGAGCCGGGTACGGCAGAGGGCGCGGACAGTGTTGCCTGGGTTTTCATGCTTAACGGCTCAGACGACGCATACGTTCGGAAGGGGTAATGATGTCGGTGATACGTACGCCGTATTTATCGGCCACCACCACCACCTCACCCTGCGCAATCAGGTAGCCATTGATCAGGATATCCAGCGGCTCACCCGCTAAACCGTCAAGCGCCACCACGGAACCCTGCGTCAGGCGCAGCAGCTCTTTAATGGTCATGCGGGTGCGACCCAGCTCAACGGTCAGCTTAACCGGAATGTCCATAATCAGGTCGATGTCCTGCAACGTGCCGCTGACGTCGCCGCCGCCTAACTGCTGGAATACCGCGTCTGCCGCGCTTTTTGTCGGCGTCGTTTTTTGCTCGTTTAACGCGTCAGCCCACAGATCGTCCAGTGCTCCGCTGTTTTCATCGGACGGATTGTTCATGTCACTCATTTGGGCTGTTCCTCATTCAGCGAATTCAAAATCGGGTTGATCAAGTGCTCAACGCGTAACGCATACTGACCGTTAATCGTGCCGTACTGGCTTGTCAGCACGGGTACGCCATCCACATGGGCAATAATGCGGTCGGGTTTATCTATCGGCAAAACGTCGCCGGGTTGTAATTTCAGGATCTGCGATAACCGCATGGAGATGTCGGCGAAGTTGGCCACCAGTTCCAGCTGTGAATGCTGTACCTGACGCACCAGGTTTTCACGCCAGTTCTGATCTTCATGGCGTGAGTTCTCCAGCGGCGGGTTCACCAGCAGTTCGCGCAGCGGTTCAATCATGCTGAACGGCAGGCAGATGTTGAACTCACCCGTCAGGTTGCCGATCTCGACGTGGAACGGCGTGTTGACGACGATATCGTTCGGGGAGGTGGTGATGTTGGTAAACTTCACCTGCATCTCGGAACGTACGTACTCCACTTCCAGCGGGTTAATCGCTTTCCACGCGTCGCTGTAAGATTCCAGCGCCAGCTTCAGCATGCGGTTAATCACGCGCTGTTCGGTATGGGTAAACTCACGGCCTTCCACTTTGGTCGGGAAACGGCCATCGCCACCGAACAGGTTATCCACTGCGATGAACACCAGGCTTGGCGAGAACACCACCAGACCGGTGCCACGCAGCGGTTTCAGATGGATCAGGTTAAGGTTGGTTGGCACCGGCAGGTTGCGGGCAAACTCATGATACGGCTGAATGCGGATCGCACCGACGGTGATATCCGGGCTACGACGCAGCAGGTTAAACAGCCCCATGCGGAACTGTCGGGCAAAACGTTCGTTGATGATCTCCAGCGCCTGTAAACGCTCGCGCACCACGCGACGCTGGGTATTGGGATCGTAGGGACGAATATTGTCGTCGCCGGTCAGACCCGGTTTCGGATCGTCACTCTTATCGCTGTCGCCGTTGAGCAGCGCATCGATTTCTGCCTGAGAAAGAATACTGTCGCCCATGTCGTTACCGCAGAATGAAGGCTGTATACAGAACGTCAGTGACTTCCTGCTTAGGTTGGCCATTGACCAGCGGGGTCGCCAGGGTCTGTTTTATGGCATCGACCAGCTTTTGCTTGCCCACATCGGTGGCGAGCGTGGAGGCGTCCTGACGAGAAAACAGCAGCAGCAGACGGCTACGCACTTCTGGCAGGTAGTCGTTCAGACGTGCACGGGTCGCTTCATCTTTCAGACGCAGCGTAATGCCCACGTAAAGCACACGATCCGCATCGCCCAGGTTCACGGTGAACGTATCCAGCGGGTAGAAGACCGGTGCCGGTGGAGGCGGCGCTTCAGCTTTGGCGGCCGCGCTGGAGGGCTCCTGCTGCATACGCCAGTAACTGTAGCCTGCGGTGGCGCAGGCCGCGAGGGTAATCAACACCAGCAGCGGGATCCAGATGGAACGCTTGCTTTTTTTGGTGATAGCGGAGTCTGTCATCTGATACGAGCTTCCTGTTTCGGTACAGCTTAATACGGTGATTATCCCGTGTCCGGCTTAGGTCAAAGCGTGGAAAAGACGGGGATAATCACGTTACCTCTGGCGTTTAGGCAAAGATGTCTACGGCACGGCTGCCGCGCGCGGCGGATTGCAGGGCGGCAGGGGTGGGCAATAACTCTTCGCTCTCATCGTTAAACCCGCCAGGCTGGCCGGAACGCGAAGCGTGCTGTTGCTGTCCGGATGAGGACTGCTGTTGCCCGGTAAAGCCCTCGCTGCTGACGCTGCTTTGGGAAAGCTGAATGCCGTTTTCCGCAAGCTGCGTACGCAGGATCGGCAGGGCCGCTTCCAGCGCCGCGCGGACGTGGCTGTGGGGCGAAACCATCTGCAACTGCGCCTGGTTGTCATCCAGCTTAAGCGAAATTTGCACCTGCCCCAGATCCTCCGGGTGCAGACGCAGCTCCGCGGTTTGTTGTCCCTGTCTGGTGAACAGGGTGATGTGCTGGCTCAGATTCTGCTGCCACTCGTGCGTGCCCAGCGGCTGGCTTAACACTGGCGCTGTCGCAACGGTAGCGGCAGGCTGGGAGGGCGCCAGGTGGCTGACGATCGGGGCCAGCGTTGCGGTTGGGCTGGCGACCGACGACGCCGTGCTCACTACGTCCTGCTTCTCCGCGACGGCGGCGACAGCTGGCGTAACGGCGGATGCCGTGGCGGGCAGCGACGTGTCGCCGTCCTGAACCGGCATTTTTTCCTGACCCGTTAACGCATGGCTAAGCGGCGGCTGCTGGCCGTTGTCCGTCTGGGTGAGCGCCGAAGGGAGGGCGGCTCGGGGGGCGATCTCCCCGGTGCTCGCAGGCTGAGCCGCCACCGGGGTGGTAGTCTGCTGGTGCGGTAACATCGCCATCAGCGCGCTTAACCCGGCCAGCTCCTCTTCTTCAGTCGTGGTCTCGCTGTTTGCCTTCGCGTCCGGCTGGGTGAGTGCCTTCAGCGCATCCGTATTCGCTGCGGGTTTCAGGCCGGAGACGAGGCTTTGCAGGGCGACGGCGGTATCTTCCCCGGTCAGCGTCTCCTGGCGGGAGAGCAGTTCGGCGATTTTCGCCTGGAGCGTGGTATCACCGTTTTTTTCCTTCGCCGCAGTCGACAGCTTGCTGCCCGCGGCTTTCAGATCGGCCAGCGTCAGCGGGGCATCTTTGCCTTTGCCGGTGGTCTCGGTCAGTGCGCCCGCCAGCAGAGAGAGAAAATCTTGCGCGCCTTCAGCGCCTTTTCCGGTCAGCGTGCCACCGGACGGGTCGCTGTCGGTCATCAGCAGTTGTTGCAGTGTGATCATTCTGGTTTCCTCATTGATGCGCGCTGGGCAAACTCATCCATTTTTTTCTGATCCAGACGGTTTTCCGCCAGGGTCGAAGCGGCAATCTGCCGGTCCTGTAAGGTTTGCCAGGCCTGCAATCGCTGTTTTTTCTCGCGCCAGAAATTGAGCGCGGTATCGACTTTTTGCGTCCACTGGTTGAGCTGCTGGCGATGCTGCTCAATCGCCTTTTCCAGCGTCTGGATAAACTGCTGATAGTTAATCCAGCGCTGGCTACCAATGCCCTGCGTCATGTCGGTGTTAAGGTTGGTGCGATATTCATGCTGATAGTCGATTAACATCTTCAACTGTTCTTCAGCCTGCTGGCACCCGCGTCGCATTGCGCCAAGCTGCAATGCGGCATCATCGACTTCTTTTTCAGCCAGATCTTTCAGCGTTGATAACGCGCTGTTCTGCGCCATGACCTTCGCCCTCCACCTGTGTTACACCTGCGGGAAAATCAGCTCCAGTGCCTGGAGAGAATCTTCCCAGTCGGCGCGTTCAAAAATACCCTGTTGCAGAAATGCCTCCAGCTGCGGCCAGAGAGCAATCGCTTTATCGAGCATCGGGTCGCTGCCTTTGGCATACGCCCCGACGCTCACCAGATCGCGGTTGCGCTGGAAGCTGGAGAGCAGTTGTTTGAAGTTACGCACGCGGGCGTAGTGCTGCTCGGTGATCAGGGCCGTCATCGCACGGCTGATCGACGCTTCAATATCAATCGCCGGGTAGTGCCCGGCTTCGGCCAGACGGCGCGACAGCACGATATGGCCGTCGAGGATCGCACGCGCGGAGTCGGCAATCGGATCCTGCTGGTCATCGCCTTCGGTCAGTACCGTATAGAACGCGGTGATCGAGCCTCCGCCGCTGATGCCGTTCCCCGCGCGTTCCACCAGCGCGGGCAGTTTGGCGAAGACCGACGGCGGGTAACCTTTGGTCGCGGGCGGCTCGCCGATGGCCAGCGCAATCTCACGCTGCGCCATCGCGTAGCGGGTCAGGGAGTCCATGATCAGCAGCACGTGCTGGCCCCGGTCGCGGAAATCTTCCGCAATACGCGTGGCGTAGGCGGCACCCTGCATACGCAGCAGCGGCGACACGTCCGCCGGGGCGGCGATCACCACTGACCGGGCGCGGCCCTCTGCACCGAGAATATTCTCGATAAAATCTTTGACCTCGCGACCACGCTCACCGATCAGGCCGACCACGATAACGTCCGCCTGGGTGTAACGCGCCATCATGCCGAGCAGAACGGACTTACCCACGCCGGAACCGGCAAACAGCCCCATACGCTGGCCGCGTCCCACGGTGAGCAGGGCGTTAATTGGCCGCACGCCGGTATCCAGTACATGCTCAATTGGCGTACGTTGCAGCGGGTTAAAGGGTTGGGTGATCAGCGCGCCGGTTTCGGTGGTGTCAGGGGAGGGCAGGCCATCGAGCGGTTTGCCGCTGCCGTCCAGCACCCGGCCCAGCAGCGCCGGACCGAGCGGTAGCTGTTTGCCGCTTTGCAGGCCGTCGCCGCTGATGTTTTTCGCGTAGACGCGGGCGCCGGGCAAAATCCCTTCCACTTCTTCAAGGGGCATCAGGAACAGGCGCTGACCGTTAAACCCGACCACTTCGCTTTCCACTTCACGCGTGTCGGCCCCGTCCTGACGCTCAATCACGCAGGTGGCGCCGAGCGGAAGTTGCAACCCCGTGGCTTCCAGGACCAGACCGGTGGCGCGCGTCAGGCGTCCATAACGACGAACGGATGGCAGCTGGGCCATCTTCGTTTCAAAATTATCGAGCGTATTAAGCCAGCGCGTCAGGCGAGCGGTCATCAGACGACTCCCGGTGCCGCCAGACGGCACAGTTCCTGCCAGCGGGTCGCGACGCTGGCATCCAGATCGCCCTCATCCGCCGAGACCTTACAGCCCCCGTGATGGAGCGACGGGTCACCGCGCAGCCGCCAGCCGTGCAGGCTTAGCGTCGCGCCGAGGCTCTCTTCCACGCGCTGCAAATCGTCAGGATGAACGCGCAGTTGCGGTTTGCCGCTGAACAGCGGCTCCTGCTGGAGCAGGCCCTGGATCTGCTTAATCAGCGCGGCGTTATCCACCACCGGCGTCTGGCCGATCACCTGACGGGCCGCCTCCAGCGCCATCTGCATCAGGCGCGAGGAAATCACGCTGTCGAGCGCATCCAGCGTGTGCTGAAACTCGCTCACCAGCTGTTGCATACGGGCATGCAGCGGCGCCTGCTGCTGGCGCGCCTGCTCGATGCCCTGCTCTAAGCCTTGCGCCAGCCCTTCCTGATAACCCTGCGCGTGGCCAGCCTGACGGCCTTCATTCATCCCGGCGTTGAAGCCCTGCTCGTGCGCCTGCATTTGCATCTGGGCCAGCATCTGGGCGCGCTGTTCCTCTTCACTCAGCTCGGGTACGCCCGCCCCGGTGTCGTCCTCGTCGGACGACACAATGGCAGGGGTGAACTCTGCGGTGGGAGGGGAGAGGTCGTCAGGCGTCCAGCGCTTCCACGACAGTTCATCAGACATAGGTGTCGTCTCCGCTGCCAATCACCATCTCGCCGGTTTCCGCCAGACGACGAACAATAAGCAGGATGGCTTTCTGTTCGTTCTCCACCTGAGACAAACGCACCGGGCCACGGTTGGCGAGGTCGTCGCGCAGGATATCGGCCGCACGCTGGGACATGTTGCGCAGGAACTTCTCGCGCAGCGGCTGCTCGGCACCTTTGAGGGCGATAAGCAGGGACTCCGAATCCACCTCCTGGAGCAGGCGCTGGATGCTGCGATCGTCCACTTCGACCAGGTTTTCGAACAGGAACATCTCGTCGATAATTTTTTGTGCCAGTTCGCCGTCGAACTCGCGTACCGCCGTAATAACCGCCTCTTCCTGCTGCGTTTTCATCAGGTTGATGATTTCCGCCGCCGTTCTCACGCCGCCCATTTTGCTGCGCTTGAGGTTCTGGCCGTCGAGCAGGTTGTTCAGCACTTCGGTCAGTTCCGCCAGCGCGGCTGGCTGGACGCCGCCGAAGGTGGCGATACGCAGCATCACGTCGTGGCGCAGGCGCTCGTCGAACAGCGCCAGAATATCCGCTGCCTGGCCCCGTTTGAGGTGGACCAGAATGGTGGCGATAATCTGCGGGTGCTCGTCGCGAATAAGATCCGCGGCGCTTTGCGGCTCCATAAAGTTGAGCGTTTCGATCCCGCTGGCGGTGTCGCGCGTTTCGAGAATATCTTCCAGCAGGCTGGCGGCGCGCTCTTCGCCCAGCGCCTTAACCAGCACGGAGCGCAGGTATTCGTTGGCGTTGACGTTGAGCGCCGCAAACTGTTCGGCTTCCTGCTCAAACTCCGCCAGCACTTCGGTCAGCTGCTTGTTGGAGATCTGGCGCACGTTGGCCATCGCCGCGCTGAGGATCTGCACTTCTCGCTGGGAGAGGTGTTTAAACACCTCCGCCGCGCGATCTTCGCCAATGGTCATCAGCAGGATGACGCTCTTATCGGTGCCTGTAAGCGTATTACTCATGTTCGTTACCCATCCAACCGCGGATGACCAGCGCGACGACGCGCGGATCGTTATCTGACATTTCGCGAATGCGCTGGCTCATCACCTCTGCACCCATGCGCTGGTTAGCACGACGCTGCTGCATTTGTTCATCTTTGCTGAGACGAACTTCGACCGCTTCTTCCTCGTCCGGACGCGCGTTCTTCTGTTCCAGTGCGGCTTTCTCGGCTTCAGCACGGCGCTGTAGCTGAGGACGAACACCCTTACGCCACAGCAGCCACGCGACAATCAGCACCAGCAACCAGCGGCCTGCGGACATCAGCTGATCGAAGAAGGCCTGCTGTTGCCAGAACGGCAGTTCGCCACCGCTTTCATCCACCGGGTTGAACGGTGAGTTCACAACATTGAGGGTATCGCCACGTTTTTCAGAGAAGCCCATCGCTTCGCGGGTCAAATTCTCGATCTGCTTCATCTGCTCCGCCGTGAGCGGCAGCGGTTTACCGTCCGGCAGCGTTTTGTAGTTCACCACCACGGCCACAGAGAGACGTTCAATATCGCCTGTGTTCAGTTTGGTATGGCGGATAGTGCGGTCGACTTCGTAGTTGGTCGTTTCGTTACGGCTGCTGTTGCGCGGGCCGGTACTGTTCGCGGTCGAGGTCGTCTGCTGATTCGCTTGCTGACCGTTCTGCGGATTGGCCGGTGGCGTGGAGATTGGCGCGGCGTTGGCAGGCGCAGGCTGGTTAGAGAGCGCACCCGGCACACCGCCAGGATACTGGCCGCCTACCTGTTCCGTCTCATTGATCTGACGCGAGCGTAACACAGCGCGAGCGGCATCCCCGTTCGGGGCGTACTGCTCTTCGGTCTGTTCTTTATTCGAGAAATCAATCTGCGCGGTGACCTGCGCGTGCACGTTGCTGTTGCCGACCACCGGGCCGAGAATCGCTTCGATGCGGCGCTGGAGACGGCCTTCCACGTCGGCGGCATATTTCAGCTGGGCGTCGTTGAGATCGCGCCCGGCGGTGTTGGACTGCGTGAGCAGATGCCCACTCTGATCCACCAGCGTGACGTTACCCGGCGGCAGACCGGCTACCGCACTGGAGACCAGGTGCGTGACGGCGCTGATCTGCCCTTCATCCAGCGCACGGCCAGGTTCGAGGTTAACGGTCACAGAGGCAGAAGGGGACTTTTGTTCGCGGACAAACAGGGACGGCTTAGGCATCGCCAGGTGCACACGGGCACTTTTCACCGGGCCTAAGGTTTCAATCGTACGGGCCAGCTCACCTTCCAGCGCGCGCTGGTAGTTAACCTGCTCGCTGAACTGACTGATGCCGAATTTTTCCTGATCCAGCAGTTCAAACCCCACCGCGCCGCCTTTCGGCAGCCCCTGCTGGGCGAGACGCAGGCGCAGCTCGTGCACTTTATCGGCGGGCACTTCGAGCGCACCACCGTTATCGGCAAAGCGATACGGGATGTTCATCTGGGTCAACTGGGTGACGATGGCGCCGCCATCCTGGTCGGAAAGGTTGCTGTAGAGCGTGCGGTAATCCGGGCTTTTTGCCCATAAGACCATCGCGACAACGATCGCAATGGCGGCAGCGCCTGCCACAATCAACGGGATTTTAGGATTGGCGCGAAGGCGGTTCATCCACTCGAGTGATTTATTCTGTGGCGCTGTCGATGCTGCTGTCGCACTCATTGCGCACCTCTTAAATCCTGGTGGTTTACGTTATTCGTGTAGAGAAACAAAACTGACTCCCGGGTCGGCAAACACGACAAAAGTTCCATACTGATGGCCCTGCCATTATTTGATGATTCGGGATTTTCTATGCGTCAAATAACCTGGTTTTTTAACGCTATTTACCGCCATTATCTTATTGACAAGCTGTTAGTCTTGACCTCGTAAAAAACCATTCAGGGGAGAGTCATGGCTATACAGGGCATTGAAGGGGTACTCAGTCAGTTACAGGCAACGGCGATGACCGCCCGTAATCAGAGCGTGGCTGACCAGCCGCCGGGCGTTAGCTTCGCCGGTCAACTGCATGCGGCGCTGGACCGGATCAGCGACAAGCAAAACGCGGCCCGTACCCAGGCTGAGAAATTTACCCTCGGTGAACCCGGCGTGGCGCTCAACGATGTGATGGCCGATCTGCAAAAAGCGTCGGTGTCATTGCAGATGGGATTGCAGGTGCGTAACAAGCTGGTGTCGGCGTACCAGGACGTGATGTCGATGCAGGTGTAAACCTTCCAATCTTACGCTGGCAGCCTGATGGCTTTAATGCCACAATATTTTTTTCTTCGCATGCAGGAAAGATGATGAAAAAAGTAGCAATTGTGGCTGCGATGCTGACGTTAGCGGGATGTGTTCAGGTCGATAACTACCAGGAAGTGATTAAGCACCCGGTACCTTCGCAACTGGCAGGTTACTGGCAGTCGAAAGGGCCGCAGAGCGCGATGGTCAGCCCGGAAGCGATCGCCACGCTGGTGGTGACGCCAGAGGGGGACACGCTGGACTGCCGTCAGTGGCAGCGCGTTATCGCGGTGCCGGGTAAGATCATGCTGCGTTCAGATGATTATTATAACGTGACGCGCAAGCTGGATGTCTATCCGCTGGAGCGTGACGGGGCGGCGCTGGAGTATGACGGTATGGAACTGTACAAGGTTGACCGTCCAACGGTGGAGTGCGCAGATTACCTGAGCAAGAATCCGCTGGAGAGTAAGCTTCCGTAGCGGTAAAAGCAAAACGGCAATCATATTGCCGTTTTAGGGTTTGCTCCCTCTCCCTGTGGGAGAGGGCCGGGGTGAGGGCATCAGGCCGCACTCTTCCCGCACTACAGCGCGTCCTCAATCACCCATACGCTGACGCTTCCCCCGTTACAGAAGAACGTCCCTTCGCCATCCGCCGCCGTGGTGACGGTTTCCTCGCGATTGCCTAAAAAATCCCGCCAGGTTTTATTGCCGTAATTCTCTCCGAGGCAGATGGTCTTTTCGCCATCATCCCCATTCGACAGCACCACCACACAGCCCGGATGATCCTCAGTCCCGCTGCGGCTGAACGCAATGCAGTTTGGATGATCGAAAAAGAGGGTCTGCACGCCATGGGCAAAACGCTGCCGGGCGAGGATCAGCTCGTGGAGCTGTTCAATCACCGGCATATCAATGTGATACGTCTCGCCATCCCCGCCGGTGTCGTCATAGCTCGCGCCAAAAAGATCCGGGTAGAACACGCTTGGCACGCCGTTTTCACGCAGCAGGATGAGTGCGTAGGCCAGCGGTTTGAACCAGGCTTCAACCGGGGCTTCCAGCGCCTGCAAGGGCTGGGTGTCATGGTTGGCAACCAGCGTCACGGCATGGAACGGATCGGCTTCCACCAGCGTACCGGTGAAAATCTGGCTCATATCGAAGTCGCGTCCCTGGCGTGACGCCTCGTGAAATTTCATTTGCAGCGGCGCATCAAACAGCATGGTTTTGCCGTCCACCTGATTGATGTAGTGCTGCAATTTATCCACTTCGTGCGACCAGTATTCCGCCACAATAAACAGCGGTTGCGGGGCCACCTCCTGGACATGCTCAATCCACTCTTTGTAGAACCAGGCCGGGATGTGTTTTACCGCGTCCAGGCGGAAGCCGTCGCAGTGGGTTTGCTCCATCACCCAGCGCGCCCAGTATTTGATCTCCTCCGTCACCGCATGGTTGCGAAAATCGATATTTTCACCCATCAGGTAATCGAAATTGCCCATCTCATCGTCGACCTGATCGTTCCAGCCTTCGCCGGTGTAGTCGTTCACGATTTTGAAGATACCGTCCTCATTGGAGTTCTCAATGTGGTCGATACCGCTGAAGCATTTGTAATCCCAGATGAACTGCGAATACTGCCCGGCCCGAACGGGGAAGGTGTAGCGCGTCCAGGCTTCACATTCGATGATCTCATCGCTGATTTGGGTGCGATCCTGAGCATCCACGCGCTGCACGCGAACGGGTTCCTTTTCATCGGCGCCCATTTTGTGGTTGACCACCACGTCCAGAAGCACCGCAATCTGGTTGCTTTTTAAGGCGTTGATGGCCTCAAGCAGCTGGGCTTTATCGCCGTATTTGGTGGCGACGCTGCCTTTCTGGTCAAACTCACCGAGGTCGAAAAGATCATAAGAGTCATACCCGACGGAATAGCCGCCGGATGCCCCTTTGTACGCTGGCGGTAACCAGACCATATTGATGCCGATTTCGTTCAGATTGGGGGCTAATGCCGTGACTTCTCGCCACAATTCACCGCCAGTGGGGTAGTACCAGTGAAAGCACTGTAAAAGTGTTGGGTTGCGCATGCACCATCTCCATGAGGTCGCGAAACTCAAGTATGGAGCAGGTTTGGCAGAAATGCCTGGCGAACGAAACGGTTAACGCTCGCACGCCAGTTAAATGGCTAATTGATATCGCTATTACTTTGCGGAACCAGGACATGACCGCCCTGGTTACCGTAGGTGGAGAGAACGGTTTTCTGGATGGAAGATTGCCCAACCAGCTTCGCCAGCTCATCCATTCTGGCTTGCAGCAATGTTTTTACCTGGCCTTCGTTGTCCAGGATCACCCGCAGCGTCGGGCGAAGCTGTTCCTGAATCTGCATCGAAGGTTCACTTTCCTGAGTGAGACGAGCCAGTGAGTGCACCGCATTAACATAGTCGGTTTCACAGATGATCAGATCATCCCATAGTCCCTGCCGGGCCAGTCGCAACATCAACTGGCTCTGCTCAAGGAGTTGCTGATAAAGGGCATAAAGTTGCGGTGCGTTACTCATTAGACGGCGTCCTGGACAAGAGTTGGTATACCTGCTGCCTCCTTCCAGCCATCCGCAATATTGCGCAGTAAATTCTCCACCTCTTCGATGGCACTGGCATCATTGCGAAGGTTGGCCTGAAGCAGGCGACGAACCATATAGGCATAGAGAGCGATCAGGTTTTGTGTTAACTCGTCTTTACTCTCTTCATCCAATCCGACCTTCAGGCCATTTTCGATGATATTAATCGCTTTGGAGAGCGCCAGCCCTTTTGCCTGGATATTACCGTCTGCAAGGAACAGACGTGCCCGTACCAGTGCGCTGAGGGCTCCATCAAATAGCATGATAACCAGCTGCTGCTGGCTGGCGCTCATCACCGCGCTTTCAACTTCTATCTTTGCGTAGGCTTGCGTGCCTTTTGCGCCGTACATGTTATCCCCCTCGGGTCTGATTAGCGTTTACTACTTGTTGCTGGACGTATTTTCGAACTGCTGCGTCAGGTAACTGCTGGTAGAGTTCAGCGAGTTCATCATGACGTCTAATTGCGTAAATTGTTCTTTATAACGCGCTACCATGGTGTCGATACGCTCGCTGGCCGCGTTATATTGCTTAGTTAAATTGTTCAGGGTTTTACTGACGCCATCTTTGGCAGCCTGAATGATGCCGGTGCTGGAGAGCCAACCTGTGAGGTTTGTTCCAACGGTGGTGGTGATACCGGATGTTTTCCCGTCACCGATCAGCAGGTCTTTGATACCAGCCGCGCTGTTTTTCATTGCCGCGCTAAGCTTGTCATCATCCACTTCCAGTTTACCGGTGCTTGGGTCGGTGGTGATGCCAGCTTGAGCAAGGGTCTTGATATTGGAACTGGTGTGAGGGTTATTCAGCACGCTTCTCAACTGAGTCTGAATAGTGCGTAGCGTACTGTCGCCTAATAACGCGCCGTTGCTGGTATTCTGAGCGTCTGAGCCTGCATCCACTGCTGTATATTTTGTCAGGCTGCTAAAGGTGTCTTGCAGTGAGTTATAAGCGGTAACCCAGTCGTTTATCGCTTTGGTTGCTTTGCTGGTGTCGTTGGTGATGGTTAAGGTCTGGTTGCCGCTCGTAATATCATTCAGGTTCAGCGTGATGTCTTCCAGCGCATCGCTGATGGTGTTACTGCTGTTTTCTATGTCGACGTTGTTGACTTTTAGTTTAGCGTTTTGCGCGTTAACGCTTTCTAGCATGCCGTTGCTGGCATCACCTTTCGTGCCGTTGTAACCCATAAAAGATTGCAGCGCCGAATCGCCGCTGACGCTGATGGTCATCGCATTGTCTTCGCCAGTCTCTTTAGAGGTAATGGACAGACGATACTCACCATTACCAACGTTAATAATACTGGCGCTAACGCCTGCATCCGCTTTATTGATTGCGTCGCGGATGCCTGTCAGAGACGAGTTTGCTGCGCTGATATCAATAGTGACGGGTTTTTTATCGCCGCCCTGCTGAATGGTGATCTTGCTGTCCGCGGTTGCAATCGCCGTTTTGCT
The DNA here is from genome assembly GCF_001875655.1 of Enterobacter hormaechei ATCC 49162. Taxonomy (NCBI): domain Bacteria; kingdom Pseudomonadati; phylum Pseudomonadota; class Gammaproteobacteria; order Enterobacterales; family Enterobacteriaceae; genus Enterobacter; species Enterobacter hormaechei. The sequence continues at coordinate 3,756,016 of NZ_MKEQ01000001.1, forward strand.
GTCGCTTTGAGTTTTTGACGTAGTCAGCGTTTGGGCCTGAGCGAGCTGCGACACACTAATGGTGTATTTACCCGCGATTGCGCTGCCGGTAGTGGTTGCGCTAAACGCCGTTGAGCTGCTAATCGTGGTGGTCGCGGTAAAGAGGTCCGCTTTACTTAACGCAGTATTTGCCGTCTGGAAGGATTCCAGTGCACTTTTCAACGTGCCGTAGGCGCTGAGTTTTGCTGTGTAGGAAGACTGCTGTTTGGTGATTGGCGTTAACTGAGCCTTCTGTGCAGCGGTAAGACTATCCAGAATGTCTCCTAACTGTAGACCTGAGCCGACTCCCAACGTAGAAATACTTGCCATATTTAATCCTTAATGTAACGACACGTAGAACGAATAGTGTGGTTATCGGCCTCAACTCAGGAAAGTTTACGGTTAGGTTCAAATTTTTAATGGCGAGAATAACGCTATTGGAGAAGAGTATTTCTGTGGCTAAAAAAAATGATGCGATCCTGAAAAAAATTCTAATAGGTTGTTTTGGACCAGACGATAACACCTTTGACGGCGATGAAGCCGAAGGGTGGAAACCCAAATCTAATCCACAGATTTGATGAACAACAGGAAACGAAATCATGGCACAAGTCATTAATACCAACAGCCTCTCGCTGATCACTCAGAACAACATCAACAAGAACCAGTCTTCAATGTCTACTGCCATTGAGCGTCTGTCATCCGGTCTGCGTATCAACAGCGCAAAAGATGACGCTGCTGGCCAGGCGATTGCTAACCGCTTCACCTCTAACATCAAAGGTCTGACCCAGGCTGCACGTAACGCCAACGACGGTATCTCCGTTGCGCAGACCACTGAAGGCGCACTGTCTGAGATTAACAACAACTTACAGCGTATCCGTGAGCTGACCGTTCAGTCCTCTACTGGTACTAACTCCCAGTCTGACCTGGACTCTATCCAGGACGAAATCAAATCCCGTCTGGATGAAATTGACCGCGTATCCGGTCAGACCCAGTTCAACGGCGTGAACGTGCTGGCAAAAGACGGCTCCATGAAAATTCAGGTTGGCGCGAACGATGGCCAGACCATCACCATCGACCTGAAAAAAATCGACTCTGATACTCTGGGTCTGAACGGCTTCAACGTAAATGGTAAAGGTACTATCACCAATAAAGCTGCAACTGTAAGTGATTTGACATCCGCTGGGGCAAAGCTGAATGCTACTACCGGAAATTATGATCTGACCACCACTAACAAAGATCTGACTACAGATGTCGCTTTCAGTAAGTTAAAAACAGGCGATACCGTTACGACTAACGGCGCTACTTATACTTATGATGCAAAAGCAGGTAACTTCACCACTACTAAATCAACTAATGGTGCTGACGAAGCGGCTAAAACTGCAAACCGTGATGCATTAGCTGCTACCTTAAAAGCAGATCCAGGTCAGACTGCAAGTGGTACATATACTACTAAAGACGGTACCGTAAGCTTTGACACGGACTCTTCTGGTAATATCACCATCGGCGGTAAAGCAGCATTTGTAGATGATGCCGGTAACCTGACGACAAACAATGCAGGCGGCGCGGCGGCTGCAACCATGACCTCTGTGTTAAAAGCTGCCAGTGAAAACGCAGACGGTGCTACGCTGAACTTCAAAGGTACAGAATATACCGTTGCTACAGGTGGTACCGCAGCAGCATCAGGAGTGGTCACCTACAAAGCGGCTGTAAGCACAGACATCGTTCTGGCGGAAACCAAAGCCAACACTACTACTGTTAACATGAATTCTGGTGTGCTGAGTAAGGCTCTGACCTTCGATGCTACCGGTGCTTCAAATGATGCGACCTATGTTGACGATGCTGGCAATATCACTGATGTAGCTGATTACACTGTGTCTTATGCGGTTAACAAAGACAATGGAAATGTTACTGTTGCAGCTTATTCATCAGCAACCGATACTAATAAATCTTATTCTCCGACAATTGGAGCAGCAGTAAACGTTACTTCTGCAGGTAAAATTACTACTGACGCAACCAGCGCCGGTACTGCAACGACCGATCCTCTGGCGGCCCTGGACGACGCTATCAGCTCTATCGACAAATTCCGTTCTTCACTGGGTGCAGTACAGAACCGTCTGAGCTCTGCGGTAACCAACCTGAACAACACCACCACCAACCTGTCTGAAGCGCAGTCCCGTATCCAGGACGCCGACTATGCGACCGAAGTGTCCAACATGTCTAAAGCGCAGATCATCCAGCAGGCCGGTAACTCCGTGCTGTCCAAAGCTAACCAGGTTCCTCAGCAGGTTCTGTCTCTGCTGCAAGGCTAATCACCTGATTAAGCTCAAACCCCGCTTCGGCGGGGTTTTTTCTGTCCACGTACATACGTAACCCCCCAAATAACCCCTCATTTCACCCACTATTCACCCGATTAAAACCCCTCCAGAATCGGATAATCATGCCGATAACTCAACTAACGCAGGGCTGTTTATCGTGAATTCACTCTATACCGCTGAAGGTGTAATGGATAAACACTCGCTGTGGCAGCGTTATGTTCCGCTGGTGCGTCACGAAGCATTGCGCCTCCAGGTGCGTTTGCCGGCGAGCGTGGAACTGGACGATCTGCTACAGGCGGGCGGTATCGGGTTATTGAATGCAGTTGACCGGTACGACGCTCTGCAAGGAACGGCATTTACGACTTACGCAGTGCAGCGTATTCGTGGTGCGATGCTGGACGAGCTGCGCAGCCGCGACTGGGTGCCGCGCAGCGTTCGCCGCAACGCGCGCGAAGTGGCGCATGCGATGGGGCAGCTGGAACAGGAACTGGGGCGCAACGCGACGGAAACCGAAGTGGCGGAGCGTCTGGGTATTCCTGTTGAAGAGTATCGTCAGATGTTGCTCGATACCAATAACAGCCAACTCTTCTCTTATGATGAGTGGCGCGAAGAGCATGGCGATAGCATCGAGCTGGTGACGGATGAACACCAGCAAGAAAACCCGTTACACCACTTACTGGAAGGGAATTTACGCCAGCGCGTGATGGAAGCGATTGAAGCTTTACCGGAACGTGAGCAACTGGTGTTAACCCTCTATTACCAGGAAGAGCTCAATCTCAAAGAGATTGGTGCCGTGCTGGAGGTGGGTGAGTCACGGGTGAGCCAGCTGCACAGCCAGGCCATTAAACGCCTGCGCACAAAACTGGGTAAGTTATAGGTGATTGATTCGCCTTGGAAATGCCGCACAACGTATTGACAACCAGGAGTTATCATGACGGTGCAGCAATCTAAAAGACGGCCTTTAAGCCGCTACCTGAAAGACTTTAAACACAGCCAGACGCATTGCGCCCACTGTAAAAAATTACTCGACCGCATCACGCTGGTTCGTCGCGGTGAAATCGTGAATAAGATTGCGATTTCCCGCCTCGACACGCTGATGGATGAAGCCGCCTGGCTTGAAGAGCAAAAAGAGTGGGTAGCGCTTTGCCGTTTCTGTGGCGATCTCCATTGCAAAGAGCAAAGCGACTTCTTCGATATTATCGGCTTCAAGCAATTCCTGTTTGAACAAACGGAGATGAGTCACGGCACCGTGCGTGAATACGTGGTTCGCCTGCGCCGCCTGGGTCAGCATTTGACCGTGCAAAATATCTCCCGCGATCTGCTGACAACCGGTTACCTGGATGAAAATCTGGAGCCCTGGCTGCCCGCCACCAGTACCAACAATTACCGCATCGCGCTGCGTAAGTACGCGCAATATAAAGTCCAGATGCCGGGTGTCATAAAGCAGAAAGTCCACGCCGGAACAACTTCTGATATATATTAAAAAAGAATAAGATGTAGCGCAGCCGCCTTTGACGTTGCAGGCGATTTCTCTACACTACTCAAAAATTCCACTGTATCGGAGTACTTATGAAATTAGCACTTCTGGGTCGTCAGGCGCTGATGGGGATGATGGCCGTTGCGCTGGTCGCGGGGATGAGCGTGAAAACGTTCGCGGCAGAAAATCTGCTCAACAAAGTCAAAGAGCGCGGCACGCTGCTGGTTGGGCTGGAAGGCACCTATCCTCCGTTCAGCTTCCAGGGCGACGACGGTAAACTGACCGGTTTTGAAGTGGAGTTTGCGCAAGAGCTGGCTAAGCATCTCGGTGTAAAAGCCTCTCTGAAACCGACCAAATGGGACGGGATGCTGGCGTCACTGGATTCCAAACGTATTGACGTGGTGATTAACCAGGTGACCATTTCTGACGAGCGTAAGAAGAAGTATGACTTCTCCACGCCGTACACTGTGTCCGGTATCCAGGCGCTGGTGAAGAAAGGTAACGAAGGCAGCATTAAATCCGCCGCAGACCTGAAAGGGAAGAAAGTCGGCGTGGGTCTCGGGACTAACTACGAAGAGTGGCTGCGTCAGAACGTGCAGGGCGTGGACATCCGTACTTACGATGATGACCCGACCAAATATCAGGACCTGCGCGTAGGCCGTATCGACGCTATTCTGGTTGACCGCCTGGCAGCGCTGGATCTGGTGAAGAAAACCAACAATACCCTGGCCGTTGCGGGTGATGCGTTCTCCCGTCAGGCGTCCGGCGTGGCGGTGCGCAAAGGCAACGAGGATCTGCTGAAAGCCATCGACGGCGCCATTGCTGAGATGCAGAAAGACGGCAGCCTGAAGGCGCTCTCTGAGAAGTGGTTCGGCGCAGACGTGACGAAATAAGTCTCTGACTGACAAAAAAAGGCGCTTTTAAAAGCGCCTTTTTTATTTCTCGCGCGTCTGCGTGCATAATGAAATAACAATTGTTTGCGTGACCGGAGGAACCATGTCACTACAGAATTTAACGCGCTTTCCTCGTCTGGAATTTATCGGCGCACCCACGCCGCTGGAGTATCTGCCGCGATTTTCTGACTATCTGGGGCGCGATATTTTCATTAAGCGTGACGATGTGACACCCATGGCGATGGGCGGAAATAAGCTGCGCAAGCTGGAATTTCTCGCCGCCGATGCCCTGCGTGAGGGGGCGGACACGCTGATCACCGCCGGGGCAATTCAGTCTAACCACGTTCGCCAGACGGCGGCCGTGGCGGCGAAGCTGGGACTCCACTGCGTAGCCCTGCTGGAGAACCCGATCGGGACGCAGGCAGAGAATTACCTGACTAACGGTAACCGTCTGCTGCTGGATTTGTTCAACGTGCAGGTTGAAATGGTCGACGCGTTGACCGACCCTGCTGCACAGCTCGACGAGCTGGCGACGCGTCTGGAAGCGCAGGGCTTTCGTCCGTACGTGATCCCGGTTGGCGGCTCGAATGCGCTGGGTGCCCTTGGCTATGTTGAGAGCGCGCTGGAAATCGCTCAGCAGTGCGAAGGTGCGGTGAGTTTATCCTCAGTGGTGGTGGCGTCCGGCAGTGCGGGTACCCATGCCGGTTTAGCGGTCGGGCTTGAGCAGTTAATGCCGGACGCAGAGCTGATTGGCGTAACGGTTTCCAGAAGCGTTGCGGACCAGAAGCCGAAAGTCGTTACGCTGCAACAGGCGGTGGCTGAACAGCTTGCGCTTCAGGCGAAAGCGGAAATACTGCTGTGGGATGACTATTTCGCGCCGGGCTATGGCACTCCCAATGATGAAGGGATGGAGGCCGTTAAGCTGCTGGCCCGTCTTGAAGGTATTCTGCTCGACCCGGTCTACACCGGCAAGGCAATGGCGGGCCTGATCGACGGCATTGCCCGCAAGCGCTTTAAGGATGAAGGACCCATTTTGTTTGTTCATACTGGCGGGGCGCCTGCGCTGTTTGCCTATCATCCTCATGTCTAAAAATCAGGTAGAAAAATAATAATGCAAGAAAGTATTCAACTGGTTATTGATTCGCTGCCGTTCTTGCTAAAGGGCGCGGTGTTTACTTTACAGCTCAGTATCGGCGGGATGTTCTTCGGGCTGGTGCTCGGGTTTGTGCTGGCACTGATGCGCATGTCGAACATCTGGCCGGTGCGGTGGCTGGCGCGGTTTTACATCTCCGTGTTCCGCGGAACGCCGCTTATCGCCCAGCTGTTTATGATTTACTACGGGCTGCCCCAGTTCGGTATCGAACTGGATCCGATCCCGGCGGCGATGATAGGTCTGTCGCTGAATACGGCGGCGTACACCTCGGAAACGCTGCGTGCGGCAATCTCGTCCATTGATAAAGGGCAGTGGGAAGCGGCGGCCAGTATCGGGATGACCCCGTGGCAGACGCTGCGCCGGGCGATCCTGCCCCAGGCGGCGCGCGTGGCGCTGCCACCGCTGAGCAACAGCTTTATCAGCCTGGTCAAAGACACCTCGCTTGCGGCCACCATCCAGGTGCCGGAGCTGTTCCGTCAGGCGCAGCTGATCACGTCGCGCACGCTGGAAGTGTTTACCATGTATCTGGCGGCCTCGCTGATTTACTGGGTGATGGCGACGGTACTGTCCGCTCTGCAAAACTATTTTGAAAACCAGCTTAACCGCCAGGAGCGTGATCCCAAATGAGTGCAATTGACGTCAAAAACCTGGTGAAAAAATTCCACGGGCAAACGGTGCTGCATGGCATTGACCTTGAGGTTGAGCAGGGTGAAGTGGTGGCCATTATCGGCCCGAGCGGGTCAGGCAAAACCACGCTGTTGCGCAGCATTAATTTACTGGAGCAGCCCGAAGGCGGGACGATCCGCGTGGGCGATATCACCATTGATACCGGGAAATCCATTAACCAGCAAAAAGGGCTGATTCGCCGCCTGCGTCAGCATGTCGGCTTCGTGTTCCAGAGCTTTAATCTTTTTCCGCACCGCACGGTGCTGGAAAACATTATTGAAGGCCCGGTCATCGTCAAGGGTGAACCTAAGGAAGACGCGACGGCCCGCGCCCGCGAGCTGCTGGCGAAGGTTGGCCTGGCCGGGAAGGAGACGAGCTATCCGCGTCGCTTATCGGGCGGGCAACAGCAGCGTGTCGCCATTGCGCGCGCGCTGGCGATGCGCCCGGATGTGATCCTGTTTGACGAACCCACATCCGCGCTCGATCCTGAGCTGGTCGGGGAAGTGCTGAACACTATCCGCCAGCTGGCGCAGGAGAAACGCACGATGGTGATTGTGACGCATGAGATGAGCTTCGCGCGCGATGTTGCCGATCGGGCTATTTTCATGGATCAGGGGCGGATAGTCGAGCAGGGGCCAGCTAAAGCGCTGTTTGCCAATCCGCAGCAGCCCCGAACCCGTCAGTTCCTTGAAAAATTCTTAATGCAGTAGCATTTTTGCGCTCAATTTGCTCCAGATGCCGCGTCTGGAGCAAATTATCCTCCCTTAAACGCCAGTCTGTTGCTTTTTTATTCCGCCCGGTTTGGATAAGCCATCGCCAAATTAAAGATAATCTGTCTGTGGCCGATATTTTATATAAATTATCATGCTTTATGTGTTAGGTTATATTCACCATAATAATGATTATCTTTATCAGAGGCTTCATTCAGTAAGTATGAGGGATATAGACTTTTTCACCTGGCGACGGGAATGCTTCCTCCGGTTTCAGGAAATGACCTGTGCCGAAGAGGTATATCAGGAACTTCAGCGACAAACGCAGGCGCTTGAATTCGATTATTATGCGCTTTGTGTTCGACACCCTGTGCCATTTACCCGCCCGCGAACGTCCGTCCATTCCAGTTATCCACAACAATGGATGGCGCAATATCAGTCCGAGAATTATTTCGCCATCGACCCGGTACTCAAGCCGGAGAATTTCATTCAGGGACATTTGCCCTGGACGGATGAATTATTCGCGGATGCCCAGCAATTATGGGACGGCGCGCGGGACCACGGTTTACGCAAAGGAATAACGCAGTGTCTGATGTTGCCAAATCATGCGCTCGGTTTCCTCTCGGTATCACGTAACAGCTTGCAGGCAAACGCCATATCCAGTGAAGAAGTTGAGCTGCGTTTGCAAATGCTGGTCCAGATGGCGCTCACCACACTGTTGCGCTTTGAACATGAGACGGTGATGCCGCCTGAAATGAAATTCAGCAAGCGTGAGCGGGAAATTCTGAAATGGACCGCAGAAGGGAAGACGTCGGCAGAAATCGCCATCATTCTCTCGATCTCGGAAAATACCGTGAACTTCCACCAGAAGAATATGCAGAAGAAATTCAACGCACCGAATAAGATCCAGATAGCGTGTTATGCCGCAGCGACGGGACTTATCTGACTGATATCACGTTCTGCGTGTCAGACGAGAAAACGGCTGAATGCTCTGCATCCAGCCGTTTTTTGTTACTGGCGGTAGGCTTGTTTAATTTGCTTAACTGTATTGGCAAAAACAGCGGACTCCGCCTGGTCTTCCATCTGCGCGATCTGTTTTTCCATTTTAATGATCACACGACCAGCATCAGCCTGGCCCATCGCTTGTAGCATAAGCGTCAGCAGCGACTTCAGGCAGTTTACTTCCTGTGCCAGTTCCTGGTTATTCTCGGCAGTGGCAAATTCAGGTGTGCTCATTTATTTTCCTCATTATAAAACAGCGCATGAGCGCGACGATGAAAGTTAAGGCGGCGGAGTATACCACAAGCTATGGCAAAAAATGCAGTGGTTGTTTTTTATACTTTTCCGCGTATTGATTATTGGCGGGGGCGGATTATGAAGGTAATCTGTCCAATATGTTAGCGGCAATTAAATGTTTATCGCCGGTTCGCTATTCGTTAATTGTTGTTACAAAAAATCGCTCGCTCTTTTTCGATTGAGTTAACAACTGTTTTGGTAAATTTTTGAATGTCGATGCTAAAAAATAGCGGTAAAATCGCAGCGTACAAGGGTTTTCTTTCCACTTGCTGTACAGCCTAATTTCCAAAAACGAGACCAGAATCGAATAGCGGGTTTTTTAGCGTTTTAATCTTGCCTGGAAAACCGTTAATATAAACCCAATTAGCAGTCAGTAGCGTTATCCCTATTCTGGAGACATTTCCTTTGATCAACGTCCTTCTTGTTGATGACCACGAACTGGTGCGCGCAGGGATACGACGCATTCTTGAAGATATAAAGGGTATTAAAGTTGCCGGCGAGGCGTGCTGTGGCGAAGATGCCGTCAAATGGTGTCGCGCTAACTCCGCAGACGTGGTGCTGATGGATATGAACATGCCCGGTATTGGCGGGCTTGAAGCCACGCGCAAAATTGCGCGCATGTTCGTTGATACCAAAGTCATCATGCTGACCGTCCATACCGAAAATCCGCTGCCAGCCAGAGTTATGCAGGCGGGTGCTGCCGGGTATCTCAGTAAAGGCGCCGCGCCGCAGGAAGTCGTCAATGCGATCCGCACCGTTTTCGCCGGGCAGCGTTACATCGCTTCTGATATTGCTCAACAGATGGCCCTGAGTCAGATTGAACCGGAAAAAACGGAATCTCCGTTTGCCAGTTTGTCTGAGCGCGAATTGCAGATTATGCTGATGATCACTAAAGGTCAGAAGGTGAATGAGATTTCAGAGCAGCTGAATCTTAGCCCGAAAACGGTCAACAGCTATCGCTATCGGATGTTCAGTAAACTGAACATCCACGGTGATGTCGAGCTGACTCACCTGGCCATTCGCCATGGTTTGTGCAATGCGGAGTCGTTAATAAGTCAGTGAGTGAAGCGTTCGATTCAAAAGCATTTCTGAAAACCGTCACCAGCCAGCCAGGCGTCTATCGTATGTACGATGCTGGCGGTACGGTTATCTATGTCGGTAAGGCAAAAGATCTGAAAAAACGCCTTTCCAGCTATTTCCGCAGCAACCTTGCCTCCCGTAAAACCGAAGCGCTGGTCGCACTCATACATAACATTGATGTCACCGTAACGCACACGGAAACGGAAGCGCTGCTGCTTGAGCACAACTACATAAAGTTGTATCAGCCGCGCTACAACGTTCTGCTGCGCGATGATAAGTCCTATCCGTTTATCTTTCTGAGTGGCGACACGCACCCGCGTCTGGCGATGCATCGTGGCGCTAAGCATGCGAAAGGTGAATATTTCGGACCCTTCCCGAACGGTTATGCCGTGCGGGAAACGCTGGCGCTTTTGCAAAAAATCTTCCCTGTTCGCCAGTGCGAAAACAGCGTTTATCGCAACCGCTCCCGGCCGTGCCTGCAATACCAGATTGGCCGCTGCCTGGGGCCGTGCGTTGAAGGGCTGGTGAGCGAAGAGGAGTACGCGCAGCAGGTGGAATATGTCCGCCTGTTTTTAGCCGGGAAAGACGATCAGGTGCTGACGCAACTGATCGCCCGTATGGAAAAAGCCAGCGCGGCGCTGGAATTTGAGGAGGCCGCACGCATCCGCGACCAAATTCAGGCCGTGCGCAGGGTGACCGAGAAGCAGTTTGTTTCCAATACGGGCGACGACCTTGATGTAATCGGCGTAGCCTTTGACGCCGGTCTGGCCTGTGTTCACGTGCTGTTTATTCGTCAGGGCAAAGTGCTCGGCAGCCGCAGCTACTTCCCGAAAGTGCCGGGCGGCACCGAACTGGGCGAAGTGGTGGAGACGTTTGTCGGCCAGTTTTATTTGCAGGGTAGCCAGATGCGTACGCTGCCATCCGAGATCCTGCTCGACTTCACGCTCGACGATAAAACCCTGCTGGCGGAGTCGCTTTCGGAGCTGGCAGGCCGCCGGGTGAATGTCCAGACGAAACCGCGTGGCGATCGCGCGCGTTATCTGAAGCTGGCGCGAACCAATGCCGCCACGGCGCTGACCACCAAACTGTCCCAGCAGTCGACCGTCAGCCAGCGTTTAACCGCGCTTGCGACGCTGCTCAAGCTGCCGGAAGTGAAACGCATGGAATGCTTCGACATCAGCCATACGATGGGTGAGCAGACCGTGGCGTCGTGTGTGGTCTTTGATGCCAATGGCCCGCTGCGGGCAGAGTATCGTCGTTACAACATCACCAGCATTACGCCGGGTGACGATTATGCCGCCATGAACCAGGTACTGCGTCGTCGCTATGGTAAGGCGATTGAAGAGAGCAAAATTCCGGACGTTATTCTCATCGACGGCGGGAAAGGGCAGTTGGGGCAGGCGAAGGCGGTATTTGAATCGCTTGATGTGGAGTGGGATAAACACCATCCGCTGCTGTTAGGGGTGGCGAAAGGGGCGGATCGTAAGGCTGGCCTGGAAACGCTGTTCTTTGAGCCGGAAGGCGAGGGCTTTAGCCTGCCGCCGGACTCCCCGGCGCTGCATGTGATCCAGCATATCCGCGATGAGTCGCACGATCACGCCATCAGCGGACACCGCAAAAAACGGGCGAAAGTGAAAAATACCAGTACCCTTGAGACGATTGAAGGCGTCGGTCCAAAACGTCGCCAGATGCTGTTGAAGTATATGGGCGGATTGCAAGGATTACTCAATGCCAGCATGGAGGAAATTGCAAAAGTGCCGGGTATTTCGCAAGGGCTGGCAGAAAAGATCTACTACTCGTTGAAACATTGAGGGCTCTGTAGCAACATAGAGCTAAATTTTACTGACAACAGACAGTTACCGTCATCATGCGATTTAATATCCCTACGTTGCTCACTCTCTTTCGCGTTGTGCTCATTCCGTTCTTCGTCCTGGCATTTTACCTGCCGGTCGTCTGGGCACCTTTTGCCTGTGCGCTCATTTTCCTGATCGCTGCCGTTACGGACTGGTTTGACGGTTATCTGGCGCGTCGCTGGAACCAGAGTACCCGCTTTGGCGCGTTCCTCGATCCGGTTGCGGATAAGGTGATGGTGGCAATCGCGATGGTGCTGGTGGCGGAACATTATCATACCTGGTGGGTGACGCTGCCAGCCGCGACCATGATTGGCCGTGAAATTATTATCTCTGCCCTGCGCGAGTGGATGGCGGAGCTGGGTAAACGCAGCAGCGTGGCGGTGTCCTGGATCGGTAAAGTCAAAACCACGGCACAGATGGCGGCGCTGGTGTGGATGCTGTGGCGTCCAAATGCCTGGGTAGAGTGGGCTGGCATTGGTCTGCTGTGGGTTGCGGCGGTGCTGACGCTGTGGTCAATGCTGCAATATTTGAACGCTGCACGCGGTGATTTGCTTGAACAGTGATCGTTTCGGCTTAATTTTCAGCAAACGATCCTGAGATGCAAAAAATAACGTTGACTCAAAACGTCATATCAGTAGAATGCAACGCATCGAACGGCGGCACAGTTAGCCGGACGATAATGAAATCAAGTGGTTAGAAGTAGTTAAATAGTTACTTGATAACATGCGGGAATAGCTCAGTTGGTAGAGCACGACCTTGCCAAGGTCGGGGTCGCGAGTTCGAGTCTCGTTTCCCGCTCCAGATTAAAGCATCGGCAGTTTGCGGGTGTAAGTCGAAAGACAACAGATTTAAGGCGCGTTAGCAAAGCGGTTATGTAGCGGATTGCAAATCCGTCTAGTCCGGTTCGACTCCGGAACGCGCCTCCACTTTCTTCCCTGGCCGGATGGTGGAATCGGTAGACACAAGGGATTTAAAATCCCTCGGCGTTCGCGCTGTGTGGGTTCAAGTCCCACTCCGGCTACCATGGGAAAAAGCAGAATAATCAAAGCAATAAGCAGTGTCGTGAAACCACCGAAAGGTGGTTTTTTTGTGTCTGGCATTCTGCTAATGACCAACCTTCATTCCTGACCTTCCCGTAATAAAACAGCGATCCTTTGCAACGGAATTAAACAGATACGCATTATGCTATCGTGTAGCGGGCGCGAAATGCGGTTTGAACATGTGCACGTTTGCGACCCCGATTCTCCATGCCATCACCTCATTTAAGGGACGCTATGTCTTTACCGCCATTGTATGCACTGCGTGCGTTTGAAGTTGCTGCGCGGTTGAACTCCTTCAGTAGAGCCGCTGAAACGCTCAATATTACGCCGGGCGCGGTCAGCAGACATGTTCGTACCCTTGAACTGTGGTTCGACTGCGAGCTTTTCAAAAGACAAGGTCCTCGGGTAGAGGTGACTGAAGCCGGGCGAGTGCTTGCCGGGCAGCTTAACGAAAGCTTCACGAGCATTGAATGGGCCTGCCGGGCATTTCGCAGTGAAAACCACCTGCTGCGGCTTAAAGCTCCCAGTACCCTGACCATGCGATGGCTTCTCGACGTGCTGCGGTCCTTTCGTCATCAGCATGCGAAGCCACAGGTTGAGATTGCCAGCGTCTGGATGGATATTGATACCGTTGATTTCAATCTTGAGCCATACGACTGCGCCATTCTTCTCGGCAATGGGCGTTTTGGTGACACAACGGAAAGCCAGCTGCTTTTTCAAGAGTGGCTTATCCCGGTTTGTACCCCATCACTTATCGAACCGGCGCGGCAACGGCTTCCGCAATGCGAGTTGATCCATCCTTCACCGGACAGACGTGACTGGCGGCGCTGGCTGCGAAGAACAGGGTTGTTCCCGGGCCTCGATATGAGCAGCGGCATGGTGTTTGATACCCTTGAACAGGGAAGTATCGCCGCGATGAACGGGCACGGCATCGCTATCGCTGACCTGCATCTCACGCTTGATGCCCTGAAAAGCGGCCTGCTGGGCCTGCCTTTCAGGGAAGCTATCGCGACGGGGGATGGCTATTACCTCGTCTGGCCAAAAAATTCGCTCAAAAGAGAGAGCATTCAGCATCTTCTGGCCTGGCTGCAAAACCATACCCCGGTCGTTCCGGCGCTGGATATCGATTATCTGGAATATGATGACAGTCGGGTTTATTAATACCGTTATGAGTAAGATATGTTAGCCATCTTTTTATAACGTTCGGGCAACGCGCTGTTCAGGTTGAGCACCTTATCCAGGATATAAAATGCTGGCGTGTTTTTCTGTTGTTCAGCGTCAATGATTGCCGCGCGTAATAGCGTGGCGGCAGACGAAATCTTGTGAAAATACTCTTCTGACTCGGGGGTCTGTAATTCACCGGAGGTAGCGTAACGCACGTCCGGCCAGCCAGAGAAGTTGAGCAGCGGGAGGGGGCTGCCTGCTTCGGGCTGACAGGATGAAAGCAACGCAGCTGCTTTTTTGGGATCGCTATGGGCAACGGAAAGCATATACACGCGCTGCGAAAAGGGTAACAGGGCGTCAGAATGATTTTTGGTGGCGATAAGCATGGTCATAAAATTCGCTATATCGCCATCGGATGGCGATATAATTTTCATTAACTGAAATAAAGCATCAAGTGTCATGGTTGCCCCGGTTCCTCTCATTATGACTATTCAGTTTGCGCCTGAATGTTTTTTCCGCCCCCCCGTCAGGGTAGGTCGAGAGGATAATATTGGAAGGGGTGAGTTTTTGAAAAACGATTAATAATGGCAATCACTGTGAGTTTTTCTCACTATAGCCTCATGGTTTACACTCCACCCAGATACGCCTTCCTCACCTCCGGATCTTTCAGCAACGCCTCGCCGCTGCCGCTTAACCGAATCTGCCCGTTAACCATCACATAGCCACGGTCGGACAACTTCAGCGCGTGGTGCGCGTTCTGCTCGACCAGAAAAATCGTCATCCCGTTACGGGCCAGTTCCCGCAGCGTCTGGAAGATCTGTTTAACCACGAGGGGCGCGAGGCCGAGGCTGGGTTCATCCAGCAGCAGAAGTTTGGGACGGCTCATCAGCGCGCGGGCGATAGCCAGCATCTGCTGTTCACCGCCGGAGAGCGTCATCGCCCGCTGGTTACGTCGCTCTTTGAGGCGGGGGAAGAGGTCGAACATGCTTTGTATATCTTCCGCTGCATGCTGATTACCGACGGGGATTGTCCCCATCAGCAGGTTCTCTTCTACAGACATATCCGGGAAAATGCGGCGTCCCTCAGGTGCCTGCGCGATGCCGCCGGTGGCGACATAGTGGGTGGATTTATGGCTGATATCCTCGCCGCAGAAGAGGATTTTCCCGTTGCGAATGCGTGGCTGACCAAAAACAGACATCAGTAATGTTGATTTCCCCGCACCGTTAGCGCCAATTAAGGCTACGGTTTCCCCTTTGTTTACCTCCAGCGAAACCTGCTTCAACGCCTGGATCACCCCGTAGAAAACATCCACATCCTGAAACTGAAGCATCGGTTCGCTCACAGATTTACCTCGCTTTCGTCGGTGCCCAGATACGCGGCAATCACCTTTTCATTGTGCTGGATCTCAGCCGGTTTACCTCTGGCTATCACATCGCCGTGATCGAGCACAATGATGTCATCTGAAATGCCCATCACCATCCCCATATCATGCTCGATCAGCAAAACCGTGATGTCGTGATGGTCGCGCAGGAAGCGGATGATTTCGCTCAGCTTATGGGTCTCCACAGGGTTCAGGCCGGCAGCGGGTTCATCGAGACAAATCATCTCCGGGCCGGTACACATGGCGCGGGCGATTTCGAGACGTCGTTGCTGGCCGTAGGACATTTCCCCGGCCAGCCGGTTCGCGCAATCTACCAAATCCACCACTTCCAGCCAGTAAAACGCCCGGTCCAGCGCATCGCTCTCTGCCCGACGATAAGCCGGGGTGTTAAGCACCCCCGCCAGCAGGTTGCGGTTGACGCGCATGTGCTGTGCCACCAGCAGGTTTTCCACAACGGACATCTCGCGGAACAGGCGGATGTTCTGAAACGTACGCGCAAGACCCGCGCGGTTCACCAGATGCGTGCCGCCAAACATCTTATAGAACAGGCGTTGACCAAGCTGCGCCGGGTGCAGCCAGTCGTCCGGCTGGAATTTCTGGCCGAGCACCTGAATGACATTGGTGGTTTTATGGCGTGCATTGAACAGTATGTTGCCGCCGGAGGCCCGGTAGAAACCGGTCAGGCAGTTAAAGACGGTCGTTTTTCCTGCGCCGTTAGGCCCAATGAGCGCGGTAATGGAACCGCGCTGCACTTCAAGATTAACGTCGTTTAAGGCCTTGATCCCGCCGAAATGCATCATCAGATGTTCTACACGCAAAATCGTCGCGTTCATGGCGCCACTCCTTTCCGCACGGCAAACCCGCTGCGGTTGATGCGGATCAGACCGCGAGGCCGCCAGATCATCATCACCACCATCAGCATGCCAAACAGCAACACGCGATATTCCGCAAAGCTGCGCAGCAGCTCCGGCGTAACGGTCAGCACAAAGGCGGCCAGTACGACGCCGACGGTGGAGCCTATCCCGCCCAGAACCACAATGGCGAGGATCAGAGCCGATTCAAAAAAGGTGAAAGAGGTCGGGTTAACAAACCCCTGATAGGTGGCAAAAAACACCCCGGCGATACCTGCCGTTGACGCGCCCAGGGTGAACGCCGAGAGTTTGACCAGAACGTGATTCAGCCCCATGGAACGACAGGCAATTTCATCCTCACGGAGCGCTTCCCACGCTCGTCCAATGGGCATGCGGGTCAGCCGGTGTTTAACGTACAGCACCAGCATGACCACCAGGAAAAGCACCGCATAGATAAAGATAAACTTCATGTTGGGGTTATAGGTCAGGCCGAAGAACTCGTGGAAAGGGACGCCGCCTTCTTTGGCGCGTCGGCCAAACTCCAGGCCAAACAAGGTCGGGGCAGGGGCTGAAACGCCGTTAGGCCCGCCGGTGAAGCTGAGCCAGTTGTTCAGCACCAGGCGGATGATCTCGCCAAACCCGAGCGTGACGATGGCGAGATAATCCCCGTGCATGCGCAGCACCGGAAAGCCGAGCAGGGCGCCCGCGCCCGCGGCCATTAGCGCCGCCAGCGGCAGCATGCTCCAGAACCCAAGCCCCAGATACTGATACCCGAGCGCCAGCCCGTAAGCGCCGATGGCATAGAAGGCGACATAACCCAGATCCAGCAGCCCTGCCAGGCCAACAACAATGTTCAGCCCAAGACCGAGCAGGACGTAAATCAGCCCGAGAATGGCAACCGTCAGAACGTATTTAGTGGCCACAAACGGGAAGCAGATCGCCAGCGTGATAATCAGCGGAATGATCCAGCGCATGCGGCTTTTATACTCTGGCGGCCGGACGTACACCCCCGCATTGTCAGATTCAAACCGCGCATGCAAACGTCTTCCGGCCGCCGTGGCTGAAAAGGCGCTCAGAAAAAAGCGCCCCAGCATCACGGTGCCAACAATCCACGCCAGCCGCTGGCCATCAAAGTTAAAGCTGTAACCATCCAGTATGACACCCGCAATCGGGCCGAAAATAATCAGGGCAATCATTCCGGAAAAAATCGAGTCCAGAACGCAGCGCTTCAGAGAAAAACCGTCAGAGGTCATCGCGTTGTTCCTTACACTTTAGCCACGACAGGGCGGCCCAGCAGCCCCTGAGGACGGAAGATCAGAATTAAGACCAGCAATCCAAACGAAAAGACATCCTTATAATCCGAGTTTACCATCCCGGAGAATTGCGCTTCTGCGACGCCCAGAATCAGCCCGCCAAGCATCGCGCCGGGCAGAGAGCCGATGCCCCCCAGCACCGCCGCCGTAAAAGCCTTAATGCCGATAACGAACCCGACGTAAAAATCAAAGGTGCCGTAATTCATGGTGATCAGCACACCCGCCAGCCCGGCCATGGCCGCGCCGATAACAAACACCAGCGAAATAATTCTGTCGGTGTTGATGCCCAGGATGGAGGCCATCTTACGATCCTGCTGCACCGCACGGCACATGCGCCCCAGCCGGGTACGGTTGATAATCCAGGTCAGCACCAGCATGCCCGCGAACGAGGCGATGAGAATAAAGACTTTGGTATAGGTTATCTGGACAAACCCTTCGCCGAGGTGAAAACGTAGCACGCCATCCAGCATGGTGGGCACGCCCTGCTGCCGAGGGCCCTGGCTGAGCTGGACGTAGTTTTGCAGTATCAGCGACATCCCGATAGCCGAAATCAGCGGCGCCAGACGCGTCGAGTTGCGTAGCGGCTTATAGGCGATGCGCTCAATCGTCCAGCCATACACACCGGTGACCACGACGGTGAAAACCAGCGTCCCCAGGATCAGCAGCGGAAAGGAGTGGAGTCCAAAAAACGCCAGCAGCGCCAGGCCAATGGCCGAGAGATAGGCGGAGATCATATACACTTCGCCATGGGCGAAATTGATCATACCGATGATGCCGTACACCATGGTGTAGCCAATGGCGATAAGACCGTAGACCGAACCCAGCGTTAAGCCATTAATTAATTGTTGCAGGAAGAATGTACTCATGGTTGCGCACCTGAATAAAGGGTTACGCCGACAGGCAGACCTGCCGGCGCTGAGCAGATTCCGTCCCGTTATGGCACTTCTTTATATTTGCCTTTGTCGTCCCACTGGTAGACCACGTAGTCCGACACCTTGAGGTCACCTTTGCTGTCCCAGGCTTTTTTACCCATCACCGTGTCGACAGGGTTGGCCTTCAGCCACTCGCTGGCTTTTGCGGAATCTGTCCCTTTCGTGGCCTTGAATGCCGCCGCGATAGCCTGTACAGACGCGTAGGCGTAGAGGGTGTATCCCTCTGGTTCAAATTTACCGGCGCGGAATTTCTCGATGACGGCTTTTCCGTCCGGGATCAGGCGCGGATCTTTACCGAACGTCATGTAAATACCGTTGGTGTACTGCGCCCCACCGGCGGCGGTGACCATCTCTTCGTTGACGATACAGTCACCCGAAAAGAACTTCGCCTGCACGCCCTGTTCACGCATCTGGCGAACCAGTGGGCCCGCTTCCGGATGACAGCCCCCGAAGAACACCACGTCCGGTTTTTGTGCGCCAATTTTGGTCACCAGCGCGTTAAAGTCTTTTTCCCCGCGCGATAGCCCTTCGTACATCACATCCTTAACGCCGCGTTTCGCCAGCGCCGCTTTGGTGGCGTCCGCGAGCCCCTGACCGTAAGTGTCTTTATCGTGGATGATGACCACCCGTTTGGCATTCAGCTTATCGATAATAAAATCGCTGGCGACCTGGCCCTGCTGGTCGTCACGACCGCACATGCGGAACATATCGCTCATGCCACGCTCGGTAATCAGCGGGTTCGTAGAGCCGGGGGTAATGGAGAGGATCCCGGCATCGCTATAGACCTCGGAGGCGGGCATGGTCGACGAGGAGCAGAAGTGGCCGACGACCGCTTTCACTTTATCCTGATCGACTAAGCGGTTGGCAACGGCGACGGCCTGTTTGGGTTCGCAGGCATCATCGCCCTGTACCAGTTTGATTTTCTCACCGTTGATCCCGCCTGCGGCGTTAATGTCTTCCGCCGCCTGCGTAGCGCCATGCCAGTATTGATCGCCATAGGTCGCATTCGGGCCTGTGAACGGCCCGGCCACGCCGATCACAATATCGGCCTGCGCGGAAAAGGCCGTCACCAGACAACCAGCCAGCACAAGGGAGAGGGGAGTTTTGGTAAATTTCAGCGACATTATTATGTTCCTTAGCAAAGAGGTTTTTGCACCAGGTATAAACCCGAACGCCTGATGGCATCGTTAATCCAAAAACAAGAGCGAGAACAAAATGCACTTTAGAAGCAATCTCCTGCTTAATACGGCGAGGATCCTACGCACCGCGAAGCGCGCAGAACATTAAGCAAAAAGGTTGCCAGAATGGTTAATCCCTTGACCGGGTCACAACATGTTGAGTATAGAGTGCCGTTTTACGCGCCTTTGCGGGATGAGATGAATTTACAGCGGAGATCACATCTCCTTAACAACAAAGCCCATAAGTTGTGCAACGGTCACGATTTGCACGTTTTTGCAGCAATAAAGACCTAAACTTCAGATAGGCACGCGCGGCGATATATGTCAGGATCGTTTTTTTTATCAGGAGTATCAGCAATGGCTGAAGGCCCATTAAATGAAAGCGAGATGGCGTGGCTGGAAGAGACATTAATCTCTTACGGTCACGACGATGCATCCGTGATTGACGTGTCCGAACTGGACGGCATGCTTACCGCAGTACTTTCCGGTCCCGTTGTGGTGGAGCCCGACACCTGGCTGGTGGCGGTCTGGGGTGGTGAGAAGTATATTCCGCGCTGGAAAAACGATCGTGAGATGAACCGTTTTATCGATCTCTGCTTTAAGCACATGAACGATATTGCCGAGCGTCTGAGCGAATACCCGGATCAGTTTGAACCGCTGTTTGGTTATAACGACGTTGACGGTCAGAGTTACACCGTGGTGGAAGAGTGGTGTTATGGCTACATGCGCGGCGTGGCGCTGACGGACTGGTCATCCCTGCCGGAATCGCTGGAAGCGGACCTGGCCGTGATTGCCCTGCACGGCACGGAAGAAAACAGCGAGAAGCTGGATGCGCTGACCGAAGAAGAGTACATGGACAGCATTGCGAGCATTCAGCCTGCGGCGCTGCGTTTGTATAACTACTGGGTGGCGAACCCGCAGCAGCCGGAAGCGAAAAAGCCTGTCGTGAACGGGTCGAAGGTGGGGCGGAACGATCCGTGCCCGTGCGGGAGTGGGAAGAAGTTTAAGAGTTGCTGCCTGCATTAATCAGAATTTGTTGCACAGGTGGAATTGTTTCGTTCACCTCGAATCCAACAGAAAATAATACGTTCTTTACCTGTGAACGAGATAAGGGGGCCGCCGCGGCCCCCTTATCAATCCCCGCGGCCCCTTGAGACCACTAAGATGATTGAGGCTAAATAAGTTACCCCACTTCCGGCAGCATCCCCGCTGCAATCAGCACCTGCACCAGAATAATCGCCACCCCACACCCAAACACCACGCACAGCAGCGGCTTACCACCCGCCACGCGGTATCCTTGCTGCGGATGTTGCTGGCGGCTCTTCCACGCCAGCAGGGAAGGTAACAGCAGGGCCAGTACCGATAACGCTACGCCAGCATACCCCAGCGCCATCACAAACCCGCGAGGGTAAAAGAGCGCGAAGGCCAGCGGCGGCAGGAAGGTCATTGCCCCCGTCTGTAAGCGTCCGGCAACGGTGTTGCGACGCTGGAACAGGTCCGCCATATAGTCAAACAGGCCAAGCGCCACGCCGAGGAAGGAGGTTGCCAGCGCCAGGTCGGCAAACAGATGTACCGCCAGCTCCACGTGTGAAGAGGCCACTACGTTACGCAGGGCAACCAGGAAACCATTCAGCCCAGAATGTTGTGCCATCAGGCCAATAAAGGTGGTGGAATCAATACTGCCCAGCGTCACCAGCTGCCAGAACAGGTAGGCAATCAGCGGAATGGCGCTGCCGATAACAAAGACGCGGCGCAGCTTGCGGATATCACCGTTCATATAGCTCACGATGCTCGGCACGCTGCCGTGAAAACCGAAGGAGGTAAAAATCACCGGGATGGCCGAAAGCGCCAGACCCTTCTCCAGCGGCAGGGAGAGCAGGTTAACCTTGTGAACATGCGGTGCCAGCAGCACCAGCATCACAACAAGAAAGAGGATTTTGGCGCTGAATAAAAAGCGGTTAAACAGATCCACCAGCGACGTGCCCGCGCAAACCACGCCGCCACCGATCAGCGTAAAGACGATGGCGCCCGTTTCCGGTGAAAGCGAGGCACCGAAGCCGTCATTGATGCTTGACGCAATCAGCTCCCCGGCGCCGCTGATGTAAGCGGCAGTCAGGGCGTACATCAGGAACATCATGCTGAAACCGGTGATCCACTGCCCGTAGCGTCCAAGGTAGCGTGCCGCCAGAGAGCCTAAGCCGGTATCGGCAGGGACATGCTGATAAACCTCCAGCAATAATAGCGCGGTGTAACACATCAGGGCCCACAGGCTGCCCAGCAGCAGTACGGTAACGCTAAATCCGACGCCTGCGGCAGCCAACGGCATGGCCAGCATTCCTGCGCCAATTGTCGTTCCGGCGACGATAAAAATACTTCCCAGAGTTCTGTTCTTCACGCTTTCCTCTACAACGCTTCCATATCGCGACTCATTCTGCGGCGCAGAGTAAGGGAAAAGGCGTATCTCGTCAAATCACCGTTACAGTGTCTGTAATGAATGCTTTACAAAATGAGGGCGGGATGCGGCGCCAGCGAAAAGCGCGTGGAGAGAGAAGTGGAGAGGCTGCGTTTTTTAGTTGAGAGGTAAATATGTCACTGCATGGAGACGACGTGCTCAATGGCGTCCACGCATAAAAGTAAAATCTGTTGTCATGAAATAACGCGGTGCTGAATATTCAGCACCGCGTCAGGATTAATTCTGCGTATCAAGAGTGGATAGCTCTTTATCAATAAAGTACAACCCTTCCCCGGATTTACCCGCCAGAGATAATTTATCCAGCACGGATTTAAACAGCTTCTCTTCCTCGTGCTGTTCAGCCACATACCACTGAAGGAAATTAAAGGTTGGATAATCCTGGCTGGTCATGGCGGCATGAGCCAGTTCATTAATTTTCTGGGTGATCAGCTGTTCGTGCTCATACGTGGCGCGGAACAGTTCATCAAGAGAGCCGTACTCGGCGAAAGGCGACGCCACGTTATCGATGCGCGGCAGGCTGCCGGTGTCCGTCAGGTAGTCAAACAGACGCTGCATGTGCGTCATCTCTTCCTGGGCATGACGACGCAGGAAGGCGGCTGCCCCTTCAAAGCTGTGATAGCTGCACCAGGCGCTCATCTGCTGATAAAGCAGGGAAGAAAACAGCTCAAGGTTCATTTGTGCATTGAGCTTGTCGATCATTTCAGTTTTTAACATGGTGCAGCTCCGGTTTATTTATTCTGGTTCACGATGAGCGACACTATAATTTGTTATTTAATTATTTGCAAAAAGTAAAATAAATATTTCTTTATTAAAAATACGAATGGGAATAAAACGCATTGCCGCCATTTATATTTATTAATGAGAATTGTTTATGTTCTTATTAAATAAACTGCCAGCGTGACTGGCAGTCGCGGTTAATACCACGGATTCTGGCTGGAAGAGGTAACAGCATATCCCTGACATTTATACTGAATGGTCACACTTTCGTTCAGACACAGCGAGCCGCTGATCAGGGTGCAGGTTTTAATGGGCTGCCCGTAGGCTGATGCGGTGGCATAGCCCATGTTTTGACAGGCTTTGGTTGCCGTACCGTTATTGAGATAGTCATCAGACCAGGCGTTTTGCAGCATGGCCTGGCCATAGTCGAGGCGCACAATTCCGTTTGGGGCGTCCGTACTGCTGACTTCTGCCTGACGGTTGATGCTGCACCCGGCGAGCAACAGGATCGTTCCGGCTATGATTACACGTTTCATGGTTCACTCTGCGTGACGGGAAATAGGCCATTGTAACCAGCCTGATGGCGAGCAATGGCCGGAATAGCCGGAAGATCTGCCCTTTCACTGTGCAACGAGCATGGCCTGGGTGCGAAATTGTGAGCGCATCTTTGTTTTTTTAAAACAAGTTTTCACTTAATTTGAAAGTGTGTTTGTTTGATAGTAAGGTTAAGTTGAAAAGGTATCCACAGCGGGATCGCCCGCCATGCATTCAGGAGAGACAAGATGAAAATTGCACTGATGATGGAAAACAGCCAGGCCGCTAAAAATCCCATCATCCTTAATGAGCTGAAAGCCGTTGCTGATGAAAAAGGTTTTCCGGTCTATAACGTCGGTATGAGTGATGAGAACGATTATCATCTCACCTATATTCACCTGGGCATCATGGCGAGCATCCTGCTGAACGCTAAAGCCGTCGATTTTGTTGTTACCGGCTGCGGTACCGGGCAGGGCGCGTTGATGTCCCTCAACATTCATCCGGGCGTGATTTGCGGCTACTGCATCGATCCAGCGGACGCTTTCCTGTTCGCGCAAATCAACAACGGTAACGCACTCTCTCTGCCATTTGCGAAGGGCTTTGGCTGGGGTGCCGAACTGAACGTACGCCTTATCTTTGAGAAAGCGTTTACCGGACGCAATGGCGAAGGCTACCCACCAGAGCGTAAAGAGCCGCAGGTACGTAACGCCGGTATTCTGAACCAGGTGAAAGCGGCGGTAGTGAAAGAAAACTATCTGGATACCCTGCGCGCAATCGATCCTGAGCTGGTGAAAACCGCCGTCTCAGGTCAGCGCTTCCAGCAGTGCTTCTTCGAGAACTGTCAGGACAAAGAGATCGAAGCTTTTGTCCGCGGTATTGTTGGCTGATTCCCTTTGCCGGGCGGTGCGTTGCCTGCCCGGCACAGAGCGTTACTTTTTCGATGAGACCGCGCTGCCTGCATCGTTGGTCAGACGCAGCGTGTCAAACATCCCCACCAGGCAGATCAGCGCGATCGCCACAAATGCCAGCCGGAAGCTCATCCCCGGCATATCCGCAAGCCCCATCGCATCACCGACTTTTTCTCCGATACGAATACCAATCGCCCCGAGCGTGATCCCAAGCCCCACGGCAAGCTGCGTTGCGGTTGAAAACAGGGTATTGGCATAGCTCATCTGCGCCGAGGGCACATCCGCAAAGGCCAGCGTACTGATGGCCGTAAACTGAATCGAACGGAAAACGCCGCCCAGAAAGAGGATCAGCATGATGAGCCACACGGGCGTCTGCGGCGTGAGAAACGCGCAGGCCAGCAACGCCAGCACATTCAGCGCACCGTTAATCAGCAACAGCCGCTTAAACCCCAGGCTGCGGATCAGGGGCGTTGTCGCCGGTTTAATGGTGAGATTGCCTACGAAAACCGCCAGCACCAGCAGGCCCGAATGGAACGCGTCCATGCCAAAGCCGACCTGGAACATCAGCGGCAGCAGGAACGGAACCGCGCTGATGGAGGCGCGAAACAGCGAGCCGCCGTAAAGGGTGACGCGAAACGTTGGCACCTGCATCGCATCGAGCCTGATCATCGGCCAGGTTGCCCGCTTAAAGTGACGCAGCGCCAGACTTAACGCGACGACACCGACGATGAACAGCGTGGCGGTTAATCCTGTTCGCAGAGGCTCTCCGCTCATCAACTCCATCGCATAAACCAGGCTCACCATGGCAAGGGTGGTGACAACAAAACCCGGCAAATCAAACGGTCGGCGCGTATCTTCATGCAGGTCTGGAATGAGGCGCAGTGCCAGTAAAATGGCGATTATCCCCAGCGGCACGTTAATAAAGAAGATCCAGCGCCAGTCGGCATAGCTTGTGATGAACCCGCCGAGTGGCGGGCCGATGATCGGCGCGACAAGCGCAGGCCACGTCAGGGTAGCGATAGCCGTGATGAGCTGGTGTTTTGGCGTTGTGCGTAACACGGCCAGGCGACCCACGGGCACCATCAGCGCGCCCCCCATGCCCTGGAGCACGCGCATCGCAACGAACTGATCGAGCGTGGTGGACAGGCCGCAAAATACCGAGGCCAGCGTGAAAATCGCCAGCGCGAGGGCAAAGACTTTTCGCGCGCCGAAGCGGTCGGCGATCCAGCCGCTGGCGGGGATCAGCACGGCCAGGGTGATCAGATAGGCGCTGATCCCGATATTCAGATCCACAGCCTGTACGCCGAAGCTTTTTGCCATATCCGGCAGCGCGGTGGCAATCACCGTCCCGTCCAGAAACTCCATAAAGAAAGCACCGGCAACCAGCAGCCCCGCAGGCGATAATCCACGGCTCTCTTTGCCGGATAGGTTTTCACTCATTCTCTTCCTGCCCGCTCAAAAAATTTTATAAACATTTACTGGAATTTATAAGCCTGTAACGTGCGGATTTTTCATGGCTTTTTTTAACAAACCAGCAGCATTGGGGGTTTTATAACCGTGACGCAGGTCACAAAACGGTTGATTTTTGTGATGGTGGTCATATTATAAGCGTATTGACAATAACACCTGCATAACACGTTACTGGAGCAACATAATGAAACTGCGCAAAATCCTGAAAAGCATGTGGGCTAACTACTGCACAACGTTTAAAGACGTCCCACCGGGTGCGATGTTCTGATAAAAAAACCTGCTTCGGCAGGTTTTTTTATGTCTGCGGACGACGAGAGGGAGATGGAAGGGCGTCTGTTTTGCTACTATGGCGGCCTTTGAATAAGGAGAAACCCATGTCACAAAACCTGAGCGCCGATCAGGAACTGGTATCTGACGTCGTCGCCTGCCAGCTGGTAATCAAACAAATCCTTGATGTGATTGACGTTATCGCGCCGGTTGAGGTACGCGAAAAGATGTCGACCCAACTGAAAAACATCGATTTCACCAACCATCCTGCTGCGGCGGACCCGGTTACGCTCCGTGCGATCCAGAAAGCGATCGCGCTGATTGAACTCCGCTTCACACCGCAGGGTGAGTCACACTAAAATAAACCGATGTTTTAAAATTAGAAACTCTTTTCTGATTTTACGTCGAAGGGCGACAGGGCCTGTCGCCCGCAGAAGGGTCAGAAGAACGTCTGTACCAGCAGATAGCTCACCACGCAGGCACAGCTGACGCCAATCAGCCCCGGCAGAATAAAGCTGTGGTTGATGATGAATTTACCGATGCGGGTAGTGCCGGAGCGATCGAATCCGATACAGGCCAGATCGCTGGGATAGGTCGGCAGCACAAAGTAGCCGTACGACGCCGGGAAGAAGGCCACCAGCATTTTCGGATCGATGCCCAGCATCAACCCCATCGGAGCGACGGCGGTTAACGCGGCGGCCTGGCTGTTGACCAGTTTTGAGACCAGGAACAGTACGATGGCATACGTCCACGGATGACTCTTCACCACCCCCTCCAGCGCCATTTTCAGCTCATCAAGATGCGCCTGAAAAAAGGTATCGCTCATCCACGCCACGCCAAACACCGAGAAAATCGCGACCATTCCCGCTTTAAATACCGCTCCGTTTGAGATGGCCGACGCATTCACCTTGCAGGTCAACAGCATCACCGCGCCCGCGATCAGCATCATCATTTGAATGACAAGGTTCATCGACAGGGCCGTCATTTTGCCTTTGATCTCAAACGCCGGACGCAGCTCGGGCAGCGCACCCAGAAGGACCACAACGGCAATCCCGGCGAAAAAAATCCATGTAGACCAGTAGGCCTGTTTCGGGAAACGCTGATTCATCAACGTTTCAGTTCCTCCATAGATAAACTCCCGCTGTTTCGGATCTTTCAGCTTTTCCTGAAACTCCGGATCGTCTGCCAGATTTTTCCCGCGGCGCAAGCTCCACAGTGCCGCGATGGCGACGCCAGACAGTGAGGCCGGTACGGAGACCGCAAGAATTTCGAGGATCCCCCACGCGTGGCCGATGCCGTGCTGCGCACCCAGAATCGAGACCAGCGAAACGACGGCCACGGAAACGGGGGATGCAGTGATGGCCATCTGAGATGCCACCGAGGCCACCGCCATCGGCCTTTCCGGACGAATGCCTTTTTTCAGGGCGATATCCGCGATAATCGGAAACATGGTGTAAACGACGTGCCCGGTCCCGCAGAGAAAGGTCAACATCCAGGTGGTAAACGGCGCGAGAAGGGTGATGTGCTGGGGATGTTGACGCAGCAGGCGCTCCGCGAATTGCATCATGACATTCAGGCCACCGGCGGTCTGTAGCGTGGCCGCGCAGCCAATGACGGCGAGGATTGTGAGCATTACGTCAACCGGGGGTTTACCGGGTTGCAGACCAAAGACAAAACTCAAAACAAACAGGCCGATGCCGCTTATCAGCCCCAGTCCCATACCGCCGAAGCGGGTGCCTATCAGCAGGCAGAGGATAATGACAATAAACTCAATGGTGATCATGATGCTCCCTCGTCAATGAATGTAATTAAACAAATCATTACACGATGTGTGGTTATTCATTGGGAGCGAGATCTGATTTGTTAAATGTCAGCAAAAGCAGGGAGTTGGTACCCACTCCCTGACGGGAGCGGGTGAAGGGAGTTAGTGGTGCTGCACGGTAGCAATGTCGAGAAGATGGCGGTCCGTCTGCTCCAGACAAATCCCCGCGCGTTTCGCGTTGCGGATTTCATCTGCAAGCGTCTTCAACAGCATGCCATCCTGCTGCTGCTCTCTGTCCATATCGCGTAAAAACTTGAGGGTAATGATGTCCTGTTGCGCTTTCGCTTCATCAGCCAGTATGCTCAGCTTCGCACAGCGTTGCTCATACTCTTCGAGGGTTTTCTGGAACAGCTCCTCAAGAGAAGAATAATTATCTTCAATCGTTTCAAGCTCTTTGACGGTGGGGTTAGCCCCGATGGCTTTCAAAAAGTTAAAGACTCGCATCATGTGCGTGACGTTACTTTGTGCCTGCGTACGGAAGAAGGTGGCAGTGCCGTTAAGGCTTTTTCTGGAACACCACGCGCTCAAGTGCAGATGCAGATTTGAAGCATAAAACTCCAGGTTCATCTGGGCATTCAGTTTTTGCATCATCGTTTGGGTAGTCATTTTCATATCCTTATTGACTGCGGGACTTGATGTCCGCTACGTAACCTGACCCGGCAGGTATTGACGATTGAATGGCAGAAATAGATTTCTGCAAGGTAAAAAACTCGAATATTCACTTCCTGTGTTCGATTTAAATAAGCATACGCTTCTCTTTGACTTAAGAAAACTCTTAATTGGGCTGTGTTTACTCTAGATTACAAATTTAAATATAGCGCAGAATTAAAAAGAGGTGATGGCACAAGATGTTTTGTAACGCCATGATTCTATTGCATATAAAATCAAGCATGCTCATTTTTAACGTTTCGTGAAACGTTCTTTGGCGGGAAATTCTGTAAAAGTGTGAAATCAGAAATAATATCTGTAAATATATCCTGCGGGTGGAAATTTGAGCTAAATCAATTTTTACCCAATATACGGTTCTGTGATCCCGTCGCAAGATTGTTATCTGACAAAACGAGAAAATGAAACACTGTTTTACATCGTTTTATTCGTTGAGGTTTATGATGGCTAAAGTGGCGGTGCTGCTGGCACCCGGTTTTGAAGAAGCAGAAGCAATTATCACAATTGATATTCTGCGTCGTTTGCAGA
Source organism: Enterobacter hormaechei ATCC 49162 (assembly GCF_001875655.1). Classification (NCBI taxonomy): domain Bacteria; kingdom Pseudomonadati; phylum Pseudomonadota; class Gammaproteobacteria; order Enterobacterales; family Enterobacteriaceae; genus Enterobacter; species Enterobacter hormaechei. The sequence continues at coordinate 3,784,721 of NZ_MKEQ01000001.1, forward strand.
TTGAGGTGGAGACGCTGGCCTGTGCGGGATCCCGTGCGGTAGTGAGTTACCACACTATTCCCATGGTGGCTGACAGTACGTTAACGGAGCGCAGTGACACGCTGTATGACGCAGTCGTGTTGCCCGGTGGGCCGCAGGGGAGCATGAATCTCGCGGCTAACCGTGAGGTGATCCGCTTTGTTTCCACGCATGACGAACACGGCAAACTCATCTGCCCGATCTGCTCTGCGGCCGCGCGGGTGCTGGGCGGGAATGGATTACTGAAGGGGCGTCGCTACGTCTGTTCCGGCGATCTGTGGGAGACCGTTAATGACGGGGTTTATGTGGATGCGCCCGTCGTGGAGGATAAAAACCTCATCAGCGGCAAGGGTCTGGGGCACGCTTTTGATTTTGCGCTGACGATCTCTGCGCGTCTGTTGGGTGACGATGCCCCCGTGCGCGATCATGCTGAACACATCTATTATCCCTGGTAATTTTTCTGCCGGGCGCTAAGGCGTCCGGGTTACAGGGACTTCTTGGCTGACCTTATGGATAATTCTGCTTAATCCCTTCCCATTTGTAGGACAATTACGCCTTTTTTTATGTCATTTTTCGCTGAATTTATGTACGCAATTACTGTAATTCTGCGGTGTGATGTCGCTCTCTTATGGATGATTAATTTCCCGCTAAAACTATCTCCAGCAATAACGCTTATAACGAGGTAAGCGCTAATGCCTTGTTTTAAGTCCGATTAAATACGTTGTTCGCCATTATTCCCTACAGATAAGAATGCTAAAGCTGGAGTTTACCATGCACAAATTTACTAAAGCGCTGGCGGCCATCGGCCTGGCTGCCGTTATGTCACAATCCGCTATCGCTGAAAATTTAAAGCTCGGTTTTCTGGTTAAACAGCCTGAAGAGCCGTGGTTCCAGACCGAGTGGAAATTTGCTGATAAAGCCGGAAAAGATTTGGGATTTGAGGTAATTAAAATCGCCGTACCTGACGGCGAGAAAACGCTGAACGCCATTGATAGCCTGGCGGCCAGCGGCGCGAAAGGTTTCGTTATCTGTACCCCGGATCCAAAACTGGGTTCAGCTATTGCTGCAAAAGCGCGCGGTTACGACATGAAAGTCATCGCGGTGGACGATCAGTTCGTCAATGCCAAAGGTAAACCGATGGATACCGTTCCGCTGGTGATGATGGCGGCTACCAAAATCGGTGAGCGTCAGGGCCAGGAGCTTTATAAAGAGATGCAAAAACGCGGCTGGGATGTCAAAGAGACTGCCGTGATGGCTATAACCGCAGACGAGCTGGATACCGCCCGTCGTCGTACTACCGGATCCATGGACGCCCTGAAAGCGGCTGGCTTCCCGGAAAAACAGATCTACAAAGTCCCGACCAAATCCAACGATATTCCGGGCGCCTTTGATGCGGCCAACTCCATGCTCGTCCAGCATCCGGAAGTGAAGCACTGGCTGGTGGTGGGGATGAACGATAACACCGTGCTGGGCGGCGTGCGTGCAACGGAAGGTCAGGGCTTTAAAGCACCGGACGTGATCGGCATCGGCATCAACGGGGTCGACGCCGTGAGCGAACTGTCTAAAGCGCAGGCGACCGGCTTCTACGGCTCTCTGCTGCCAAGCCCGGATGTCCACGGCTATAAATCCAGCGAAATGCTCTACAACTGGGTGACCAAAGGGGTTGAGCCGCCGAAATTCACCGAAGTGACCGATGTGGTGCTGATCACCCGCGATAACTTCAAAGAGGAGCTGGCGAAAAAAGGACTGGGCGGTAAGTAATACGCGGTGATTGCGCCCCTCACTGACCGTGAGGGGCCAGATGTACACACTACAGGAATCACGGAGTCGTTATGCAACAGTCTGATCCGTATCTCTCTTTCCGCGGCATCGGTAAAACGTTCCCCGGTGTAAACGCGCTGACCGATATCAGCTTTGACTGCTATGCCGGCCAGGTTCACGCCCTGATGGGGGAGAACGGCGCGGGAAAATCCACGCTGCTTAAAATTCTCAGCGGCAACTACACGCCCACTACCGGCACGCTGGCCATTCGCGGCGAAGAGGTGGCCTTTGCCGATACCACGGCCGCGCTAAACGCGGGCGTCGCCATCATCTATCAGGAACTGCACCTTATTCCCGAGATGACCGTGGCGGAGAACATCTATCTGGGCCAGCTTCCGCATAAAAGCGGGGTGGTCAACCGCTCGCTGCTCAACTATGAAGCGGGCTTGCAGCTTAAGCATCTTGGGCTGGATGTCGATCCGCAAACGCCCCTTAAGTATCTCTCCATCGGCCAGTGGCAGATGGTGGAAATTGCTAAAGCACTGGCGCGCAACGCCAAAATTATCGCTTTTGACGAGCCAACCAGCTCGCTCTCGGCGCGTGAAATAGAAAATCTCTTTCGTGTCATCCGCGAACTGCGCAAAGAGGGCCGCATCATTCTGTACGTCTCTCACCGTATGGAAGAGATTTTTGCCCTAAGCGATGCCATCACCGTGTTTAAAGATGGCCGCTACGTGCGCACCTTCACCGATATGCAGCAGGTCAACCACGATCAGCTGGTACAGGCGATGGTTGGACGCGATCTGGGGGATATTTACCACTGGAAACCGCGCGAGTATGGCCCGGAGCGTTTGCGTCTGGATAACGTTAAAGCCCCAGGCGTCCGCACGCCCATTTCACTCTCGGTGCGCAGCGGCGAAATCGTCGGGCTGTTTGGTCTTGTAGGGGCAGGGCGCAGCGAGCTGATGAAAGGGCTGTTTGGCGGGACGCGCATTACCCAGGGCCAGGTCTTCGTCGACGGGAAAAAGGTTGATATTCAGAAGCCTGCCCAGGCGATTAACGCCGGTATCATGCTCTGCCCGGAAGATCGCAAGGCCGAAGGCATCATTCCGGTGCACTCGGTGCGCGACAACATCAACATCTCTGCCCGGCGCAAGTTCATCCGCGCGGGATGCCTGATTAACGACGGCTGGGAGGCGAGCAACGCGGATCACCATATCCGTTCGCTGAACATCAAAACCCCCGGTGCGGAACAGCTGATCATGAATCTGTCCGGCGGCAACCAGCAGAAGGCGATTCTGGGCCGCTGGCTGTCGGAAGATATGAAGGTCATTTTGCTGGATGAGCCAACGCGCGGTATCGACGTGGGGGCGAAACACGAAATCTATAACGTTATCTATGAGCTGGCAAAACGCGGCGTGGCGGTTCTGTTCGCCTCCAGCGATCTGCCCGAGGTGCTGGGCGTTGCCGACCGCATTGTTGTGATGCGTGAAGGTGAAATTGCCGGTGAATTGCTGCATGAACAGGCGAATGAACAACAGGCGTTGAGTCTCGCCATGCCTAAAGTTAGCCAGGCTGTCGCCTGAGTAAGGAGTCAATGATGTCCTCTGTTACTACATCCGGAGCGCCGAAGTCGGCTTTCAGTTTTGGCCGCATCTGGGACCAGTACGGCATGCTGGTGGTCTTTGCTGCCCTGTTCGTCGCCTGCGCGATTTTTGTGCCGAACTTCGCCACCTTCATCAATATGAAGGGGTTGGGGCTGGCCATCTCCATGTCCGGCATGGTGGCCTGTGGCATGCTTTTCTGCCTGGCCTCCGGCGATTTTGACCTGTCGGTCGCCTCGGTGATTGCCTGCGCTGGCGTCACCACCGCCGTGGTGATCAACATGACCGAAAGCCTGTGGATCGGCGTTCTGGCCGGGCTGATGCTCGGCGTGTTGAGTGGCCTGGTGAACGGGTTTGTCATTGCGCGCCTGAAGATCAACGCCCTGATCACAACGCTGGCAACCATGCAAATCGTGCGCGGTCTGGCCTATATCATCTCCGACGGTAAAGCGGTGGGGATTGAAGATGAGCGTTTCTTTACGCTGGGCTATGCCAACTGGCTGGGCCTGCCTGCACCAATCTGGCTGACGGTAGCCTGTTTGATCCTGTTCGGATTCCTGCTTAACCGCACCACCTTTGGCCGCAATACCCTGGCGATTGGCGGGAACGAGGAAGCGGCACGCCTGGCGGGTGTCCCGGTCGTGCGAACCAAGATCATTATCTTCGTACTTTCCGGGCTGGTATCGGCGGCGGCGGGGATTATTCTGGCGTCGCGTATGACCAGCGGTCAGCCAATGACCTCTATCGGTTATGAGCTGATTGTCATTTCAGCCTGCGTTTTGGGGGGCGTATCCCTCAAGGGCGGCATCGGAAAAATCTCATATGTGGTGGCGGGGATCCTGATTCTGGGGACCGTGGAGAACGCCATGAACCTGCTTAATATTTCTCCGTTCTCTCAGTACGTCGTACGAGGCCTGATCCTGCTGGCAGCGGTGATCTTCGACCGTTACAAGCAAAAAGCGAAGCGAACCGTCTGATTCATTTTCAACCACTAATATGCTCAACTATTAACCATAGTTGAGCCTCTGACCGGCCCGCCAGTTTTGCTGACGGGCCGGTTGCTAAATGGCGAGCACCGTCACACTGTCTATACTTACATGGCTGTTTTATTCACTGTAAGGAGGATTAGGGTGGCTGACTTGTTAACCGCACCGCCTGTACTGCCCGGAAAATTTGCTTTCTTTTTTGACCTCGACGGGACGCTCGCCGGGATTGAACCGCACCCGGATGACGTTGTTGTACCGGATACGGTGTTAGAGAATTTGCAGCAGCTCTCCCGACAGAACGAGGGGGCACTGGCATTGATTTCAGGGCGCTCAATGGCCGAGCTGGATGTGCTCGCCAGTCCTTATCACTTTCCGCTGGCCGGTGTGCACGGAGCGGAGCGCCGCGATATCCATGATCAACTGCATATAGTTTCACTCCCCGATACGCTGATTCAGGCGCTGCATGCGCAACTCTCTTCGGCTCTGGAAACGCTTCCCGGTACGGAACTGGAAGCCAAAGGCATGGCCTTTGCGCTGCACTACCGTCAGGCGCCCCATCATGAAGCGGCGATCTTTGCGGTAGCAAGAAGCGTGGCGGACGCCCATCCGGAGCTGGCCTTACAGCCGGGTAAATGTGTGGTTGAGATCAAACCGGCAGGAATTAATAAAGGCGCTGCCGTTGCAGCGTTTATGGCGGAAGCGCCGTTCAAAGGGCGTACACCCGTCTTTTTTGGGGATGACCTGACCGACGAGGCCGGGTTCAGGGTGGTAAACCAGGCCGGAGGCATGTCTGTCAAGGTTGGTCCTGGTGAAACCATTGCCGGATGGCGGCTGGAAAATGTCGCCAGCGTATGGCAGTGGATATCTGACGTCGCTAACCAGCAACAACAACAAATAGCGCAAAACAACGGGAGAAATCATTATGGGTCGCTTAGTCGTCGTCTCTAATCGCATCGCACCGCCGGATGATAAAAAAGCCAGTGCCGGTGGCCTGGCGGTCGGGGTATTAGGTGCCCTTAAAGCCGCGGGTGGTCTCTGGTTTGGCTGGAGCGGGGAAATCAGTAATGATGAGAAACCGCTAAAAAAGGTGTCACGGGGCAATATCACGTGGGCCTCCTTCGCACTCAGTGAGAAGGACTACGATGAATATTATTCCGAGTTCTCTAACGCCGTGCTGTGGCCAGCGTTTCACTATCGTCTGGATCTGGTGAAGTTCCAGCGTGAATCGTATGAAGGCTATATGCGCGTCAACGCGCTGTTGGCAGATAAACTGCTGCCGCTGATCGAAGAGGACGATATTTTATGGATCCACGATTACCATCTGCTGCCCTTCGCCAGGGAGCTGCGAAAACGAGGTGTGAATAACCGGATCGGCTTCTTCCTGCACATTCCGTTCCCGACGCCGGAGATTTTCACCGCGCTGCCGCAGCATGATGAAATTCTTGAAGCGTTGTCCGATTATGACCTGCTCGGGTTCCAGACGGAAAATGACAGGCTGGCCTTCCTCGACAGCGTGTCGGGTAAAACCCGGCTGGTCACGCACGGCGGGAAATCGCACACCGCGTGGGGACGAAACTTCCATACCGAAGTCTACCCGATTGGTATTGAGCCAGACGAAATTGCCGAGCAGGCCTCCGGTCCGCTGCCACCGAAGCTTGCCCAGCTCAAGGATGAACTCAAGCACGTTAAAAATATCTTTTCGGTTGAACGGCTGGATTATTCCAAAGGTCTGCCGGAGCGGTTCCTCGCTTACGAAACCCTGCTGGATAAATTCCCGCAGCATCACGGCAAGATCCGCTATACCCAGATTGCGCCGACCTCACGCGGCGAGGTTCAGGCCTATCAGGATATTCGTCACCAGCTGGAGACCGAAGCAGGGCGCATCAACGGGCGCTACGGGCAGCTCGGCTGGACCCCGCTTTTCTATCTGAATCAGCACTTTGAGCGCAAAATTCTGATGAAGGTGTTCCGCTATGCGGACGTCGGGCTGGTCACGCCGCTGCGCGACGGGATGAACCTGGTGGCAAAAGAGTATGTTGCAGCACAAGATCCTGCTGACCCGGGCGTGCTGGTGCTGTCGCAATTTGCCGGTGCGGCAAACGAGCTAACCTCAGCGCTGATTGTTAACCCTTACGATCGCGATGACGTGGCCAATGCCCTGAACCGCGCGTTAACCATGCCGCTTGCGGAACGTATTTCACGTCATTCGGAAATGATGGAGACCATCGTTAAGAATGATATCAACCACTGGCAGGCACGTTTTATTGACGATTTACGCGCGATCCAGCCGCAAAGTCAGGAAGGTAACCTGCAAAAAAAGATCGCGACATTCCCTAAACTCGCCTGATTTTCTCCGGGGGCATTATTTGCCCCCGAGAGGCACCAGCAGGACATCAACCTGGCTTGACGAAACGATAGTTTTTGCCGAGCACGCCGCACGAGAAAAAAAGCTCTGGTTATGATTGCCGCAAATCACCAGGTCAATATTCTGTTTCTGGCACATGTCGAGAATATGTCCACTTAATTCCCCCGTGGCAATCACCGTCTGATGGACAGGATAGTTTGCCCGCTCAACCAGTTCGCGCAGAAATTGCTGCGTTTCCTCCTGAAGAACCTCACGAATATCTTCCAGCATCGGCGCTGCCAGTTGATTATACATCTCGGGTTCAGCGGCCAGGGTGATCAGACTAATGCGGGCGTTGTTCGGGCGGGCAATTGACACGGCACGGGCGACGAGTTGATGGCTTTCTGGGGAAACAGCAACAGAAACAAGAAGATGGGAGTAACTCATCACACACTCCTTTGATGTCAGAATGACTCGTTTCTCAAGCTTTACCGCGAATCTGCCGCTTCTGCAAGAGGTGCATGCGACAATAGTGTGAACCTTATCATAATTATTCATTAATTATTCTTATAAGAAGAATAACGAAAAGCGGGCGGCAAATGAAAATAATTAACAACTTAACGTAAATCACACATTTAGCCTTCCGTGCTGTTAAATCGTGTTAACCGATCGTCAACGCAAGCGTGACGGTTACGCAGCGAAACTTCTTTTACGAAAGGAAAAGATAACCTGCTGTTTTTACTTAATTAACTCCGGCTCTATCCTGACGTAAGTGTGCTTTGTCACACGCAAGGACAGTGCTTTTTCGAGTTAGCAATTTGCATACCCGATCCCCTCATCCTTCTGCATGAGTATTCGTCCCATAAGAATATAAACCAGCTTTGCTTGGTCAATAAATAGCCAAATTACAAGTCACGCTGATGGATTTATGGGTTACATTCGCGTAAATTATGTGACGAAGATCACATTTATTTTAAATTTCAGGGGGGGCTGCATTGTATGTGTCAAAACTGACGAGTAGAGTTTGCGTCGAATTAGGAAAAATCTTAGTTATTTGTAAGAAAAGATAAAATGTGTAACCGACATTTTGGCCATGTTAACCGGTCACGCGCTTTACGACGTACAAACCTAAATTCAACTATGCATTTGGCCTTTTCTTTTTATACCGGGTGATTTCCCGGCGACATCACGGGGTGCGGTCTTTCCGCATAAAAATAATAGTTGGTTATTCTGGATGGGAAAAATGCATACATCCGAGTTGCTAAAACATATTTATGACATCAATTTGTCGTATTTATTGCTCGCGCAGCGTTTGATTAGTCAGGACAAACCGTCAGCGATGTTTCGTCTGGGTGTTAACGAAGAGATGGCAACCATGCTGGGTGGATTAACACTTCCGCAAATGGTCAAGCTGGCTGAAACCAACCAACTTGTCTGCCAGTTCCGTTTTGATAACCCGCAGACCATTACGCGTCTGACTCAGGAATCCCGCGTGGACGATCTGCAACAGATCCACACCGGTATTCTTCTCTCCACCCGCCTGCTCAACGAAATCAGCCAGCCTGATGACGTAGCCCGGAAGAAAAGGGCTTAACAATGAGCGAAAAAAGCATTGTTCAGGAAGCCCGTGATATCCAGCTGGCAATGGAACTCATCACGCTGGGCGCGCGTTTACAAATGCTGGAAAGCGAGACGCAGCTGAGCCGTGGTCGTCTGATCAAGCTGTACAAAGAATTGCGTGGTAGCCCGCCGCCAAAAGGCATGCTGCCGTTTTCGACTGACTGGTTCATGACCTGGGAGCAGAACATCCATGCTTCCATGTTCTGTAACGCCTGGCAGTACCTGCTTAAAACGGGCTTATGCAGCGGCGTTGATGCTGTGATCAAAGCCTACAAACTTTACCTTGAGCAATGCCCGCAACAGGAAGAGGGACCCCTGCTGGCGCTGACCCGCGCCTGGACGCTGGTGCGTTTTGTTGAAAGCGGAATGCTCGAATTGTCGCGCTGCAACTGCTGTGACGGTAATTTTATAACCCACGCGCACCAGCCTGCGGGCAGCTTCGCCTGTAGTTTGTGCCAGCCTCCATCCCGAGCCGTAAAAAGACGTAAACTTTCCCGGGATGCTGCCGATATTATTCCACAACTGCTGGATGAACAGATCGAACACGCTGTTTAACCCGAACCTGTGGGCAAGATTCCAGCAGCGGTAAGCGATTACCGCTGCTTTTTTTTACCCTGCGTTCCGGTCACGCGCTCGAAATGAACGTCCTGCCATAGTCACTAGCGGAAGGATGATGTCGTGCTTATCTTATTAGGTTACCTGGTAGTTCTCGGTACAGTTTTCGGCGGTTACATGATGACCGGCGGGCACCTTGGAGCACTCTATCAACCGGCTGAACTTGTCATCATCGGCGGGGCAGGGGTAGGGGCTTTTATCGTTGGTAACAACGGTAAATCGATCAAGGGCACGCTGAAGGCGATTCCGCTGCTGTTTCGTCGCTCAAAATACACCAAAAGCATGTATATGGATCTGCTGGCGCTGCTCTATCGCCTGATGGCGAAGTCACGTCAGCAGGGGATGTTCTCGCTGGAGCGGGACATCGAAAACCCGAAAGAGAGCGAAATTTTCGCCAGCTACCCGCGTATTCTGGCCGACGCGATGATGCTCGATTTTATCGTCGATTACCTGCGCCTGATCATCAGCGGCAACATGAACACCTTCGAAATTGAAGCCCTGATGGACGAAGAGATCGAAACCCACGAGAGCGAATCTGAAGTGCCGGCTAACAGCCTGGCGCTGGTGGGTGACTCGCTTCCGGCCTTCGGGATCGTGGCGGCGGTCATGGGCGTGGTGCATGCCCTGGCCTCGGCGGATCGCCCGGCGGCTGAACTGGGCGCGCTGATTGCCCACGCGATGGTGGGGACGTTCCTCGGTATTTTACTGGCCTACGGCTTTATCTCCCCGCTGGCGAGCGTGCTGCGCCAGAAGAGCGCCGAAACCACCAAAATGATGCAGTGCGTGAAAATTACGTTGCTCTCAAACCTCAACGGTTACGCGCCACCGATCGCCGTCGAATTTGGTCGTAAGACGCTCTATTCCAGCGAACGTCCGTCGTTTATCGAACTGGAAGAGCACGTGCGTGCGGTGAAAAACCCAAACCAACAGACGACAACTGAGGACGCATGAAAAACCAGTCCCATCCGATCGTCATCGTAAAAAAGCGCAAGCATAAGGGGCACGGGCACGGTTCTCACGGCTCCTGGAAGATCGCGTACGCCGACTTTATGACCGCCATGATGGCCTTCTTTCTGGTGATGTGGCTGATCTCCATCTCCAGCCCGAAAGAGCTTATTCAGATTGCGGAATATTTCAGAACGCCGCTGGCGACGGCGGTCACCGGCGGGCCACGCATTTCGAACAGCGACAGCCCGATCCCTGGCGGCGGTGATGATTACACCCAGCAGCAGGGCGAAGTCAAAAAACAGCCAAACATCGACGAGCTGAAAAAACGGATGGAGCAGGCGCGCCTGAAAAAACTGCGCGGTGACCTGGATCAGCTGATTGAAGCGGACCCGAAACTGCGCGCGCTGCGCCCGCATCTGAAGATCGACCTCGTGCAGGAAGGGCTGCGAATTCAGATCATCGACAGCCAGAACCGACCGATGTTTAAAACCGGTAGCGCCGACGTGGAGCCTTATATGCGCGATATTCTGCGTGCGATTGCACCGGTGCTGAACGGTATTCCTAACCGCATTAGCCTGTCCGGACACACGGATGATTTCCCGTACGCCACGGGAGAAAAGGGATACAGCAACTGGGAGCTTTCTGCCGATCGCGCCAACGCCTCGCGTCGCGAGCTGGTGGCGGGTGGGCTTGATGATGGCAAGGTCCTGCGCGTGGTCGGCATGGCTGCAACCATGCGCCTTACCGACCGCGGGCCGGATGACGCCATCAACCGTCGTATCAGTCTTTTAGTGCTGAACCAGCAGGCGGAGCAGGCCATCCTGCATGAAAACGCCGAAAGTCAGAATGAGTCACTGGACGATTTAAAACAGCCTGGGGCCGTCCCTTCGGCTGCCGTTCCAACATCGCCACCAGCCAATCCGAGGTGATAGCGTGAGCATGGATATTACCGATTTTTACCAGACATTCTTTGATGAAGCCGACGAATTGTTGGCCGATATGGAGCAACACTTGCTGGATCTGGTGCCCGAGGCACCGGACTCAGAACAGCTCAATGCCATCTTCCGTGCGGCGCATTCCATTAAAGGCGGCGCCGGCACGTTTGGATTTACCATTTTGCAGGAAACCACCCATTTAATGGAAAACCTGCTGGATGAAGCACGACGCGGTGAGATGCAGCTCAATACCGACATTATCAACCTGTTTTTGGAAACGAAAGATATTATGCAGGAACAGCTCGACGCCTATAAAAGTTCGGCAGAGCCTGATGCCGCCAGCTTTGAATACATCTGCAACGCGCTGCGTCAGTTAGCGCTGGAAGCCAAAGGTGAGGCGTCTGCGCCCGTTGTCCCTGCGGCAAAACTGAGCGTTGTTGACGCCGTAGCCGAACCCGATACGGCGCCTGATGCGCCCGCAGGTAAACTGCGTGTGGTGCTGTCACGTCTGAAAGAGAACGAGGTCGACCTGCTGGAAGAGGAGCTGGGTAATCTGGCGACGCTCAGCAACGTGGTGAAGGGCAAAGACAGCCTGGCCGCGACGCTCGACGACGGGATCGGCCAGGATGACATCGTGGCGGTGCTGTGCTTCGTGATTGAAGCGGATCAGATTGCGTTTGAAACTGAAGCAGCGACCGCAGAAGCGCAAGCGCCTGCTCCGGCAGAAAAAGCTCCGGCGGTGGTCCCTGCTGCCCCTGCACTGAAAGCCGTGCCTAAAGAGTCGGCTGCTCCGGCCCGCGGTGAAAAACCGGCGGCGCGTTCCAGCGAATCCACGAGCATTCGCGTGGCGGTAGAGAAAGTGGATCAGCTGATCAACCTGGTCGGTGAACTGGTGATCACCCAGTCAATGCTGGCCCAGCGATCCAACGAACTGGACCCGGTCACCCACGGCGATCTCATCACCAGCATGGGCCAGTTACAACGTAACGCCCGCGATTTGCAGGAATCGGTGATGTCCATCCGCATGATGCCGATGGAATATGTCTTCAGCCGCTTCCCGCGTCTGGTGCGCGACCTGGCCGGTAAGCTCAACAAGCAGATCGAACTGACGCTAATGGGCAGCTCTACCGAGCTGGACAAGAGCCTGATTGAACGCATTATCGACCCGTTAACGCACTTGGTGCGTAACAGTCTCGACCACGGTATCGAGCTGCCGGAAAACCGCGTGGCTGCCGGTAAATCACCGGTGGGGAACCTGATCCTGTCAGCGGAACATCAGGGCGGCAACATCTGCATCGAAGTGACCGATGACGGCGCGGGGCTGAACCGCGAGCGCATCCTGGCGAAGGCGATTTCGCAGGGGATGGCGGTCAACGAAAACATGACCGACGAAGAAGTGGGCATGCTGATTTTTGCCCCGGGCTTCTCAACCGCAGAGCAGGTCACCGACGTTTCTGGTCGTGGCGTGGGCATGGACGTGGTGAAACGTAACATTCAGGAGATGGGCGGTCACGTTGAGATCCAGTCTAAGCAGGGCGCGGGCACCACAATTCGTATCCTGCTGCCGCTGACGCTGGCGATCCTCGACGGCATGTCCGTTAAAGTGGCGGACGAAGTCTTTATTCTGCCGCTGAACGCGGTGATGGAATCGCTCCAGCCGCGCGAAGAAGATCTGCACCCGCTGGCGGGCGGCGAGCGCGTACTTGAAGTGCGTGGCGAATATCTGCCGCTGGTGGAACTGTGGAAAGTGTTCGAAGTGGACGGGGCAAAAACCGAGGCCACGCAGGGTATCGTTGTGATCCTGCAAAGCGCCGGACGCCGCTACGCGTTGCTGGTCGATCAGCTGATTGGTCAGCATCAGGTGGTGGTTAAGAACCTGGAAAGTAACTACCGCAAAGTGCCGGGGATCTCTGCTGCCACCATCCTGGGTGATGGTAGCGTCGCGCTGATCGTCGATGTATCGGCACTTCAGGGATTAAATCGTGAACAACGTGTGGCGAACACAGCCGCCTGATTAAGTAAAAGGTAATAACATGACCGGTATGAGTAACGTAACGAAACTGGCGGGCGAGCCATCTGGGCAGGAATTCCTGGTTTTCACTTTAGGTGATGAAGAGTACGGTATCGACATCCTGAAAGTGCAGGAAATCCGTGGTTACGACCAGGTAACGCGCATCGCGAACACGCCAGCGTTTATCAAGGGTGTGACCAACCTGCGCGGTGTGATTGTGCCTATCGTGGATCTGCGCGTGAAGTTCAGCCAGGGCGATGTGGAGTACAACGATAACACGGTGGTGATTGTCCTGAATCTGGGGCAGCGCGTGGTGGGGATCGTCGTGGACGGCGTGTCTGACGTGCTGTCACTGACAGCCGATCAAATCCGTCCTGCGCCGGAGTTTGCGGTCACGCTGTCGACGGAATACCTGACGGGGCTGGGTGCGCTCGGCGAGCGTATGCTGATTCTGGTAAATATTGAGAAGCTGCTGAACAGCGAAGAGATGGCGCTGCTGGATATCGCGGCGAATCACGTGGCATAAAACAAAGCCGGGTGGCGCTGACGCTTACCCGGCCTACGTGTTCGAGCCATTCGTAGGCCGGGTAAGGCGATGCCGCCACCCGGCTTGTTTGTATCCTTACGCCTCCTGCCCCACCAGCGCTGCTTCCGCTTCCCGCGCCCCTTCATTCTGCGACAGCATCGCCGTTGCAATCCCGTTCCCCAGCACGTTAATGGCGGACCGCCCCATATCCAGGAAATGGTCGATACCCATCAGCAGCAGGATCCCGGCCACCGGAATGTTAAAGCTCGGAATGGTTGCCGCCAGCACCACCAGCGACGAGCGCGGTACGCCCGCAATCCCTTTCGAGGCCAGCATCAGCGTTAACATCAGCACCGTCACCTCGGTGAAACTCAGGTGAATGTTGTACGCCTGGGCGATAAACATCGAGGCGAACGAGCAGTACACCATCGAGCCGACCAGGTTAAACGAGTAGCCGATCGGCAGGACGAAAGAGGCGATATTCCGTGAACAGCCGAAGCGCGCTAACTGCTCCAGGGTTTTAGGGTACGCCGCTTCTGAACTGCTGGTGGTAAACGCCACCAGCACCGGATCCTTCAGCATCGCCACCAGCCGGAAAATCTCTTTCTTCAGCACCATGTAACCTACCGCCAGCAATACCAGACAGGTCAGGAGGATCGCCACATAGTAACCGCCAATAAACGAGGCATAGTTCAGCAAAATGCCCAGACCCTGGGTGGCAATCACGGACGAAATCGCGGCAAAAATGGCCAGCGGCGCAACGTACATCACGTAGCCCGTCACTTTAAGCATAATGTGTGACACCACATCCAGCGCCGCCACCAGCGGGGCGTTGAATTTTTGGCCTAATGACGCGCCGCCAATGCCGAAGAACATTGAGAAGACCACAATTTGCAGGATCTCATTGTTCGCCATTGCGCCGGCAATGCTGGTTGGAATGGTGTGTGACAGGAAGGCTTTCAGTGACATCCCGCTAACGGCCAGGCCGGTATCAACCGCCTCTGTCGGAATGCTCAGGTTCAGGCCGCTGCCGGGTTGCTCAAGGGTAACAATAAACAGCCCCACCAGAATGGAAAGCACGGATGAGCTGATAAACCATACCATCGCTTTACCCCCGACGCGTCCAATCGTCGACGTTTCACCCAGCTTCATAATGCCCACCGTCAGGGTGCTGAACACCAGCGGGGCAATCACCATCTTAATCAGCCGCAGGAAAATATCGGTCAGCAGCGTAATGTTCTCCGACCAGGCCTGTATCGCATCGGACGACGCATATTCATGGATCGCCGCACCTGAAAGAATACCCGCCAGCATGAAAATCACGATGAAGAGCGTGAGTTTATTTGCACTTGCCACAAAAAAAATCCTCTATGCGCTAAAAGAGTTTCCTGCGTCAATGCATACAAAATTTTTATTTAAGCGCAGGAAAATATTCGGGGGATAAATTGAAGTAAAGCTGCGTGAGTTACAACTTGTTTTTAATTTTTATGAAATTCGTTGTTTTTAACATGACGATATATTGTGATGCAGATCACATTACAGGCGATATATTCTCAGACTAAGCAAGAATAATGCCCGTTTTGTTTTGCTAACTCTTTGTAATGTTTGTTAATGGTCTGTTAACTGAAGGAGTGATCTCTCCCATCCGCTGAAAGTGGTTGAAGCGTTAACCATAAACTAAATTCTCAGTAACCGCGCCGGGGAATGTTTAAGCGGGGCTAACATACTGAACAGTATGAATAAAATATGGCAAGCGAACCATTATTTCTTCTGGAGGGTGGTAAATGAAAAGAAAACTTCTTTTTATCTGCGCGGGTACGCTGCTGACGGCGGCGACCGTTGGTCAGGCGCTGGCAGTCACCAGTAGCGGCACTATCGGGGCAACGCTGACGCTGACAAACGGTTGTTTGATCAACGGCTCGCCAACGCAAAACGGCATTAACTTCGGGACACTCGATTTCGGGACCCATCCTGCGACATTCTCTACCCTGACAACCCAGTTAACCGGGGCCAGCGGAGGAAACACCTTTACCATTCAATGTACCACTGCCAGTTATACGGTGGCGATCACCGGCAACACCAACGCCACCGCACCCGGAACCGTTGTCGGCACCCCTGGAACGCCTGCCCGCTATCTGGTCAACACCGCCAATGCGGCACAGGGCGTGGCATACAGCCTCTATAGCGATAGCGGGTACAACAACGTGATCGCTAACAACGCCGCGTTGCCCGTTGCCTCCACGGCGGGCGGGGTGAACAGTTATACCCTCTACGGGCGCATAACGGGCGGCGGCAATAGCGTAACGGTGGTACCGGGAACCTATACCGACACGATTAACGTCAGCGTCACCTACTGATTCAGCCATGAAGGCATTGTGTTTATGTCTGCGCGAAAGCGCAGAGGGCGTCGTGCACCCTTTTTTCGCCCTGATCGTCGGGCTGATGATGAGCCCCGGCGTCGGGGCGGTGACCTCCCAGTCCTTCAGGGTGAGCGCGACGGTAGTACCGGGATGCTCGGTGAGCACCGGCACGGGCGGGCGCTTTGGGATGCTGGATTTTGGAACCCGCAATGGCGTGGACAGCACGCCGGTCAGCACCAGCTTTGTCGCCGACGGCGCGTTGTCCATCGCCTGCACGCCGGGCGTGGCGCTGAGCATGACCATTGACGGCGGCCAGAATTACAGCTCGGTGCGACGGATGACGCGTTCAGGCGGGACCGAAGTGGTCGGTTACCGGCTCTACAGCAGCAGCTCTCTGGCGGCGAACAGCGAAATTGGGGTTAACCAGGCAATACCGATTACCTATACCAACAGCAATAACATCGCGCTGCCTCTTTTTGGCGTCGCGCTCCTGACGGGATTTAGCCTGCCGGGAACATATTCAGATCAACTCACCGTGACCTTGTCATGGTAGGAAAGGGAGAACATCGATGAAGCCATTTTTCAGGCGGTCAGGCCTGGTGGGTCTGTTGGGGGCGGTGGCTCTGGCAACGGGCCAGGCGCATGCAGCGGCAACCATTCTTCTGTGGCCCATCGATCCGTGGCTTCCGGCAGAGGCCAGAGCAACTGAGTTGTGGATCCAGAATCAGGGCAACAGCGCCACAACAATGCAGGTACGTATTGTGCGCTGGAAACAGGAGGGCGGATACGAGCGTTACACCGCCCAGCAGGATGTGGTCGCCAGCCCGCCGATCGTGACCATCGCCAAAGGCAGTAAACAGCTTATTCGCCTGATCAAGCAGGGGACGATCCCGACGGGGGTTGAGCAGGCCTACCGCATCATTGTGGATGAAATTCCCCAGCCGGATGCCAAAGCGGAACCGTCCATGGGCCTCAAACTGCAAATGCGCTATTCCATTCCCCTGTTTGTTTATGGGCAGGGGATCCCCACCCTCAACGAAGGGGCGCACCACGCGCTGGCGAACACCCAACAGCTGAGCTGGCGGGTCGTGCAGGAGGAGGGGAAACCCGCGCTTCAGGTCAGCAATCAGGGGGATGTACACGTCCGGCTCAGCCAGGTTGCGGTTGAGCAGGGCGGGCAAAAGCGCACGGTTGCCGAGGGGCTGCTGGGTTATGTGCTGCCAGGCAGCACCCGAAGCTGGCCGCTTCCGGCAGGCATTTATCAGCCGAATCGGATGAGCGCGCAAATTAATGCCAGGGATACGCAATGGCAATCGACGCCCGTCAACTGAAACCGGCGATGATGATCCTGCTTTGCGTCAGTACCAGCGCCTTTGCCGAAACCGGCGACGATAGTTTACCGCCGCCGCCGGATGCGCGGACGATGAACGGCGAAGCAGTATTCCAGCTCGCCCTGGTGCTGAACCACTATGACACAGGTCTGGTGGTGCCGGTGACGCAACGCGAGGGCGCCTGGTTTATTTCGGGCGCGGATTTGCTCCGCGCCGGGCTACCGCCCGCGCATGTGCCTGCCGGAGAGGTAAATCTCTCGACGCTTTCGTCGGTACGCGCAGAGTATGACAGCTCGGCCCAGCGCCTGTTGCTGACGGTCCCCCGGGACTGGGTTGCCGCGCGGGTTACGCCGTTCAGCGAACAGAGCGCGCAAAGCAAACCGCACTATGGCCGCGGCGCGCTACTCAATTACGACGTTTATACCAACCATTCCGAGCACACGGGCGGCCAGGCGTCGGTGTGGCATGAGTTCCGCTATTTCAATGAGGACTATTCGTTTTCATCGACGGGGTACGCCCGGCAGAACTTCACCGGTAGCAGCGGGCAGCAGGAAGGGTACGTGCGCTATGACTCAACGTTTCTGATCACCAACGAGGAGGATGCCACCACCTGGACCGCCGGGGACGTCATCAGCGATGCGCTGAGCTGGAGCACCAGCGTGCGCATGGGCGGGATCAGCTACGGGCGCGACTTCTCCCTGCGTCCGGATCTGGTGACCTGGCCGCTGCCCGCGTTTTCCGGCGAGGCGGCCGTCCCGACCTCGGTCGATCTGTTTATTAATGGCTACCGTTCCGGCTCCACCCGCCTTCAGCCGGGGCCGTTTACCCTGACTAATCTGCCGTATATCAACGGTGCCGGGGATGCGGTGCTGGTTACCACCGATGCGCTGGGCCGTCAGGTGAGTACCACGCTGCCATTTTATGTCACCAGCGATCTGCTGAAGCAGGGGTTAAGCGACGGCGCCGTGACGCTGGGCAGCCTGCGGCGTAACTACGGTATTGAGAATTTTGACTATGGCCCGGCGGCGGGCAGCGGATCGTATCGCTACGGGGTAACCGACTGGCTGACGCTGGAGGGGCACGCGGAAGGGGCGGAGTCGCTGGCGCTCGGCGGCGCGGGCACGGTGCTGAAGCTCGGGCGTTTTGGGGTGGTGAATACCTCCTGGACCCAAAGCCGCATGCGCGGCGATAGCGGCGGCCAGACAAACTGGGGCTATCAGTACAACACCAGCGAGTTTAGCGTAGCGACCCAGCATACCCGACGCGATCGTGGCTTCGGCAACCTCGCCCTGTACGATCAGCCCACCGTTTATGATGAAAATGATAACCCCGTTGCCAGCCTGAGCCGCAATACCGACCAGTATTCCTTAACCTTTAACCTCGGGGAATACGGCAATATCGGCGCGGCATGGATCGGCGTTGAGAGTTTTGACAGCCAGAAAACGGAACTGCTCAACCTCTCCTGGAGCCGCAATCTGTGGGGCTCAAGCAGTATTTATCTGGCTGCCAGCCGTGATCAGCAGCGGGGCGACTGGACGGTTGCGCTGTCGTTGCAGGTCCCCCTTGGCGAACGTGACAGCGCCGCCGTCACCTTTGAAAACACCCCTGACGCAGGCAGCACTCAACGCATTAACTACAACCACTCGATGCCGTCTGACGGCGGCTTTAGCTGGAACATGGCCTGGGCCAACCAGTCGCGGTCGAGTGACTATCAACAGGCCACACTCGGCTGGCGGAATAACAACGTTGAACTACAGGGCGGCGGCTACGGTGAGAAGGGCATGATGACCTGGTGGGGCGAGGCGATGGGGTCTGTCGTGCTGATGGACGGTGAGCTGTTTGCGGCGAACAAAATCAACGATGCGTTTGTGGTGATCAGCACCGACGGACACCCGGATGTTCCCGTCAGCTACGAGAACCAGCCGGTGGGTAAAACCAATAACAAAGGCTATCTGCTGGTGAGCGGCGTTTCCGCCTATTATCCGGCAAGCTACCGCATTGACACCCTGAACTTACCCGCGGATACCCGGCTGAAAGAGACCGAGCGTCGGGTGGCGATACGTCGGCATAACGGTTATCTGGTGGATTTCCCGATGGAGCAGGAGCGGGTTGCCAGCGTCATCCTGCATGATGCGCAGGGCAATGCGATCCCGGTGGGAAGCCAGGTTAAACGTGCCTCCCGCAGCAGCGCCGTTGTCGGCTATGACGGCCTCGCCTGGCTGGAAAACCTCAACGATGTGAATCCGCTCGAGGTCATCACCCCGGAGGGTAAACGCTGTACGGCAACGCTGACCGTTGGCGCAAACCCTGAGCATAAGCTGCAAACCTACGGTCCGCTGACCTGTCGGGAGACGCCTGTTCGTTGCGCTCCTGCTGCTATTTTCTGGCGGCAGCTGGGCGGCCTGTACCGTCAGTACGGTCAATGCCTCGTTTGGCAGCGTCACCTCGTTCGCGCTGAGCGGCACCGGGGAAGTGGAAACGACGGGCACGCTGGTGGTGACCTGTGATACCGTCCTCAACCTGTTAACTAACGACTCGGTGACGCTGAATTACACGTCGGCATCCGTCTTCGCGAATAGCCGTGCCACCATGAAGCGTACGGACAACGCGGCTATCACCGATGTCATTCCCACGCGCCTGTGCGGGGCGTCCGGCTGCGGCGGAAACAGTGAAGTACAAATCAGCAAAGCCTACACCTGGAGCGGAAACACCCTGCTCGGGCTGCTGGGTTCAAGGCGCTACAACATTCCCCTTTATTTTCGGACCGTGATGGGGCAGAACGTCACGGCCGGGCCGTACCAGGTGTTGTTAACGTTCAGCATCAACTACAACGTGTGCGCCATCGGTGCGGTCGGGGCGTGCCTGACCCCGCAAACCGGCACGGCAACCACCTCTATCCTCCTCAACATGACCGTCACCAATGATTGCAGCACCATGACCACGCCGGACGTCAATTTTAACAGCGCGCCGCTGGTGCAAAATTTCCCCACCGTTTCACAGTCGGTCGCCGTCACCTGCACCAAGGGCAGCACCTACACCATAGGCATTAACAATGGGGCAAACGCCCTGAACAACGTGCGTCGTATGGTCAGCGGCAGCAACTTCATGAGTTACGACATTTACAAAGAGGCGACCAGCAACCGCTGGGGTGGCAGCGGCAGCGAGCGCTGGGCCAGCGCCAGCTCATCGCAGGTCAGCACGGACGGGCTTTTACGCACCTACAACTACACCGCTAAGGTCCTCACCAGCCAGGCCACGCCGCCTGCCGGAACCTACACCGACACGCTGATTGTCGACGTCGCATTCTGACCTCCACGCTTTTCCCTTTCGCAAATGTAAAGTTCCTGTGGCCTGTGCCGATAACACCGTTAATCAATCTATGAGAAGGTGTTGTATGTTGAACCGTATCCGCGTTGTCACAATGCTTATGATGGTGCTGGTCATTTTCGCACTTCTTCAGCTTATTTCTGGCGGCCTCTTTTTCTCGTCGTTAAAACAGAACCAGGACAGCTTCGCGGCCTCGAACGATTTGCGGATGCAGCAAAGCGAGCTGACCACGACCTGGGATCTGATGTTGCAGACGCGTATCAACCTGAGCCGCTCTTCCGCCCGCATGATGATGGATCCGAACAACCAGCAGAGCAGCGCAAAAACAGAACTGCTGAAGAATGCGCGCGCCACGCTGGCAGACGCGGCGAAACACTACGACGCCTTCAAAAAAATCGCCCCTCAGCCCGCCATGGCGCAGGCGAGCGCGAACATAGATGAAAAATATCAGGCCTACTTCGCCGGGCTGACGGAGCTGGTGCAGTTCCTGGAAAATGGCAATATGGACGCCTATTTCGCGCAGCCGACCCAGGGAATGCAGAACGCCCTCGGCGCGGCACTCGGCGAGTACGCCAAAGCCAGCGGCGAGCTTTATCACTCCGCGTTTACGCAAAGCCAGAACGACTACCGTTTTGCGAAATGGCAGATGGCGGTTCTTGCCCTCGCGCTGGTTATCGTCCTGGTGGCCGTGTGGTACGGCATTCGTCATATCCTTCTTAACCCGCTTGGCCGCGTCATCGCCCATATCCGTGATATTGGCCGGGGCGATCTGACGAAAACGCTGAACGTGTCTGGCCGCAACGAGATCACCGAACTGGCAACCAGCGTCGACCATATGCAGCGTTCGCTGATTGATACCGTCGCCAACGTGCGTGAGGGGGCGGATGCCATCTATACCGGCACAAGTGAAATCGCGATGGGCAACAACGATCTCTCGTCCCGCACCGAACAGCAGGCCTCCGCTCTGGAAGAGACGGCGGCCAGCATGGAGCAGCTCACCGCGACCGTGAAGCAGAACGCCGACAACGCTCGTCAGGCGTCGCAGCTTGCCGAAAGCGCGTCCGACACCGCCCAGCGCGGTGGTCGGGTGGTCGACGGCGTGGTGAAAACCATGCATGACATTGCCGACAGCTCCAAGAAAATCGCCGACATCATCAGCGTTATCGACGGTATCGCCTTCCAGACCAATATCCTGGCGCTGAACGCGGCCGTTGAAGCGGCGCGCGCGGGCGAGCAGGGGCGCGGGTTTGCCGTGGTCGCAGGCGAAGTACGTAACCTCGCCAGCCGCAGCGCCAATGCGGCGAAAGAGATCAAAGCCCTGATTGAAGACTCTGTTTCACGCGTGGATACCGGCTCGGTGCTGGTGGAAAGTGCGGGTGAAACCATGAATGACATCGTGAATGCCGTGACGCGCGTGACGGACATCATGGGTGAAATCGCCTCTGCATCGGATGAGCAGAGTCGTGGTATTGACCAGGTCGCCCTGGCGGTATCGGAAATGGATCGTGTGACGCAGCAAAACGCCGCCCTGGTGCAGGAGTCCGCTGCGGCGGCCGCTGCGCTGGAGGACCAGGCGAGCCGCCTGAAAATGGCCGTCTCGGCGTTCCGTCTTACTTCAAAAACGACAAATACGGTCAGCTCGCGGTCGGCGTACAGCGAAGTAACCCCGGCGCCCGTGGCAACACGTACGCGCGCAGCGGTGACCGGACAAGATGAAAACTGGGAAACATTTTGACTGACAATTAAACCGCGGCTGCTTGCCGCTTGATGGGAGCGTGGATGTTAAATCGTATTCGTATCTCGACCACACTGTTTTTGATTCTGATCCTGTGTGGGGTTTTGCAGGTTGGCAGTAACGGGTTGTCTTTCTGGGCGTTTCGCGATGGCTATCAGAATTTGCAGGAAGTTGAGACGAGTAATCAGCAGCGCTCCACACTGGCACAAACGCGTGCCGTGCTGTTGCAGGCAAGCACGGCGCTGAACAAAGCAGGGACGTTAACCGCGCTGAGCTATCCGCCGGATGATATTAAGGCGCTGATGGTCGTGGCCCGCAGCAGCCTGAAGCAGGCCGACGCGCAGTTTAAGGCGTTTACGGCGCAGGAGGCGGTGAGTGAGAAACAGAAAGCGCTGAACGTCGCCATGAAAAAGAACTTTGATGCGTGGTACAGCGATCTTGATCATCAGGCGACGTGGCTGGAGAACAACCAGCTTTCTGATTTCCTGACCGCGCCGGTGCAGGCGTCTCAGGCGGCGTTCGACGGCAGCTTTAACGCCTGGCAGCAGGATATTAACCAGTTTGTGGCGCGTGCCGGTGCGGACAGCCGCACCAGCTACCGCATGTCAGGGGTGATATTCCTGACCATGGTGATCCTGGCGGCCCTGCTGACCGGCGGCTCGCTGTGGTGGTCGCGCAAAATGATCGTCCAGCCGCTGGCCATTGTCAGCAGCCACTTCGACAGTATTGCGAAGGGCAACCTGGCGCGTCCGGTGGCCGTGTATGGCAGGAATGAAATATCAGCGATTTTCGCCAGCCTGAAGGCGATGCAGGGATCGCTGCGGGAAACCGTCAGCAACGTTCGTCAGGGCAGTTACGCCATGCATACCGGGATCTCAGAGATTGCGGCAGGCAATAACGATCTGTCCTCCCGCACCGAACAGCAGGCGGCATCGCTGGCGCAGACGGCGGCCAGCATGGAGCAGCTGACTGCGACCGTAAGCCAGAACGCCGATAACGCGCGTCAGGCGTCCGACTTGTCAAAACAGGCGGCGATGACGGCGAAACGTGGGGGGGACCAGGCTTCACACGTCGCCAGCACGATGCAGGAGATTGCCGCCAGTTCGCAGAAAATTGGCGACATTATCAGCGTCATCGACGGTATCGCGTTCCAGACCAATATTCTGGCGCTGAACGCTGCGGTGGAAGCGGCGCGTGCCGGGGAGCAGGGGCGCGGGTTCGCGGTGGTTGCCGGTGAAGTCCGTAACCTCGCCAGCCGCAGCGCCAACGCGGCGAAAGAGATCAAAGGGCTGATTGAAGAGTCGGTCTCCCGCGTTCAGCAGGGTTCCGCGCTGGTGGATACCGCCGCGCAGACCATGCACGAGATTGTCACCTCCGTGACGCGGGTGAACGACATTATGGGCGAGATTGCCTCGGCGTCTGATGAACAACGCCGTGGTATTGATCAGGTGGCGCAGGCCGTAACACAGATGGATCAGGTTACCCAGCAGAACGCCTCACTGGTAGAAGAGGCGGCGGCGGCTACCGACCAGCTGGCAAACCAGGCGGATCACCTTACCGGGTTAGTCGCCGTTTTTAATGTGAAAGAGCACGTTGAAGCAGTAACAGAAGTCGGACGGTCACAGGCCGTGCCCGTTGTATCCTGAATGTGATAAAGAAGGCGCTATGACATCACCCATGCCCTCAGGGCAAACGTCATTATTGTTACAGATGACACAGCGCCTCGCGCTGTCCGACGCGCATTTTCGTCGGATATGTCAGTTAATCTACCAGCGTGCGGGGATCGTGCTTGCGGACCATAAGCGAGACATGGTTTACAACCGGCTGGTGCGGCGCTTGCGCACGCTGGGGCTGGATGATTTTGGCCGCTATCTGAGCATGCTCGAAGCGAACCAGAACAGCGCCGAATGGCAGGCATTTATCAACTCATTAACCACCAACCTGACCGCGTTTTTCCGCGAGGCGCATCACTTCCCGGTGCTGGCGGAACACGCCCGTCGCCGTAGCGGAGAGTATCGCGTCTGGAGCGCGGCGGCCTCTACCGGGGAAGAGCCGTACTCGCTGGCCATCACCCTGGCGGACACCCTGGGCATGGCGCCGGGCCGCTGGAAAGTGTACGCCAGCGACATCGACACCGAAGTGCTGGAAAAAGCCCGTAACGGCGTTTATCGCCAGGATGAGCTGAAAACGCTGTCGCCGCAGCAGCTACAGCGTTACTTCATGCGCGGCACCGGACCGCATGAAGGACTGGTGCGCGTACGCCAGGAGCTGGCGAACTGCGTGGAATTTGCCCCCGTCAATTTACTGGATAAGCAGTACAACGTGCCGGGGCCATTCGACGCCATTTTTTGCCGTAACGTGATGATCTATTTTGATAAAACGACGCAACAGGACATATTGCGTCGCTTTGTTCCGCAGCTCAAGCCTGACGGTTTACTGTTTGCCGGGCACTCGGAAAACTTTAGCAACCTCGTGCGTGAGTTTAGCCTGCGTGGGCAAACGGTATATGCGCTGAGTAAGGAAAAAGCATGAGTAAAATCAGGGTATTGTCTGTCGATGATTCGGCGCTGATGCGTCAGATCATGACCGAAATCATCAATAGCCACAGCGATATGGAGATGGTGGCGACAGCGCCCGATCCGCTGGTCGCGCGGGATTTAATCAAAAAATATAACCCCGACGTGCTGACGCTGGATGTCGAAATGCCGCGCATGGATGGCATCGATTTTCTGGAAAAATTAATGCGCCTGCGCCCGATGCCGGTGGTGATGGTGTCATCTCTGACCGGGAAAGGCTCGGAGATTACCCTGCGCGCGCTGGAGCTGGGGGCGGTGGATTTTGTCACCAAGCCGCAGCTCGGCATTCGCGAGGGGATGCTGGCCTACAGCGAGATGATCGCCGAGAAGGTCCGCACTGCATCCCGGGCGAAGCTTGCCGCGCACAAACCAATGGCGGCCCCGGCAACGCTGAAGGCGGGGCCGTTACTTAGCTCTGAAAAGTTGCTGGTGATTGGCGCGTCAACCGGAGGAACAGAGGCAATTCGTCATGTACTCCAGCCATTGCCGCTCTCAAGCCCGGGTATCCTGATCACACAGCATATGCCGCCAGGTTTTACCCGCTCGTTCGCGGAGCGTCTGAACAAGCTGTGCCAGATCAGCGTGAAAGAGGCGGAAGACGGCGAGCGCGTGCTGCCGGGACATGCGTATATCGCCCCGGGCGACAAGCATATGGAGCTGTCGCGCAGCGGCGCGAACTATCAAATCAAAATTCATGACGGGCCGCCGGTGAACCGGCACCGTCCGTCGGTGGATGTGCTGTTTCATTCGGTGGCGAAACATGCGGGGCGCAACGCCGTGGGAGTGATCCTGACGGGGATGGGCAACGACGGCGCCGCCGGAATGCTTGCGATGCACCAGGCTGGCGCCTGGACCATTGCGCAGAATGAAGCAAGTTGTGTGGTGTTCGGCATGCCGCGCGAAGCCATCAATATGGGTGGCGTGAGCGAAGTGGTCGATCTTAGCCAGGTAAGCCAGCAGATGCTGGCGAAAATCAGTGCCGGACAGGCAATACGTATTTGACTCAGGAGTATTATTTTATGGCGGATAAAGAGCTTAAGTTTTTGGTTGTGGATGACTTTTCCACCATGCGTCGCATTGTGCGCAACCTGCTGAAAGAGCTGGGCTTCAACAATGTTGAAGAAGCCGAAGACGGCGTGGATGCGCTGAACAAACTCCAGGCTGGCGGGTTTGGTTTTGTGATTTCCGACTGGAACATGCCGAACATGGACGGTCTCGAACTGCTGAAAACCATCCGCGCGGATGCAGGCATGGCCTCTCTGCCGGTGCTGATGGTGACCGCGGAAGCGAAGAAAGAGAACATTATTGCCGCTGCACAGGCGGGCGCAAGCGGCTACGTGGTGAAGCCATTCACCGCGGCGACTCTGGAAGAGAAGCTCGGGAAGATCTTCGAGAAACTCGGCATGTGAGGTGGTAGTGATGATGCAACCTGCTATGAAACCCGTTGAAGAACATTCGCCGAGCGACATTATTGCCCGCATTGGTAGCCTGACGCGCATGCTGCGCGACAGCCTGCGTGAGCTGGGGCTGGATCAGGCTATCGCCGAAGCGGCGGAAGCCATCCCTGACGCGCGTGACCGTCTGGACTACGTTGTGCAGATGACCGCGCAGGCGGCCGAGCGTGCGCTGAACAGCGTTGAAGCCTCGCAGCCGCACCAGGATGCGATGGAGAAGGGGGCGAAAGCGCTGAGCAAACGCTGGGATGAGTGGTTTGAGAACCCTATCGAGCTGGCGGATGCCCGCGAACTGGTCACGGATACCCGTCAGTACCTGGGTGATGTCCCAGGCCACACCAGCTTCACCAATGCCCAGCTGCTGGACATTATGATGGCGCAGGATTTCCAGGATCTCACCGGTCAGGTCATCAAGCGCATGATGGACGTGATTCAGGAGATTGAACGTCAGCTGCTGATGGTGCTGCTGGAGAACATCCCGGAACCGGCTGCCCGTCCGAAACGCGAGAACGAAAGCCTGCTCAATGGTCCACAGCTTGATACCAGCAAAGCGGGCGTGGTGGCAAGCCAGGATCAGGTGGACGATCTGCTGGACAGTCTTGGCTTCTGATGGCCCGTTCTGCCTCAGGTCGTTAGCGCGGCCTGAGGCAGCACAGGACAAAAACAGCGAAAAGAGCCCTAATAATCGGGCTTTTCCCGCCATTGGATTTTCTCTGCGCTGGCATGATACCCGTGAATTAATGGGCTGCGAGCAGGCACAGTGGCAGAAGAGAACGACGACAAAACAGAAGCCCCCACACCCCACCGACTTGAAAAAGCCCGTGAGGATGGGCAGATCCCCCGATCCCGAGAGCTGACATCCCTGCTGATCCTGGTGGTGGGCGTCTGCATAATCTGGTGGGGCGGGGAGATGCTCGCCCGCAGACTGGCGGGAATGCTCTCTGCTGGCTTACGTTTTGATCACAGCATGGTCAATGACCCCAATCTGATCCTCATCCAGATCATCAACCTGGTGAAAAGCGCGATGATCGCTCTGCTGCCGTTGATTGCTGGCGTGGTGATCGTGGCCCTTGTTTCGCCAGTCATGCTCGGTGGCCTGGTGTTCAGCGGTAAATCGCTGCAACCGAAATTCTCTAAGCTCAATCCGTTCCCCGGTATTGCGAAAATGTTTTCCGCGCAAACCGGGGCTGAGCTTCTTAAAGCGATCCTGAAATCGCTTCTTATGGGCAGTACTGCCGGTTTTTTTCTGTGGCACCACTGGCCGGAGATGATGCGCCTGATCAGCGAATCCCCGATGACGGCGATGAAGAATGCTCTGAACCTGGTCGGGTTATGCTCGTTGCTGGTGGTACTCAGCATTATTCCGATGGTGGCGTTCGACGTTATCTTCCAGATCTATTCCCATATCAAGAAGCTGCGAATGTCGCGTCAGGACATCCGCGATGAATATAAACAGATGGAAGGCGACCCGCACGTTAAGGGCCGTATCCGCCAGATGCAGCGTGCTGCCGCGCGTCGTCGCATGATGGAGGATGTGCCGAAAGCCGATGTGATCGTCACCAACCCGACCCACTACTCCGTGGCGCTTCAGTACGACGAAAATAAAATGAGCGCGCCGAAAGTGGTGGCGAAAGGGGCAGGGCTGATTGCGCTGCGCATTCGTGAAATCGCGACGGAAAACCGCGTACCGATCCTTGAAGCGCCGCCGCTGGCCCGTGCCCTGTATCGCCACGCGGAAATTGGACAACAGATCCCGGGCCAGCTTTACGCCGCTGTCGCAGAGGTGCTGGCCTGGGTGTGGCAACTGAAACGCTGGCGTTTAGCGGGCGGTCAACGACCTGTAAAACCTGAGAACCTTCCGGTGCCTGAAGCACTGGATTTTTTGAACGAGAAGGACACTGATGGCTAATCTGGTGGCAATGTTGCGCCTGCCCGGCAACCTGAAATCGACGCAATGGCAGATCCTTGCCGGACCGATTCTGATCCTGCTAATTCTGTCGATGATGGTGCTGCCGTTACCGGCATTTATCCTCGACCTGCTTTTTACCTTCAACATTGCGTTGTCCATTATGGTGCTGCTGGTGGCGATGTTCACCCAGCGCACGCTGGAGTTCGCCGCGTTTCCAACGATCCTGCTGTTCACCACGCTGCTGCGCCTGGCGCTGAACGTCGCCTCCACGCGAATCATCCTGATGGAAGGGCATACCGGCGCGGCGGCGGCGGGTAAGGTGGTGGAAGCCTTCGGTCACTTCCTGGTGGGCGGTAATTTCGCCATCGGTATCGTGGTGTTTGTCATCCTCGTTATCATCAACTTTATGGTTATTACCAAAGGTGCGGGGCGTATCGCGGAAGTGGGTGCGCGTTTTGTGCTGGACGGGATGCCGGGCAAGCAGATGGCGATCGACGCCGATCTGAACGCCGGGCTTATTGCCGAAGATGAAGCGAAAAAACGCCGTGCGGAAGTGACCCAGGAAGCGGACTTCTACGGTTCGATGGACGGTGCGAGTAAGTTTGTGCGCGGTGACGCCATCGCGGGCATCCTGATTATGGTGATTAACGTCATCGGCGGCCTGCTGGTGGGGGTATTGCAGCACGGCATGGACATGGGGCATGCGGCGGAAAGTTATACGCTGCTGACCATCGGTGACGGTCTGGTCGCCCAGATCCCGGCGCTGGTGATCTCCACGGCGGCGGGTGTGATTGTGACCCGCGTCAGCACCGATCAGGACGTGGGTGAGCAGATGGTGGGGCAGCTGTTCAGCAACCCGCGCGTTATGCTGCTCTCCGCGGCGGTGCTGGGTCTGCTCGGTATGGTGCCAGGCATGCCGAACCTGGTGTTCCTGCTGTTTACCGCCGCGCTGCTGGGGCTTGCCTGGTGGATGCGTGGGCGTGAAACCCAGCCTAAGGCAGAGCCAGCCCCGGTGAAAATGCCGGAGAACACCCAGGCGGTAGAAGCGACCTGGAACGACGTTCAGCTGGAAGATTCGCTGGGGATGGAAGTGGGGTATCGCCTGATCCCCATGGTGGATTTCCAGCAGGATGGCGAGCTGCTTGGCCGTATTCGCAGTATTCGTAAAAAATTCGCCCAGGACATGGGCTTCCTGCCGCCGGTGGTCCATATCCGAGACAACATGGATCTCCCGCCTGCGCGCTACCGCATCCTGATGAAAGGGGTGGAGATCGGCAGCGGCGATGCGTATCCCGGACGCTGGCTGGCGATTAACCCGGGCACGGCCGCAGGCACGTTGCCGGGTGAGCAGACGACCGACCCGGCCTTTGGTCTGGCGGCCATCTGGATTGAGAGCGCCCTGAAAGAGCAGGCGCAGATCCAGGGTTACACGGTTGTTGAGGCCAGTACCGTGGTAGCGACGCACCTCAACCATTTGATTGGTCAGTTCTCCGCCGAACTGTTTGGTCGTCAGGAGGCGCAACAGCTGCTCGACCGCGTAACACAGGAGATGCCGAAGCTGACCGAAGATTTGGTCCCGGGCGTGCTGACCTTAACCACCCTGCACAAAGTGCTGCAAAATCTGCTCGACGAGAAAGTGCCCATTCGCGATATGCGTACCATCCTTGAGACGCTGGCCGAACATGCGCCGCTGCAAAGCGATCCGCACGAACTGACGGCGGTGGTGCGCGTGGCGCTCGGACGCGCCATTACCCAGCAATGGTTCCCGGGAACCGGCGAAGTGCAGGTGATTGGCCTCGACACGCCGCTGGAACGTCTGCTGCTTCAGGCGTTGCAGGGCGGCGGCGGGCTGGAGCCGGGTCTGGCGGACAGATTACTGGCGCAAACCCAAGAGGCGCTGGCGCGCCAGGAGATGCTGGGGGCGCCGCCGGTGCTGCTGGTGAATCACGCGCTGCGTCCGCTGCTGTCGCGCTTCCTGCGCCGGAGCCTGAATCAGCTGGTGGTGCTGTCGAATATGGAGCTGTCCGATAACCGCAATATTCGCATGACGGCGACCATAGGAGGGAAATAATGCGTAAGTGGCTGTGGATTTTACTTTTCCCGCTGGTGGCACAGGCCGCAGGCGAGGGGGCATGGCAGGCCAGCAGCATCGGCTTAACGCTCAACCATCGGGGGGAGGCGATCTCCTCCCGTCCGCTGTCCGCCGCTGAGCCGGTGTCCGGGCTGATGACGCTGGTGGCCTGGCATTACACGCTGACGGGACCCACACCTGCCGGATTGCGGGTGCGGCTGTGCTCGCTGACCCGCTGCGCGGAAATCGAGGGACAAAGTGGCACGACCCAGGCCTTCAACGGGGTCTCTGCTCAGGAACCTCTGCGCTTTATCTGGGAAGTGCCAGGCGGTGGACGGCTGATCCCGGCGCTGAAGGTTCAGCGCAATGAGGTGCTCGTCAACTACCGCTAACTGCCTGCCTTTTCGCCAGTCTTCAGGCATTTATGAAGGCTGGCTCGCAAAATTGACCCTCCCTTTTGATACAAAAGAAACGCTGTTTTATAAATCAGTGACACGCGTATTGACACTCTTTGCATTTTTGCCATTCACCACTTTGTGATGGCAGAAACAGAAAGGTATCAACAGGTCGATACTTTTACTGTAGCCGTGTAAAAACTCCCGGACGAGGTTTGCTTACAGGGAGTCTCCCAAAACTGATTAGGGTTGACGGCAATGAAAACACGTAAAATTGGACTCGCAAATTATCTTGCTTACGGGTCAGGCGACTTCCTCGGCGCGGGGACTACCGCCCTGACGGCCGCCTGGCTTTTATATTTTTATACCACTTTCTGTGGACTCACACCGATTGAAGCAACCTTTATCTTCGCCGCCGCAAGGGTGCTGGATGCGGTTGTCAGCCCGTTAATGGGCTTTTTAACCGATAACTTTGGCACCACCTGGCTGGGTAAGCGTTTTGGCCGTCGTAAGTTCTTCATCCTGCTCGGCATTCCCTGCGTGTTTAGCTACTCGCTGATGTGGGTAGGGGACATGAGTTTCTGGTACTACCTGCTGACCTATCTGATCTTTGATATCGTCTACACCATGATCCTGGTGCCGTACGAAACGCTGGTGCCGGAGATGACGGACGATTTCAAGCAGAAAACCAAATTCTCCGGGGCGCGTATCTCTATGGCGCAGATGTCCGCCATTCTGGCCTCCTTCCTGCCGGGGATCCTGCTTACGCACTTCGGCAAAGACAACGCGATCTCCTTTTTCTATGCAAGCCTGGTCTTCTCCGTACTCTGTGCGCTGATGCTCACTTTCGTCTGGTTCTTCACCTGGGAGCGTCCGCGTGAAGAGTGGTCTGAAGCGGCCCTGCTGGCCGAAGAAGAGAAGAAAAAGCTGACCCTGGGCCAGAGCCTGAATCGTCTTTTTGTCGAGTTAAGTTCGACGCTGCGTATCAAGATTTTCCGCCAGCACCTTGGCATGTACCTCGGCGGCTATATTGCCCAGGACGTGTTTAACGCCGTATTCACCTACTACGTGGTGTTTGTGCTGATGCAGGAAGCGTCAATGGCGTCCAACCTGCTGGGCACGATGGCCATCTTCCAGTTCCTGGCCGTGATCGGGATGATCCCGCTGTGCATTCGCTTCGGACCTGCGCCGTCTTACCGCATGGTGGTCGTGCTGTTTGGCCTGGCTTCGCTCTCTTACGCGGTGCTTTATTACGCGGGCCTGAGCGACGTTTACGCTCTGCTGCTGCTGATCTCTGCGGTTGCCGGGCTTGGTCGCGGGGGGATCAACTATGTTCCGTGGAACACCTACACCTACATTGCTGACGTGGACGAAGTGATCACCGGTCAGCGTCGCGAAGGGATCTTCGCAGGCATCATGACCCTGACCCGTAAAGCGTCTCAGGCTGGCGCGGTAATGCTGGTGGGGATCGTGATGCAGATGTCCGGCTTTGTCAGCGGTCAAAAAGTGCAGCCTGCGGAAGTGAGCCACACCATTCTGATGATCCTGAGCGTTGGCACAATCCTGGTGTTGTTCTGCGGCTTCCTGGTCTCCCTGCGCTTCAAACTCAATTTACAGACCCACAGCACCCTGCGTGAAGAGACCGCGAAAATGCGCGAGTCCGGCCACGCCATGCCCGAAGCGGCGACACCACAGGCCCGCGCTACCGTGGAGATGCTGGCCGGTATGCCGTATGAATCCCTGTGGGGCAACAACAATATTGGTTATCTGAATCGCAATAAACCGGCGGCCCCTTCGCTGAAGGATCGTGCGGTACTGAATTCGACATACAACAGAGGTTAAGATGATGAAAGTTTGGCCTGTCAAACATAGCCCGTTACTGCGTCAGCCTGAGCGCTTTATCGCCAGGGATGAGCTGAAATCGCTGATTCAAAAGGTGACGCATAACCTGGTCAATATCCATGACAAAACGGGTGAGTTTTTGCTGCGGCTGGACGACGGGCGCGTGATCGACACCAAAGGCTGGGCCGGATGGGAATGGACGCACGGCGTCGGTTTATACGGTATCTGGCAGTATTACTGCCAGACCGGTGACGAAGGGATGCGCGAGATTATCGACAGCTGGTTTGCTGACCGTTTCGCAGAAGGTGCAACCACTAAAAACGTGAATACCATGTCGCCGTTCCTGACGCTGGCGTATCGCTATGAAGAGACCAAAAACCCGGCCTGGCTGCCGTGGCTGGAAAGCTGGGCGGAATGGGCGATGAATGAGATGCCGCGCACCGAGCATGGCGGCATGCAGCACATCACCCTGGCGGAAGAGAACCATCAGCAGATGTGGGATGACACGCTGATGATGACGGTGCTGCCGCTGGCGAAAATCGGCAAGCTGCTGAACAAGCCGGAGTACGTAGAGGAGGCGATCTATCAGTTCCTGCTCCACGTACAGAACCTGATGGATCGGGAGACGGGGCTGTGGTTCCACGGCTGGAATTACGAAGGCAATCACAACTTTGCCAACGCCCGCTGGGCGCGCGGCAACAGCTGGCTGACCATCGTGATCCCGGATTTCCTCGAGCTGGTGGATCTGCCGGAAAACAACGCCGTCCGTCGTTATCTGGTGCAGGTGCTGAATGCGCAGATCGCCGCGCTGGCAAAATGTCAGGACGAGAGTGGATTGTGGCATACGCTGCTGGACGATCCTGATTCTTATCTGGAGGCATCGGCCACCGCAGGGTTTGCCTACGGCATTCTGAAAGCCGTGCGCAAGCGTTATGTCGGCGCAGAGTATGCAGCGGTGGCGGAGAAAGCGATTCGCGGTATCGTGCAAAACATCTCGCCGGAAGGGGAGTTGCTGCAAACGTCCTTCGGGACGGGGATGGGCAGCGATCTGGCGTTTTACCGTCAGATACCGCTGACGTCGATGCCGTATGGACAGGCAATGGCGATTCTGTGTCTGACGGAGTATTTGCGGAAATATTTCTGATAATAAAAAACCCGGCTTTCGCCGGATTTTTTTACATACGTTCTACGGTTTCGATACCCAGGGTATCCAGACCCAGTTTCAGGGTCTTCGCCGTCAGCTGTGCCAGCTTCAGGCGGCTGTTGCGTACCGCTTCGCTCTCGGCAGAGAGAATAGGGCAGTGTTCGTAGAAGCCAGAGAACAGACCGGCCAGATCGTACAGGTAAGCACACATCACGTGTGGCGTACCGTCGCGCGCGACCACGAAGAGGGTCTCTTCGAACTGAAGCAGGCGCGCGGCCAGCTGCGCTTCACGGTCTTCGGTAAGGGTCACCGTGGCGTTCGCCAGCACGCTTTCGTCGATATTGGCTTTACGGAAGACGGAGAGTACACGGGTATAAGCGTACTGCATGTATGGCGCCGTGTTGCCTTCAAACGCCAGCATGTTGTCCCAGTCGAAGATATAGTCGGTGGTACGGTTTTTGGAGAGATCCGCGTATTTCACCGCACCGATCCCGACCGCATTAGCCAGTTTTTCCAGCTCGTCAGCAGGCATATCCGGGTTCTTCTCGGCCACCAGGCGACGCGCGCGCTCCAGCGCTTCATCCAGCAGATCGGAAAGCTTCACGGTGCCGCCCGCACGGGTTTTAAACGGCTTGCCGTCTTTACCCAGCATCATGCCGAACATGTGGTGTTCCAGCGGCACGGAATCCGGCACGTAACCCGCTTTACGCACGATAGTCCACGCCTGCATCAGGTGCTGGTGCTGACGGGAGTCGATGTAGTACAGCACGCGGTCCGCATGCAGGGTTTCGTAACGGTATTTCGCACAGGCGATGTCGGTGGTGGTGTAGAGATAGCCGCCATCCTTTTTCTGGATGATCACGCCCATCGGTTCGCCTTCCTTGTTCTTATACTCATCAAGGAACACCACCGTTGCGCCTTCGCTCTCTACCGCCAGATTTTTAGCTTTCAGATCCGCCACAATGCCTGGCAGCATCGGGTTATACAGGCTTTCACCCATCACGTCGTCGCGCGTCAGGGTCACGTTCAGACGGTTATAGGTAAGCTGGTTCTGGGACATGGTGATGTCAACCAGCTTGCGCCACATCTCAAGGAAGTATGGGTCGCCGCCCTGAAGTTTCACCACATAGCTGCGCGCGCGCTCGGCGAAGGCTTCATCTTCGTCATAGTGCTTTTTGGCTTCACGGTAGAAACCTTCCAGGTCCGCCAGCGCCATTTCGCCTGCGTTTTCCTGCTGCTGCTTTTCCAGATACGCGATCAGCATGCCGAACTGCGTGCCCCAGTCGCCTACGTGGTTCGCGCGGATCACCTTGTGACCAAGGAACTCCAGGGTACGCACCGCTGCGTCACCGATGATGGTGGAGCGCAGGTGACCGACGTGCATCTCTTTCGCCACGTTTGGCGCGGAGTAGTCAACCACCACGGTCTGCGCTGCTGGCTGAGCCACGCCCAGACGGTCAGATTTCAGTGCCGCGTCAACGTGGCTTGCCAGGAACGCAGGCTCAAGGAAAATGTTGATAAAGCCCGGACCGGCGATTTCAGTTTTGCTGGCGATGCCGGTGAGATCCAGATGCGTCAGTACCTGCTCAGCGAGCTGTCGCGGCGGCATGCCCAGTTTTTTAGCCACTGCCATCACGCCATTAGCCTGATAGTCGCCAAACTGTACTTTCGCTGACTGACGAACCTGTGGTTCGCAATCCGCAGGCGCACCTGCGGCAATCAGTGCCTGACTGACTTTTTCTGAGAGAAGAGCCTGAATATTCACCTGGATACCTTACGTTTTTGATGCGGGTAAAAAAACACCCACGCCAGTTTAAGAATTTAGGGCGGGAGTATACTGCAAATGCCTTCGGGCGTCAGCCCTGCGGGGGGCGAAGATCGCTCAGAATCCAGGCGAAGACGGTATGCATAATCATGCAGTCGAAAAAACAGTGATTCTGCGGTTGGTCGAAAGAAAGCAACAGAGTAAATTAGCGGCTTTGCGATACGAAACGAGACTGACCTATGGCGAACTGGCACTCCATTGACGAACTGCATGATATTTCCGCAGATTTACCGCGCTTCACCCAGGCGTTCACAGAACTTGCCACCCGTCTCGGGCTGGAAATCGCGCCCCTTGACGCCGATCACATCTCTTTGCGTTGCCATCAGAATGCCACCGCCGAACGCTGGCGGCGTGGGTTTGAGCAGTGCGGAGAACTGCTGTCGGAAAATATCATTAACGGTCGCCCAATTTGTCTGTTCAAACTTCACGAGCCGGTAACGGTGGCCCACTGGCAATTCACCGTGGTGGAACTGCCCTGGCCGGGTGAAAAGCGTTATCCGCACGAAGGCTGGGAGCATATCGAAATTGTTCTGCCGGGGGAGCCAGAGACGCTGAACGCCCGTGCGCTGGCGCTGCTTTCCGACGAGGGCTTAAGCCAGCCGGGGATTTTCGTGAAAACCAGCTCACCAAAAGGGGCGCGCGAGCGTTTGCCAAACCCTACGCTTGCCGTAACGGACGGTAACGTGACGGTGAAATTCCATCCCTGGACTATCGAGCAGATCGTCGCCAGCGAAGCGTAAGCATTGTGAGCGTCGATCCAGACATGAGTCGGGCAACATGCCACGATGGTACGTTGAGTGAAATTTAAGGAGGATGACATGGCGCTGCTGGAAATTTGTTGTTACAGCGTGGAGTGTGCCGTCACTGCGCAACGGCAGGGGGCCGATCGTATTGAGCTTTGCGCGGCACCGAAAGAAGGGGGATTAACTCCGTCCTTTGGGGTGCTGAAATCAGCCCGCCAGGCCGTGACCATCCCGGTGCACCCGATTATTCGCCCGCGCGGCGGTGATTTTTGTTATACGGCGGCTGAGTTCAGTGCCATGCTTGAGGATATCGCCCTCGTCCGTGATTCCGGTTTCCCGGGGCTGGTGATCGGTGTGCTGGACGAAGACGGCAACATCGATATTCCGCGTATGCGTCAGATTATGCGCGCCGCCCAGGGGATGGCGGTCACTTTTCATCGTGCGTTCGATATGTGTCAAGATCCGATACAAGCCTTTGATACGCTGGCAGAACTGGGCGTGGCGCGCGTTCTGACGTCGGGCCAGCAGTCCTCGGCTGAAAAAGGACTGAAATTAATTACGGAACTAAAAGCACATTCCGGTGTTCCAATAATCATGGCGGGCGCAGGAGTACGCGCCAGCAATCTGGAACTGTTTTTAAACGCAGGGGTGGAAGAGCTGCACAGCTCGGCGGGTAAATGGATACCTTCGCCCATGCGTTATCGCAATACAGGGTTGTCAATGTCGACGGATGCTGAAGCGGATGAATACTCACGCTACGGTGTGGATGGAGAGTCGGTTGCGGTAATGAAATCGCTGATTGAACGTCATCACGTGTAGCAACGTACCGATTTTTACCGCGCATCATGTCGCCCAATATGATGCTTGCTTGTACCAGGCCCCTGCAATTTCAACAGGGGCCTTTTTTTATTCCCCTCACCCTAACCCTCTCCCCAAAGGGGAGAGGGGACTGCTCGGTGCTGTCTTTTCACCCTCGCCCCTTGGGGAGAGGGCCGGGGTGAGGGGTAATACTACGGCTTCGTCGCAATCAGCACCACACGCATCGGTGCAGGATAGCCTTCGATGGTTTTGCTGTGATCGTCCGGGTCGAGGAACTGCTCCAGCGATTCGGTGATCATCCAGTCGGTGCGGCGCTGCTCTTCAATAGACGTCACGCAGACATCGGCGATGCGTACATCGACAAACCCACATTTCTCCAGCCAGTTCTTCAGCGCCAGCGCGGACGGGATAAAGTAAACGTTGCGCATCTGCGCATAGCGATCCCCCGGCACCAGAACGGCATGTTCATCGCCTTCGATAACCAGCGTTTCCAGCACCAGTTCGCCGCCGCTGACCAGCTGATCTTTCAGCTGCCAGAGATGCTCCAGCGGGGAACGACGGTGGTACAACACGCCCATTGAGAACACGGTATCAAACGCTTTCAGGGCAGGGAGTTGCTCGATGCCCAGCGGCAGCAGGTGCGCGCGCTGATCGTTGCCCAGCAGTTTACGCACCGCTTCAAACTGGCACAGGAACAGCTGCATCGGATCGATACCCACCACCAGATGCGCGCCTGCGCCGATCATGCGCCACATGTGATAGCCGCTACCGCAACCCACGTCCAGAATGGTGCGCCCGGTCAGATCGGACAGATGAGGCAGAACGCGATCCCACTTCCAGTCGGAACGCCACTCGGTATTGATGTTCACGCCATACAGCGAGAACGGCCCTTTGCGCCACGGCATCAGGTTACGCATCAGCGTTTCGATACGGTTGATCTGCCCGGCCGGGAGCGGCTCTTCACTTTCCGCCGTCACGCTGTGCAGTAAATCCAGACGATGAGGCGTCAGTTCCGGCAGAAACTCCACGGCGTTGGACCACTGCTTCAACAGCCCATGTTGCTGATCGCGCTGCCAGGTGGCAATTTGCGCCGGCAGGGTTTCCAGCCAGTGGGAGAGGTGGTTTTTGGCAATCAGCTGATAGAAATTCCCGAACTCGATCATGCTGCGTCTCCGCCTTTCAGCGCCACCAGAGAGCCAAAGTTAAAGCACTGGAACCACAGTTCGCTGTGTTCAAATCCGGCGTTGCGCAGGCGCGCTTTATGGGTTTCCACGGAGTCCGTCAGCATCACGTTCTCCAGCATGCTGCGCTTCTGGCTGATCTCCAGCTCGCTGTAGCCGTTTGCACGTTTGAAATCATGGTGCATGTTGAACAGCAGTTCGCCCACGCTGGCGTCTTCAAAGCTGAATTTCTCAGACAACACCAGCGCGCCGCCCGGGTTCAGGCCCTGATAAATTTTATCCAGCAACCGCTGACGGTCGTCCGGCACAAGGAACTGAAGGGTAAAATTCAGGACCACCATCGAGGCGTTCTGGATGTCGATATCGCGGATATCGCCTTCCACCACCTCAACAGGCGTAGGGGCTTTATAGGCGTCAATGTGGCGACGGCAGCGTTCAACCATGGCCGGAGAGTTATCGACAGCGACGATCTTGCAGCCTTCGTGATGAACGTTACGACGAATGGACAGCGTTGCCGCACCCAGCGAACAGCCCAGGTCATAGACCTGCGTACCGGGTTGAACAAAACGCTCCGCCAGCATGCCGATCATGGAAATAATATTGGAATAACCGGGAACAGAGCGCTGGATCATATCCGGGAAGACTTCGGCTACCCGTTCATCAAAGGTCCAGTCGCCCAGGCTGGCGATAGGCGCGGAAAAAAGCGTGTCGCGATCTGACATAACGTAAAAATCCGGGAAAAATAAAGGGGCATATTGTGCGCTAATGGAAGGAGAAAACCAACTCCCACGGCATATACCAAAGGTTAGCCAGCACCATCAGCAAAAGCGAGCACCAGGTCGCGCTCATGCCGGAACGACGCCAGCGGATCAGGCGGTGGTGAAAACCGTAATAATGCATCAAACGACCTGCTATCAGCAGCAGCCCACAGACGTGCACCATCCAGGTTTCTGCGCCATCCATCTCCATTAACAGCAGTAAAATTAACGCGACGGGAATGTACTCGACTGCGTTGCCGTGGATCCGGATTGCGCTTTGCAGTTCAGAAAAGCCCCCGTCACCGTAGGAAACGCGGTACTGCATTCTCAGGCGCACAACATCAAACGAAAATTTAATCAGCAGTAATGCACCTAACACCGCATACAGCGCGCTGACCATACTAACTCCCTGTTTTTGGCAGATGGCACGTCTCTATGATAAGGGGTGATTTCAGAAAAGAGAAGATTGTTGTGGGATGGACGGCGCGGGGCCAACCGACGGAACCGCCTGCTGCAAGGCCTGCCAGAGAGCATCGACCAGTTCAGGTGCCTGGGCGATATCCGGCGTATGTAAAAAGAGGTACGGTGTGGTGGTGTGCTCCCATTTCGCTAACGTTTGCAGCCAGACGGCGAACATCTCTTCATTTTGCAGCATATTATCGCTGCCGATAAACCGGACCATTGGGTTTTGTGCCGTTACGATCGCGTGAACGGGCACTTTTGGTTTTTTGCGCTGGGCATCAACGACGGCTTCGCTGTGCGGGATTGCGCTGTGCACGGGGCGGCTGTCGAGGATCACACGGTTGACCGAACGCTCATGCAGGCCGCGATTCAGCGCTTTCTCCGCGTCGCCTTTGGCAAAGAATTCCGGATGCCTCACTTCCACGCCGTAGGTGAAGCCACGGGGCAGGGCATCCAGAAATTGCCAGAGGGCTGGCAGGTCGCGGGGACCAAACGTCGCGGGAAGCTGGAGCCAGTACTGGCCAATACGGTTGGCCAGAGGCGACATCCGGCTGAAAAACTCATGGGTTAAATCATCACAGTTGCGCAGCGCGGCGTTGTGGGAGATGGTCGCCGGGAATTTAAAACAAAAGCGGAAGTCGTCGGTGGTCTGCTCGCGCCAGCGTTCGACGATCTCTGGGCGGGGCAGGGCGTACAGCGTGGTGTTGCCCTCCACGCAGTTAACATGTCGGGCGTTATTAACTAACTTACTGATTTCAATAATACTCTGGCGCTGCTATGTATGCTTTGGGGCATCTGTGGGGCAAAATCCGCGAGCCTCTGATTCAGCATTGCGATCTGCTCACTACTGCTGTCTGCCATCCACGCACCGTATACGTTAAAGACCATCTGGGCGCTCGCATGGCCCATCTGACTGGCAATGAAGCTGGGGTTAGCGCCAGCTGACAGGGACCAGCATGCATACGTGTGACGCGACTGATATGCTTTCCTGTGCTTTATCCCTGCTCGCTTCATAGCCGCGTCCCATAAATCACCTATCGAGTCAACTTTGTAGATAATCCCCACCTGCTGACATCTTCTGACCAGCTGAGGGTTGAAAACAAATGTACACTCGTGGCTCTCAGTTCTGCCGTACTCGCGCAGCTGAACATCGATCTGATGCTTTTTTCCAAGCCTGGTCATTTCCGCCTGATTCCTCAGGACGCTGATCGCAGGCTGAATGAGGTGTATCACTCTGTTGGTACTGGCCTCAGTTTTCGGTAGAGTGAATTCACCCAGTTTTGTATAATTGCGCCTGATTGTTATTGTTCCAGCTTCAAGATCGATATCCTCCCAGGCCAGGGAGGTCAGCTCCCCATGACGGACCCCTGTGTATACTGCTAGTGACCACAGGTTTTTCGTCTGCTGATGCCGGCATGCATCAATCAGGCGAATAAATTCGTCACGAGTTAGCGGATCTGGCTCTGCCCTGGCTTTTTTAAGAGGCTTGATCCCGTCGAATGGGTTCGCCTCTAAGTAACCGTGATCTGTGGCAAACTGAAACATTCCGGCAATAGTTGTCATGTAATAATTTACGGTGACAACACTTCGTCCCTTTGCCGGGACCTTCCCCTTCATTGGCATCTGGTGACCAGTCAGTAAATCTTTCCTGATATACAGTAATTCCTCTTTCGTTACCGCCGACACCAGCCGATTACCCCCGATCCTTGGCACCATATTCCTTGCGACTGACTCATAACGGTTGAGTGCGTTCGCGCAGATTTCCATTCTCTTCAGATCCAGCCACTTTTCGGCAAGCTCTGACACTGTAATTTCTTTCTTACCCACCCCAAAAGTCTTGAGGTTAGGGGAGTCCGGAAACTGTGACGCGTACTCAAATGTGCCTGTTCTGATGGCAAAACATACCGATGTCCGCAGTTCCCCGGCGATCTTCCTGTTCTTAGCGGTGTCAGGGACACCGAGGTTCTCCCTGACACGCTTACCTTTGAAATTAAACCAGATGCGCAATGTGCCACCGTGGTTTTCGACGCCTGTTGGATATGTAACTTTATCCATTGATTCCTCCAGACGCCCAAGAGCGATATGAGATTACCTTTTTCATGGCCTCAGATCACCCAGGCTGTTTGTTTTTCATTGAGGCCACCCACGCATCGACCGCTTTACGGTTATACATGCACTCGCTGGAAGGTTTCGGATTTCCGTCAGGTGAAACATGCACATATTCCCGCCCAACCAGCCAGCATTCTTTTCTGGCCCGGAGGATGGTTCCGGGCTTGAGCCCGGTAACCGCAATCAGAACCTTTTCACTAACCCAGTCATTCGGTACCAGAAGAACAACGTCGCTCATAATCACCTCACATCACACTCAGACCACGGCAGCGGCACCACGCATTATTCAAATCGACCATTTCACCCATTGGCGGCCTCCTTGCTAAATCCGGCGTTGATAACGCTTTTGGCTATTTCGCTGGCGGTGGCGTAGGCCAGCTCTCC
This sequence comes from Enterobacter hormaechei ATCC 49162, assembly GCF_001875655.1. Lineage (NCBI taxonomy): Bacteria > Pseudomonadati > Pseudomonadota > Gammaproteobacteria > Enterobacterales > Enterobacteriaceae > Enterobacter > Enterobacter hormaechei. The sequence goes on from NZ_MKEQ01000001.1 coordinate 3,826,514, forward strand.
ATCCTCACCAATAACTGCTTTCATCAGCTCATTCTGGAGAACGCTGTCATAATCGCGGGGCCAGAAATCTGTCGGCATATCGAACGCCATGCAGTAGAAGAAGGTGTCGATAGTTATTTTGGCCGCCTCCTTCTCGCTCCTTTCGGGCTGGCGATAACCGGCCTCCCATAATGCATCGACTATCGCTGACGGATCGCTCTTTGCTGCCTTGATCAGCGCCACCAATTCAAACAAGTTGGATTCACTCACTGGCGGCCTCCAGCTTTGTTTCTGCGCGGTGTACGCAGCGCAGGAAAGAAGAGGGCGTGACAATCTCCCGCAGCTCTGCAATCAGATAGCTGTCACGCGTGTGATGCATCTGCCGGTTATGCTCTTTCTCCTGATGGCGAAGCACAGATAAACGAGCGGTGATGATTCGCTTCTTTTGCCCAATGGTCCGGCGGGCATTCTCTGCCCGCTTGCGCCAAGCCTGATCGGCATCATGCTTTAACAGTTGGCCGTCGATTACGATAAGGCCTTCTTCGGCCAGCGCCAGCTGCTCGAGGCATTCCCCAATTGTGTTCAGGGAGTCGGTCTTGATCATTGCACGGTCCATCATTTCACCTCGCTGTCTGCGTTCGCCACGACGTTATTCCACCCGCCAAAACTATTAACCATCTCTCCCAGCCTTGAGAAACAGGCATTCATCCAGCGGATGCCCCTTGGGTTTAGAGCTGGCACAGTTCCCCAATCGACGAAGTCCGCATTGCTGCGATGCATATATTTGATCAGGTCCAGCATCCGGATGTAATGTGCACGGCGACGCTCCATACTCCATCCCTTATCAGCGAGGTACGAGTCGATGAATCCCTGTAATGCTGTCTGATTAAGCGAAATATCACCGTACTGGTGGCGATATACAGGGCGACGGTGCAGGCTGACCAAATGAAACAAGTAGGCATCACATACACATGTCAGAGCCTGCCGGTGGGCCAGCTCAATAGAGCCAGCCGGATTCCAGATATCATTATTCACTTCAGAAGCCCTCCGGCTTAATGATCTGAAATCGCCCCACTGATGGGTGCTCAAGAATTTGGTATGAATCTGTCGCTTCTTTCGGCCGTGGTGCTCGCTGGTTCCAGATGGCCGCAGCCATATCACGAGCTTGCGGAGCTAGACTCACACTGCAGCAATCGCAACGGACTACAAACATTGGCTCGCCTTCATAAAGCACAGAATCGAAATCTATTTCATCGTTGCCACAAAGTGGGCAAGGAAGCAGTTCCATTATTTGGCCTCCGGTGAATAAATCGCTTTGTCGTGGCTGTACTCGCCATTCCAAGTCTTTTTCATTGGCAGCTCACCTTTCATGTACAGCTGATACAGACGGTGACAGCCTTTCTCCAGCAGTACTGGCGTAAACTTCGTGAAAGCATCCTTGCCGTGCGGGGTGATCTGCGTCTGGTCTTCCGTCAGATATTTGTCGCGGGCATATGAGGCGACGCGCCAGCGCGGATCTTTCTCTGGGTCGCGTTGCTCGTTAAACACCCAGCCACGCTCGGACGCCCACCACATCATTTTGTTGATGTTGACGCCGTTCAGCGCCTTGCTGAATGCTGGGATCGTCATGCCTTTGGTGAAGTGCTTCTCCAGGCTTTCAACAGTGGCGCTGAGGGTCCTGGTTTCGAGTGCAGCGGCTTCGGCGCGTTCTTCGGCTTCAATTACCATCAAGGCAAGTTCTTTTCGGCTAAGTGTCAGCGGTGTTGCCGGCGTTGCAATAGAGGCGCGGCGGGTGAAATAAAACTCAGCCATATCGTCGTAGAATTCCCAGGACTGATCTGTCTCGAGAATTTTGGCGTGGTTAGCTGCACCGCGTTCAGTCCAAAGAGTCAGGGTGCGAGCTTTGCTTGAGATTTGCAGTCCGCTGAAAGAGTTGCGCAAAATTTCAACATCTCCGCCAGAAAGCTTGAAGTAATGTTTACCTTCAACGAACCGGGATTTGTTGCGGTTGAAGTTGTTGGTGATCATCTGCTCGGTTGCGCCATATCCTGCCGCCAGCTGTTCAGTGGTCACAACTCGCTGACCGCGATACTCGATGATCTGCAGGTCACGGGCCGCTACTGGTGCTAATTCTGCTTTCATTGCCATCTTCATTGCTCCTTAATGCAAAACGTGATTGGCTGGCATTGTTTTACCGGTGCGCAGCTGGGCAGCGAGATCTACAAAAATCTCGTCGAGAAACTCTGCGAACCACGAATGACCGACTTCTTTCAGGCGCTGATCGTTGGCGTAGTAGAACTGGTAAACCGCCAGATAGCGTTCCTCAGGCTTGTGCTCGATCAGTGCGCACTCCACATGCTTAATCAGCAGATTTTCAATAAGTTCCCGGGTTAAGCCGAAGGTAAACTCCTCGGTTTTAAACTGGTATTGCCCGTCACGGAGTCCCCAGCGGTTTTCGCAGCTGATGAGATAAAGAAGGGCGACCGTACCGCGCATGGACTGGACGACGGTTTGAGCCCACTCATGCTGCTCTTCTAAAGTAAGGGAGCCCTTGCCATAGCGGTTTTCGTCAAGCATCCAACCAGGAATCGTTACGTCGGATTGCTTCTGGATTTCCTTCAGGCGAGCAACAAGCTGCTTCACGTTATCTTTTTCAAAGTCAGTCATCTGTCTTTCTCCCGGTTATAGGTTTCATGGCTCATTACTTCCCAGTTCTTGCCGCCATCGCGGGATAGTAGCCGCCAGCGGTGATTTACCTTCAGGCTCAGATTCCCGGTGCCGATCATGCGGCAGGGGTGAATCCTCCTCGCTCTGAACTGGCTTAAAACGTGTGCTGCTTTGAGGTGAACCCACTCAGGAATTCGTATCGCTGTAAGAGCCATCAGATCCCTCCATTTCATGACCCTCCGTTTTCGGAGCCTCCACTTTTTGTTTTTTGACGAACTCGACCAGCTCAGAAATGAGCTCGTCGATTAACTCCTTCCCGCTATCCGTAAGGAATTCACCGCTGCCATTAACATCAACAGCGCTGCTGTAAATTCCCTTGATAGCTTTTACGCCTTCGACATTCCCGTACTCACTGATCGCAAGCCTTTCGAATTTTCTCAATAATCCATCGAGAAGAATCTCTGTTAACTCGACCGTGTTAATGCCGCCTTTATTGAGCTTAATAACAAGGCAGTTACTGCCTGTTTTACGCTGGTGGCGTAATAACGCTGCTTTTAAAATTCGGCGGCGATATGTCTCGATTAATTTATCCATTGCGGCGAGCCTCCTCCTCTAAGCTCATAACAATTTCCTCTTCTTTTTCGGTCCAATCATGAATTTCGCCAGCAATGTCATAAACAAGAGAGCAAATAGTTTTAAGTTGGAAATGGTCCCAGTTTGTCGTGATATTCAAATAATGTTTGCGATAAACCAGCCAGTTGCTCGGCTTTGATGTTCACAACCTGAATGTCTTGCCTTTTTAATAAGCTCATAATTACCGACCATATGCTTTTTAAGATAAAGACGAAGCGATTACCTCGTAACCGCAGGCCGCATAAAGGCATGCTGTTCTATATGCCGATTTATCAATGATGAAAGTCATACGAAGCGCCTCACAGCCAAAGAAGCCACCACCCGACCGTGAATTTTGATTTCTTTCTGTTCATCGGTATTAAGGGTGAAAGTTTCGTATATGATGGTTATCAGAAATGATTTTTAATGGAGCCATCAGCTAATGGCTCAATTCTCTTAATGAAAAGACATGGGCGACCAAAAGCATCCATTGTGTAAACATAAATGCCAGAGGTAAGCGCACGTCCACCGCAATCAACGAAAGCCACAACCTCACATGGTTCGATGGTCGGCTGCATTGAATCACCTTCCATCCGGCAGCTTTGTACGCGGTTGCCAAAGTCATTGATGTTGTCAGAATCCGAACAGCATTTGAGGCGTTTTAACTGGCTGATTAACTGCGACGGAATTTTGCATTTTCATTTCCTAAGGGTGAGTTTGTCCCCACCAAGAAAGGTGTTAATAAATAATGTTAATTAATTTTAAATTTTGTCGGCTTGCTTGCAGATGGTTTCTTGCAAGTCGTCTAATTTTTCATAAACGATAGTTAGTGTACCGATAGCCGACAATTCCGGAGGCATGCAATCCATAGCGTTAGATAAAGCCATTCTGCAATTGGCCAATATCAGCAGACCATGAGTTAAGTTGATTGGACGTTATAATACTTGTTGGTTCTGTAAATTCACCGGCACTGCTCGTTTCCTGAAATGAGCCACAGAACATCAGAATGAAGAATGTTAGCCAATTGGATTAACTGGTCAGCAAACGGAACAGTTTTTTCCGTTTCCCAGTTGTTAATGGTTTCGGTTGTTAAACCAAGATGATCAGCCAAAAAATCCTGAGAGAGTCGAAGCGAAGATCTTTGATTTAATATTCTTTTGCCGATGGTTTTGGCTACGGTGATTTGAGTATTCATTTCATTGGCTCCGTTGTTTGCCGATGAATGAAACTTTATCTCAAAGATAAATTTTGGGTAAATATCTTTTTGATAAATTATGATAAATTAATGGTTATGATATTGATATATATAGTAAATTATTTTGTGCAGGGCATAAAAAAACCAGCCGAAGCTGGTTTTTATATGTATGAGTCTCACCCCAAACGGTTGTATGACATTTGCCATCTACCGACAACTAAGCCCTGAATGTGAAACTCGCTTTGATCAGTTTCAGATACAAACCATTTTTCGTAAGTTGAATTATCGCTGATGACTACCAGCTTGTCCTTAAGCAGCTGTAAGCGTTTGATATGAAAGTTGTCACCATAAACGAACGCATAAATCCCATCACCTATCAACCGGTTTACCGTAACGTCTATAACGACAAGATCCCCAGGGAAAAATAGTCCCGAGCATGCTATCGCCGACAACCGTGCAGATTTTCAGGGAGGTAGGGCTACGCCCACCAAACATCCTTTTAGCCTCCTCTGGATCAAGTTCAATCGATTTAACTATTTCAGGATAGTCCATGTTCATCCTGCCACTTCCGCAACTGAACTCAGTGTCCAGCACCTCAATTCGGTATTGTTGCTGATTTTTTGTCAGTGGATTTATGAAAAAGTTAGGCTTGGTACCAGATGCATCAACATCTGCTCTCTTTGAATCCATCCAGCCATGGGGCAGGCCCATACTTGACTCAATTCTCCTAGCTATTATGTCACCAATGTTACGAGAGGCGTTAGAGCCAGATAACTGACTCAGTTGAGAAGGGTATACCAATTTTTTCAGCAATTTGTGCCTTGGTATAACCTTCCACGATGTACTCACCAATCAACCTGTTTAGGTTCTGACGTCGAATGTTTTTTATGTCCATGACCAAATACTCCCACTTTTTAGCAATATGATAAATACCCAATTTGATAAATTTATCTT